>NZ_JBTNDL010000004.1:0-453723 GCF_054511015.1 Arthrobacter sp. MDT1-48-3
ATGGGACCGCCGGAAGTCGACCGGCGCTGCAACAACCGCACAAGGGACAGGGACTACATGACCGAGCACGCCAATACCTCCCAGAATCAGCAGCGCCCCGACACGCGAGGACACGGAGCAACACCTTCACGGGCGATGCTGCAGCGGATCCGTCGCGGCGCGTTCCTCGAGACGCTGACGCCCGCGACAACAATCCTCGGCCGAATCCTGATCGTCGCTGCCGTGGTGGTGGGCCTGTTCTACCTCCTGTCCGCCCTGTGGGTGATCGTCCTGCCGTTGATCCTGGCCCTCCTGCTGTCCTCCATCCTCTGGCCCGCCAACCGGCTCCTGCGGCGGTTCATGCCCGCTGCTGCCTCCGCGGCGCTGACCATCATCGGTCTGCTCGTGGGCACGATCGGCGTTAGTTGGAGCGCCGCGGCGCTCTCTGTCGATGGTGTGAAGGACCTGTCCAGCCAGGCCGTGGATAACGTCAGGAACCTGGGCGAGTTCGCCGAGTCCCTCCCCTTCGATGCACCGGACATCGACGAACTGCTGATCTCCGGCCTGTCCTGGCTGCAGGAGAACGTCGGCGAGATCCTCTCCCGGGTGTCCTCCGGTCTCGGCACGATCGGGTCCGTTACCGTGACGATCCTGCTGACCCTCGTCCTGACGTTTTTCTGCCTGAAGGACGGCGACCGGTTCTCCGCCTGGCTCCTGCGCTGGACGACCGGCACGGTCTTCGTGCACACCGCCAAAATCTCATCGCGGAGCTGGAAGACCCTCTCCGCCTACGTCTCCTCACAGGCAGCCGTAGCACTCGTAGACGCCGTCTGTATTGGTGTCGGCCTCTGGATACTCGGTGTGCCGCTGGCCCTGCCACTAGCGGTCCTGGTCTTCTTCGGAGGATTCCTCCCCGTCATCGGGGCCGTCGGATCGGGCTTCCTCGCCACCCTCGTCGCGCTCCTGGCCGACGGCTGGGTCACAGCACTGATCGTGCTGGGCATCGTGCTGCTCGTGCAACAACTCGAAGGCAATGTCCTGCAACCGATCCTCGTCGGCAAATCCCTCAAACTCCATCCGGCTGTCGTTCTCACCGCGGTGACAGCCGGCGGCTCACTCTTCGGACTCATCGGGGCGTTCCTCGCGACCCCGGTCATCGCCGTCGGCATGACCGCTTTCCAGTACGCGCGGGAGCAGATGCTCGAGCCCGCCGCAGCTCCGCACACTGACACGGGCGAGGAACTTATCAGGACCGAAACAGAAGCCAACATCCCTTCCACGACGGAACGCCCACACCCTGCACCGGACTCTCGCTCGTGAGAGACACCCATTGATACCGGCCGAATCGAGTTGCCCTGGGGAGGGCCGCAGCAGATCGGGACTCTTCGAGCCGGGTACTTACGAAGGATGGAGCCACGATGAGTGAGCACGCACCACTGACGAGAGCGAAACGAGGTATTCCTGCGGACAGGTTCATTCTGAGCTACGACCTGACGCATTGGCACACCCGGCTCATGCAGCGCTTCGTCGCCTTCCTGTTTCGACTGAGCTCGCGCATTGGTGCCGTGGTGACCCTCGCCGTCGTGCTCCTTACCGGGGTTCTGCTGATCCTGGGAACTGCGACCGGCGCCACCGAACTGTACGAAGCGACCGTGGAAGGAGACGGCGCCCAGCTCCTGGACACGCCAGCACTCCAAGCGGCGATGGCTATGCGGTCGCCTCCTGTCGATGAGGCCCTCACCGCGTATACGACGATCGGCGGGCCCATCGGCATGAGCGCCCTGGCCGGCACGATCATGATTGTGCTGGCCATCCGGCGACGATCCTGGACCCCCGTGGTACTGATCGTCCTCGCAGCTGCAGGTTCCGTTCTCATCACCGTCGTCAGCAAGCAGTTCATCGGACGCGCCCGACCACCCCTGAGCAATGCCATCCCCCCGTACGAATACTCCGACTCCTTCCCCAGCGGCCACGCACTGAACTCACTGGTCCTGGCCGGCATCATCGCCTACCTGCTGATGCTCCGCCGACGAACACGACGAACCGTGGCATGGACAGCGGTCATCGCCATCCTCTTCGCGATCACCATGGGTATCAGCCGTGTATATCTCGGCCACCACTGGCTCACCGACGTCCTCATGGCCTGGGCGCTAGGCTCCCTCTGGCTCACCATCGTCATCACCACCCACCGCCTCTACCTCACCTCCAAACTTCAATCCGGCATACCTCGGATGACAGTGAACGGGGAGGACGACGAGTGAGCCAAACCTTATCTGAGCAGGAGCGAAGGATATGGCTGATCCTTCAGGCGGTAACCCTGAATGTCCCGTCGCGGCTGAGCTCCCCCCTGTTCCATGCGGTACGGATCACCATGTTCGACTACTACGTACTGGCGATGCTGTCCGAAGCCGAAAGAACGCGGATGACAATGAAGGAACTCGCCGGAACTCTGTCATGCTCCATATCCCGCCTCGGTCATGTCATTCGCAAACTCGAAAAACGCGGATGGATCACCCGCAGCGCCGTTGATGCCGACGGACAGAGAGACAGCAGAGGAAACCGTGGCATGGCCGTGCTGACAGACGTCGGCTTCGACACCGTAGTGTCCCTCGCCGAGAACCATGTGAGAAAGGTGCGGGCTCTCGTATTCGACGCTCTCGATGACCAGGACGTCGCGGACCTCGGACGTATCAGCACCAAAATCCTCGACCAGATTTGCCCACCACAGTGGGACAAAACGGCGGTCTGTTCCGCATCAACGCGGGGAAGGTATTCGCGAGCCAGAACGCGGAGTCCGGCACTCATCATGATGATCCGACGCGATGCTGGCGAGAAGCCCTCTGGTTCCGCTAGGGGTGGTGATGCCGGCGACGTGCCTTCAGTGCCTGGCCGCGAAATGACATCCAGCTGTGGGCAGCCGCAGCCATACACAAACACACCGCGCTGAGGTGAAGGAAGAAGTACGGTCCGGCGATTCCGTCACTGATGATCGCTGCCCATAGCCACGACCCTGCAACTGCCGGCCAGGCCAACGCGCCCAAAAAGTGGCGCCCGACCGCATCATCGCCGGCCCGGGCCTCGCTCTCCTGCTCATCCATACATCCACCCTGTACACATCCGCAGAAGCGCGCAAATCCTCCCTCGAAAAGGGGTACCAGCCCACTCCACCCCGACTCCGGACCGCAAAAGAGTGCCTCGGAAACCTAATGCTTTTGGGACACCCGAATAAGTCGGACACCGCACCATCGCTGCAAATCAGGGTCTGCAACGCGGTGTCGCAGCTGCGTGTAGCGGATACGTTCCAATAAGAGACGCTGATTACCCCTGCTGCCAGCTGTGCCTTTTCGCGAGAGTAGTGGTCCTTTCGCGCAGTGACGGGCAGAGTCACAGGATGCCGCGACGTTCTACTAGAGGATCGAGGTGAGTACCCCTCCATCGGCTCGCACCGCGGCCCCATTCGTTGCGGACGACAGGGGGCTTGCAAGGTACACGGCCAGGGTGGCGATTTCGTCGGGCTCGATGAACCGCTCGAGAAGCGTGGTCTGGTTCCCACCGATGATCATTGCCTTGAGATCGTCTGTCGCGAGCTGTTGTACCTCGGCTATCTGCTCCACCGTCTGGGCTACCCCGTCGGAGTAGGTGGGTCCGCCGAGGATCGTGTTGACCGTGACCCCGGTACCACGGGTGAGTTTGGCGAGTCCGTTCCCCAGGGCGAGCATTCCGGCTTTGGTGACGCCGTAATGGATCATGTCTGCGGGGATGTTCACGCCTGATTCGCTGCTGATGAAGATGATCCGGCCCCATCCTGCGTGGATCATCTGTGGAAGTAGGGCACGTGAGAGCCGCACACCACTCATCAGGTTCACGTCGAAGTAACGTGCCCAGTCATCATCAGAGGTGCTCTCGAAGGGCTTCACGTCGAAGAGCCCAACGTTGTTGACGAGAATGTCGATGCCATCGAGCGACGCCACGAGGCGCTGTACCTCGGCGGGGTCACGGAAGTCGGCGGCGATGCCTGAGACGGTGCCGCCGGGTACTTCTGATTCCAGTTGCCGTACCGCATTCTCGACCCGATCCTCGGTGCGCCCATTGATGACGACCGAGACTCCCTCATCGAGAAGGGCCTTCGCGGTTGAGTAGCCAATGCCCTGGGTGGAGCCGCTGATAAACGCTCGCTTCGTCGCCAACTGCATGTCCATGCTTCGTCGTACCTCACTTATAACTTGACTGGGAAACTAAACTCTAGGGGTCGGATAGTTGCCCGGTCAAGTAAACGAGCGGCGGGTCCGGGCTGGTTCTCGTACTGTGGTCATATGACTGATACCCACCGGCCCGAAGATCTTGCGGGGGATGACCTCGGAACGTGGGTGGGACTGGCAACAGTTCTGGAGTGGTTGCCGCCGGCACTCGATGCGCCGTTGATGCACGACTTCGGTCTGACGCACTTCGAGCACGGCATCCTCTTCGCTCTGTCCAACGCACCCGAGCAGACCCTTCGCATGAGTGAGCTGGCCGGCTTCGCCAACAGTTCACTGTCACGACTGTCCCGCGCAGTCGCACGACTCCAGGGCCGGGGTTTGGTGCAGCGCGCCCAGGACCCGAAGGACGGCAGATCAACCCGGGCAACCCTGACCGATGTCGGACATGAACTACTTGAACAGGCAACGCCGGCTCACGTCGCCACAGTGAGAAGGCTCGTCCTGGACCCGTTGACAGCCACTCAAAGACGCCAGCTCCACAACATCACTACGCGCATCCAGCAAGCCATCCGAACGAACGAAGGATGGCGGCCACCACAAACCGGCCAGTCATCCGCTACCCCTGAGTAGGGCGGACGGCCTGGAACTCCACCCTCCGGACTCCACCTACCTACACCCGGCTGATCCGCTAAAGGTGTTGCGCCATGTGCACCACGCACAACAGGCCGCACGTAGGGCAATCAACTTCTGTCCCTTTATCGTTTCGATTACGGCGCTTCGATCAACAATCCAAAACTGCACTTGACGTGTTCGCTCTGCTTTTTTCAACACGTTCCCAGCATGGGCTGAAGCTTGTGCTGATGGAAGCTTTGGGCGGGTCAGGGGTGGTTCCAACCCAGTGCGTCTCCGACGGCTTTGATTCCTTGGAGCAGGGTGGTGTTGATGTCCACGCCGAGCTGGTTTGGGATGGTGATCATCACCATGTCCGCGGCATCGAGGGCCGCGTCGCTGCGTAGCCGTTCAACGAGCTCTTCAGGTTCACCGTAGAAGCTCGGCCCAAAGCGGCTGCTGATACCTTCCAGTTGCCCGACCCCTTCGCCTCCGGACCGTTTGCTGGCGAAGTAAGCGCGCGTGACGTCATCGACAACCGGCATAATGCTTCGGGCAACCGATACTCGTGGGGCCCAGTCCCAGCCGGTCTCGTGCCAGGCCTTCCTGAACCCGTCGATCTGCTCGAGTTGCAGGCGGTCGAACGGGATGCCCTTCTCATCCTGGATGAGGGTGGAACTCATCAGCTGCATCCCCTGCTTCGCGGTCCAGAGCGCTGAGTGGAGGTTCCCGGCGCCCCACCACACACGTTCGCGCAGGGTGTCCGATCGCGGGGTGATTGGCAGCTTCCGGCCTCCTGGGTAGAGCTGGGGATTCGGGTCGGCAATGGGTGCGCCTTCAAGGGCTGATAGCAGTTCAGCGGTCCGCTCACGAGCCATGTCGGCGTCCGAGGAACCCGGTGCCGGGACATGTCCGAAGGAGCGGTAACCGCGGTCCGCGTGTTCGGGTGAACCCCGGCTCACCCCGAGCTGCAGACGCTCCCCTGAGAGCAAATCAGTTGCTGCGGCCTGCTCCGCGAGGGAGAGCGGGTTCTCATACCTCATGTCGATCACCCCGGTGCCGACCTCCAATGTCGCGGTCCTCGCCGCGATGGAGGAAAGCAGAGGGAACGGATTCGCCTGCTGCTCGGCGAAGTGATGGACCCGGAAATACGCGCCGCTAATGCCGATCTCCTCCGCCGCCACGGCCAGATCGACCGCCTGGAACAAAGATTCCCTGGCGGAACGCACACGCGAACCCCGCTGGTCACTCCAGTAGTTGAAGGACAGGAACCCGATCTTCTTCATCATGCTCACTCCTCATCCGCTACAGGTTGTTCCGCAGCCCAGATCGCTGCAGCGTACAGAACATATAGTTGATACGTCAACTATATTCAAGAGCCTGCCGTGACCCATCATGCGGCGCGTCATCGGATGTGCCCGACGTCACGGACTCCTGGTCAGTCCAGGTAATTGACACATCAATTACCTGGACGTAGTGTTTGAGCATCGGCCGGAGGAAAGCTCCGACCAGAAACCTTCAGCAACAGTCATTGAGAAAGTAGGACCCCATGTCCAAGGTCATCGTCTTCGGCGCCACCGGGTACGCCGGAAGCAACATCACCACCGAGCTGGTCTCCCGCGGCCACGACGTCCAGGGCGTTGCCCGCCGTTCACCGGACACCGCCCCTGAGGGTGTCTCCTTCAGCACCGGATCCCTGCACGACGCCGAAACGGTCCGTACCGCTGTCACCGGAGCCGACGTCATCGTCGTGTCGCTGCCGGCCAGCGCCACCGAGGACGGCGGACCCCGCCTCCTGGACTCCATTCCTGCGGTCATCGATGCCGCCATCGCCGCCGGAGCGCGGCTCGGCGTGGTCGGTGGAGCTGGGTCCTTGAACGCCTATGACGGCGGGCCCAAGGTCATGGACCTCGAGGTCTTCCCGGCGGACTTCCGCCCCGAAGCCCAGAACCACGCGGACGTGCTCGAAGCGCTCCGCGAAGCACCGGCCGACCTCGACTGGTTCTACCTCAGCCCCGCCGGCGGTTTCGGTGCCTGGGCACCGGGTGAGCGCACCGGCACCTTCCGCCTGGGCGGTGACGTCCTGCTCAGCGACGAGAACCACCAATCGAATATTTCCGGTGCCGACTACGCGATCGCGTTCGTCGATGAGATCGAGCAGCCCAAGCACTCCCGTCAGCGCTTCTCCGTCGCCTACTGACGCCGGCGCAGCAGGGCGGCTCCGCTCCCCGGGGCCACCACGAACACGCACTCGGGTCATGACGTCGATCGTCTGGGATGATCGAACCTTCCCAGGAGCTGCCCATCCGGCAGCTCCTGGGCCCACCCTCGGGTCGGAAAATCGGTCCGGCGGTGTCGGGACGAGGTAGCAACAAGGAGGACAGGCATGGACGAGATAATGACCCCGGTCAGGACCAAGCGTTCACCCACTCGGGATGAACTCGCTGTCTGGCGGGACTACATCGAGACCTCCGAAGCGGTCAAACGTGCCCTCACCGCTGACTTCCAAGCAACCTTAGGCATGTCCCCGGGCGACTACGGAGTGATGCTCGCACTCAGCGAGGCGCCCGACCGGGCACTGCGCTCCTCGGACCTGGCAGAGACCATCGGATGGGAACGCAGCAGACTCTCCCACCACCTCCGCCGCATGGAGGACCGGCAGCTGATCACCCGCCACAAGGTCGATGGTGACAGCCGCGGAGCGACCATCACCCTCACCGACGCCGGGGCCGACCTGTTCCGCAGATCATCTCCCTCACACCTGCGCGTGGTCCGCGAGGTGTTCATCGACGCCTTCACCCCCGATCAACTCGACGCCATGAGGACAGCCGTTCAGGCCCTCCGCACCCACCTCCAGAACCGGCCCACCACCGGCTGCTGAGCCAACCCCTACCAACCCGAAAAACGCCCGGCCGCAAGAAAACACCCCGGGCTCACCGAGCACTCCCGGTTCTACGAACTCCAACCTCTGGCCGTACCGGCCCGGCACGTGGCCCCTCGCCGAATCCCTCACCCTCAGCCGAGGACGCTCCCGCCCGCCCCGAACGGCCTCTCACTACCCGACACACCCACCTGGCAGCCGCATGCCCTCATGTCGTGCGGCCCTTTTTCCTAGCCTTCACCTCCACCTCGTACGTCACCTTGTACTTCTTCAGAACAGGACTGTCATGCTCATCGCTCTCTGGATCCTCGTCGCCTTGCTCACCATCGCCTTTCTCGGCGCCGGCTTCGTGAAGCTCGTCAAGCCCCGCACCGCGCTGATTAACCGCGGCATGCCCTGGGCGGAGGACTTCTCCCCCACCACGATTAAACTCATCGGGCTGCTCGAGATTGTCGGCGCGCTCGGCCTGATCTTGCCTCTGGCCACCGGCATCACCCCCGTCCTCACCCCGATCGCCGCCACCGGGCTTGCCATCGTGATGATCGGAGCTGTCGTCGTCCACCAGCGCCGACACGAGCCCGTCATCCCTCCGGCCGTCCTCGCCGTCCTATCGATCGCCACCACCGTCCTGGGCTTCACAACCCTCAGCTAGTCCCGCCCGCTCCACCGCTCACGGCTCACAGGCCGGACCATGATCAGGAGAACACTATGCAGTACCCCATCGAGCTCGGCCTGGACACTTTCGGTGACGTCACCGAAACCACCGATGGCGTCCTTGTAAGCCACGCACAAGCCATCCGCGACGTGGTGGATCAGGCGGTCCTCGCCGACCAGCTCGGCCTGGACTTCTTCGGCCTAGGTGAGCACCATCGCATCGAATTCGCCGTCAGCGCCCCCGAAGTGGTCCTCGCCGCGATCGCCGCCCGCACCAAGAACATTCGCCTCGGATCCGCCGTCACCGTACTCAGCAGCGACGACCCCGTCCGCGTCTACCAGCGCTTCGCGTCCCTCGACGCCCTCAGCCAGGGACGCGCCGAGGTGGTCCTCGGCCGTGGGTCCTTCACCGAGTCCTTTCCCCTGTTCGGCTATAACCTCACTGACTACGAGATCCTGTTCGAGGAGAAGATCGAACTGTTCGCCGAACTGCTCAAAGATGCACCCGTGACCTGGTCGGGTACCAAGCGCGGCAGCCTCGCAAACCAGTGGGTTTATCCCCGCCCTGAATCAGGGACCATGACCACTTGGGTAGGCGTCGGCGGCTCCCCCCAGTCCGTGGTCAGGGCAGCCCACTACGGACTGCCCCTGATGCTTGCAATCATCGGAGGCGAACCGGCACGCTTCGAACCCTACGCCGATCTCTACCGGCGGGCCCTGGCAGAACTCGGCAAGCCGGCACAGCCGATCGCCATTCACTCCTCCGGCTACGTGGCCGAGACGGACGAGGAAGCACTTGAGACTATCTACCCGCACCACATGGCGTTCATGGAGAAAGCCGGCCGTGAACGGGGATGGCCGCCCTTCTCCCGGGCCCAGTACCTCCAGGGCGCTGGACCTGACGGCGCCCTCTACATCGGCTCTCCCGAAACCGTGGCTCATAAAATCGCCAAGAACCTCCGGCTCCTCGGCGCTTCCCGCTTCGACATGCGCTACAGCATGGGCCTACTCGGACACACCCACCTCATGAACAGCATCGAGCTCTACGGAACCCAAGTAGCACCCCGCGTCCGCGAACTCATGCACGAACAGACGCTGCCCTAACCCTGATCCTTGTCCTTCTGATAGCCGAACCTCCCGCAAGCCGAGCAGGGAACACGTCTCACAAACCTAAAGCTTTTCAAGACAGCCGCAGGGCCGTCACGCCGAGCGATCACTCCCCCGCAATTCCGGCCCTCTGCATGTCTCGGAAACTTGTCTCACCGTAGTGCGTCTCGAAAGTGCTCGCCTTCGAGGTTTGTGAGTCAGAATGGCGGGATGAGGCATCTCGGCTACACCAGGGTCAGCACATCGAGTCAGGATGCGCAGCTGCAACTCGACGCACTGGTCGCTGCGGGGGTGCATAAGCGAGATGTCTTCGCTGATGTGACCTCGGGAACGAGGACCGCGATTGAACGTCCTGGTATGAAGAAGTTGCTCGGGTACGCCGACGAGGGAGATACCGTCGTCGTGTGGCGCGTCGACCGGCTGGGCCGGTCCCTCATCGACGTCCTTAACACTGTGAATATGCTCCGCGACCGCGGGATCCTTATTCGATCCCTTTCTGACGGTATTGATCCGGCGACGTTGACGGGCCGGCTGATGCTGAACATGCTGGCGACTCTGGCCGAGTATGAGCGGGAGCTCATCGTGGAACGCATCAACGCCGGCATCGCCGCGTCCAAGCAGACCGGCACGAAATTTGGGCGGCCAGCCGTGAATCCCAAGGTCATCGCCGACAAGCTCGCGATTGCTGCCGACGCTCGAGCGAAGGGGCGCACGGCTGAGGAAGCAGCCCGACTCGTGGGCTGGAGCCGGGCGACGCTGTACCGACACCAGCAAGCCCTAGCGATCAGCGCGCCACCATCGATCGAGGCATCACCGCCTCCGGGCAGCACTGATCGACTCGCATGAATTCGGGACATAGAAAGGCGGTGCGAGTGCGTCGCCCTAAGGATTACACCGATCAGGCAGCCCCCACGAACCGGCCTTTCGCGACGTGGGGTTTGATGGTCCTGGCAGCGGTTAGTGTGCTCCTGCTCCCCGACTGGACAGGGTCCGGCAACCTACGCCCCGTGTGGATTTTTCTCATACCCATTCTGCTCGGTCTTACAGGAGCAGTTCTTGCCCTGAAGCGTGGTCACTATTGGTGGGCTGTGGGGTCGGCACTATGGGGCTTCGTGCTACTCCAAGCGCTCATCGTCGCCACCACCCTGATCAGTGGGCCATAAGCATTCACTCCCTCCGTGGCCTATCAGCGGGACTTGTAAATGCCACGCCTCCGTAGACCGGCCCCGGTCAGACGACGGCGAGAATGGTGCCCGTGACGAGGGCGTTGTTAGCTGCGTGCAGGAGTATTGGGGCCCAGAGGTTCTGATGGAAGCGGCGAAGGAGTGCCAACGCGATCCCCAGAGTGAAGAGGTAGACGAACGT
The DNA here is from genome assembly GCF_054511015.1 of Arthrobacter sp. MDT1-48-3. Lineage (NCBI taxonomy): Bacteria > Bacillati > Actinomycetota > Actinomycetes > Micrococcales > Micrococcaceae > Arthrobacter > Arthrobacter sp. MDT1-48-3. The sequence goes on from NZ_JBTNDL010000004.1 coordinate 10,795, forward strand.
CAGTGGGACGAGGTGAACTGCCGCGAAGAGAGCAGCCGATAGAACGACTGCGACACCAGGCCGAAAGCGTCTGGTCAAACCGTCCAAGAATGCGCCTCGGAACAGGATTTCCTCCCACAGTGGAGTGATGACGGCGACGACCAGCAGGCAAACCGCGATCAGAGGAGCGGACAGGTTGACGATGTCGGCGAGGGGATCGTCAGCGTTTCCAGCCGACGCCGTGTTCACCCCGACGGAGGTAAGGACGATAAGGAACAGGCCCTGCAGGGAACCGCAAACGATGATGGTCGCCGGTATCTGCCAGAGCAGGTGCAGCAACCGGGGCGTGGGGCGCCGAAACCCAAGATCAGCTGGAGTGAGACGGTTCCGGCGGAAGAGATGAAGGTAAAGAGCGAGGAGTACTGCCGCTGTGACTGTGACGAGGAAGACCGGCAGAAGTGACGCAATTGTGAACGTGACCAGGCCTAAGAGCCCCACAGCGACGATCACGCCGGCGACCACGGCGATGTAGATGGCAATGAACATCAGCGCCCAGGACGCCTGCCCGAGAGTCGATGGTGTTACCTGCCTGCGCAACGGCATCGGTTCGGTGGTATAGATGTGCGTCAACGAACAATCCCCAGGGTTGATGTGAAATGTGCGGTCCTGCTTCCAAGCTACGTCCACCCGCTCGCTTCCTCGGCAGATTCTCACTACATAGGTTCGTTTGAGGCTTCTGCGTAGCCAAAGCCCCTGACCTCGATGCAGCCATGACCACCGCCCAGTTGAACCCTGCAGTACGCACAAGCGCACTGGCGGCGTCGAAGGACGCCCGTCCGCAGTGGAGGAATCACTGCCACAAGCAACTAGAAGCGGCGGCATACCGACACCCGGCGCAGCAGTGGAATAGCTTGAGTGATTGACACCCTACGCAATGTAAAGCAGCCTTGTCAGGACAAGCGCGTTTTACATGAGGGGGTGGAGTGCCGAACAAGATCCGCGATCTTCGCGCCGAGATGGGCATGTCGCAGCGAGAGCTAGCCGAAGCTCTTCAGGTCTCGCGGCAGACCGTCAACTCGATCGAGACGGGCCGCTACGATCCATCCCTGCCTTTGGCGATCGCCATCGCCCGCTACTTCCACCGTCCAGTAGAGGAGATTTTCCATGCAGACTGACACCCGCTTTTCATGCAACGTGATGGCCCTGGGAATCCTGTGAGTGATCCTCGGTCTGGTGACCATCGCCGTGGTGCTGCTCCGCGAGCACGCCCCGGGCAACATGATTCCCGGGTTTCTCGTCGGACTGGGGATCGGTATCGCCGCGGCACTGGTCATGGCATGGAGGGTGCTTCGCAGGCCGGAACGTGCCACGACCTTCGAGCGGGCGTGGACCCAGACCGGAGACGAGCGCGAGGACACACTCCTGACCCGTGCACTTGCCGTGGTCGGCCTGGCATCACTCCCCTTGATCGGCATCGCCACCCTAGCCATTGGATTCGGCGCCGAACCACCGATGGTCATGACTCTGCTCATGGCGACCCTGTTCGTCATCGGCGTCGGTTCCTTCGCGGTCATCGACCACCGAACCTGACTATTGAAACATCCGCCTGAAACATCCGCCGCAAGCGTCTTCGATGGACACAGGGCCGAGCACTGCGCCAATTGTCACAATAAGCGAAGCCGACAGGATAAGCAGAAGAATCCCCTTCGTCTTGCATCCCGTGGGATGCAACATACTAGGACGAAGAACAGCATTTCCCCCGCCACTACTGTTCCTGCTATGTTTTGCTACCCTGTCTTTCAAGCAGGGGTGCGTTTTCTCGATACAATGGCTGAATGACCTTGCACAGGCAAGCGTCTACCTCAGCACGCTTTTCTCTGGACGGTGCCCGACTAGCAGAGCCGCCCGACTCGCGTTGTGTAAGGGGTACGAAAATGTGCGACCGCTCTCGCCCATTGAGCGACGGCGCCTTCGCCGTGACCCGCTCCATCTCCGGGCGCCTGTGACGGCTGCGGTGGCCCGGTGATGAGGTCGGCAGGTCCTGCGCACGAGCCCAAGTCCTGCCGCTCCTGCGGACGCCGCATCGAGTGGCGGAAGAAGTGGGAGCGGAACTGGGAGGACGTCGCCTACTGCAGCGACGCCTGCCGGTCCCGCAAAATCCGTGCCACCGACACCGCGCTCGAGAAGTGGCTGCTCGCGCGGCTCGACGCCGCAACCCGCAGTTCGGGGATCGACCCGGCCGACGCCGCAGCGGCCCTCGGCGGCAGTGACAGCCCGCTGCACGAGCCCGCACGCAACGCTGCCCGCAGGCTCGTCGCCCGCGGACTCGCGGAGATGGTGCAGCGCGGCGCCGTCGTAGACCCCTCGACCGCCAAGGGCCCCGTCACACTCCGCAGACCCCGCTGATCCTGCTGACCCCGCTGAATGCATGACCCCGCTGACCGCACCGTGCGCGGGCAGGGTGTTCCGCCGTCGTCCGTGCTCGGCGCGCGGACGGCTCGAAGCGCTGGTGTTGTGGTGGGTAGCAACGCAATTCCTGATGCGCAGGACACAGGCGGATGGTCAGCCGTTCTCTAGCGACGCTGTCGTGCAGGGTGTACCTATACGCAACACTCCGGGTCATGCCAGCCAGTAGGTCTTTTCCAAAAATCGGACCGCATAGTCAGGGCTTGCGGACAGGAAACTGCTTCACACTGCCGTCTTCCGGCCCCAAAAGAAGAACAGTACAAGGAAGGCGCCCAGCCCCGGAAAGGGGCGGTGCTGTGCCACCGCGGACAACACTGGGCAGAAAGCTCAGCATTCCATCGAGTACCGCACACTCATTCTCTTCAATGAAGCACCTGGCTGTGAAGGGGCGCTGCTCGAGCCCTCAGACCGTCAGATATCGAGGTTGCCCCTTCATCAACATGACACGATCCTCTAACACTATATGGCGGGATCAGCCGCTTCAGTATCGTCCTGTAGGGATTGCTTTGCGTTCTTTGGCTGAGAGGGACACTTAGATGAGAAACCCTGCCGCGCGAAAGGCCCGCTTATAGATATCATGGATAACTGTCTCTTTGCGGGCGTTGTAGTCCATGACGCGCTGCGGTGTTTTACCAGCAGCAGCGCGTTTCGTTTCCGCGTAGAGCTCTCTATCGGTGGAGTCGGCACGCAACCAGTCGCGGAAGACGATGTGTTTGACCAGTTCGGGACTGTCCGGGCCGAAGACATGAACATTGGTATCCATGCCGTCAGTTCTACGCGGGCCGTTACGTAACATTCGGTGCTCATGCCACCACGGCTCACGGACCGTAAGGAGGAAGCCGGCGTTCTGCAATTGCGGCAGCCAACTCTGTTCAGCAGCAGGGTCAGCAACCATGAGGTCAAGATCTATGACCGGTTTGGCTGGAAGTCCCGGCACCGCCGTCGATCCGACGTGCTCTACCCGCAGGGCCCTGAGGCCCAAGGCTGAATGCAATCTCTCACAAATTTTTTGAGCCTCACCTGGCCATCGAGAGTCGTATTCCACTACCTCTATCGCAGCACGCAAAGGCTGGATCACCCACGGGCTCGCCCCGGGCGGCGCAGGGACTTCATGGAAACTCAGGATTTCGTCGCGACTCGGCACGCCGAAATCCTACTTGCTGGACATGCGCGACCGCTGGGTCAGACAAGATCATACCGACGGTCCTTTGAAGCTGGACACATCACCCTCGACATGGCCCGCTGGCTAATCGATGCCTGCCTGCCTGCCTCGATCGCTAGCTCCTGTAGCGCGCCAGACAATGATGAGAGGTGTCTTCACTGCCCGGTGAGAAGGACGGCGATAAGGGTCACAATGATCTGACGGTGTGAGCAAAGCTGACCACGGTAGACCTCCGGCTGGAGCAGTCCCGCTAGCCAATCCTGACCTGCCCGGCAACGGACGCCCTCATGCACATCGATGACAGAACACCGGTCAGTATGCCGCTGGGTCTGCGCGATGATTGGTTGAACCCGACTCTCCCCGACGGTTTCGAGGTACAGCAGGCGCTGGAGGAAATCCCGGAACCTCATCTGCTTCCTGGGGTCGTTGGTGCAACGGCGGGAACGCGCGCAACGACGGACCGCACCTGATCGAGCCGGTCGATTAGGCATAGGCGGGAACCGAACCCAGGGACGGTTGAAGGAGGGAACTCAGTAGCGGGCTCCTTCAACCACCGGGCGACGTGTGCGCTACATGTTGTAGATGTAGCGGATGGCGTACTTGTACCGTGAGCCGTCGCGGAAGCATGGCTTGTAGTCGTCGACCTGCGTCCGTGGACTGGCGTTGATGCGGTACAACTCGTACTTCAACGCCGCCATGCATCCCGAATACGTCGCGTAGGTGTTCGTCATGGTCCAGCAACAGACCGGGGCCGCGTTTGCTGGCACACTCGCCCCGAACAGCATGCCGCCTGCCAGTGCTACAGCAGCTGCAGTCTTCGTCACATACTTCATCATTTCTCCCCCTGGTGATGGTAGGCCGTTGTCACCCTATCGAGGGCAGCGGCAGGGAAACAACGGGAAGTACTGATTCCGGCTGTATCGCTTCTATAGCCAGCTTGCCGCGGCGGGTTGGCTGTCGGTGGATTAAGACTCGCCGCCTCCGTCCGTACGCCTTGAATATGCCAGTCCGATGCGAGACCACTAGAACGGCTTCATTTGGGGCTATTGGGGCTGGGCCGATTTTGGATGATCAGTGTGGTTTGGGTTGCGCTAATAAATGTGAGCTTATGGCCTCGGAGTCGACCTAGGTGGTCTTCTTTTCTACAGTGGATGTATGCCCCCATCATCTCAGGCCTCGTCCGACTGTCATAGACCCGGTGCCCGGCGGAGGCCGGGCCGGCTGCCCGTTGTTGGGGTGGCCCGATGAACGGGGACTTGGGGTTGAACATTGCGTTGGTCGTGGTGTTCGTCCTGATCGGTGGTGTCTTCGCCGCGACCGAGATGGCGTTGGTGACCTTGCGTGACAGTCAGGTTAGCGCGATAGCCCAGCGTGGGAAGCGAGGCGCGAAAGTCGCCGCGCTGGCTCGTAACCCGAACACGTTCCTGTCCGCGGTGCAGATCGGGGTGACGGTCGCTGGATTCGCGTCAGCGGCGTACGGGGCCTCATCCATTGCGCCGTCCGTTGCACCCCTGCTGGTGTCACTTGGGTTGGCCGAGCCGGCGGCTCTCACCCTGGCCACGATCCTACTGACCCTGATCGTCGCGTACCTCTCGCTCGTTCTCGGTGAGCTCGCACCGAAACGCCTCGCGATCCAGCGCAACGCGCAGTTCGCCTACGCGGTGGCGCCGGTGCTCAGCGGCTTCGCGCGGCTCATGCGGCCGGTGATCTGGTTGCTGTCCGTGTCGACGAACGCGGTCGTCCGGCTCCTTGGTGGCGACCCGCACCGCACCAGCGAGGAGATGACGGAGGAGGAACTCCGGGACATCGTGATTAGTCATGAAGGACTGCCCGAGGAGGAGCGCCGCATTCTGGACGATGTGCTCTCGCTGCGTGGTCGGCAGATCAGTGAAGTCATGCGCCCCCGACCCGAGGTCGTTGCCATCACCAGCAGCGACACCGTCGGCGAAGCCATTACGCGCATTGAGGAGTTACCATTTTCCCGGTACCCGGTGGTCGACCAGTCCATTGATGACATCACCGGCTTCGTGCATGTACGGGATCTGTACGACGCGGCCGCTCAGCATCCTGATGCACCGCTGGAGTCAGTTCTCCGGCCTATTTCGTACCTGCCCGCCACCGCCAGGGTCCTGCCGACGCTTACGAAACTGCGGGCACGGAACACACACATCGCAGTCGTCATCGACGAATACGGTGGTACGGACGGCATCATCACGTTAGAGGATCTTGTCGAGGAAGTCGTCGGTGAGATTTTCGACGAGTACGACACCGACGCCGCACCCGTGAAACTCGCTGACGGCGGGGGTGTTGTGGACGGGCGGTTGAACCTGCAGGACTTTGCTGAGGCCACTGGCATCGAACTACCCCGCGGTACCTGGGACACGGTTGCCGGCTTCGTCCTCGACCGCCTCGGACGCCTCGCAATGCCGGGAGACACGGTCGAGGTGGATGGAGCAACCTTGCAGGTCACCAACATCGACCGACGACGCATCGCCGAACTCCTCGTCCTACCCGCACCGTCGCACTCCGATGCCGACCCACAGGTCACTTGAAGAGCTCAGCATCAACACCAGAACTGCACCAACGGCATCTTAAGTTGTTCCTTCTGGGTGTTCGCTCCTCACATTGCAAATCTGAAAGCGAGTACCAGCCCGTGACAGCTTCACCTCGCGCATGGCTGAGGAGTGTGTCGCCAATCGTTGACGCGGTCACCACCTGGAGACGTCACGAGAAGCTGAAGCTTTTTAGGTTGAAGAGTCGGTGCCGGGCTACTTAAAGGTGCCTAGGCCACCCAGTCCACCCAGTCCACCCAGTCCACCCAATCCACCCAGTCCACCCAGTCCACCCAGTCCACCGATTAGGTTGCCAGTGGTGATGATCTGGCCGATGCCAGCGCACTTGCGACAGTGCTCGCCGAGAAGTACCTCATTGAGGAAAGAAAGCTTAGTGCGAGAGAGCCCTTGTGCCGCTCAACCAAATGCTCTTCCCTGTGAAGAACAGTCTTATTCGACAAGGCGGCGTTGCAGGTCGTCGACGGACATTGGTTGGTCAAGGAGGAAGCCCTGGCCGGCATCGCACCCAAGGGCGCGTAGCTGAGCGAGTTGGGTAGAGGTTTCGATTCCCTCGGCGATAACGTCGAGGCCCATTCCATGAGCCATGGCCACGATCGCTTTGATGATGTCCTTCGGGCCAGTGTCGGTGAGTTCATCAATGAAAGACTTGTCGATCTTCAGTGTGGTGAAGGGCAGACTGCGCAGCCGGGCCAGTGAGGAGCGACCAGTGCCGAAGTCATCCACAGCCAACTTCACGCCGAGCGCACGTAGTTCTCGCAGCTGGATGGCGATCGTGGCATCAGGACCTGCGAGGATGCTCTCTGTGATTTCCAGGGTCAGGCGGTGAGGAGGCAGTCCTGCTCGATTGAGGGCGTGCGTGACGATGTCGATGAATCCGGGTTCGGCGAGTTGACGGATCGACACGTTCACGGCGACGGCGAGATCTTTCGAGGCGGCGGGTATGCGGGCAATCTGCTGGCACGCTTCGGCAAGTATCCAGGCGCCGATAGGAACGATGACCCCGGTTTTCTCGGCAATGGGTATGAAACTTAGTGGAGAGACAGAGCCGAAAGTAGGATGCTGCCATCGCAAGAGGGCCTCGACTGCCTTGGGCCGGCCGGTGGTGAGGTCACAGATGGGCTGGTAGTGCACCGTGAACTGACCGATTTGCAACGCGGCGCGTAGGTCCGCTTCAAGTTGGACTTGGGCGGTGAGTGCGTAGCTCATCTCGGGTTGGAAGGCTCGCCATTGAGCTTTGCCAGCGGCCTTGGCCGCGTACATGGCTAGGTCGGCATTTCGAAGCAGATCTTCAGCATCGACCGGTGAGGATCCATGGGTTTCCGCGATCCCCACGCTGGCACGCGGAGTGATGTGTTGCCCGCTGATGTTCATCGGGGCATCCAGAGTGTCCACGATCCGTTGGGCCAAGGTCTCGCCGAGGCCGGACGAGGCCTCTTCGGCGAGGACCGCGAACTCGTCGCCGCCGAACCGTGCCACGGTGTCCCCGGCTCGAATCAGACCCTCGAGCCGTGCGGCAATCTCGCAGAGCAGCTGGTCCCCGACGCTGTGCCCGAGGGTGTCATTGACGTATTTAAAGTCATCGACATCAATCATTAACAAGATCGTGGTGGCACCGGTTCGTTCGGCTTCGGTAAGTGCGAACCCGAGCCGATCCATGAGCAACGCCCGGTTCGCGATTCCCGTCAGCGGGTCGTGGAAAGCGCGGTGCTCCATCTCTGAGGCCTGCCGGGCTAAGGCGTCTCTGGTTTCGCGTAACCGCCGATCAGCGGACTTGGCCGCGGTGATATCCCTCCCAACGTACGCCAGGCGCAGTACCGCGCCGGTGTCATCTCGCACAGGTGAAACCGTCAATGACATCTCCACCGCCATCCCATCGGCCCTAAGCTGCACCGTTTCCAGTTGTTCGATCCGCTTCCCTGCAGATACCTCGGCCAGGATGTGATCGAACTCATTTGATGAACTTGCTGGCATCAAGCGGGCAAAGGACTGACCGATCATTTCGGCCGCCGTGTAACCATAGATCCGGTCAGCTCCGGAGTTCCAGGTCCGCACCGTTCCATCGAGGTCGGTGCTGATGATCGCATCCGATGATGCTGCAACGATGGCCGCGAGCTGCCCGGACAACTCAGCAGCGGCGACTCGTTCGCTGACATCACGCAAGAACGCATACAGGGCCACGCCATGTGGATCGTCCTGAGCCCACACTGTGAGATCAATGGGGAATTCGCGGCCCAACCGGTGTCGAGCGGTGACCTGCACCGGCCGACCGACCCGGCGCACTTCACCTGTGGTCACAAACCGGCGCAGCCCTGCCTCGTGCGCCGCTCGGTCCTGTTCGCGCATGATCAGCTCACTGACTTTACGGCCAATCGCCTCGTCCTTGGTGTAGCCGAACAACTTCTCCGCCGCACGATTCCAATCGGTCACCACACCGTAAGCATTCATTCCTACGAAACCATCAGCAGCGTTGTCAATCAATCGCTGCGCGCGGAGGTTTGCCTCCAGCAAGGTCACCTCCGGACCCTTAGACATCCCAGACTCTCCCGACTCGGAGCCACGCTGGCTCCTCCCCTTGACATGACGAGAAGCGTCATCCGCCGCAACGAGTCACATTCCACTACTTTCGCCGAAGTCTACCGGTTCCCGAATCTTCGTCATCAGCATCCTCATGAAGCGGTGTAAGGTCTCAGCTCATCAAGCCTTCACCCTAATTGCGACCGCGAGCAACAGGACGAACACGAACCTTATCGACGTGACCGAACACCTCGTCGGTAGCTGTTCACTCAACACCAACGGCCATCCCCGCAGCTAAGTGGCGCCCTTCTTACAAAATGCCCGGCATTTCTATAGAACACCGAATGTTTCCGGCGCCCGGCCTCTCAGTGCGCGCATCCTCCCTCGCCTGCCCCGGTCCTACCCCATCTCCTGCCCCCTTGTTGGGTGTGGTGCCCTTGATAGCAGGGCGGTGCTGCAAGGTTCTGGGCGACGGGGATCTGTCTCCCGTTCGGCTGTCTCCTGCTCCGGCAGTCGGACCCGCTTGCGCAGCTCACGACTCTCCAACATCTCACTGCGCGCCTGACCAGTCTTCGAGGCATTACCGGCAGGGCGCAGTTACTTCGTGAGCGTCATCGGGTGAATACCGAAATCTTGAGCGACCTGCTCGATTGTCACTTCAACATCGCGGTCTCTCACCACGCGCACTGCGTCGTCACGGGTCTCCTTGGTCTAAGGCTTGGGCACAGCAATATCTTTCGGGCTCACTGTCCGGCGGCCAGATCAGATGTCACCCATCGGTGCAGCAGACCTTGAGCTTCGAGCAGCTTTCCAGGGCCCCGAACAGTGCTTGCGACAGAAGCGCTGCTTAGGAATTATCCCCGCGTTGTCTCGGGCCCAGTCAGAGTCAAATGTGGGCGCCATATGGCGCAGATGGTGAGGTTGCGCACACGTGACGACCACTCCCCCACCGCCGCCTGAATTCAAGGCGATCTTTGGCCGAGCCAACGGACAACTCCTGACGGAGCAAACCGCGCAGGATGCTGTCGACGGCCTCGCCGACATCGCCCGGGACATCATTAGTGCCGCCGGTGGAGCTGGGGTAAGCATCATCGACACCCTTGGCACACGTCTGAGCGTCGGAGCTACCGATCCGCATGTCCTCGCAGCTGATGATCTGCAGTACGGCCTCGGTGAGGGGCCGTGCATGAGTGCCTGGTCGACCGGGATCTCTGTCTACATCAAGGACACGCACCCCGATGACCGTTTTCCTGCCTGGAAGGGCGCCGCAGCAGGTATCGGTATTCGGTCCTGCCTCAGCGTCCCTCTCCTTGCGAAACCAGTCAGCCTCAGCGCAATGAAGGTGTACGCGGACACGGTCAATGCTTCTCCGACGAGGACCGGCGACTGCTCGTGAACCTGGCACGATCCGCCGCGGAGCTTCTTGGTCACGTGCAGACCAGCGACACACCAACGGATCAGCGCGGACGTGAAAACATCCCTGGCCGATCGAGACACTGTCGGGGTAGCCCGTGGGATCCTCATGGAACGCTTCGACCTGCATAAGCAGGAAGCGATGGAACGCCTGATCGGGCTAGCCACCGACACGAACACCACCATCGGCTCGGTGGGCGCCATGATCAGTGAGCGGCAGGACGGCCCTGAGCCCAGCGGTGCACAATGATCCGGGAACTGACGACCTGAAAGTAAGGTGCGCTCACCCGCCACGCCAGGTACGCCGCGGGGCTCACCGTGCTGAACGTCTGGATCCGGTACTTCTAACTCATCGGTAACGCTGACGAGTTCGAGGTCGACGCCTATCTGAATGAACTCATGCCTCTGCCGGCCCTGCACCGGAACCTCGTCGCCCACGCCGTCAATGAACTCATCCGCGAGACACCACCACCCACGTCCCCTACACAGACACACCCTGGCGCCACGCCCACCCGCAGGCCTGGAGGAAGCCATGGACCTGGGCGCGCATGCGTCTTGGTCGTTAGAGAGCTCGCCGCCAGCGACATCTGAGGTGGATTGTACACCACGAATTACTCCGCGACGCGGCGGGGAAGCCCTGCTTACCATTGGTGGCAGACACAGGTCGCCCCAATCTTGTCCAGGCAGTCGAGGAAGGAAAAATACGTCATGGAGGAACACGCGCCAGATGAGCAGTACGCCGAGACGTTCGAGGCGATGAGTAGGGCTGGGTTGTCGCTTAGTGAGGTGTGGGTGCACTACTTCAGCTTGGGCGGGTACATCGATGAGTATGAGGTCAACGCCTATCTCCACGGGCTCCTGAGCCTACCGGAGCTGGACCGGGACATGATTTCCCAAGCCGTCAACGAGCTCTACGACGACATCTGCCGCAGCCCCCGCGCACCTTTCAGCAGAGACTTGCACCGCCGCCACGCCGATTAAGCACCACCCGTAGCTCACCACCGCCCACTGCTGGGCTGAAGCGCTGCACTACGGACAGGCCGTGCTGGGATGCCGGTCCCGCGCTTGTGTCAAGACGGCATACCTGTCGGGTGTGTTGTCCCCGACGGTTACCTTCAACACGCGGAAGATGCATGAGTGCCGGGAAGCTCGAGAATTTGTTGGATCGGATCTGTGCTGACTGACGCCAGTGTGGGAGTGCTATGACTCGTAACGGCTCACCCTATGGGGGTCTGACGTTCCGTGAGAGAGTGAGCCGACAGCCACGATGCACGCCTCGCTGAGTCGAAGGATCAAACATGTGCGATCAGGATGACGAAGAACACCACCATGGTGGAGCTCCTGAGGATGAGGGTCACGATCATGGGACCCGCGAGAGCCGTAGCGGTAACGCCCGTCTGGCAGGGCTGGAGGACGTCGTGGAACGTCTTCGTGAGGTCAACGACCGTCTGGGGCAGATGACTCGTGCAGTGGAGTCCCGAGACGTGATCGGGCAGGCCAAAGGCATTCTCATGGAGAGATACGGGCTTACCGCTGATGAAGCTTTCGCGCTGTCACTCTCTGCGAGCAACAACAGTCAGGCTCGGCTCGGTCAGGTCGCAACGGCTCTCGTCACTGATGGGCGCTTACCCGACATCGCAGGTGGTTGAGAACTCGCAGCAACTGTCGCCGGTCCGGAAAGCTTCTAGACGTTCACCGGTTAGGAGAATTCCTACGCCATGAATGGCGGCGTGGGTGGAGTTCGGAACGAAGGGGGAATGGGTCACGAGTAGTGATGACACGGCTGGTGTAGCCGCTGATCCAATCATCGGTAGTGGCGTTGGTAGCGGCCTTGCTGAGCAGGTCAGCGAGCTGGCGAGGGACCTGCAGCGCGAACCGGACGCGGAGCAGATCCTCGATGACATCGTGCAGGCTGCGATTCGGTTGATCCCCCATGCATCCGAGGCGTCCATCAGCCTGGTGAAGGCACACAGGACCGTAGACTCCCATGCCGCGTCCAGTGACCTGCCGCGGGACGTTGACTCCGTGCAAACCGAAGTGCGTCAGGGTCCATGCCTTGATGCTGCCTACCATGAGCAGATCGTCCGGGTCCCCCACATCGGTGAGGAAACAAGGTGGCCGAAGTTCGCGCAACGAGCCTGGGACCTCGGGGCTCGAAGCATGCTCTCCTTCCAGCTGTTCGTCGACGGCGACAACCTAGGCGCCCTGAATGTGTATGGGGAGCACGTGGGCGCCTTCGGGGACGAGGACGAGGAAATCGGGCAACTCGTTGCCGCGCACGCCGCCATCGCCTTCTCCGACGCCCAACACATCGGCCAGCTCAACGCGGCACTGATCAACCGGGACATCATCGGACAGGCCAAAGGCATCCTGATGGAGCGGTACAAGATCTCCCCTCACCAGGCCTTCACCCTGATCGCGACCGCGAGCAACAGGACGAACACGAAACTCGTCGACGTCGCAGAACACCTCACCACCAGCGGAGAACTCACCACCAAAAAATACCCCCGCACCTGACCGGGACTCCTACACCAGTACGGACAGCGCTCGATCGCGGACCCAACTTTCGACATCTCCGTACCCGGCCGGCCGTCGTGCCTTAATAAGTGCGCGCCTGCCGCAATGTCATCGCGAGCCCGGGGTCCCGTTTGGTTCTGAGCACCAGGGGGACCTGTTCCCCGTCCGGCTGCTTGACCAGGGAACAGGCCTATCCCAGTCCAGCACGAACCCTTACACTCCGACCCGCCGTTCAGGGTCCTGGCGGCGAGGTTGCATTTCCAGCCCCCGTCAGGTGCGCCGGGGCCTTCTCAATGCGCAGGTCGGTCTGGGTGGATTGCGTCGACCAGTGCGTGAAGCGTCGCCGGGGCCGCGCACACATCGAGCATGGCTTGGGCGATGTCGGTGACTTTGCGGTTGTGGTTTTGGCTGAAGCTGCTGATACTGGCGAACGCCTCGTCCGCACTCACACCCTTCAAAGCCATGAGGACGCCTTTGGCTTGCTCGATCACTTCCCGCCGGACCGCTGAGCGGGATACCGCGTCATCGGCGCGCTGATGGGAGTCCACATGGATCGAAGCGGTGATGTCGGTCAGATAGCCGCGGATTCCCGTGGTCTTCCCGTCGTGCTGGACGGCGTTGACGACGCCGAGGACCTGCCGGTGCGATCCCCGGGCGTCGATGATGGTGTGGTACCAGGCGATCGGCTCGGTACTGGTCAGGATCTGCTCCCACAGGGACCTGGCCTTCGCCTGCTCCCCGGGTGCGATATGCGCCATGCCCAACTCCAGCGACGGCATGACATCGCCGCGACGGTATCCATGGATCCGGTACATCACCTCCGACCAGACAAAGGTGCCGGTTTCAAAGAAGTAGTCGAACGTCCCCGTCGGGCAATCCACCGCTTCCGTCGAGCCCCTGGACGCCGGCCCGACAGCAACGGTAGAGCTAGCCTCCGCAGAGTCAGGAGCGGAAGTGACTATGAGATCTTCGGGGAAGTCGCTAGAAGCAGGAAGAGGTGGCATCCGCAGATCCAATGTTCAGAACCAGAATGAGGGCCAACTGCTTAACCCGGACATTGTTCACTGCCACAGTATCAGCGCCTACAGTGCCGGACAGTGCGATCCCGGGGTGTCGAGAGTTCGGTTCGAGGGTGAACGACCAAGCCGTGCGTGACCGACCTACGCGGTGGTCTGACACCCAGCACGACGTACTTTCCTTCATCGTGCTGGAGTTGCAGTGGCGCACCCCGTGCCTCTCACGCTTCGCGAAACGCAGCGTCCTGTTCGGCTTCGGCGGTCGTCTCGACCTCGGTATCCCTATCGGAAGGGGTCGAAGCAGCTGTGTCGCGGATCGCTTGGCGGCAATCGAGCTCTTCCCGCAGCTCATGGTGCTGACCATCGGTCTCCGGATGCACCTCACCGTCACGGATGTACTGCAGATCCCGGGTGCGGTGGTTCCTACTGTTGAGGATGTCCAGATCATCCCGGTCTATCCTCGTCAGATCCTCCGGGAAACCCGCATCCGGATCCAACCTGCTGCTATCGCGCACGAAATGCCTCAATCACGAACTGGCAACCAAGAAGCCCCGCTTCTAGAGGCAAAACCGACGATACCGCATCGCCTCCTCGAGACCTGCCCCACCCCAGAGCACTACAAGGTCACCTGGCGCCGTCTCGGAAACCTGTTCAACCACTGTCTGTCTTAGCGTTGGGCACTTCCAAGGCTATGGTGGCGCGGTGAAGGGTCTTCGATGGATGTTCAGCGCTCTGGCTGTTCTGATTGCAGGATGTTCGTCACCCCCGCAGGTCTTTCCGGGAGGTGCTCAGTTCGATTATCAGCTCGGCGGTGGGTACGAGCCGCCCGAGGGGGTAAGCGTCGTAGTACGGGATGCGACAGACGATCCTGCTGTCGGGATGTACTCGATTTGCTATCTGAATGCGTTCCAGACGCAACCGCAGGCTGCGGAGTCTTGGCTTGCCGCCGGCCTGGTCCTGGAAGTCGACGGTAACTTACTGGCTGATCCCGATTGGCCGGACGATTATCTTCTCGACACGGGTTCAGCCAGCACGAGAAAGGCTATTGCCGCCCGTATCGCTGAAGACATTGTGCAGTGCGCTAGGAAGGGATTCGACGCCGTTGAGCTCGACAACCTCGACTCGTATAGCAGATCTCATGGTCAGTTGACCTTCGAGGACAACCTTGAGGTCGCCGAGGTGCTGGTGAAGCAGGTTCACGATGTCGGCCTCCTTGTAGGACAGAAAAACGCGGCCGAGGAATCTGGCCGGCTACGAGACATCGGCTTTGACTTCGCCGTAGCAGAGCAATGCGTGGAGTTCGATGAGTGTTCTACCTACACCAGCGCTTACGGCGCGAACGTCCTTGCTATCGAGTACTTGGAAGGGTCCGGGTCGGATGATCCCTGTGAAGCGCCAGACAAACCAACGTCCACCATTGTGCGGGATCTGAACCTGACGATGCCAGATGATCCTGCTTACCGGTACACCGCGTGCTAATCCCGTAGCGCCTTGCTGTCACGTGTGGCACCCAACCGGGCTGAGGCAACCGATTCGACACCGCTGACGAATGAGCGAAAGCGAGGACTGACGGCATATACGGCCCGGGGCTGTTCTGACCAGCCGGCTTCTTGACCGCATCAGGACAGCTCAATTCATTCCATCATGGGCCTCACCGTCCATTGAGCGGACAGCCTGCCGTAGCAGGTCTCGACAGAGACTTACCGGACACCATCGACGCCTGTACTAGTAAGCCTGCTTGCTATTTGCTCGTGATGGTGTCTACAGTTGCAAGGCAGCTTGCACCGGTCGACAAATCAGCTGCTTGTATCGGGAGCGAACGCCCAGTATGAGCAGGAGACGACACAGGCCGGTGCCTGTAAGACAAGCGCAAGGCGGCGGGATCCCAGGACGGGAGATCCTGCCGCTTTTTGCTTTGCGCTCTCAGGCGCATCGTTTGGTGACTGACTGCGACAACCCCTCAGCTAAGTCCCAGCAGCAAGGCCCTTACGTGATGCACCTGCAGGCAGGCTCGCGGCCGATGTCGCCATAGTCATGTGCGGCAGCGCCGATGAGGTTCATGGCAGGGAGAGGCGCAGCCGCTAACTGGCCGGCGCTTCCCACGCATGGCACGTAATTCGCGGTTCTGCTCAGGCCGTGGTGATCAGCGCACGGAAATGTGGGTGCTCGTCCAGGAAAGCCTGTGCATGATGGCAGTACGGGATGGTAGCGAGTCTGCGCTTGTGAGCGGCAAGGAGCACATTCTGGATGAGGACCTTCTCGATTCCGGCGCCGTCGAATGTGTCTGCGACGATGGTTCGGTGGAGCCGGAGGGTCCCGCCGCGCAAGGTGTACGCGACGTACCCGGCCAACATCCCATTGCGGAAAAGTTCAAACCGGCGGTTCATCGGGTTATCTCGGAACTTCTCCCGCGTACTCGTGCCGGTCGGCTCGCTCCTTGCCTCATCCTCGCGCTGGCGAAGTTCGTCGACTACCCGCTCGTAGTCCTCGGACGTCCCGTAGGACGGAAAGTCGCTGTCCAAAGCCTTGAGCAGGCGGTTGCTCCAGCGGCGCAATTCCCTGTGCGACACGTCGCTCAGGTCGAACGGCACGTGGAGGAGCGGTTCGGTGACCGTCGACAGCGCCCCGAAGTCCTCGGTGCCTTCCGTCGTGGTTAGGTGCGCCAACTGCAGGGACGAACCCCCCAGATCATCCGACGGGGTATGGCCATCAGGGACCGCCGGCACCGCTCCGGCAAGCATCGTATTCAAGGAAAGAGGAGCTATAGACACGTTCGAACCTTCTCGGGAAGGACTGGCAGGCCATCGGCTCGACCTGTTACCCACCATATGAGAAAGCTCAGGGTCTGTAAAGCTAGATTGCCTAGCTATCTTCGGCGGTCTTGTCTCAGACTCCGAGCGCCCGGGTGGAGGAGCGATCAATCCCTCTCGAGATACATCTCGCTCCAAGGACGTCAACGATGACAGGCTCTGATCGATTGCGGCTTCGAGTTCCGGTTGGATCCGCTTGTGTTCCTAGATGCCGGCTTTGGTGGGGAGGAGGCAGATCTTTCGGCGTTCAGCACGATTCGGGCGCCGCTGGACGAAGCCAGCACTCTTGAGCCTGTCAGCGACGGTGGTCATGCTGGCCGTCGAAAAATCCAGCACCCCGGCCGGCGCTTATAAGTCGAATTCCTCCACGCCAATGTCCGCCCCAATGATCAGGACCGACGCCCGCGCTGCCATCGCGTTCACGCCCAGGTTTTCCTGGGCAAGGTCCTTCTTCATCCCCGTCAGATGGACCGAGACGCGGCGCATGAACACGTCAGTGGACAGATCTTCAGGCTCAGGCAGGTACTGCCTGAAACTGGGCGTAGTACGCCATGACCACCACGCAGATCACCCTCGTGCTCTGGCCTAAAGAATCGGTCCCTGCTGCAAGAAACCCTTTGAGGTAGTGTTCACAGCAGAAGCAGCCGGTGTGGCGTGTCATCCCTAGGCACGGTGAGCACCGGCTGCTTTTTTCTGTCCCAGTCTGCAGGGGCACGTTGATGAGCATGTCGACCAGCGGTTCAATGAGCCGGTGTGAGGTGGTGGATCCGAGGAAATGTCAGTTGAAGTGGGTAGTGACCGGGGCTGGGGTGACGCTTTCCACCACGGCGGCGGCAACCACGCTCAGCTTCACGTTCCGGGAGCTGGAGGCCATCTTGAGAATTTTCACGGCCTCCTCTTGGGAGCACCTGTTTTGGCTCATGATGATTCCGGCCGCGAGGTCGATGATCGTGCGGCTCTGCATTGCGGCCTGAAGGTCCTGCGAATGATCAGCTAGATCGGCGATCCGCACCGCAAGCCGCAGCGAACTTGACGCGGCATCGGCATAGTCCCGTGCCTTTTCGACCGCCGCATCATCGAAGGCACCTACTCGTGGCGAGTACAGGTTCAGGCTCGCGTTGGCTTCTCCATCAAGGATTATCGGTACTCCGATCGCGGACAGCATCCCGTGCTCGGCAATATCGGTCGAATACTCACCGAACCGGTCCTCGGTGCGGAAGTCCTCCACCCGGTACACCTTTTCTTTCCGCGCCGCCCGCAGGCATGGACCGTCGTTGTGCTCGTACTGCAGTTCGTCCATTTTCTCGGCCTCAACACTGCTGCTAGCCACCGTCGCCATTCTGCGCGGACGCAGCAACGTCACCCCACACAACACCGGGGCCGACTCCGTGGACAACTGCTCAGCGGCCATCACAGCCAATGAACTTAGGAACCCACGCACGTCTTCACTATCCAAAACCGCGTCCTGCAGCGCCGCACTGGGCGAAGATGTGGGGTCGTTTCCTACAGGGCTCATTGGGTCCTCAACTCAGTCAGGCAACAACGGAACAGGCGTAGCAGCGCAGCCCATCACTAGGCGCTCTGCTCGGGATCGGAACAAATCCCGCGTGCACGAGACAGGATGACATCGGGCCCCCTCATCACCTCAACATCACTGCACCTCGACATCGCCGCCTTGCTCATTGTGCACCACCCTCTCTGCCGCGCCACCCTTCGCACCTATTCGCACGCCCACACAATTCGGAGCAAAGACCCGCGTGTCGGAGGTGGAGCCCAAGTACGTGGTGACGCGGCACTCATCGAGCAGGCTCACTGCCACCGATGCTGAGATAGCGGTACACCGTCGCCCGGCTGACTCCGATGATCTTCCCGATATCGCCCGGGGCAAGGCCTTGCGCTTTGAGGTCCCTGGCGCGCCTGACCTTCACATGATCTGTGGTCACTTCCCGTCGGCCAGCCTTTCGTCCGTGCTCCGCAGCCGCGGCCATGCCAGCCTTGGTCCGCTCGGCGAGCTGGTCCCGCTCGAGCTGAGCGAAAGCCGACATGACAGTAACCATCGCCCTGCCCATCGGCCCGGTAGTACTGATCCCTTCGGTGACGCTGCGAAAATGCACTCCCCTGCTTTCGAGGTCATCGATCAGGGCGAGCAGGTTCCGGGTGTTGCGCCCAAGCCGGTCCAGCTTCCACACCACCACCTCATCACCGGTCCGCAAATGGTCGAGAAGCTTGTCGAGCTCCGGCCGGCTCGCTGTTGTGCCGCTAACCCCGTGATCGGTGAAGATCCTGTCGCAACCTGCGGCAGAAAGCGCCGCTCGCTGCAAATCCGCGTTCTGCTCCAACGTGCTGACCCTGGCATACCCGATGCTTCCCACTCCTACGCTCCTCACGCTCATCAAAGGCGCTGATTCCCTTTGATGAGAATACTCGACGTGAGACACATTGCTGAGACACAATCGCGGCTCTGGAATCCCCGCCGGCGCTCGAAACGTCTAATCGGGCCAAGAACTTTCCAGTTCGTCCGGTCAAAGGATCCTTTGGCGGGACTCACGCACCGGACCGATACACACGGTCTCGACCCTCGCACACAGGTGTAGCCGTGCCTTGGCACGGGGCTTCATTGCAGTGCTTCTCGATCAGCCCGGCATCGTCGCCTTGGGGTGATTTTTGCGCAAGACCGGCGACGGCGAGTTGATGCACGCTATGGCAGGTGCGTGCATCCTCGTCGTGCTGAGGAGGTGTGCGCTGCTTTATACGATCGGGCGTTTCCTGCTTGATCAGATTCGACTGCAGATCGACGCAGATGAATCGCCACTGCTCGCATCCATGCGTGAGCTGGCGCGAGCACTCTGGCGAGAGCAGGGCGCAGGATTTACGCACCGGGAAGACTCGACCCCTCTGTCGTTCGCGCCGCTTTACCTGAACTCATGGCCGGGGTCCCTGGCCCAGTATTGAGGCAGTGAAGTCGATCGTCGCTGGAGACACTCGCGTAAGGAATGGGCTGGACTCAGCGACGAGGAGTTGAAGGCGCTCGTCGCGGTACTAAACGGCAATAACGATGCACTGGACGCTACTCAGCCCGCCTTTGCCGGAGAACTGTTCTTCTACTTCGCCGCAGATGCAGACTTCGCGGCGGCGCACCTGCTCCCGCTATTCAACGATCCGCAGCGACATGCCTTCGCCTGGAATCCCTTCCTGCACCATCCCAGGTGGAATGACCGGATCCTCGCAGCCGGCCTCTTCGACGGCATGGTGGCCGAGCTCAGCCGTCTCGACGAGTTGCAAGACGGAACCCTGCATCACATTTTTCTGGGGTTCATAACCTCCGTGATGTCATACGCGGGCATCACGAGTACCGATCGAAGGCGCCTGCTTGACCAGACAGTGCTCGCATCAAACGGCTCGCATGCCGCCGGCTTCGCTGAAGCAGTGGCCCGGTTCCTTCGTGAAGACGGCATCGACGGCGCCGAGGTGTGGCGACGGTGGCTTGGAAAACATCTGGAACGCCGCCTCAGCGGGCAGCCTCGGCTCGCATCCGCCGAAGAACTTGCACACTGGGCGGACATCGTCCCCGCCGTCGGTGAGTTCGTCCCTGCCGCCGCGACGCTTCTCGGCGGACACAGCATCGGCCTCAGCGAGAGGTTCTTCAACCCGGATTTGCCGAATGACGTCCTCGCCTCCTATGGCCCTGAGCTCGTTGCTTTCTTTGCGGAGCGGGTTCGAAACATGACCGGCTCAGACCACATGATGACGTATCGCGCGCAGAAACTGGTCGAGACGATACGAAGCGCGGTCAGCGAATCCGTTGCCCAGCCACTAGTTAACGCAGCGACGGAGAGGGGGCTTCTGGATGCTGCGAAATGAAACAACCTCGAGCAGTGGAATCTCGACCTCTGGAGGCCTGCTGCTCGACGCGATATCGGGCCACGCGATGGTGGTTGGAGCTCGGTGACTGGCCGTCTGCCATCCAACCTCAGCGTCTCACTGCTGCCATCACAAAGCTGTACCGGCGATTTCTGGCTCTCAGCTATTTGACCTCCCTTGCGCACGCACCCACGCACGAGGCGTTGGTCCCGGTCCTTTCGGGCTTGATCCCGGTGAGCTGGCGCGTGGCGACTCTTGTACCAGCGCCCGTACAAGAGTGCTCTTTCCTACCTCTATCCACGATTAGTGCTGAGCTTTGCCGTGGCGCTTGCCCTCGCACGAGCATGTGCAATCGTCTCCTTCAGCCTTCCTGCACCGTAGGTCGCAGCCCGGGCCGGCTTGTTACCACTTGTCCCTTAGCTTCATTGCTCCCTCATACTAAAGAGCTCACGGTACTGCCAGAACTGTCATATGCGCTGTTATCGGCGTCAGATCATCCGGAGCAGGTCGCCCGCGCCGACATGTGGCATCCTCTGCCACCATTGGGGAGGCAGTTTGCAATGCGGCTTCTGCGCACACTGGCCACGGAAGGCATTCCAATAGCACCACCAGTTCCGACGAGCAAAGCCGCCCGACTCGCGTTGTGTAAGGGGTACGAAAATGTGCGACCGCTCTCGCCCATTGAGCGACGGCGCCTTCGCCGTGATCCGCTCCATCTCCGGACGCGTGTGACGGCTGCGGTGGCCCGGTGATGAGGTCGGCAGGTCCGGCGCACGAGCCCAAGTCCTGCCGCTCCTGCGGACGCCGCATCGAGTGGCGGAAGAAGTGGGAGCGGAACTGGGAGGACGTCGCCTACTGCAGCGACGCCTGCCGGTCCCGCAAAATCCGTGCCATCGACACCGCGCTCGAGGAGTGGCTGCTCGCGCGGCTCGACGCCGCAGCCCGCGGTTCGGGGATCGACCCGGCCGACGCCGCAGCGGCCCTCGGCGGCAGTGACAGCCCGCTGCACGAGCCTGCACGCAACGCTGCCCGCAGGCTCGTCGCCCGCGGACTCGCGGAGATGGTGCAGAGCGGCGCCGTCGTAGATCCTTCGACCGCCAAGGGCCCCGTCACACTGCGCAGACCCCGCTGATCCTGCTGACCCCACTGAATGCATGACCCCGCTGACCGCACCGTGCGCGGGCAGGGTGTTCCGCCGTCGTCCGTGCTCGGCGCGCGGATGGCTCGAAGCGCTGGTGTTGTGGTTGGGCATCAACGCAATTCCTGATACGCATGACACAGCCCTGTTCCCTGCGATCACGAAACGTCCACGCATACCGGTCATTCTGCCCGTCTCTCGCCACAGCATCATCGGCGTGGTGAACTAAGGCTCCGATGCGCCGACCTGTACGGATGCCTCCTCACGGGCCGGCGCAGCGCCACCATCGTCGTGAAGACCGAGAGCTGATTGGTTGTCAGATTGCTGCGCCTCCTGTCCCAGGTGCACGGCACAAACGTCCCCATGCTCCGCTACTTGTCCCGCACACAGGGGGACAAGCAGGAACCATCAGCCCGCCTGCACACACCCACCCGCGTCACCGACACCGGGGAACTCACCTCGAGTAAATGGTGGATGTGGACAGCCTCCTCATGCTGGGGTGCTACGAAGGAAGCGCTATCGCGCCCGGGCGCGGAAGTACCGGAAGCTAAAGATGTAGAGGCCAATGAGCAGAATGCTCCTGAAAATGGTCAACTGGTTCGAGTGGAACAAGATGGAACCCGAAGTCGGCGCGCCCGTGGACTGGACGGTCCTGGAAAACGGCACCACCCGCACCAGCTTCACCACCGCACTACCAGACTGGTACCACTACGCACCCAAACCACGAACCTGCGGAGAACCCCTCGCCCAAAACCGCCGTGGGTGAGAACCAGGCGTGGGAACTACCTCATGGCCGTCAATGCATGACGCCCAGCTGATGCTGTCCGCGCCCAGCCGTCCACGACCGCCTACACGCGGCCACACATACGCACACACACAGTAGTGAAGATCGGCTTCCTCGAACCACTCATAAGAAACCAGCGCTAGAGGCTGGGTCGGCTCAGTGCCGTCACTCCCTCGACGAGTGACAGTGAAACTAACAGTGACGATCACGGCGCCAATAACGACATGAAGTGTGCTTAGTGTCATTTGAGTTAGAATTCGTAAAGGGGAACTATTTATGGTCTGCACGTAATTGAGGAGTACGACAATGGCGCAGCGTGTTCAGGTGGATTTGATTGACGATCTCAATGGCGAGGAAGCTCATGAAACCGTCCGGTTCGGTATCGACGGAACCGACTACGAGATCGACCTCACGACAGAGAACGCAGAAAAGCTCCGATTAACCCTGTCTGAGTACGTGGACAAGGGCCGGAAGGCAAAGACGGGCCGTCGCGGACAGGCAGCACAGAGCGGGCAGGGCGGGCAGAGCTCGTCCTCGACATCCACGAGTAGGTCCAAGCGGGAAGAGACGCAGAAAATCCGCCAGTGGGCGCAGGACAACCGACACAACCCAAGCTCCCGGGGTCGCATCACCCAGTCCATCATCGACGCCTACAACCAAGCCCACTAGTGCCTGACCTAACGGTTAGCTGGCTGGTAGGGGGGAACAGTGGCGGGACTCGATGATCTGATGTCGGAGTCCGACGGGCGGTGGGCGAAAGCCGAACGGTACGCCCGCGGCTTCGCCGACAATGGGATGGGCGAAGCCCTGCGGGTGTACTACACCCGCTACTTCCCCGTCGGCGTCGTCCTGTACGTCGCCGCCCTGACCCTCATTACCCCGTTTTTGTACGACGAGCCCCCGCAATGGTCGCTTGTGCTGCAGGGTGGCGCCGCCCTCTTCGGTCTCCTCGCGGCGATCGCCGGACTGATCTATAACGCCAAGCGAGTCAAACCACGCGCAGAGCTCGGCCAAAATCTCTCCATCACCATCGGGCTCGAGGTCGACGAGCAAAAGTACCTGAGGCGGGTCATCAGCGGCAAAAAGGCTCCGCCCCAGGATCCTGTTCGTCTTGCTGTAGCGCGCTCAGTCGCCGTGCAGAGCAGAAAGACCCAGGCAACGAACCTGCTGATCGAGCCCATGTACTCCTACTGTCTCGGAGGCCTCTTCGGGGACCTTTCCTTTCTGTGGATGGGCATCGCGGCCGTCTTCCTGATCACCACCGTCCTCTTCGCTCGTGAATTCCGTCGGGCAGGGCGGTTCCTCGCTACCACCGCACCTCAGAACGTGACCTGACCCCCGATCAGCACGAAGAACAGGGTGATCCCGGAACAGGGTAGTGCTTAGCAGGAGCCAGGTGGCCAAGGATCAGATGACCGTCAAGCTGCGGCGAGGTACCGGATTCTCACGAGCTCCGAGCCGGGCAGGATGCTCGCGTCGACCAGGCGCAGTCCGGCCCTGGGCCCGCAGTAGAGCTTGTTTCCCTCTCCAAGGAGTGCAGCACCGACCAGAACGATGAGTTCATCCACGAGCCCCAGCTCAAGCAGAGGACTCCACGTCGTTGCGCTGCCGAACATCACCAAATCACCACCGGACTGCTGCTTCACACGGATGAGTTCCGCCGGCGCCACTGACCGCGGAATGATGCGGGTGGTGTTCGCCCATGGTGCGTCCCGATCCTCCACCATGGAGTCGCTGATGACGAGCTTGGGCAGCGTCATGACGAAGTGTGCGATGTCGTGCTCACGTTGGTTCGCCGACTGGTCGGCTGCGACCGCTGACCAGAAG
Organism: Arthrobacter sp. MDT1-48-3; assembly: GCF_054511015.1. Classification (NCBI taxonomy): domain Bacteria; kingdom Bacillati; phylum Actinomycetota; class Actinomycetes; order Micrococcales; family Micrococcaceae; genus Arthrobacter; species Arthrobacter sp. MDT1-48-3. The sequence goes on from NZ_JBTNDL010000004.1 coordinate 34,855, forward strand.
TCCCAGTTCTCTATGAACCACGTACTGCCGTACACAAGGGCGCCGGCCGTGCGCAGCAATCCATGATTATGGGTGTTGAAGGCGTCCTCGAAAGGCATCACACTGAGGTCGCCATCCCGGCCCTGGAAGTAGCCATCCAGTGATGTGAGGACTGAAACCACGAGTCTGGTCATGCGGTGAGCGTACAACTCCCCCGCCGGCATCGGAAGGAAACCTGACGGCGGCTCGGGTGGCGTCCGGGTCATCCACCTGTGGGCGAATGAAGCCCGAAGGATGAAGCTCAAAGTCGTCCACAAGTGGATGACCCGTGCCTGTACTCACTGCACTCCAATCGTGGCAGACACACCCCTACCCGTCCCGAAAAAGGCAAAACCAGCAGCTCACCAACGACGTCGCAAATTAGTGGTGCACAATCGGTCGTTTCTGCACGCGGGTCTAGACAGCAATCAACGTGCTTGGTGGTGTCCCGTTTAGCGCACCACCACCGGGCTTTTTCTCGGGCGGGGCATACGGGAATCTCATCGATCGGGCGTGAATAGGTCGAACGGGTCACGGCCGGCTCAGTCATCAGTGTCGCGGTCAGCGACCGGCTTACGGGCGGGGCTGTTAGCTCTCCGGCGGACATAGATCGTGCTCACTGGTCCTCTCCATGACTTCGACGGGCTTCAAGCCACAGCTTAAACTTGTGCTGACAGACCGTACAGATACGGTCTGCATCATGAAGGTAAAACATCAATCGAGAGGTAGGAGAAATGTTGGCGTTAGATCAGCTCATTTTTGGGTTAGTAGTCCTCGCCTTCGGTGGAACTCTCGCGTTGATACGAAAAAGAGTCAATACATTGCGTGACGCCTGGCTTGACATGTGGCACCCAAACATACCGACTCACGGTCAAAACGTCTTCAATAAGACAATGTACTACGTACTTATGATAGTGATGCTACTCATGGGCGTCTTCTTCATTCTTTGGAGTGCCTACACCGCATTTGGTTTCCTTGTAACATTCCACAGCTAGGCACCTACATGCCCGCAGGCGACTCACAACGAGAGAACGTGATCTAGTCGCAACGGAGCAGTACCGCGGGAGGATGGGTTACCGGGCGTTGTCAGCAGGGCCGCCAGCGGTGGGGAACTGGGCGATGAGTGCAAGTAGCTTTGTCCGGCGTCGACGGGTCCAGATGGGGTACCAAGCTCCGACGGAGAAGAAGAAGATGGTTGCAAGTATCCAGAACCAAGGGTGTTCGGGATTGTCGATGATCAAGTAGATTCCCATGATCCCGAACGCCCCGAACAACAGGGGGCCAATCCAGGCCATGACTCGGTCCGCGCGGATCGCCTTACGGAGCTCGGGAACCCATTGTTCGGCTGATGCGTCGTCCGGGATCCGGCGTGTGGACATTGCTCGTTCGACGTTGGTCTGTGTAGGCGAACCCGAGGGCTTCTTCTTTTCCCTGGCACTCTTCCACCGGTTGACCCGAAAGATGACAGCGGAGAGCGCAAGGCCTGAGAGAACGGCGAGGGCAACGTCGGCCAACACGACCGTCTCGCTGGTAAGAAGGTCCTTTCCCAGCAAGAAGACTGCATACAACACAGCAATGACGAGGAAGATGATCCAGTTCGGAGTGCGTCGGAGAGCTCTGACCCAGAAGCCCTTCTTTCTGACATCTTGTTCTGTGGAAGTCACACCCACAGTCTGTCAGTCCAGGTACCACTCTGACCGATAAGCGGATCGGCCTACGGACACCTGGGAATCTATCGAGGGCGAGGGTTCCAGCGGCCTCTCTTACGTTGAGCTGACCATCTGCCGCTCAGGATCGTGGCAGACTTCGTGGAAATCGCGAAGACCCACATCCTTCGCAATGCGGGCAAGCCCACTCAAACAGACTAGGTTCAGCTGTGCTACGTCGTCATCGAACGCCGAGGAGGACATCCTGTTGAGCGCAAAGACCTCAGTTCGAATCACTCTCGGGTTTTTCGTAATAATGCCAATCATCGTGCTGGTGGTTATTCTCACAGGAGTCCCAATGAGGGGAGGAAATGAGGGTACCTCTTGGTTCTGTTTTGCGCTAAGCGTCGTCTATTTCCTGGTGTTCTTGAGTTTCAACAGAAGATGGAAAGCCGGGAGGTCGACGGCTCAGCATTTGCGCGTACTTGATCCAAATATCTCAGTGGAGGAAGGAGCGGATCTTCTACAGAAGCACTCTTTCCTAATGTTGGTCTCTTCGGGTCTATTCGTCATCGCCGGTATCACCGCACTACTTATCTACTGAGGTGTACGCCTAATTTACAACCACGCGCCACGGTGAAGATTGCATGCTCATGGCTCGTCAGTTTCGTGTGGCTGAGTCTGTGGCTCCTTGGTGGGAAGTGCCGGTCAAGGATGGGTTCGCGAACGTCCCGAATCGGGGTAAGCGCGTACAGGCGCCCTTCGATTGGGGCATGGTCGCGCCTGTACAACAGTCCGATCAGGAGGTCGACTCCTTCACCGACGAACACGACGCCCTGACACGGCCGGCCAATCACCCGACTGATGCGTGAATGCCTTACGCGTGTCGGTACAGTCGGCGTACCCCAGGATTATCAGACGGTCGTACACGAGCTTCAGAGAGGAAGTGAGATATTGTGTGCAGCAAGAGGGTGGGTACTCCTGTGGAACTGCTGAGGCCGTTCACGATGGAACTGCGTAACGGGATCCTGTCGGTCGGTTGGGCCGAGGGGATGAGCGTTAGTGAGGCAGATGCAGTCGCCTTCATCGAGCATGCTGAGGCGATCTGCAGGACTACTTGTCCGCCGATGCTCGTCGAGCTCAACGAGATGGTGACCTTGAGCAGTAGAGCCCTGAACCACTTCGCGAAGGAACTGAACATTGGGGCGCTGGCCCTGGTGGGTCCGTCCCCTGTCGACAAGACAATCGCAGATCACTTCACCGTGGTCCATAACCCGCCCTACCCGAGCCGCTACTTCCCCCACCGGAACGAAGCCCTGACCTGGCTGACCGCATGCTCCACGCCGGTCTGATCAGAGAGGAGGTGGCTGTGACTTCACCCCGAAGTATCACAGGCAATGATCGATCGCCTAGTGCACCAACTGCAAGATGCAGTGGCGCCGGGCGATCGACCGCAAGGGCAAATTCGCGCTGACCAGGCGGGGCCGTGCTGCGGGTCATCACCCGGTGGCTTGGAGTCCTGTCAGGAAAGACGGCTTCGGTCGGGGTGGTGGTCCTGCAGGTTCTGCTATAGACGGGGTTCGGTGCCGCCCATCGCCCTGGTCACTAGCGGGTGCTTGTCCTTCGACATCCGTGAGCAGGGCGATGACGTCGGGGAGGGCGGGGGGGGCCGGGGTCGTGCCAGATCAGTTCGAGGGGAGCCAGCAAGGGGGGCGCCACGGGGCGGACGACGATCCCGGGTACCGCTAAGTGCTCCGCCACCGCCGGTGCGACCGGCGCTACCCCATGGCCTGCGGCGACCGCGCGAAGCAGGGCTTCGGGTGCATTGATGAGATTCGGCGGGGTGAGCACCTGGTCGGGACGAGACGGGCCCGCGGGGAGCAGGTGGGCGAGGAGGTAGTCGCAGACGCCGGGGAACTGATCGCGGGGGATCATCACGACCGTCTCCTCGGCGAGGTCGGTGACCGGGACGCTTTCCGCGGCGGCTAGCCGGTGCTCGGCCGACAGGGCCAGGTGTACCGGCACGCGAGCCAGGAGCCGCCCCGGAAGGTCCTGGTCCTGCGCGCAGCGCACCCACACGATGGCGGCGTCGGTGTGCCCATCCCGGACCGCGCGGATCGCGTCGCTGTCGGTGGCGGTCACAGCGGTGACCTCTAGCTCGGAGGCCGGCCCGGAGAGGCGGCCCAGGGGATCTTTCAGGATGTGTTCCACACCCGGGGCGACGCGCAGGCTGATATGCCGATGACGGCCGTCGGCGCAGCGGACTTCGGAGCGGGCACGGTCGGCGCGGGCCAACAGGACGTGGGCGTGTTCGAGCAGCACCTCCCCGGCGGGGGTGAGAACCACACGGCGAGGGCTGCGCTCGAGCAGGGTGACGTGCAGGTCCCGCTCCAGGACCTTGATCTGTTGGGACAGAGAAGGGGCAGCGATGCGCAGCCTGCTGGCTGCGCGCCCGAAGTGCCGTTCCTCGGCCACCGCCACGAAGTACCGCAGCTGTCGCAACTCCATGATTCACGTTAGCCCCTGGCTCACGCGCCGGAGGAATTATGTCGTGGTGGCCATCTGGGGTGAGGCGAACAATCGTGGTGTGCGTTGATGGGTTGCCTCGATGGGTCGCCGAAGGCGAGGAGGCCGCTGGATCGGCGTCATCTCCGTTGCCGCATCAATTCAAGGAGGCTCACCGTGAAAGCAGTGGTTTACAAGGGACCGAACGACGTCAGCGTCGAGGACGTGCCGGACGCCAGGATCGAACATCCCGCCGACGTGCTGGTCCGCATCACGTCGGCGAACATCTGCGGCTCGGACCTGCACATGTATGAGGGCCGCACCAGTTTCGAACCCGGACGTACCTTCGGGCACGAGAACCTCGGCGAAGTGATCGAGACCGGCCCGGCCGTGAGCAAGGTGAAGGTGGGCGAACGTGTCGTACTGCCCTTCAACATCGCCTGCGGGTTCTGCAAGAACTGCGAACGGGGTTTCACCAACTACTGCCTGACGATGCAGCCCGAGCCCAAGCTCGCTGGAGCAGCGTACGGCTTCGCGGACATGGGCCCGTATCAGGGCGGTCAGGCCGAGTACTTGCGGGTGCCGTATGGGGATTTCAACTGCCTGCGGCTGGGCGAGGACGCGGTGGAGAAAGAGCTCGATTACGTGATGCTCGCCGACATCTTCCCCACTGGTTGGCATGCGACTGAGTTGGCCGGGGTGTACCCCGGGGACTCGGTGGTCATCTACGGTGCCGGTCCGGTGGGTCTGATGGCCGCCTACTCCGCCATCATCAAGGGCGCCGGCAAGGTCATGGTCGTGGACCGCCAGCGCGATCGCCTGCAGCTGGCGGAACAGATCGGAGCAATCCCGGTCGATGACTCGGTGGTCGATCCGGTGAAATTCGTCAAGGACCAGACCATGGGCTTCGGGGCGGACCGGGGCTGCGAATGCGTCGGCTACCAAGCCCACGACCCCTCGGGCACCGAGCACCCCAACCAAACCCTGAACCGGCTCGTGGATTCCGTCCGGTTCGTCGGCGGCCTCGGCGTGGTCGGTGTGTTCCTCCCCCAGGACCCCGGCGGCCCCGACGAACTCGCCCAGCAGGGCCAGGTGGCCTTCGATTACGGCAACTACTGGTTCAAGGGACAGACGATGGGCTCGGGCCAGTGCCCGGTGAAGAAGTACAACCGGGCCCTACGCGACCTCATCGCCGGCGGAAAGGCCAAGCCCTCGTTCATCGTCAGCCACGAACTCACGCTCGACCAGGCCCCCGAGGGTTACCGGAACTTCGACAACCGCGCAGACGGCTGGACCAAAGTCGTCCTCCACCCGGCCGGGGGCTGAGCGCCGTGACGTCCGACGGAGTCATCACCCCTCGAAAAATAGGTAACACATGAAGCGAGTAATGAGCATGGCCGTCCTGGCCGGGGCAGGCGGGATCATCATCCGCCGCGTCATCCAGTCCTCGCGTAGGACCTCGGGCGAGGAGTCGCAGGATCGACGGTGGGCAGTTACCATCAACCGTCCGCCTCAGGAGGTGGCGCCGCAGGGCCAGTGGCCCGAGCCCCTCGCGAGGCTGGGCGACACCGTCGAGGTCAGGACGCGGACCGCTCCCGGGGGCAAAGGCACCGAGCTGACCGCCCGGCTGCGTCACCGCGGACCCTCCACATCGGGCAACGCGACATCCCGGGCCGAGGGCGAAACCCCGCAGCAGGCGCTGCGCTCGGCGCTGCGCCAGGCAAAGCAGCTCATCGAAGTCGGTGAGGTCCTCCAGGTCGATCCGGCACCACACGGTACACGCAGGCGCACCCCTGGCGGGCTGCTGCTCGAGGCCGCGACCAAGCGAGCCGGTAAGGAAGGAATCCTATGAAGGCGCTGTGCTGGACCGGGGTCAATGAAACCTCCGTCGAGGAGATCCCCGATCCTACGATCCTCAATTCCCACGATGTGATCCTGCGCGTCATCCTCACCACCACGTGTGGGTCCGACCTACATCTGCTCGGCGGGTACATCCCCTTCATGCGCAGCGGGGACGTACTGGGTCATGAGTTCCTCGGTGAGGTCGTCGAGGTCGGTACCGGCGTCCAGAAGCACAAGGTCGGCGACCGGGTCGTGGTGTGCTCGTTCATCAGTTGCGGCAAGTGCTGGTACTGCCAGAACAAGCTGTTCTCGCTGTGTGACAACGGCAACCCCAACCCTGCGATCACGGAAGCGCTATGGGGCTTCGCGCCAGGGGGGTGCTTCGGCTACTCGCACGCCCTTGGCGGGTACGCCGGCAGCCACGCCGACTACATCCGGGTGCCCTACGCCGATCAGGGGGCATTCTCGGTCCCGGACGGCGTGCCCGACCTGACCGCCTTGTTCGCCTCCGACGCTGCCCCGACCGGGTGGACCGGTGTCGATCAGGCCGAGGTCCAGGCCGGGGACGTCGTCGCCGTGTGGGGTGCCGGTGGGGTGGGGCAGATGGCTGCGGCCGCCGCGCAGCTGAGAGGTGCCGAACGTGTGATCGTGATCGACCGGATCGCCAACCGGCTACAACAAGTCGAACAGCACATCGGTGCCGAGACACTGAATTATGAGCAGGTCGACGTGGCAGCCGCACTTCGCGAGGTCACCGGTGGCCGAGGACCCGATGTGTGCATAGAGGCCGTCGGGATGGAGGCCCACAGTTCCGGTCCCGCCTATCTCTACGACCAGGCCAAGCAGCAGCTGCGGTTGCAGACCGACCGGCCGACCGCCGTTCGCGAGGCCATCCACGCCTGCCGCAAAGGCGGAACAGTATTCACCCTCGGCGTCTTCGCCGCAGTCGTGGACAAATTCCCCTTGGGTGCCGTGATGAACAAGGCGCTCACGCTGCGCGGCGCACAGCAGCACGGCCACCGCTACATCCCGCAGATCCTCGAACACATGGCGCGGGGCGAACTGACCACCGAACACCTGGCCACCCACGTCATGCCACTCGACCAGGGACCGCGCGGATACGAGATGTTCAAGAACAAGGAAGACGGCTGCGTCCGAGCTGTCTTCCAACCCGCAGGATAACCCGACGACCAGCAGCTCCAAGGGCGGTCAGGACGTGTCGCTGCCCCTGGCACCGGAACACCCGATCGAGCCCCGGATCGCACACGCACCGACGCGCTGTCCGGGACTCGAGCATCCGGTGACCTGCGCGCCCTGATCCGCCACCCCATGCTGAACCACCCCGCCCGTTCGAGGACCCCATGCCATCGCGTATTCTCTCAGCCCGCCGCGCCCTGATCTGCCTCGGGGCAGGAATCGCCGCCGGGATCATCGCAGCAATCACCGTCGCAGCGGATCTCGGTCCGTTGGTCGGCTGGTGCGTAGCCGGCACCATCGCGCTGACCTGGGTCTGGCGTATCTGCTGGCACCAGGACCCGGCAGGCACGAGAGAACTGGCACAGGAAGAATCAGGGACCCGCATCACCGACAACGCCATCATCGCCGCGTGTCTGGCAAGTATCGCGGCCGTCGCAGTCGCCCTGATCCAATCAAAAAGTGCAGATCTGACCTCGGTGGCCTTGGTCATCCTCGGCGTCCTGGGCACGATGATCGCGTGGGCGCTCGTCAACACCGTCTATGCGCTGAAATACGCCCGCCTGCACTTCATCGACCAGGCCGAAAGCGGCTTCGACGTCAAACAAGACCGGCAGCCCACCTACAGCGACTTCGCCTACTACGCCTTCACCATCGGAATGTCCTACGCAGCACCGGAGATCGAACCGGTCACCAGCAAGACCCGACGCAAAGCCCTCCCACACGCACTCCTGTCCTACTTCTTCGGTACGGTCCTCATCGCCGTCGCCATCAACCTCGTCACCAACCTCAGCCAACAATAAGAGAGCCCAGCATCATCTTCAGGGATACCCCACGACCACAAGGGAACGCAGAGATCCCTACTACGTCTCAGAAACCTCAAGCTTTCCAAGACATCCGTAGGGCTCTCAGCCCGAGTGACCACTCCTGTGAGTCGCAGTGGTGAATGGCGTGTTTTTCGCAGCTTTCTGTGACCCAGTGGCTCAGCTTCGTCGCGGGATTGTCATGCGGAAGTCTGATCCACGGCAGCTCGACTGGTTGTCTTCTGTGATGCAGGAGGTGTGGGAGTCGGCGGTGTGGAGTCCCGTTGCCGCGAGGTCAGATGAGGGAGCTGAAGAGTTCCGCTTTGCTTGTCGGGCCGGCGACGATGATCTCGTCGTCGTCGTACAGGGTGGTCTGGGCCGTGGTGTAGTCCCATTCCCCGCCCTTGCGTTTGACGGCGACGACCGTGACGCCGTGTCTGGCGCGCAGGCCGGTGGTGCCGAGTTCGCGCTCCCAGTACTCGCGTGGGGGCCGGGTTTTCACCATCGCGAAATTGTCCTCGAACTCGACGTAGTCGAGCATGGTGCCCCGGACGAGGAGTGCCACCCGTTTGCCCATGTCGTGCTCGGGCCGGATGACCCGTTCCACACCGAGCTGGGACAGGATCTGGGCGTGTGGCTCGCTGATGGCTTTCGCCCAGATGGTGGGGCGGTCAAAGCGCAGCAGGATCGAGGTGGTCAGGATGCTGGCTTCCAGGTCGGACCCGATCCCCACGACGACGCGGTCGAAATCAGGGAGGGACAGCTGGCGCAACGCTTCCTCTTTCGTGGTGTCAGCGCGGACCACGTGGGTGAGGCGGCCGTTGAAGGACTGGACGGTGTCTTCGTCGCTGTCGATGCCCAGGACTTCGGTCCCTGCTTCCTCCAGCTCGAGGGCCAGGGCGCCCCCGAACCGGCCGAGGCCGATGACTGCGACGGAGTCGGCGGCCGCGACTGCTTCGATGGGTTTGGAGGAAAACATGCGTTGCCTAGCCAATGAGGGGCCTTTCCTTGGGGTATTCGTAGTAGAGCGGTTTGGAACGCAGCGCCAGTGCGGTGGCCAGGGTGACCGGGCCGAGGCGTCCGGCGAACATCACCAGGATCAGGACCACCTGGCCTGCCGGCGGGATGCCGGCGGTGATACCTGTGGACAGACCTACGGTCGCGAAGGCGGAGATGACCTCGAAGAGGATCCGGTCGAGGCCGAAGTCGGTGATGAGCATGAGGAACATCGTGGCGCTGATGACGAGCCCGACGGCGAGCAGCACGATCGAGATGGCTTGCCGGTGCACCGAGCAGGGCAGACGCTTGCCGAAGATATTGACTGCGTTGCCGCCGCTGATCTCCGTGTAGAGGATGAAGAGCAGAACACCGAACGTGGTGATCTTCAGGCCGCCCGCGGTACCTGCCGGGCCTCCCCCGATGAACATGAGGACGTCCATAGCAAGCAGGGTGACGGGGTTGAGTTGGGCGAAGTCCACACTGTTGAAGCCGGCGGTGCGCGTCATCGTCGACTGGAAGAAGCCTGCGAGGAGCCGCTCTTCAGGCCGTAGCGCCCCGAGGGTTGCGGGGTTGGACCACTCGACGGCGGTGATGAACACAGTGCCAAGAACGAGGAGGACGACTGTCCCGGTGAGCACGAGTTTGGTGTTCACGTGCCATGTGCGGGGGTACCGGAAGTGGCGCCGAAGTTCAAACAGGACGGGGAAGCCCAAACCACCGATGATGACGGCGGCGCAGATCGGCAGGCAGATCCATGGGTCCCCGGCGAAACCGATCAGGTTGTCACTGAACAGCGCGAAGCCGGCGTTATTGAAGGACGAGATCGAGTGGAAGACACCCAGCCATACCGCTTCACCAACGCCGTAGCCATACCTAAGGAGGAACCGCGCCACCAGAGCGACGGCGGTGAGTACCTCGACAATCAGGGTGATGCGCAAGACGCCGAGCAGGACGCCTCGGACGTCACCGAACCCCACGCTCTTCGTCTCGGCCGCCGCGGAGATCCTTGAGCGTAGACCCATGCGTCGGGCCAACAGGACGCCGAGGAGGGAGGCGAAGGACATGATGCCGAACCCGCCGACCTGGATCAGTGCCAGGATGATGACGTGACCGCTGCCCGTCCAGTAGACCGGGGTGTCGACGACGATCAGCCCGGTGACGCAGACGGCCGACGTCGCCGTGAACAGGGCCTCCAAGAATGTGGCGCTGCGCGGACCGACCCTCGAGGTGGGGAGCATCCGCAGCGCAGTCCCGATCAGGATCGCTCCCGCGAAACCGAGAACGATCACCTGGGCGGGGTGACGAGGGCTCAGATGCGCAACCCACATCACGACTTTGCGCGCTGTCGGGCGGAGAAGCCCGCCCAAACGTGCCGTCATGGACGCTCGTGACTCCCTGAGGATAGTTCTGCTCGACCTCACGGGAATGCTCCGACCTCCAAAGAGTTGATCGACGTGCTGCAGACGCTCTGCACCAGCCGCTCATTCAACCCTACGAACAGCGAGCTGAGGGGCGTCTTTACATGATCTTGATGCTCCGAGTCAGTGGATTCCGCCGCAGCCTGTTCACCATTCACGGGGCTCTCGCGCGCGGACCGCTGTCCGCTCACCAACGTAGAACGCTGCACCTTCACACCCTCACCGAAACGCCACTTGAATAGGCACGGCGTGCAGCATGATGCAGGGTCGTGAACAGCAGCGCGCCAGCACCCTTCTGAATCAGGAAGCGGCGATCCCTGCCCCACCCTTCAGACGGCGGCGAGAAGGTAATCGTGACGGGGGCGTTGTTCGCTCCGTGCAGGAGTATCGGCGCCCAGAGATTCTAGTGGAACCGTCGAACAAAAACACGTGGCCCCGACTGTGACGGTAGTCCCGCTGAGCTTGCCCTGGGCGGTCTGACCAACACTGTCAGAGTCATTCTTCGTGGCGCCTTTCACGGCTCCGGTTGTTCAGGTTCCGTGTCGACAACGTCGACGTCGCCTTCATATCGCAGATTCACCCGCATGCCGGTAAATAGCGAACAACAGGTGTCATGCGTAGCCCGTGCCCGTCACCTTTGAAGGTCGGGATAGATGCCCCTGGTCTCGGCGCGGCGGTTCCGGTTGGTCACCCAATCCGACGGGTAGATCTTCGGCAGGACATTCGACAGGGCCAGCGAGGCGTAGATGACCGTATTGATCGCTACGAACGCCGCGAGAATGGCGAACAGATTCGAGTGCAGCACCGACTCCGGAAGGAGGATACCAGTGGGGACGATAGGTCCTGCTGACGTGCTGAACATGGCCTAGGCCTCCTGGGATTCGAGCGAGCGTGCCGGGGCGGCGTGGGTGAGGTGCTTCCAGCTGGCCGTACGGCCGAAGGAGAGATCGACGACGCCCTTGACGTAGACGAGGTTGAGGAACATGTCGAAGAACAGCTCGGGGAAGAGGGTCAAAGCCAGCAGCCGTGCTCTCCACCCGCCCTTCCACACCGTGACGACGCGCTCGACGGTGAACAGCAGTCCGAGTCCCAGCCAGAAGGGGAACCAGATCCAGGTCTCGAGTGCCACGACGGTGATCAGAATGAGCGCGAGGTAGGAAGTCAGAGCGATCACCCCGTACCCGATGCCGAGCTGCTGCGCCCAATACCGCATGGTGGGAGCTGTGACACCGTAGGCGCCGATGTTCTCAAGCGCTCCGCGCTGCCAGCGGAGCCGCTGGTTCCACAGCGTGCGCCACGACGGCATGAGCTCGGTCACGACGGTGCAGTCCTGTGGCGAGATCATGAGGCCTCCGAGGGACTTGAGGGCGATGGTGAGTTCGTTGTCCTCCGTGAGAGAAGCAGTGTCGTACACATCACTTGGTGTACCGGGGATGGTCCTGCCGCGGCTGGCGGCGATGGTGCGCAGCGCCACCGGCCGGAACAGTGAGGCGGTTCCCGTCAGTACGAACACCCGTCCGCGACGGCGGCGCATCTGGCGTGAGTAGCGGATGTACTCGTTGCGCTGGAACTGGCCGATCAGCCCGTGCCCGTCCTCGCCGTAGAAGAGTCCGCCGACCGCCATGAGCGCGCGATCATCGACGAAGCGCGCCACGGCGCTGGCGAGGAAGCCGTCATCGAGCTGTGTGTCGGCATCCATGACCATGACGACGTCGTTGTCCCCCTGCTGCGGCAGGACCTTGGTGAGCGCCTGGTTCAGGGCGCCGGCCTTCTTGTGGGTGTTGCCGACCGACTCGATCACCTCGACACCGGCCTCGCGGGCAACGCGGACGGTATCATCCGTGCAGTTGTCGGCGACGACGATGATGCGCTCCGGCCGGTGCGACTGGCTCTGCAGCGACGCGATGGTCTGCGGGAGGGAGGCCTCCTCGTTGTGTGCCGGGATGAGCACTGTGATCGTGACCTCGCCGGCGAACACGCCTCGGTTGGCGGCCATCACGACCTTGGGGGCAAGGGGCTGGTGATTCGGGTTCATCGACCGACGCGCCTTCGTCGCGATCCGGCGTTCCACCACGGCGAGTCCGGCTCCTGCGAGCAGTGCGAGGGCGATCGCGGAGAGGATGACGTTCAGATCCGGGGCGTCGGAGTTGTAGAGGACGCTCCAGACACCGACCACAGCGTCGTGCGGATCGGCGACCGTGGTCTCGGGGCCGTTCACAGCGACCGCCAGCCAAAGCAGGGCTGCGGCCAGCGTGACGAGACCGACGATCACTAGGCCGACAATGCGATCGAGCTTGCCCTTGGTCGCGTAGGGCGCCGGCTCCGCCTCGTCCGGTTCAGGCTCAAGGCAGTTCTGGAAAGCAATTTGCGTGGTCATGGAATGTGTTCCTTTTGAGACCGGCACCACGGCAACTTCCCCTGAAGTACCTGGCATGAGTACAGCGCCACCACCCAGTCGGAAACCGCGCTTCAGCTTCGAGTCTTCCGCACCATCCTTGATCCAATCCGAGGCTAAACCCGAAGAAATAGGCAACGAATGCTATGGATCACCGCCTCTGATGATCCAGGCCGATGACTTTCGTGGAGCTGTTCCGTCTGAGTAGATGACGAAAGAAGATCTGGAAGGAGATCGGATTATGGGACGGATCAGTGTGACGGAGAGTGTGACCCTCGACGGAATCATGCAGGGCCTTGGCCGGGTTGACGAGGACACCCGCAGCGGGTTCGCGCGCGGCGGATGGGGGGCCGGCTATCAGGACGAGGTGTCGATGAATTTCATGGGTGAAAGGATGACCGGTGAGGGGGTGATGCTGTTCGGCCGCCGGACCTACGAGGACATGCTCGGCTACTGGACGGCAGCGACGGACCCGAACCCCTTCACTCAGTATCTGACGCAGGTACAGAAGTACGTAGTCTCCCGCGCACCAAACCCGTCCACCATGAAGCTCGACTACCCAAACTCGACGCTGCTCACCGGTGAGGCAACACACACCGTCCGCGACCTGAAGGATCGAACAAACGGGAACATCACAATCCTTGGGAGCGGCGAGCTTGTTCGCGCCCTGCACACAGCCGGCATGGTCGACGAATACATTCTGCAGATTCATCCCATCGTGCTGGGTCAGGGGACTGCCCTGTTCGGAGCTGCAGACCGGGCAAATCTGACGCTGCAACGGTCCGTCACCACCACTACCGGTGTCATCATCGCCCAGTACTCCGTTACACCCGTATCCAGCGGGAGTGATGAGACCGAAAGCGGCGACCGATAAGCTCCAAGCGGAGAGGTCAGAGCAGTCGGGCACGCTCGAGACGGGGCTTTTCGAGATCACTTGCTCGGTAGGGATCGCCACTGCCCCGATGGAGTCTCGCTGTCCGGCCAGGAGCGACTGTGGTGCGGGAGCAAACCTTGCTGCAGTGTATGAAGGAACCGGCACGAACCGGAGGTCGATGTGAGCGGTGAGGGTACGAGTGACGTCAGTGAGAATCGAACTCAGTTCTGACGAGGCCATTTCTGCACGTGTGGGTGGCCAGCTTCAATCAAACTGGAGAGAGCACACAGGTACTGCCCTAGGACGACGGATAGACGCACCTCGATCGGAAGGTTCAGCATGAGCAGTGAGCGTGGCAGGAACAGAGTCCGGATTGCGCAGGGGCATACTTCGTGAGCGCGCCGGTCACTCGCTCGACCAGTTCATCCCAGGACTCGCGGTCGGAGTTCCGCTTGGTGCGCCCTGTGGCTCGATTGATTGCTGCTTCCGCTGTGGGCACGGCAGTGGTTGCGACGTTCCTCGATACCGCGTCGAGGACAACGATCAATCCGTTCAACTTCTTCGGGTTCTTCACCATGCAGAGCAACATCATGACTGCACTGGTTCTTCTGATCGCCGCGGTCCTGGAACTCGGCCGACGACCGGCTCCGGTGTGGCTTGTGCCCGTACGGGCTGCGGTGACCACCTTCATGGTCGTCGTCGGCGCCGTCTACAACCTGCTGCTGGCAGGTCTTGCTGGCGGAGTCGATCTGGCCTGGGCGAATTGGGTCCTGCACGTCGCGTTCCCCATCTACGCGTTCCTCGACTGGCTCCTCACTACTGACCGACACCCCGTGCCCTTCACAACTATCGGGCTGACCCTTGTCTACCCACTGACATGGTGCGCGGTCGTCCTCGTTCGTGGTGCCACCGACGGCTGGGTGCCCTACCCGTTCCTGGACCCTGCTACCGGTTATGGATCCGTCGCCCTCTACGTCGTCGTCATTGCCGTCGCGTTCGCCGCGTTCGGCGCCCTCGTCATCGGGATCAGCAGGATACGCCTGCCCTGGGCGAACCGCTCCAACTCCACGCGGTAGGTCCCGCGCGTGGACAAGAGCCGCCACTCCCAGCCCACCAGAACCGACCGGAGCCCCGAAATGCAGACGGACCACGGTGATGTCCGTGGTCCTTGCCGCTCACATGCTACTTCGTCCCACTTGCATCCGGGCCTTCGCTTCTCGACTTCGAGGAACGCCACCCATGTCGAGACACACAGTCCGTCAATCCGAAGTTGTAGCTCGTCCCAGCAGCAACCAACGGCGACGCCATGTGCTCCCGCGACGTCGTCGGCCACGCCAGATGCATCGCTCATGGAGCGATAGGCATCACCGCTCAGAACGCGTTCGTCATGCTCACAAGCCGGCTTCTACACCAACACGAAAGTCATCGACGTGGCCGAACACCTCGCCACCACCGGAGCAATGCCCTCCCGGGCCATGAATGCCTGCCACCGGACTGCGGAGCGGGAACCACTCGTTCCCAACGGTCTGCTGGCTATAGGAGAATCGGCGGCCGTGCGCGTCCCGTGGCTTCCTTACGGCCCGGGGCCGTCGTTCGAATGCGACAGTCGACCGGGGCGTGGCTCAGCTGTGCGTCGTGTTCTCCCGCATCTCCTCGAGGCTCAACTCCGGTGCGCCG
The DNA here is from genome assembly GCF_054511015.1 of Arthrobacter sp. MDT1-48-3. Taxonomy (NCBI): domain Bacteria; kingdom Bacillati; phylum Actinomycetota; class Actinomycetes; order Micrococcales; family Micrococcaceae; genus Arthrobacter; species Arthrobacter sp. MDT1-48-3. The sequence continues at coordinate 50,226 of NZ_JBTNDL010000004.1, forward strand.
CCTGCTGCCGCCTCCGGGTCCATCCACACGAAGTCCCAGTGGTGGCCGTCGGGGTCGTCGAAGCTCTTGGAGTACATGAAGCCGTGGTCTTGCTCGCCGGCGGGCGTCGCGCCCGCTGCGAGGGCCTTTGCGTGAACGTCGTCGACCTCCTCTTTGCTCTCAGCGCTGAGGGCGAGCTGCACCTCGGTCGAGGTGGTGGCGTCGATGATCGACTTGCTGGTGAACTCGGCGAAGAACTCCCGCGTGAGCAGCATCGTGGTGATCGTGTCGCTGATCACCACGCTCACGGCATTCTCGTCGCTGAAGCCCTCGTTGATGGAGTACCCGAGCGCTTCGAAGAACGTCCGGGATCGCGCGAGATCACTGACGGCCAGGTTGATGAAGATCGTGGTGGGCATGGAGACGATCCTTCTCTCGGGACGCCGGCGGCCCGTCGCCGCCGATCGTCACTGCATGATGATGAGGGGCGGCCGACATTGTCAAGCGACTGGGAGCAGCGTTGCGGTTCGGCCGGGGCCCGTGGTTCCCAGCTGCCACCCGGCCGCGGAGGTACGTCCCGTAACCCTGAAGCTTCACACGACACTCGAACGGGTCGATTGCCGTGCCACCTCTTCCCCGGAATCACGGGGCTCCCTCTGTCTGGGGAACTCCTCTCGACGCCCTTCTCGAACGCCTAGCCCCGTATGTCGCCGAACAACGACAGGGCCGTTGCTTCGCTACCCGATGAGCTAACTGACGGCGATCAGGGTCGCAACGATTGCGAAGGCGGGGAGAACTCCTTGTTTGATAGCTGCGCTCCTCTTGGTCGGACTTGAGACGAACAAGACCAACGCTGCGGAAGCCATCGACCCGACCCCGGCAAATATCAATGCCGCGCCGACACCGGCGTCAGCCGCCACGAACACGACGATGCCCACCAGAGCAATGAGGGCGAGGAAGAGATTGTAGAAACCCTGGTTGAACGCGAAACTCTTCGTGACCTTGACCTCGGCATCACTGGCCGGCCCGAACGTGCGACGCGCCTGAGGACCTTCCCACGCGAGGGACTCCATCCAGAAGATGTAAAGGTGCAGTACGGCAGCCAAGGCGGTCAGGATCAATGCCATCAGTGTCATGGTGAGCTTTCCGGTAGACGTGCACGGTCCTACGCGGCGAGAGCGAGACGACTCTACCGAGCCACTACACGCCGAATACGGTCGAGCCCCGAGCAGCCAGCGACTCCACGCAGTCGTGCCCACAGCCTATCCGGCCGGATACCATCACGACGCGTTCGATAGGCGATGCCCTGTCGGTGCATCCGGCCAGCGCCGGGAATCCCTAGGTTCGGCACGGGAAACCTCGACCTCATCGAGGCAGCATCACCCCACAGAGCCACCACAGACGCACGCACCACCGAAGCAGGTATGGCCCGCGACCGCAGGTAGCCAGCAATACAGCGGAGTCACCGGACCTGGATCTCGAGCATTTCCCGCCGACTCGTGGGAGATGGAAAGCGAAGGCAACGCCAGTCGGAGGATGACGCGGAGGAACCGGTAGTTGGAGGGAATGCTCGCCGGGCCGCCAGCGGATGAATCTGATGAGTGAGGACCCTTGATGGGAGTTCGGCGCCGATTCCGGCGGCTGGTCCCTCCGGTAGCTCCGATCTCGACTTCCGCCGCCTGGTGGGAGTCGACGGATCGCGTCCGAGCGTTCGCTACCCCGGCTGTCGACGCTCAGTAGGGCCGGCGCTTCCTAGTAAAATGACGATCGGATCTCCGACTGGTCTCCCAATGCTGATGTGTTGAGTTGGTGTGCCGACGCTGCGAAGGCAGCACCATGCCATCATCCAGTGAGGAAGACCCAGTGATCAAGGCCTACACGTTCGACGACCGATTCGACGTCGTCCGCTTCGAGCGTTGCGCTGTCTCCGTGCGCGCCAGGACGAACGTCGTCATCTCCGAGGTAGATGCGCTGATGATCCTGCGGCGATGCTTCGAGCTGACGGACAACCGGCAGTACGTCGTCCTCCTGACGGTCGCCAACATCATGGGTGTAAGTGCTGGTGCCCGCCGTGTCCTGTCCTCCTCCCGCAACGTTCTTGCTGCAGCGCTGTTCGGCCAGGGTGCCATGGATGAGGTTCTCGCCGCTCCCTATCTGCGGGCCGTGTATCCGGGCGAGTACTTCACCGAGGAAGCCAGCGCCCTGCGGTGGCTGGCCATGATGCACGATCTCGTATGCGCCGACCCTGTCCCCCATGCCCTGAGTCTTACCGTGGACCTGGATCCGTTCCGCCCACGGAAGCCACGAGTAGCCTGAACCGCGTCACTTCCACGGCACCCGGTCGTCCTGCCGCATGCAAGGCGAAGCACAGCATGGCGCTAGGTGTCGATGGTGGGGCAGCGCAGCCGTCACAACACCCTCCCCGGCGAGAACTACGCCTCGGGTGATGTGGCGGTCACTGACCCAGCCCGGAGACGCGGCGCTCGACGCACATCGACGGGCACTTCAGGTGATAGCCGACGCCGTGGAACGCATCATTTCTCCATCAGACGTCCCGTCGACCTGAAGCATCACGAGACACTCGAACGGCTCGAGCGCCGTGCAATCATTCCCCGGAATCGAAGGGGGTCCTTCGTCCCAAGTACCCGCCTCATCGGCTTGCAGCAGTATGGGCGGTGGGAAGCACTTCCCCACCGCCCAAATCAGCGCTGACCCGTTAGCTTCTCCTGGAGAAGCTATTGGGCCTTGCCGTTGCCCGGTCGTACGGTGATCGTAGCCGTTGCGGTGGTCTCGATGCCCGCGTGGTTGACCGCGGTGGCGGTGAGCTCGAAGCTGCCTTTGAGCCCTTCGATGGGCAGTTCGTATCGGCCGTCGACTCCGGTGATCTCCTGCCCGTCGACGGTGACGGTGAGTGAGCGGACGCCCGACTCGGCGTCGTCTGCTCGGATGTCGAGCGTGAGTCCGCGCTTGGCACCGACCTTCGTGTCCTTGAGCCCTGTGACGACTGGTGCTGTCTCGTCGGGCACCGGAGCATTCACGTAGGCGATGCTCGGAGCGGGAGGCGTCGTCATCCCCTCGCCCAGGAAGAAGCTCGTGTGAGGGGGCTGGTTGTAGGCGGTGTTCTGCCATGCGACGCCGAGACGGTACACAGGATCGTGCATCAGCGTGCGGATGCGGTGCTCGGTGACATCGGTGGTGGTGAAGATCTTCAGCGATGAGTGGTCAGTACTGCGGTAGACGAGTTCTTCGCGCCAATCACCGAACAGGTCGGCCTGCAGGGCCGGGTTCCCCTTGGTGCCGTTACCGGTGAGTGTGCCGTCCAGGGTGAGGAGCCGTTCTTCTGTCGTCGACTCCCAGTCCCACTTCGAGATGGTCGGAGTCGCACCGGTGGCGAGCTCCAGCGGGTCGGTGTAGTCGTGGTCGGTGATCTCACGCAGCAGGTCCCCGTCCCACCAGGTGAGGAAATTCGCCGCGGGGATGCTCGTGCCGAGGTCCGTGCCGTCGGCTGCGCGGAGTGACCCGACCTTGGAGTAGAACTTGTAGGTCCCTCCGATCGCCCACGCCTCGTTGCCCTCATGGGTCGGGTCGATGTCGCCTGCAGCTCCGCGACCGGTGTCACGGGTACCGGGGATGGACCAGAGGATCCCGCCGGTTGCGGCATCACGCATCGTTGCCGCACGCTGTCCGCTGCTCGTCATGCTCTCGTGCACCGAGTAGACCTCGAGCCCGTCACGGGAGGGGATGTGGTCCGTGACGTGCATCGCGTCGCCGTGGCCGAGGCCGGTGGTGTACAGCGGGGTGCCGTCGCTGTCGATCGTCATGGATCCGAAGACGATCTCGTCGGCGCCGTCGGCGTCGACGTCTGCGATGGAGAGGTTGTGGTTGCCCTGGCCCGCGTACTGGATGCCGGCAGTGGTCGAATCGAATGACCAGCGCTCCTGGATCCTGCCGTCGACGAAGTCGAACGCGGCGATGGAGGTCCTGGCGTAGTACCCGCGGCTGAAGATCATGCTCGGGGTCTCACCGTCGAGGTAGGCCGTGCCCGCCAGGAAGCGGTCCATCCGGTTCCCGCTGGTGTCACCCCAGGAGGCCAGCTCTCCGCGCGCCGGTACGTAGTCGATGCTGTCGAGGGCCGCACCAGTAGTGCCCTCGAAGACGGTCAGATATTCCGGCCCGGCGAGGATGCGGCCGCTCGTGTTGCGGTGGTCCGCCGCGGCGTCGCCGATGACGACGCCGGCACCATCGACTGTGGCGTCGGCGGTCTTCATCGCGACTTCGGCTCGACCGTCACCGTCGTAGTCGAAGACCTGGAACTGGGTGTAGTGCGCTCCGGCACGGATGTTGCGGCCGAGGTCGATCTGCCACAGCCGCGTGCCGTCGAGCGTGTAGGCGTCCAGGTAGACGTTGCCGGTGTAACCGGAGCGCGAGTTGTCCTTCGCGTTCGTCGGGTTCCACTTGAGGATGATCTCGTACTCGCCGTCGCCGTCGAGGTCTCCGACCGATGCGTCGTTGGCCTCGTACTCGTAGGTCTCCCCTGTCGGAGTCGTTCCTCCTGCCGGGCGCTGGAGCGGGATGTCCAGGGACTGATCCCCCCACGGGCTGAACTCATCGGTGACCGTCACTTCGCGCTGGTCGATCAGCGCGGTCACGCGGTAGACAGAGGTACTGGTCCCTGCCTCGTCGAGCATGTTCGTGCTCCCGGTGATCGGGTCTTCAGTGATGCGCACGCCGTCGCGGTAGACGTGAAACCCGACCGATTCAGGGTCGAGGCCGAGCATCCGCCAGCCGACATAGACTCCCCCTTCGGTCGTCACGGCGACCGGGGCCCGATCGAGGTATTCCATCTGCCGGACCGGCGTGTCCTCCGGCGCAGCTGATGCAGGCATGCTCACCAGCGTTGCAGCAGCAACGGCGGCCACTGCCGCCACTGCCGCCGCTCCCAGTGCTCGTCGTGATCTTCGTGGGTGGACGAATGAAACCATAACCATCTCCCTTGATGTCCTGGTACAGAAGAAAGCCCAGAGCCTCCCCAGCCGGGAAACCGCTTTCCTTAACGACTTCATCGTCCGTTCGCTGCCCGACAGTTGTCAAGAGCAACAAGCCGGATCGTGCATCGTCCCTCAAGACATCACGGGCCGAACCGCTAATCGCTGCAGAGTGAGGCATCGCAGCGGCGTGGGCTGCTCGGACGGGAGCGGTCCACCGCGCATCCAGCGTTCCAGTAGCCGGATGTCGCGCCACCGGTCACTTCAGACCTCTCCGTAGGGCCAGTCGAAGTGGGCGCGCGTCTCCTCGAGCGGCAGATGCAGGGTGCGGGCGATGTCATTCCAACTCGCGCCTTCATTGCGTGCCAGCCGGACGGCCGCTGCCAGCTCCCTCTCGGCTCGCTGCGCCTGTTCCTGACGGTCTTTCAACAGGGACTTCCAGTCCTGGATGAGCCGGCCATGCAACGCCAGGTCGTCGTCGCTCGCTTGCTCGAAACAGTCCCCCAGCAGCCGGTACGAGGTGAAGGCTCTGAGGGCTTCGTCGGGGCTGAGGTTGTCGAAGTCGTCGGTGTTGTTCGGACCTGCATAAGGCGGTCTCCTCATCGGCGTGACTCCTCAAGAAAGCGTCGTGTCGGGAAATCCTTCACTCGGGCACAGCGGGAGTAGGGCCCGAACGGCCACCTGCTCCCCTTCACCTGGCCGGCGAAACCATCGCCGTACCCGGGGACAACTGATCCTGCACGGCAGGATAGACCTCACTGGTCGAGTCCGTAACCCGCGACCCCGCGGCCGGGAGAACGAACGATGCCTACCAGAAGCAAAGGTGCTCCGGCGAGACCACCCGAGCTCGGATGATCTGGAACAGGGCGCGGCTATTGCGCCGGCCGTTCGCGGCGCCCTGGATCTCGATCCGCGTCGCCATGATTCGCGGCTGATATTCGTCGCCGGCGACACTCCTGGGAAGCACAACGGGTGAGACACGTTGCGCCGCTTCCTCTCGTCCGTCAGCGAACTGGCGTGCAACAGCGTCACCGATCAGTGAAGAATGAGAAAGTACGCCACATGCCGCGCACACCGTGAGTGCTGTTCTCGACGGCGAGGTCGAGAGCCCCTCCGGCGGACACACCGTTTGCCCGCGTATTCGTCCTGGTCTGCGTCCCTGCACAGCGCTGACCCCCGTCAGAACAGGAAGTGTTCATGCCCTTTCGAAGCAAGCAGACCCTCGAATCCTGGGTCGAGGAGTTCCGTACCACCCGCGAGGGCGGCGCCCTGATCACTGTCCTCGTGCAGGAGGGATTCGATGGCGCGGACACCGGCCTGGTCACCGTCCCCCTGCGCGACGACGGCACGGAGATCTATATGCAGCCCGTCGCCCTCGGAGACCCGACCTGGTCGGTCACCATCGGGATGCGGAACACTGAAACGACGTTGAGCGCAGCCCAACTCCATGGGCTTGCCGCCGAGCTCCTCCTCGCGGCCTCGCTCTGCCAGTTCCTCCAGGAGAAATCCATCCACCACGTCGAAGAACCAGCCGAAGACCGGGACAGCGACCACTAGGGTCTCGGGGTCCTGCGTCGACAGCCCTCCTGATCACCGAGCGATGGAGCGCCTGGCCGCTCGTTGCGCGGCAGGCTTCGCCGGGTCGAGATCCGGGCATCAGCCCGGCCTGTCAGTCCCCTCGTCACTCACGGTGTCAGTGCCGTGTTCTACGCTGTGTAGTGGAGTCCTGTCCGGGGTGTCCGTCGTACTCGACCTACCGTGCACCCTGGGCAGGACTTCCGACTGCCCGCGGGTCCTGCCCCCAGCGCGGCCCCGAGGAGGGACCGCGCTGCGGGCATCAGAGGACGCTGCGGTACACCCCGAGCGTCGTCTCGGCGATGGAGCCCCAGTCGAAGTGCCGCTCCGCGCGTTCCCGTCCCGCCGCGCCCATCGCGGACGCCTTCGCCGGGTCACCGACGAGCGCGTTCAGGGCCGCCGCGAAGTCGTCGACGAACCGCTGCGGATCGAGCGGCGTGCCCGTGCCGTCCTGCACCTGCTCGATGGGCACCAGGGTGCCGGTGACGCCGTCGTCGATCACCTCGGGGATGCCGCCCGTGGCGGACGCGACGACGGCGGCGCCGCATGCCATCGCCTCGAGATTGACGATGCCGAGGGGCTCGTAGATGGACGGGCACGCGAAGACGGTGGCGTGGCTGAGGATCTGGACGACCTCGCGGCGCGGCAGCATCTTCTCGATCAGCACCACGGACCCGCGCCGCTCCCGCAGTTCGGTGATGAGCACCTCGGTCTCGGCCGCCAGTTCCGGCGTGTCCGCGGCGCCCAGGCAGAGGACCAGCTGCACGTCGGCCGGCAACTGAGCGGCCGCGCGGAGGAGGTACGGTACACCCTTCTGCCGCGTGTTGCGGCCCACGAAGACCACGCTCGGCCGGTCCGGGTCGATCCCGTGGGCGCGCAGCGCGTCGTCGTCCTCGTCCCGCGCCCACTGGGCGACGTCGATCCCGTTGTGGACCACGTGCACCTTGCCGGGGTCGACGTCGGGATAGCTGCGGAGGATGTCGGTCCGCATTCCGGCGGACACGGCGATGACGGCCGCGGCCGCCTCGTAGGAGGTCTTCTCCACCCAGGACGAGAGGGCGTAGCCGCCGCCGAGCTGCTCGGCCTTCCAGGGGCGCAGCGGCTCGAGGCTGTGCGCGCTCAGGACGTGCGGGATGCCGTGCAGCAGGGACGCGAGGTGACCGGCCATATTGGCGTACCAAGTGTGCGAGTGCACGAGGTCGGCGCCTCCGATGGCGTCGAGCATCTGAAGGTCGGTGCCAAGGGTCTGCACGGCGGCGTTCGCTCCGACGAGCCCCTCCGGGACGCCGTAGGACAGGACGGATGCTCCGTGGTAGTCCTCCGGCCGGGGCGCACCGAAGGCGTGGACCCGGAGGTCGACCTGCGGCGCCAGGACCCGGCTCAGTTCGGCTACGTGCACCCCCGCGCCACCATAGATCTCGGGCGGGAACTCCTTGGTCACAATGTCTACTCGCACTATCTCAACGTAGTGCAGTGCGTCGGAGTCCTCTAGTGTGAAGTGGACCGGAAGGGTTCCGGGATGTGGGACCTACGCCGGATCGGTCCGGATCGGGACGGCAGATCACTCAAGGAAGAGCGGGGGGTCGATAGTGGCACCGAAGAAAGTACTTGCCGTGGTGTTGGCAGGCGGAGAAGGCAAGCGGCTGATGCCATTGACGGCGGACAGGGCCAAGCCCGCCGTGCCGTTCGCGGGGAGCTACCGGCTCATAGACTTCGCGCTGTCCAACCTGGTCAACTCGGGATACCTCCAGATCGTGGTGCTGACGCAGTACAAGTCGCACAGCCTCGACCGGCACATCTCCGAGACCTGGCGGATGTCCACGCAGCTGCAGAACTACATCGCGTCCGTCCCGGCGCAGCAGCGACGCGGCAAGAGCTGGTTCCTCGGCAGCGCCAATGCCATCTACCAGTCCCTGAACCTCATCCACGACGCCCAGCCGGACATCGTCGTCGTGATCGGCGCGGACCACGTGTACCGCATGGACTTCCAGCAGATGGTCGACGCCCATGTGAAGAGCGGCGCCTCCGTGAGCGTCGCGGCCGTGCGGCAGCCGATGAACCTCGTGGACCAGTTCGGCGTCATCGAGGTCGACCAGCACGACCCCGGTCGCATCGCGGCGTTCGTCGAGAAGCCGACGACGACGCCGGGCCTGCCGGACGATCCGAACAGCTTCCTCGCGTCGATGGGCAACTACGTCTTCACCACTGATGCGCTCGTCAAGGCGCTCGAGGACGACGCCGCACGGCTCGACACCAAACACGACATGGGCGGGGACATCATCCCCTACTTCGTGGAGCGCAACGACGCCGCGGTGTACGACTTCACGACGAACGACATCCCGGGCGCCACCGACCGGGACCGCCAGTACTGGCGCGACGTCGGCACCATGGACTCGTACTACGAGGCCAACATGGACCTCATCTCGCCCCTGCCGCTCTTCAACCTCTACAACCTGCAATGGCCCATCTACACGCGGCAGAGCGTCTCGCCTCCGGCGAAGTTCGTCCGGAGCGCATCGGGCCGGTCCGGCGAGGCACACGACTCGATCGTGTCGGCCGGCGTCGTCGTCTCCGGCGGTGCAGTGCAGGGGTCGATCCTGGCGACGGATGTGTTCATCGACGAGGCCGCCGAGGTCACCGGCTGCGTGCTCCTGGACAAGGTCACCGTCGGCGCGGGCGCCGTGGTCCGGCGCGCCATCATCGACAAGAACGTCCGCATCCCGCCGGGCGCCCAGATCGGGGTGGACTTCGAACTGGATCGCAGCCGCGGGTTCGCGGTCACGGATTCAGGGCTGACGATCGTCAGCAAGGGCCAGGTCGTCGCACCGGCCTACCCCACCACCTGACGCATGCACGGAAAGGCCCCCGGCACGCGCCGGGGGCCTTTCCGTGTCTCGGGGCTAGGCGACCCTCGTGATCGCGACCCTCACGTTCAGGGTGGAGCCCCCGCCGCCGGAGAGGATGCCCTTGAGCGGCGAGACGTCCCGGTAGTCGCGGCCGCGGGCCACGGAGACGTGGAAGTCGCTCACCGGGCCGCTGTTGGTCGGATCCCAGCCGCGCCACTCGCCGTCGTACCACTCGACCCATGCGTGCGACTGACCCGCCACCGTCTCGCCGACGCCGGCGCTGCGTCGCGGGTGGAGGTAGCCGGAGATGTACCGTGCGGGGATGCCGAGGCTGCGCAGGGCGCCGATGGCCACGTGCGCGAGGTCCTGGCAGACGCCCTTCCGCTCGGCCCAGGCATCGCGTGCGTTGGTCTGCACGCCGGTGGCCCCCTGGACGTAGTCCATCTCCGCCCTGAGCCAGTCGAAGACGGCGTGGGCGGCCGCATGCGGGTTCAACCCCTCGGTCACGGCTGCGACCTGTTTCCGCACCTCCTCCCCCGGCTCGCTGAGCGGCGTCTGGCTCAGCCAGTCGGAGAAATCGTCCGTGAGGGACGGCGCCGCGAGGTGCTCCCAGGGCAGGATCTCGTCCTCGCCCGGGACGCGCTCGGACCGGCTGACCTCCACGGTCGAGACGGCCGTGACCTCCAGGTGCTCGTGGGGCACGTGGACGTCGAACGAGGTCACGCGTGTCCCCCAGTAGTCGCGGTAGGTCGCGACGGCGGCACTCGAGGGGTTCACCTTCAGCGTGGACTCGAGGACCACCTGCTGCGGATCGGTCAGCGGCGTCATCCGGGCTTCGTTGTAGGACAGCGAGACCCGGCGCAGGTAGTCGTAGCCGGTGCGGTGTTCGATCAGCAGGCGTGTCATGAGACCTCTCCGACCCAGGACAACTCGTCGGCCTGGGAAAAGTACGTGCGGGAAACGGCATCGGAGGCCCGCGCGCAGGCCTTCTGGACGCGTTCCATGTGCTCGGGCAGCTCGGACATCAGGTCCCGCGTCTGGTGGAACTCGAGGAAGGTCCGGGCCTGTCCCACGATGCGGCTGGCATCGTTGATGAAGCCGACGCGCTGGTAGGCGGGATTCAGCTGGGTCAGGCACTTCTCGGCGTCGCTCAGCGCATAGACGATGGAGCGCGGGAACAACCGGTCCAGGAGCAGGAACTCGGCGGCCTGCTGGTCGCCGAAGGACGCCCGGCGCGTCCGCAGGAACGACTCGTAGGCGCCGGCGCAGCGCAGCATGTTGACCCAGGAGAGGCCGGCCGCGTGGACGTCGTGCGTGGAGAGCATCCGGGCCGTCATGTCCGCCCGCTCCAGGCTGCGCCCGAGGACGAGGAACTGCCAGGACTCGTCGTGGCTCATCGTGGTGTCGGAGAGGCCGCGGACCATCGCGGTACGCTCCACCACCCAGTGGCAGAAGCGGTAGGTGCCCACGACGTCCTTGCGGTGCTGCGTGAGCCCGTACCACGTGGTGTTGAGGCTCTCCCACACGCTGCTGGAGACGGTCTCACGGGCGCGGCGGGCGTTCTCCCGGGCGGCTCCGAGGGCACCGGCGATGGAGGTGGCGCTCGTCCGGTCGTACGCAAGCGCCTGCAGCAGGTCGGAGAGGTCGATGTCGTCCTGCTCCGGGCGGCTGCCCATCACGCCGAGCAGCTGGCGCGAGGTCTCGCGCTGCTGGGGCAGCGGCATCTGGTTGAGCCGTTCGAGATGCACGTCCAGGATGCGCGCGGTGCCGTCCGCCCGTTCGACGTAGCGGCCGATCCAGAAGAGGGATTCAGCGATCCGGCTGAGCATGGGGCCTGCCTTCCAGGGGGGTCGTGTGCGGGATGCGGGGTGCGGGAGCGGTCACTGCTGCTGCTGCTCCGACTGCTTGTCCTGCCAGTTCGTCTCGATCGGCCAGACACTGGTGCGCTCGCGGACGGTCACCGCCGGGCGCTCCCGAGGTCCGTCGTCGCCTGCCGGGCCGCGCACCTCGCCGTCCACCACCCAGGTGTCCTTGGATCCGCCGCCCTGGCTGGAGTTCACGATGAGCGAGCCCTCCTTCATGGCCACGCGCGTCAGCCCGCCGGGCAGCACCCACACCTCCTCGCCGTCGTTGACGGCGAAGGGCCGCAGGTCCACGTGGCGGGGGCTGAACTGCCCGCCGGACATCGTGGGCACGGTGGAGAGCTGGAGGACCGGCTGCGCGATCCAGCCGCGCGGATCCTCGAGGACCTTCGCGCGGAGGACATCGAGCTCGGCCCGGGTGGCGTCGGGTCCGATCACGAGGCCCTTGCCGCCGGAACCGTCCACGGGCTTGACGACGAGTTCGTCCAGCCGGTCGAGCACCTCCTCGCGCGCGTCGGGCTCCTCGAGCCGGTACGTGTCCACGTTGGCGATGATGGGCTCCTCGCCCAGGTAGTACCGGATGAGATCGGGCACGTAGGTGTACACGAGCTTGTCGTCGGCGACGCCGTTGCCCACGGCGTTCGCGATCGTGACCATGCCGGCACGTGCTGCGTTGACGATCCCGGGACACCCGAGCACCGAGTCGGCCCGGAACTGCAGGGGGTCGAGGAACTCGTCGTCGATGCGCTTGTAGATGACGTCCACGCGCTGCTCCCCCGCCGTCGTCCGCATGTACACGCGGTTGCCGCGGCAGATGAGGTCGCGTCCCTCCACGAGCTCCACGCCCATCAGGCCGGCCAGCAGGGTGTGCTCGAAATAGGCGGAGTTGAAGACTCCGGGGGTCAGCACGACGACGGTGGGGTCCTCGACGCCCGGCGGCGCGGTCTTGCGCAGGGCGGCGAGGAGCCGCCGCGGGTACTCCTCGACCGGGCGGATGTGCTGCTGCCCGAACGCCTCGGGGAGGCCCTTCGCCATCGCCCGCCTGTTCTCCAGGACGTAGCTGACGCCGCTCGGCACACGCACGTTGTCCTCGAGGACGCGGAAGGTGCCCTGCTGGTCGCGCACGACGTCGATCCCGGAGATGTGGACGCGCACGCCGCCGGCCGGCGCGAACCCGGCGACCTCCCGGTGGAAGTGGGCGCTGGAGGTGATCAGGCGCCGCGGGATCACGCCGTCGGACACCACGGCCATCTTGTCGTAGACGTCGCTCAGGAACGCCTCGAGCGCCCGCACGCGCTGCGCCACGCCGCGTTCGAGCACGTCCCAGTCGCTGCCGGCGATCACGCGCGGCACGATGTCGAGCGGGAAGGGCCTCTCCTCGCCCGCGAAGTCGAACGTGACGCCGCGGTCCAGGAAGGTGCGCGCCATCGAGTCGGCGCGCGCCGTCACGTCGGCGAGGTTCAGCTCGTCGAGCGCCGCGGCGACCTGGCCGTACTCGGTGCGCGGGAACTGCCCGGGATCGAACATCTCGTCGAAGGCGGGCGTCTTGCGGGCGGCGGCTGCGTAGTCAGCAAAGAGCTCGGACATGGGTCAACAGTGCCATGGATCCCGCGCCGGTACACCGCGGCACACGCCGGTACACGCACGGTTAACACGCCCGAAACGAAGCGGAGGGGGTGCATGGTTGAATGGCCGGATGAAGAACGAGAACCTGCGCCGGGACGAGGCAGCTGCCCGTTCGGCACTGCTGCAGACGGAGCGCTACACAGTCGAACTGGACCTCTCGGATGCCAGGGACCCCGCCAGGGGGACGTACCGGAGCACCACCACCGTCTCCTTCACCTGCCGGGAGCCGGGCAGCTCCACCTTCCTCGACTTCATCGGGGAGGTCACCTCCGTGGAACTGAACGGACGCGCCCTGGATCCGGCAGTGGCCGGCGACGGCGCCCGTGTGAGGCTCGACGATCTGGCAGCGCACAATACGGTGACGGTCGAGGGGCTGGCCGCCTACAGCACGAGCGGCGAGGGACTCCACCGGTTCGTGGACCCGGTGGACGGCGAGACCTACCTCTACACGCAGTACGAGCCGGCGGACGCACGCCGCGTCTTCGCGAACTTCGAGCAGCCCGACCTCAAGGCGTCCTTCACGTTCAGCGTCCTGGCACCGGCGGGGTGGACGGTGGCCTCGAACGGCGCACAGGCGAACGCCCTGCCGTCCGACGACGGCACCGGCACCGTGCACTGGACCTTCGAGCCGACGCGGCGGATCTCGACGTACATCACCACGATCCTGGCCGGCCCCTACCACCGGGAGACCGGCTCCTGGACGGGCACACCGGGGACCGCGGGTGAAGGCCTGGAGGTGCCGCTCGCCCTGTACTGCCGCCGGTCGCTGGCGCCCTCGTTCGACGCCCCGGAGATCCTCGACACGACGCGGCGCGGCCTCGACTTCTTCCACGAGCTGTTCGACTACCCGTACCCCTTCGGCAAGTACGACCAGGCCTTCGTACCGGAGTACAACCTCGGGGCCATGGAGAACCCCGGACTCGTGACGTTCACGGAGAACTACGTCTTCCGGTCGGCCGCCACCGAGGCGCAGCGCGAGGCGCGCGCGAACACGATCCTGCACGAGATGGCGCACATGTGGTTCGGCGACCTCGTGACCATGTCCTGGTGGGACGACCTCTGGCTCAAGGAGTCCTTCGCCGACTACATGGGAGCTCTCGGCGTGGCCGAGGCCACGCGGTGGAGCACGTCGTGGGTGAGTTTCGCCAACCGCCGGAAGGCGTGGGCCTACGTCCAGGACCAGCTCCCGACGACGCACCCGATCGTCGCGGACATCCCCGACCTGGAGGCCGCGAAGCAGAACTTCGACGGCATCACGTATGCCAAGGGCGCTTCGGTGCTGAAACAGCTCGTCGCCTTCGTCGGCCGGGACGCCTTTACCGAGGCGGCGCGGCAGTACTTCCGGAAGCACGAGTACGGGAACACGACCCTCACCGACCTCCTTGACGTGCTGGCCGACGCGACGGGACAGGACCTCGGGTCCTGGTCGCGGTCCTGGTTGCAGACCTCCGGCGTGCCGTCCCTCCGGGCGGAGGTCTCCGCCACGAACGGTGTCCTCTCCGGGGTGACGATCGTGCAGGAGGCCCTGGACCCCGTCACGGGCCGGGACGAGCCCCGGCCCCACCGCATCCGGCTCGGCCTGTACTCCTTCGACACGGAGGGACGCCTGGTCCGGACGGGAACCGAGGCGGTGACGGTCGAGGGCGGGCGGACGCCGGTGCCCGCGCTCGCCGGCGCAGCGCAGCCCGATCTCCTGCTGGTCAACGACGACGACCTCACCTACGCGAAGCTCTCCTTCGACGAGCGGTCGCTCGCCACCCTGCTGTCCTCGATCGACCGCCTGCAGGATCCCCTCGCACGCGCCACCTGCCTGACCGCGCTCTGGTCGAGCACCAGGGATGCGCTCCTGCCGGTGGGCTCCTACCTCGACGCCGTCCTGCTCGCCGCACCGGCCGAGACGGGGGTGGGCGTCCTACAGGTCCTGCTGGCCAATGTGCGCACGGCGGTCGAACGGTTCGCTCCCGCCGACCAGCGGGACGGTCTCCGGGACCGGATGTGCCGCTTCCTGGTGGACGGGCTGCGGAGCGCCGGGGCGGGGTCGGACCTGCAGCTCGCCTGGGGCCGTGCACTCGCCACCGCCGCCCGCACCGTTCCCCGGGCGGCCGACGTGGTGCGCTCCGTCCTCGACGGCGATGAACGGATCCCGGGGTTGCCCCTCGACGCCGAGGTGCGCTGGCTCTTCCTGCAGGGGCTCGCCGCGCAGCAGCGCGTACGGCCGGGCGAGCTGGAGGCCGAGCGCGCGGCCGACCCGACCGCGGCGGGCAGGGTCGGATTCACGCTGGCCTCCGCTGCGATACCGGACGCAGCCATCAAGAAGGCGACGTGGACGGAGGCCGTGCAGGGTGAGCGGCTGTCCAACGAGTTGCTCAGCGCCGCGATCGAGGGCTTCCTGCTCGGCCCGCACGAACTCCTGGCGAGCTACGAGGAGCCCTACTTCGAGGCGCTGCGCCGCGTCTGGTCCGAGCGCGGCATCGAGATGGCGAGCAGGATCGTCCGGGGGCTGTACCCGGGCCGTCAGGATGCCTCGGGTGCACCGGAGTCCCACCCGATCGTGCGGAGGACGGACGAGTGGCTCACGGCCAACGCGGATGCGCCCGCCGCCCTGCGGCGCATCGTCGTCGAGGAGCGGGACCATCTGCTGCGCGCCCTCCGCGCACAGGTTCAGGGCACGCGGTAGAGCCACTCCCCGGTGCCGAACTTGTGCTCCACCAACTCCTCGGCGCGCCGCAGTTCGTCGTCGGACAGGGTCGTGTCCACCGCACCGTAGCGGCGGCGGAAGGTGGACATCATCACGTCGATGATCTGCTCCCGGGACATGCCGGTCTGGCGTCGCAGCGGGTCCACGCGCTTCTTGGCGCTCTTCGTGCCCTTGTCGGACATCTTCTCCTTGCCGATGCGGAGGACCTCGAGCATCTTGTCGGCATCGATGTCGTAGCTCATGGTCACGTGGTGCAGCATGCCGCCGTTCGCCAGCCGCTTCTGGGCCGCGCCGCCGATCTTCCCGATGTCCGTGGCGATGTCGTTGAGGGGCTGGTACCAGGCCCGGATCCCGAGCTCCTCCAGCGCCTCCATGACCCAGGCGTCGAGGAAGGGATACGAGTCCGCGAAGCTCATGCCGTCCACGAGGGACTGCGGGACGTAGAGCGAGTACGTGATGGCGTTCCCGTGCTCCATGAACATGGCGCCGCCGCCGCTGATCCTGCGGACCACGGTCACACCGTGCCGGGCGGCGCCCTCCGGGTCCACCTCGTTGCGCATGGACTGGAAGCTCCCGATCACGACCGACGGCGACTGCCATTCCCAGAACCGCAGGACCGGGTTGCGGGCACCCGCACCGACGTCACGGGTCAGCACCTCGTCCATGGCGACGTGCATCGCGGTGGACAGCGGTGTGGGCGGGATGATCTCCCACTGGTGGTCCGCGAAGCCCGTGGCCCGGCCCAGTGCACGGCGCACCGCGGTGGCGACGGCCTCCGCCGAGAAGCCGAACAGGACGGCGGTGGGATCGAGCCGTGTGGTGATGGCGGCGGCGAGTTCTCCCGGCGCGGTGTCGGCGGGCAGGCCCTCGAGGGCCGCGTTGATGTCCAGGAGGGCTTCGTCCGGTTCGAGGAAGAAGTCGCCGTTGACCGAGACGTGGGCGAGGCGTCCGTCGCGCACATCGAGGTCCACGGCCGTGAGCTTGCCGCCGGGCGTCTTGTACTCGCCGTGCAGGCGGTCGGTGTCCGGAGCGTGAGCCATGGCAGTGCCTTCCGGTAGGGCCCGGTGCCGGGCTCCGTGCTGATGGGATGCGGGGATGGGTCCGACACCGGAGTGTGGTGGCGGAGTGTGGTGGCGGAGCGCGGTGCGGGTCCGGCGTTAAGCGGGAAGAGCCACGCCGGACCGGCGTGGCTCTTCCTGGCGGACGGTGGGCACGGGGCCGTCTGTCCGGTGCTCGCGTGGAGCTGGGCTACTTCTTGCCGCCGAAGCCCTTGAAGCGGGCGTTGAAGCGCTCGACGCGGCCGGCGGAGTCCATGATGCGCTGCTTGCCGGTGTAGAACGGGTGCGACTCCGAGGAGATCTCGACCTCGATGAGGGGGTAGGTGTTGCCGTCTTCCCACTCGATGGTCTTGGGCGAGCCGACCGTCGACTTGGTCAGGAACGCCTTGTCGGAGGCCAGGTCGCGGAACACGACCGACTGGTACTTGGGGTGGATATCAGACTTCACGGGACTACCTTCTCTGGTTGCCTGGATTTTGCCAGGCACGGGAAATTGAAAGGTTGGCGACAGTGCCAGCTGTCCATACTAGCGCAGGTGGGGCGTCGACGCTAAAGCGCGGAGCGCGCGCCGTCGTCGTACCGGCACTCCCAGAAGGCGACGGCGGCTGCCGCGGCGACATTGAGGGAGTCCACCCCGCCGTGCATGGGGATGGTCAGCGCGACGTCGGCCTCGGCGAGGGCGCCGGAGCTCAGGCCCTCCCCCTCGGTGCCCAGCATGAGGGCGAGTCGCTCCTGCTCCCGGGCCGGGAAGTCGCCGAGCTCCCGTGCGCCGGGCACCAGGGCCAGGGCGGCGACGGTGAAGCCCGCCCTGCGGACGGTGGCGAGGTCGTCCGGCCAGGTGCGGAGTCGCACCCAGGGCACCTGGAAGACGCTGCCCATGCTGACGCGCACGGACCGCCGGTACAGCGGGTCGGCGCTGCGGGGGCTCAGCAGCACGGCATCGATGCCGAGGGCCGCCGCGGAGCGGAAGACGGCCCCGAGGTTCGTGTGGTCCACCATGTCCTCGATCACGGCGACGCGCCGCGCTGAGGCGAGGACGTCGGCGAGCGGGAGGGGCGCCGGGCGGTGCACAGCGGCCAGGGCGCCGCGGTGGAGGTGGAACCCGGTGATGGCCTCGAGCGTCGCCTCGGGCGCCACGAACGCCGGGACGGACGGGAAGCGCGCGAGGACGTCGGCGAGGTCCGGCAGCCATTTCGGGGCCAGGAGGAAGGACCGCGGGGCATGGCCGGCGTCGATGGCGCGGCGCAGCACCTTCGAGCTCTCGGCGATGTAGAGGCCCTCGGCCGGCTCCTTCGCGAGGCGGAGCTGGACATCCGTGAGGTTCCGGTAGTCCGAGAGTCGGGGGTCGTCGACGGTCTCGAGCTGGACGAGCGCCATCAGGTGCGCGTACCGGACGCGGGGCCGGCTGCCGGCGGGGTCACGCCCGGGCGACCGCGCTGTAGCGGCCGTTCTCCTCGGTGACCTTGAGAGCGACGTCGAACGCTTCGCTGAGGTTCTCCTCGGTCAGGACGCCTGCGACGGGCCCGGCGGCGACGATGCTGCCGTCGCGGAGGAGCAGCGCGTGCGTGAAGCCGGGGGGCACCTCCTCGAGGTGGTGCGTGACGAGCACCATGGCCGGCGCTTCCTCGTCCCGGGCGAGCTCGGTGAGGCGCTGCACCAGGTCCTCGCGGCCCGCGAGGTCGAGACCGGCGGCCGGTTCGTCGAGGAGCAGCAGTTCGGGGTCCGCCATGAGGGCCCGCGCGATCTGGACACGCTTGCGCTCGCCCTCGCTCAGGGAGCCGAACGGGCGATTCATGAAACGGGACATGCCCCAGGTGTGGAGCAGGCGGAACGCGCGTCGCTCGTCGAGGCGCTCGTACTGCTCGCGCCACCGGCCGGTGACGCCGTAGGAGGCCGTGACGACGACGTTCAGGACCGTCTCGTGCTCCGGGACCTGGGTCGCCAGGGCCGCGGAGGCGAGCCCTATGCGCGGGCGGAGCTCGAAGACGTCCACCGCGCCCATCACCTCGTCGAGGATGCCGACCACGCCGCGGGTGGGGTGCAGGCGTGCGCCGGCGAGCTGCAGCAGGGTGGTCTTGCCCGCTCCGTTGGGGCCCATGACCACCCAGCGCTCCCCCTCGCCGACCTGCCAGTCGATGTCATCGAGAAGGGTCTTGCCGCCCCTGACGAGGCTCACTCCCGCCAGTTCCAGAACGTTCCTCATGGTCCTAGACACTAGGCTAAGGACCGGCCCCGTGGCGAAACCGGAGAGCCTCCGGCCCGGGGCGCCCGCCCGGCGGGTCCCCGGCTCCGCTCGCGTGGCGCACGGACCGCCCACAGGGACGACGCCTTCACCGTGAGACCTCACGGCCTCGGGACAAGTATTCGACGACGCCGCGGCAGCGGCACGGACAGGAGCGGACACATGCCGGACAACGCCAGGGTGGTCGCCTACGCAGCGACGCTCGAGGACGGCCACCGCCGTGACCTGACGGGAATCCTTGAAGCCCTCGGCGTCGACGTGACGGAGGCGTCCTCCGCGGGAACGTCGTCGTACGACGTCCTGACGCTGGAGGTCGTGCTCCCGGCCGCAGCGGCACCGGTGCGCGCCGCCCTCGCCGCGTGGACCTCGACGACCGGCATCGGCGCCGCGTATGTCCCGGCCGCGGTGTACGGGCCGGGACCGAAGCTGCTGATCATGGACGTCGACTCCACGCTCATCAAGCAGGAGGTCATCGAACTGCTCGCGGCGCACGCCGGCCGCGAGGCGGAGGTGGCTGCCGTGACGGAGGCCGCGATGCGGGGCGAACTCGACTTCGCCCAGTCACTCCATCACCGCGTGCGCGCGCTGGAGGGACTGCCGGCGACGGTCATCGAGGAGGTGGTGGCCCGCATCGAACTGAGCGACGGCGCCGAGCGGCTCGTGGAGGCGTATCTCGGGGCCGGTCACCGCGTCGGTGTCGTGTCGGGGGGTTTCTCGCAGGTCCTCGCACCCCTGGCCGACCGCCTCCGGCTGTCCTTCGCGAAGGCGAACGACCTCGAGGTCGTCGGTGGCATCCTGACCGGGCGCGTCGCCGGTGCGGTGGTCGACCGCCGGGAGAAGGAGCGCACCCTCCGTGCCGAGGCGGAGCACGCCGGGATCCCGATCGCCGCCACCGTGGCGGTGGGCGACGGCGCGAACGACCTCGACATGCTGGCGGCGGCGGGCCTGGGTGTCGCGTTCAACGCGAAGCCGGCCGTCCGCGCGGTGGCGGACGCCGCCCTGGACCTGCCGGACCTGGACGTCGTCCGCCACCTGGCAGGCGTGTAGGTCAGCTCTTCGCGAGGAAGTCCTCGGCGCCGCCCACGTACTCCGTGTGGCCGCTCGGCACGTCGGCCGTCGCCATCCGGACGATCTCGGTGGCGAACTCGGCCACCGAGTACAGGCGCCCGGCCTCCTGCCGGCGTGCCTCGATGGCACCCGGGGTGGCCCGGTCGAGCAGGGTCGCGGTGACCGTGCCCTCGATCATGTCGCCGGACACGACCACCAGGGAGATGCCCTTCTCGTCGAGCTGCGGGATCAGGGCGCGCAGCGCATCCTCGCCCGCCCGCTTGCTGCGGGCCACCGGTTCGTAGGCGTCCATGGTGGCGACCTTCTCGATGAAGTGCGCCTGGTGGCTCGTGATGAAGACCACGCGCGACCCCTCCGGCATGACCTCGACGGCTGCCGTCAGCATGCCGACCTGCGCGTCGCGGTTGAGCTTGAGCGCGTAGTCCTCCCCCATGTTCGTCTCCATGCCGCCGGAGGCGTTGAGCACCAGCAGGTCGAGTCCCCCGAAGGTGGAGACGGCGGCGTCGACCAGCGCGGCCGGTCCCTCCGGCGTGGTCAGGTCCGCTCCCACGGCGACGGCCCTGCCGCCGGCCGCCTCGATCGCCGCGACGACCTTGGTGGCGCGCGGCGCCTTCTGGCGGTAGTTGACGACGACGGCCGCGCCCTGCGCGGCGAGCTGCTGCGCGACGTCGGCGCCGATGCCGCGGGAGGATCCGGTGACGATTGCTGTGGTGCCCTCGAGGGTGGCCATGGTGCTCCTTCTACTGGAATTCTGGGTGCTGCCGGGATGCCGCTGGGATCATGCTGGGGTGCTGCAGGTGTCGTGTGCGGGTCAGTGACCCATGCCGAGGCCGCCGTCCACAGGGATGACCGCACCGGAGATGTAGCCTGCGGAGTCGCCGGCCAGCCAGGACACGACGCCGGCGACCTCGTCCGGGGATGCGAAGCGCCCGGCGGGGATGGTGGCCAGGTAGCTCTTCCGGGTCTCCTCGGGCAGTTCAGCGGTCATGTCGGTGTCGATGAAGCCGGGAGCGACGACGTTCGCCGTGATCCCCCGCGAGCCCAGCTCGCGGGTCAGGGAGCGCGCGATGCCAACGAGTCCCGCCTTCGACGCCGAGTAGTTGATCTGGCCGGGGGCGCCGTAGAGGCCCGTGACGCTGGAGATGAGGATGACGCGGCCGCGCCGCAGGCGGATCATGCCGCGCGAGGCGCGCCGGACCACCCGGAACGCACCGGTGAGGTTCGTGTCGATGACGTCGGTGAAGTCGCTCTCGCTCATCCGGAGCAGGAGGGTGTCCCGGGTGATACCGGCATTCGCCACGAGGACCTCCACCGGCCCGTGCTCCGCCTCGACCTGGGTGAAGGCCGCGTCGATCTGCTCCTCGCTCGTGACATCGGCCCGGACGCCCAGCATCCCGTCGGGGATCTCGCCACTTCGGTAGGTGATGGCAACCTTATCGCCGTTGGCTACGAATACCTTGGCGATGGCGAGGCCGATACCCCGGTTTCCTCCGGTTATGAGGACGCTGCGACCGGTTGTCGTCGTCGTGCTGTCTGCACCAGATGCCAAGGGGAAACTCCTCTGTCTGCGGGACCGGAAGGGACCCGCGTTGTTCTGTATCGGGGATCGCGCTGCGATCCGGCGGGGCGTCCCAGCCCCTCCGGGCCCGTTCCGCGGCTCTTCCGTCAAACTATCCCGACGATCCTAGCGGCGCATCCCTCAACTTCGGGAACGGGAGCCCGAGTGAGACAATGGAGGGAGTCTTTTTGGAGTGTGATGAGTAAACAAACGAAGCACGACACAGACGTCCACAGCATCTCCGACGCTCGTGAATCACACAGCGAGGAAATGCGTACACGAATGATCAGGTACACGGTCTCGATGAGCATCCGCCTCGTCTGCTTCGTCCTGATCTTCGTCGTCCCCTACGTGTGGCTGCAGTGGGTGATGATCGCCGGAGCGGTCTTCCTGCCCTACTTCGCCGTGATCGTGGCGAACGGCGGCAGCGACACCAGCAACATCCGGCACAGCGACGCACTGATCGACCGCGCTCCGGTGCGGGAGCTCGAGGCGAAGGTGGTCGACAGCGATCCGGACGACGGCGACGACGTCCTGAGCGGCGAGATCCTCGACGACACCGCCCACCCCGCGGCGCACGGGTCCTCTGCCGCCGGCAACAGCAGGCCCGGTGGCGATGCCTGATCTCCCCTCCGGCCTTCGGCCCGCGGTCGGCACCTCGACCGCGGGCCTCGGGCTGTTCTCACCCCCTGCGCCCGCAGCGGGCGACGGGCCGGTCTGCTCGCGCAAGGGCTGCCGGAACGGGGCCGAGTGGCAGCTGCTCTGGAACAACCCGCGTATCCACACCCCCGAACGCCGGAAGGCCTGGGCATCGTGCCCGGACCACGTCGCGTGGTTCGAGGAGTACCTCCGGGACCGCGGTCTTTGGAGGCAGACGCTTCCCCTCACCGCCGATCGACCGTTGGAGACCCGCTAGGTGTACCGCTTCCTCTTCTCCGCCCGATGGCTCGGCTGGCTCGCCATGGTCGTGGTGCTGGCCGCCGGCTGCGTGGCCCTGGGTCGCTGGCAACTCGACCGCCGCGAGGCCGTCGTGGAGGACATCCAGCGCATCGTGGCGAACTACGACGCCGCCCCGGAACGCTACGTGCCCGGGGAGAACGGCTTCGACGACTACGACCCCTCCCGTGAGTGGTCTCCGGTGACGTTCGTGGGGACCTACGACGTCGCGAACCAGGTGGTGGTCCGCAACCGCCCGATGAACGGGCAGCCGGGGTACGAGGTGCTGACCCCGCTCAGGCTCGACGACGGCACGGCCGTGATCATCGACCGGGGCTGGCTGCCCATCGGCAATGCCGAGGCCGGGCGCCCCGACGAGGTCCCCGAGCCCCCGGCCGGGCAGGTGGAGGTCACCGCCAGGACCAAGCCGGGAGAGCCTGCCGTCAACCGCGGCGCCCCCGAGGGCCAGGTCGCGTCGATCGATCTCCCCGCGCTCGCCGACCGGCTCGACTACCCGGTGCAGGACGCCGCCTACGGGCTCCTGGCGCTCGAGCGCCCGGCAGCGTCGCAGACACCGCTCGCAGCGCCCAAGCCCTCGATCGACGAGGGGCCGCACCTGTCCTACTCCCTGCAGTGGTTCGCCTTCGGGGTCCTGGCCTTCGTCGGCCTCGGCTACGCGGCGCGCCAGCAACGCCGGAGCGACGCGGAGCAGGACGGCACCCTCCCCGAGCAGCCGGTCCGCCGGCGTCGACGTCCGTCGTCGGAGGAGGAAGAGGACGCGATCCTCGACGCGCAGGGCATCCGCTAGGTCCTGCGCGGATCAGGACCCTTCCGGTGCCCCAGGGGCCCAGCCGAGTGCGGCCCGCGCGGCGGCGGGCAGCGAGGCGACGACGAGGTCGTAGGAGTCCTCGATCATGTCCCGCACCGTCCCGGCGGGGAGGTCGCCGTCGAGGCGCACGCCGTTCCAGTGCTTCTTGTCGAGGTGCCAGGCGCCGGTGATCTCGGGGTGAGCTGCGCGAAGCTGGACGGCCAGCGCCGGGTCGCACTTGAGGGAGATGGACGACGGCGCACGGTCGACGGGGACCAGCGCGAAGATCTTCCCCGGACGCGGGGGCGCGGTCGGCACGCGCACCCGGAACACCGCCACCTCCGGGCCGAACGGATAGTCCTCGTAGGCGCCGGGGAAGGACAGGCACGAGCTCCGGAGCCGGTCGAGATCCACGCCACCACCCTAGCGGCTGCGCTCCGGTGATACCCGTGCAGGCTCCGCCGGCCCCGGTGGTGCCGGCGGAGGCTAGGCGAGGGTGACGAGCTCCAGGTAGTCCTGGTTCCAGAGGTCCTCGACGCCGTCCGGCAGCAGGACCACGCGCTCGGGGTCGAGCGCGTCGACGGCTCCCTCGTCGTGGCTCACCATCACCACGGCGCCGCTGTAGTTCTTCAGGGCACCGAGGATCTCGGCCCGGCTCGCCGGGTCCAAGTTGTTGGTGGGCTCGTCGAGCAGCAGGACGTTCGCCGAGGACGCGACGATGGTCGCCAGGGCCAGGCGAGTCTTCTCGCCACCGGACAGCACACCGGCGGGCTTGTCGACGTCGTCGCCCGAGAACAGGAAGGACCCCAGGATCCCGCGCACCTCGGCGTCCTGCATGTCCGGTGCGGAGGACTTCATGTTCTCCAGCACGGTGCGCTGCGTGTCCAGCGTCTCGTGTTCCTGGGCGTAGTAGCCCACCTTGAGGCCGTGGCCCGCGATGACCTGCCCGGTATCGGGCTTGTCCACGCCGGCGAGCATGCGCAGCAGCGTGGTCTTCCCGGCTCCGTTGAGACCGAGGATCACCACCTTCGACCCGCGGTCGATCGCGAGGTCGACGTCGGTGAAGATCTCCAGCGATCCGTAGGACTTGCTGAGGCCCTCGGCCGTCATGGGCGTCTTGCCACACGGAGACGGTTCCGGGAAGCGGAGCGCCGCCACGCGGTCGGAGGCGCGCACGGCATCGAGGCCGCCGAGCAGGCGTTCGGCGCGCTTGGCCATGTTCTGGGCAGCGACGGCCTTCGAGGCCTTCGCCCGCATCTTGTTGGCCTGGTCCATGAGGACCTGGGCCTTCTTCTCGGCATTGGCGCGCTCACGCTTGCGGGCGCGCTCGTCCGTCTCGCGCTGGAGCTGGTACCGCTTCCAGCCCATGTTGTAGACGTCGATGGTCGCGCGGTTGGCGTCCAGCTGGAAGACCTTGTTCACGGTCGCCTCGAGGAGTTCGACGTCGTGGCTGATCACGATCAGGCCGCCCTGGTGGTTCTTGAGGAAGTCACGCAGCCAGGCGATGGAGTCGGCGTCGAGGTGGTTGGTGGGCTCGTCGAGGAGCATCGTCTCCGCGCCCGAGAAGAGGATGCGGGCCAGCTCCACACGCCGGCGCTGACCGCCGGAGAGGGTCTTCAGCGGCTGGTTGAGGATGCGCTCGGGCAGGGCCAGGTTCGAGGAGATGGACGCCGCCTCCGCCTCGGCCGCGTAGCCTCCGCCGGCGAGGAAGGCGGCCTCGATGCGGTCGTAGCGGGCCATCGCCTTGTTCCGCACGGAGGTCTTCTCGCTCGCCATGTCCTCGTGGGCCTGGCGCAGTTCCCCGACCACGGCGTCGAGGTTCCGGGCCGAGAGGATCCGGTCCCGGGCCAGCTGCTCCATGTTCGGCGTGCGGGGGTCCTGCGGGAGGTAGCCGATCTCGCCCGAGCGGGTCACCGTGCCGCCGGCAGGGAGCGACTCCCCCGCCAGGACCTTCGTGAGTGTCGTCTTGCCGGCGCCGTTGCGTCCGACGAGGCCGATCTTGTCGCCCTTGTCCACGCGGAAGGACACCTCGTCCATGAGCAGGCGGGCGCCGGCCCGCAGCTCCAGGTTCGATACGTTGATCACGATGAGGCCTTTCCATGGTGCCGAGGACGGCGATTTCTTGTAGGAATCCCACAAGGGATCCCGGAATGACCGGCGCTAGTGTCGGTACAGAAGCAGTAACGGCTGGAGGAAGTCGACAAATCACCGGAGTAGCCGGTGCGACTCCGGCCTGCTGGAGGAGAGTCCGCCGTGCAGCCACTGGAGAAGACCGTCGCCGGAGCGGGCGGCGCCGGCCGCCCGTCGTCCCGCAAGCGGTGGGATACCACCGATCTCTCGCTGGTCGCGGTCTTTGCCGCCCTCATCGCCGCCCTTGCAATCCTACCCGGTATACCGGTCGGTCCGCTCGGGGTGCCCATCACACTGCAGACTCTCGGGGTGATGCTCGCCGGCGTGGTCCTCGGGCCGGCGCGCGGCGCCGCGGCCGTCCTGCTCTACCTCGCGGCAGGGCTGGTCGGCCTGCCGGTCTTCAGCGGCTTCTCCGGTGGCTTCGGCGTCCTCGCCGGGCCGTCCGCCGGCTACCTCGTGGCGTTCCCCCTCGCGGCCTTCGTCGCCGGCCTGCTCGCCGTCGTCGTGGTGCGCAGGGCACGCCGGTTCCGCACCCTCCTCCTCTTCCTCGCCTGCCTCGCGGCCAGTCTCCTGACCATCCATCCGCTCGGTGTCGCCGGGCTCGTGATGAATGCCGGGCTCCCCCTGAGGGACGCCCTCGTCGTGGACGCCGCCTACCTGCCCGGCGACGTGGCCAAGAACGTCCTGGCCGCCGTCCTCGCCGTCTCGGTGCACCGTGCGTTCCCGCGGCTCCTCACCACCGGGACGCGCGCCCCCCGTGATTGAGTTCAGGGGCGCCGCCGTCCGCACCGACGACGACGACGCCCGCGTGCTCCTGCATCCGCTGACGCTGACCCTCAGGGAGCGGCGTGTCTCGGTGATCGGCGCCAACGGTTCCGGCAAGTCGACGCTGCTGCGCCTGATCAACGGACTGCTGGTCCCCTCGGAGGGAGCGGTAGCGGTGTTCGGCGAGGACACCCGGACGGCCGGACGTGCCGTGCGCCGGGCCGTCGGCTTCGTCTTCACGGATCCCCTGTCGCAACTCGTGATGCCGACGGGCCGCGAGGACGTGGAACTGTCCCTGCGCGCGCGCCGGCTCCCGGCAACGGAACGCCGCGCCCGGGCCGACGGCGTCCTGCGCCGATTCGGCCTCGACCACCTCGCCGACCGCAGCATCTACGACCTCTCGGGCGGCGAGCGGCAGATCCTCGCCCTCGCCGTGGTGCTCGCGGTGGAGCCGTGCATCCTGGTCGCGGATGAACCGACGACGCTGCTGGACCTGCGCAACGACGCGCGCATCCGCTCACTCATCGCGGGCCTCGACCAGCAGGTGGTCTTCACGACCCACAATCTCGATTTCGCCCTGGAGAGCGACCGCACCCTCGTCGTGGACGACGGTCGCGTGGTGTTCGACGGCGTTCCCGCCGACGCCGTCGCCCGGTACCGGGACATCTCCTCGGACGCGCGGGACAGCCGGCGATGAGGGGCTTCGGCAGCACCCTCGGCCTGTATCGGCCCGGACGCGGATTCCTGTACCGGATGCCCCCGTCGGTCAAGGCGGCCGCCTCGCTCGCCTGCGCGTTCGCCGTCGTCGCCTGGCGATCGCCGGCCACCACGGCCGGTGTGCTGGTGCTCGCCCTGGGCGCACTCGTGATCGGTGCGCGCCTGTCCCCCCTCCGGATCCTCCGGATGCTCCTGCCCGCGGCCCCCGTCCTCGGCATCCTCGCGCTGTACCAGGGCATCGGCCAGGGGTGGCTGCGGGCCTTCACGGTGGTCGGCGGCATCACCGCCTGCCTCCTGGCGGCGCGGGCCCTGACCCTCACGACGCCGACGCAGGTCCTCCTCGACGGGGTGGTCCGGCTGGCCGGCCCCTTCCGAGCGGTCGGCGCCGATCCCGAGCGCTTCGCCCTCACGCTCTCCGTCATGCTGCGGAGCATCCCGTACCTCGCGGGGCTGTTCGTGGACGTCCGCGAGGCCGCCCGTGCACGCGGTCTCGAGCGGGACCCGCGCGTGGCCGTGACCCCGCTGGTGATCGGCGCCGTGGCCTACGCCCATCGGACGGGTGAAGCGCTCGCTGCACGGGGCCTCGGAGACGATGACCGCGACGGGCACGACGGCCGTCACGACGGTCACGGCCATCTCGGCAGCCGTGCCGCGGGAAGCAGCATCGGACGTGACCGCGACCCGGGCCGACCCTGACGTGCCGCCGCCCGTGGCGGCGCCCGGCAATCCCTCGGATCCGGCATGGGACGCAGGAAGGGCGGTCCCAGCGTGTGCTGGAACCGCCCTGTCCGGAACTGCCCGGTGCCCGGCTCAGATGTTGAAGCCGAGCGCCCGCATCTGGTCGCGGCCGTCCTCGGTGATCCGCTCCGGACCCCACGGGGGCATCCACACCCAGTTCAACCGCCACTCGTCCACCACGCCGTCCAGCGCCTGGCCCACCTGCTCCTCGAGCACGTCGGTCAGCGGGCATGCCGCGGTGGTGAGCGTCATGTCGATCAGGAGGGCGCCGTCCTCCGCGTAGTTCAGGCCGTAGAGCAGCCCGAGGTCCACGACGTTCACGCCGAGCTCCGGGTCGATCACGTCCCGTAATGCTTCCTCGACGTCGTCCAGCGCGGTCTGCGCCTGCTGCACATCACTCATCGCACTCTTCCTTTCGAGCGGTCCGGCACGCGTGCGTGCCGGGAATCCTGAAGGTCCTAGGCCTCGACGGCGGCCGTGAACCGATCGTAGCCCTCTTCCTCGAGGCGGTCCGCGAGTTCCGGGCCGCCCTGTTCGGCGATGCGCCCGGCGACGAACACGTGGACGAAGTCCGGCTTGATGTAGCGCAGGATCCGCGTGTAGTGCGTGATGAGCAGCGTGCCCATCTCACCCTTGGAGTGCTCGCGGTTCACGCCCTCGGAGACCACCTTCAGGGCGTCGACGTCGAGACCCGAGTCGGTCTCGTCGAGGATCGCGAACTTCGGGCGGAAGAGCTCCAGCTGCAGGATCTCCACGCGCTTCTTCTCACCGCCGGAGAAGCCCTCGTTGACGTTGCGCTGGGCGAAGTCGGCATCGATGCGCAGCTGGGCCATGGCCGTCTTGACGTCCTTGGTCCAGTGCCGCAGGCTCGGGGCCTCGCCGTCGAGCGCGGTCTTGGCCGTGCGCAGGAAGTTGGTCATGGTGACGCCGGGGACCTCGACCGGGTACTGCATGGCCAGGAAGAGACCGGCGCGGGCGCGCTCGTCGACGCTCATGGAGAGGACGTCCTCGCCGTCGAGCGTGATCGAACCGCTGTCGACCTTGTACCGGGGGTGGCCGGCGATCGTCGACGCGAGGGTCGACTTGCCGGAACCGTTGGGCCCCATGATCGCGTGGGTCTCGCCGGTGTTGATCGTCAGCGTGACGCCCTTGAGGATGGGGATGTTGCCCTGCTC
The DNA here is from genome assembly GCF_054511015.1 of Arthrobacter sp. MDT1-48-3. Taxonomy (NCBI): domain Bacteria; kingdom Bacillati; phylum Actinomycetota; class Actinomycetes; order Micrococcales; family Micrococcaceae; genus Arthrobacter; species Arthrobacter sp. MDT1-48-3. The sequence goes on from NZ_JBTNDL010000004.1 coordinate 78,992, forward strand.
GGTGTCGATGCTGACGTGCAGGTCCTTGATTTCAAGTGTGGACATCGTGTTCTTTCTCCTTCGCCTGCTGTGCAGGAAGTGTGTGCGTGGACGGCGCCGGCGTCAGCCGAACTGCGGCGCGGGGGCTCCGTTGGTGACCGTCGTGATATCGACATAGACGTTGCCGTCATGGATCTCGAGTGCGAACACCGGGACGGGCTCGTACGCGGGGAGCTGCAGCGGCTGGCCGCTGCGCAGGTCGAACTGGGACCCGTGGCCCCAGCACTCGATGGCGCAGCCCTCGACGTCGCCCTCCGACAGCGAGATGTCCGCATGCGAGCAGGTGTCGCCCAGTGCGTGGATCTCCCCGTCCGAGTCGCGGACGATGACGACCGGATAGTCGTCGATCAGCACACGCAGCGCCTGCTTGACCTCGATGTCGTCGATATCGCAGATCAGCTCGCCGCGGGGTGCTTCCGCCATCAGAGGTTCCCTGCCGCGAGCTCACGCTCGACCGACGCGGAGAGCCGCTCCTCGAGGGACGGCACCTTGATCTGCTGGATGACCTCGGTGAGGAAGCCGCGCACCACGAGGCGGCGTGCGTCCTTCTCGGGGATCCCGCGGGCCATCAGGTAGAACAGGTGCTCGTCGTCGAAGCGTCCGGTGGCACTGGCGTGGCCGGCACCCTCGATGAGGCCCGTCTCGATCTCGAGGTTCGGCACCGAGTCCGACCGCGCGCCGTCCGTGAGGATCAGGTTGCGGTTCGTCTCGTAGGTGTCCGTACCCTCGGCGGCCTTGCGGATCAGCACGTCACCGACCCACACGGTGTGCGCGTCGTCGCCCTGCAGGGCGCCCTTGTAGGTGACGCGTGACTTGCAGTTCGGGACCGCGTGGTCCACCAGGAGGCGCTGCTCGAGGTGCTGGCCGGCGTCGGCGAAGTACAGTCCGTACATCTCGACCTCGGCTCCGGTGGCGGTGAAGATCGACGACGGCGTGAGGCGCACGAGGTCGCCACCGAGGCTGACGACGACGTGCTTGTAGCGGGCGTCACGGCCCACCTTCGCCTGCTGCGAGGACACGTGCACGGCGTCGTCGTCCCATTCCTGGACACTGACGACGGTCAGCTCGGCACCGTCGCCGACGATGATCTCGACGTTCTGGGCGAGGGTGACCGAACCGGTGTGGTCCAGCACGACGACGGCCTTGGAGAAGGCCTCGGCGTGGATGAGGATGTGCTGGGCCGCCGCGCCGGAGGTCGAGCCGGTGACGCTGACCATGACCTCGCCGTCGGCCACCGTCTCCTTCGGGATGGTGATCACGGTCGCGTCGGAGAACGCGTTCCACGCTGCGGCGGAGACGCGGTCCTCGGGCGTGGCCGCGGTGCCGAGGCGGGCGTCGCTGCGATCCACGGTCTCGACGGTGACGTTCCCGGCGCCGGTGACATTCACCGCGGGAGCCGTGCCGGTCAGGGCATCGGTGTGCAGTCCCCGCAGGCGCTTGAGCGGGGTGAAGCGCCAGTCCTCCTCGAGGCCGGTGAGGGCCGGGAAGTCGGCGAGGTCGAAGGACCTGCGCCGCTCGCCCCGGGACGCCTCGGGCACCACGGGCGCGTTGCCATGGCTGTGCTTCTTGAGGCCGAGCTGCTCCGAGCCCTGGTCGTCGGCGGAGAGGCTCTCGCCCTCCTCCGTGAACCCGTCGATGGACGCCGCGGCGCCCGAGGGGGCGCCCAGGCGGGCCTTCTCGTCGAGGTCTCCGAGATCGGTGACCTCGCGCTCGGTGTCGGGTGAAATTTCCGTGTGGGTGGTCTCAGCCATCGCTAGCCTACGGCCCCTTCCATCTGCAGTTCGATCAGCCGGTTCAGCTCGAGCGCGTACTCCATGGGCAGCTCGCGGGCGATCGGCTCGATGAAGCCGCGCACGATCATGGCCATGGCCTCGTCCTCGGGGAGCCCGCGGGACATTAGGTAGAACAGCTGCTCCTCGCTGACGCGCGACACGGTGGCCTCGTGGCCCATGGTGACGTCGTCCTCGCGGATGTCCACGTACGGGTACGTGTCCGAGCGCGAGATGGTATCGACCAGCAGCGCGTCGCAGCGCACCGTGTTCGCGGAGTGCTTGGCCCCGTCGCGCACCTGGACGAGCCCGCGGTAGGCGGCACGTCCGCCACCGCGTGCGACGGACTTGGAGATGATCGAGGACTTGGTGTTGGGCGCGATGTGGACCATCTTCGAGCCGGTGTCCTGGTGCTGTCCCTCGCCGGCGAAGGCGATCGAGAGCGTCTCGCCCTTGGCGTGCTCGCCGACCAGGTAAACCGCCGGGTACTTCATGGTGACCTTGGAACCGATGTTGCCGTCGATCCACTCCATGGTGGCGCCCTCGTGGGCGATGGCGCGCTTGGTCACGAGGTTGTACACGTTGTTCGACCAGTTCTGGATGGTCGTGTACCGGACGCGCGCGCCCTTCTTGACCACGATCTCGACGACGGCCGAGTGCAGGGAGTCCGACGTGTAGATCGGGGCCGTGCAGCCCTCGATGTAGTGCACGTAGGAGTCCTCGTCCGCGATGATGAGCGTTCGTTCGAACTGGCCCATGTTCTCGGTGTTGATGCGGAAGTAGGCCTGCAGGGGGATCTCGACGTGGACGCCCTTCGGCACGTAGACGAAGGAACCGCCCGACCAGACGGCCGTGTTCAGCGACGCGAACTTGTTGTCGCCGACGGGGATGATGGTGCCGAAGTACTCCTTGAAGATCTCCGGGTGCTCACGCAGCGCGGTGTCCGTGTCGAGGAAGAGCACGCCCTGGCGCTCGAGGTCCTCGCGCAGCTGGTGGTAGACCACCTCGGACTCGTACTGGGCGGCGACACCGGACACGAGGCGGGCGCGCTCGGCCTCGGGGATGCCGAGCTTCTCGTAGGTGTTGCGGATGTCCTCGGGGAGGTCCTCCCACGTGTTCGCCTGCTTCTCCGTGGAGCGGACGAAGTACTTGATGTTATCGAAGTCGATCCCGGAGAGGTCCGCACCCCACGCGGGCATGGGCTTGCGGTCGAAGTACTTGAGGCCCTTCAGGCGGAGATCGAGCATCCATTCGGGCTCGTTCTTCTTGGCGGAGATGTCGCGCACGACCTCCTCGCTCAGACCGCGGCGCGCGTTGTCGCTCGCCTCGTTCTTGTCCGCCCAGCCGTACTGGTAGGTCCCGATGCCCTCGAGTTCGGGGTTCTTCTCGAGGATGTCGCTGATCACCGACTCCGGCACTGCCGATGCAACTGGCTTGCGGTCTACTTGATCCGTCATCATGGCCTTCCTTGCTGATGGATGGATAACGTCGCTGGATTGCTGGGGGGACCGGCGTCCGGAGCCGCCGGCTGCGCGTCGGCGCCGGCTGCGTCCGTGCCGGCCACGGCGGCCGGAGCCGCCGTCGTCCGTCCCAGGGGAATGTGGGTGGTGCAGACGTGCCCGCCGGCGGCCAGCGTGGACAGCCTGCGGACATCGACGTCGAGCAGGCGGGCGAAGACGCCCGTCTCCTGCTCGCAGAACGCCGGGAACGCCGAGGCGAGCCCCTGGATGGGGCAGTGTCCCTGGCAGAGCTGGACGCTCAGCATCACGGGCCGGATCGCGGCGTTGGTGCGCGGACCGCGCCCCTGTGGGAGCCCCACCGTCTTGGTCGATCCCACGAACCCGTCGGCGGTGAGCGCACCTGCCAGGGCGTGGGCTCGCGCCTCGAGATCGGGCCCTGCGGCTTCGACGATCGGGCGGTAGCGCTCCTCCATGCCCGAGAAGCGGGTGCGGGCGAAGTCCTCGATGGCCTGCGGGCCGGCAGCCTCGCCGAGCTGGGCCAGTGCGGCGGTCGCGATGTCGAGGTAGTCGTTGCCGAGCTTCGTCTGGCCGCGCTGGCTCAGGACGTAGCGGCGTGCGGGGCGACCGGCACCGGTCGCGGAACTGCGGACGCGCTTGACCTCGATGAGGCCGTCGGAGGAGAGGGCGTCGAGGTGGCGGCGCATGGCGGCGGGTGTGAATCCGAGGCAGTCACCGAGTTCGGCCGCGCTGACGGGTCCCCGCTCGAGGACGGCGGAGAGCACACGGTCACGCGTACGCTCGTCCGGATCGGGCGAGACGATCTGGGCGGTCCGGTCGGCGGGCGCGGGTCCGCCGGCAGGACCGGCGACCTCGGGAAGGGTGGCGCGGGGCGATACGGTCACGGTCCATTCCTTCCGTCGGCGACAAAATACACAACACAAGCATGACCTAATGTATTCCGGGCCACCACTTAGGCGAGGCTACCCATCCGGGCCCCCGCGCCTCCTACTACCTGACGTAGAATAATGGGGTGCCGACAACTTCCCCCGCCCTCGAGATCGACGGGCTGATCAAGGATTTCGGGCCCGTCGGCTCGCTCGATGGCCGCATGGTCCGGGTGCTCGACGGCGTCAGCCTCAGCGCGGCGCATGGGGCGGTCACCGTCCTCCTCGGAGCCAATGGCGCCGGCAAGACGACGACGCTCGAATGTGCGCAGGGGCTCCAGCGTGCAGACGGTGGGCTGGTCCGGCTCCTCGGCGAGGACCCCGCGCGCGCGACGCCGGACCTGCGGGCGCGAGTCGGCGTGATGCTGCAGGACGGAGGGCTCCCGCCCTCGGTGCGACCCCTCGCCCTCCTGCGCCACGTGGCGTCGATGTACCGGTCCCCGCTGCCCGTGGAGGCGCTGGCCGAGCGCCTCGGCCTGGACGACTTCGGCGCCGTCTCCATCCGTCGTCTCTCCGGTGGGCAGAAGCAGCGCTTGGCCCTGGCCTGCGCCCTCGTCGGACGGCCCGAGGTCGTCTTCCTCGACGAGCCCAGCGCGGGTCTCGACCCGCAGTCGCGCACGATCGTGTTCGACCTCATCCGGGAACTCCGCGCGGACGGCCTCGCCGTCGTCCTCACTACCCACCTGCTCGACGACGCGCAGAAGCTCGCCGACTACGTCTACATCCTCGAGGGCGGCCGGACCGTCGCCGAGGGTACTGTCGCGGACCTCACGGCCGACACGGACACCGACGGGATGCGTGAGCTGCGCTTCGAGACCGTACCCGGACTCACCCTTCCCCCGGACCTGCTCCCCCACCTGCACCAGCGTGAACCCGAACCCGGACAGTACGTGCTCCGCGGCTCACTGACGGCCCGGGACGTCGCCCGCCTGGCGGAGTGGTGGGATGCCTGCGGCGTGATGCCGACGGCGATCGCCATGACGCCCCGGTCCCTGGAGGACGTCTTCCTCGACATCTCCGGACGGAGCATCCGATGAGCACCAGCGCTCCCGCTCCCCGCCGCACGGCTTCCGGTCCCGACGCCGGTGCCGCCCGCGGAACGGCCGCCGGCCTGCCTGTCCGCGTGCTGCGCCACGGCTCCTACGAGGCCCTGGCGATGCTGCGCAACGGGGAGCAGCTCGTCCTGGCGATCGTCCTGCCGCTGCTGGCACTCACCGCCCTGGTGATCACCCCGCTGCTGGACCCCTACGGCCCGAGCCGCATCGACATCGCCGCTCCCGGCGTCCTCGCCCTCTGCACCATGTCCACGGCGTTCACGGGCCAGGGCATCGCGACGGGCTTCGACCGCCGGTACGGCGTGCTCCGCTTCCTCTCGACGACGCCCCTCGGCCGCTCGGGGCTCATCCTCGGCAAAGCCGTCGCCGTCGCCGGTGTGCTGGCCGTCCAGCTCGTCGTGATCGGGGGTGCCGCCGCCCTGATGGGCTGGTCGCCGCGGGCCGAGGGGGTCCTCCCGGCCGCCCTCCTCCTGCTGGTGGGGTCGGCCGCGTTCACGGCCCTCGGACTCCTCGTCGCGGGCACCCTGCGCCCCGAGGCCACCCTCGCGGTCACCAACCTCGTGTGGATCCTGCTCGCCGCTGCCGGCGGGGTGGTCATCCCGGCCGCGAGCCTGCCCGCTGCCGCCGAACCGTTCGTCACCGTCCTGCCGTCGTCGGCCCTCGGCGACGGGCTGAGGAGCGCCCTGGTGGACGGCGCCCTCGATCCCATCGCGTGCCTCGTGCTCCTCGCCTGGGCCGCCCTCGCTAGCCTGGCGGCCATCCGCTGGTTCAAATGGAGCTGACGCCATGACCCTCCCCTCGCTCTCGCGCCTCACGACCCGACTGCCGCGCACCACGACGCCGCTGGTGCGCCGGCTGGCTATCGCCTCGCTCGTGTCGCAGATCGCCATCGTGGTGACCGGCGGCGCGGTCCGCCTCACGGCGTCGGGCCTCGGCTGCCCGGAATGGCCGCGCTGCACGCCCGACTCGATCGTGACCACGCCCGAGATGGGCTTCCACGGTGTGATCGAGTTCGGGAACCGGCTCCTCACGTTCGTGCTGGTCCTCATCGCCGTCGCCATGATCGTCTCCCTGCTCGGCATGCGGCGCGAACGCAAGGACCTGTTCCGCCTGTCCATCGGCCTGTTCCTGGGGATCCCAGCCCAGGCCGTCATCGGCGGGATCACCGTGTGGACCGATCTGAACCCGTGGGTCGTGGGTCTCCACTTCATCGTCTCGATGGTGCTCGTCGCCCTGGCGACCGTCCTGGTCAACCGTGCCCGGCTCACGACGGAGCAGTACCTCGCACGGCGGGCACCGGCCGCCCCGCCCCTCCTGCGCCAGCTGCTCGTCACGGCCACGGTGCTGACGTCCGTCGCCGTCGTGCTCGGCGTGGTCGTGACGGGTTCCGGCCCCCACGCAGGTGACCACGGCGCTGCCCGCAACGGGCTCGACTCCGACCTCATGACGCGCGCGCACGCCCTCCCGGTGTACCTGCTCGTCGCCACCGTGGTGCTCGCGCTCGTCGTCGCCCACCGGGCCAGGGTCCACGAGAAGCTGCGGAAGGCCCTCGGGATCCTCGCCGGAGTGGTGCTGGTGCAGGGCGCCATCGGATACACCCAGCACTTCCTGCACCTGCCGATCGCACTCGTGGCGCTGCACATGCTGGGGGCGTCACTGCTCATGGCCGCCGTCATCCATGCGCAGTACACGGGCACGACCGGCAGGACGCTCCCGGGGACGCGAACCGAGGCGAAGGTGCCGCACACCGTCTCCTAGGGGCGTCGACCTGCGTCCCGTCATCAGGCAGGGAGAACCGGAGCCGTCGACCGGGCGTCGCCTCAGGCGTCGTTCCTGCCATCGTCTCGGTCGTCCGCGAACTCACCCTCGAGGAGGTCGAGGAGCCGCCCGAGCTCGCGCAGCTCGGATCCGGGACTCGGCAGCAGGGGCGGGCGCGGATCGCCCGCCGCCACCCCGCAGGCCCGGGCCAGGAGGTGCAGTCCGCTGATCTTCCGCAGCCCCGCCACATGGTCGACGAGGGGCGCGAGGACCGAGCGCACGCGGTCCACCTCGCGCCGGTCGCCCGCGAGGACGGCGGCGCGGAGCCGGCCGTAGTAGGCGGGCAGGAGCGCGGCGGGGCCGCTGTGCCACGCGTCGGCCGCGACCTCCCCCGTCATCATGAGTAGATCCCCGCTCACGCCATGGCTGAAGGTCTCCGGGACGAGTGCGGCGAGTTCGGCGTGCCGTGCGTTGAAGGTCGCCGCATCGGCCGCCGTGTCCTTGAACGCGATGACCTCCGGAAGGGCGGACAGTTCGGCGACCACCGGCAGCGAGTAGTCGAACTGCGTGGTCCCCGGATTGTTGTAGAGGCAGACGGGCAGGTCCGTGGCGGCGCACACCGCCCGCACCTGCGCCAGGACCTCGTCGTCGGTGAGGGGTACGTAGGAGACCGGGGACAGCACGAGTCCGGCCGCCCCTGCCCGCTGGGCGTCGACGGCGGCGTCCAGCACCTCCCGCGTCCCGACGGAACTGATGCCCACCGCCACCGGGACGCGCCCGTCGAGAGCATCGATCGCCGTCCGCGCGATCTGCGAGCGTTCGGCCGCGTCCAGGTAGGCGAAGCTGCCGGAGGAACCGAGGACGGTCACGGCGTCGACACCGGACGTGGCCAGGGAATCCAGGAGGCCGCGCAGGTCCTCGTGGCGGACGGATCCGTCGGTGTCGAACGGTGTGACGGGGTAGGCGATCAGGCCGGTGAAGTCCATGGCAGCCAGCCTAGGGGGTGGTGCCGCGGCCGGCACCACCGCGACCGGGAACGCGGCGCGGCCCGTGCCTGCCGCCGGAGTGTCCTCGGGTCAGCCCGGCTCAGGCCGGGGGCGGGCTCAGGGCAGGATGGCCGAACCGACGAAGGGATCGATCGCGAGGGCGAGGAAGAGCACGGTGAGATAGCTGATGGAGCCGTGGAAGACCTTCATCGCGGCCTTGTTGTTCAACGCGCCCCGCTGCGCCAGGGAGTACAGCGTGTGGGACTCCCGGATGAACCAGGCGCCGCCGAGGAGGGCGGCCACGGAGTAGACCCAGCCGGCACCGGCGGGGACCAGCAGGAGCGAGCACGCCACCATGGCCCAGGCGTAGAGCACGACCTGCACCGAGACGACGCGGGCGCCGGCGATCGCACCGAGCATCGGGACGCTCGCTGCGTTGTAGTCGTCGCTGTACTTCATGGAGAGCGGCCAGTAGTGCGGGGGCGTCCAGAGGAAGATGATCAGGAACAGGACGACGGCGGGCCACTCGACGGATCCGGTGACGGCGGCCCAGGCGATCAGGACGGGCATGCACCCCGCGGCGCCGCCCCAGACGATGTTCTGCGACGTGCGGCGCTTGAGCACGAGCGTGTAGACGACGACGTAGAGGAAGATGGCGGCGACGCCGAGCAGCCCTGCGAGCGGGTTGGCACCGAACCACAGGACGGCGATCGCCACGGCACCGAGGATCCAGGAGAAAACCAGCGCCTCGCGGGGCGTGACCTCACCGGTCACGAGCGGGCGGTTCTCCGTGCGGTGCATGAGCTTGTCGATGTCGCGGTCGATGTAGCAGTTGAATGCTCCCGCGCTACCGGCCGCAAGGGCTCCGCCGACCATGGTGGCCAGGATCAGGCCGATGGGCGGGAATCCGCCCTGCGCGAAGATCATGGTGGGAAGCGTGGTCACCAGGAGGAGTTCGATCACGCGAGGCTTCGTCAGGGCGAGGTAGGCCTTCGCTTTGCGGCCGAAACCCTGACGGGCCTGCGGGAAACGTGCCGGAGCAGGAGCCTGCTGGGTCTTCACAAGGCAACACTTTCGTTTCTTCCGGAGTAAAAGACAAAGCCCATCATACCCTTTTACGCTCTGTAGAAATCGGGGCCGATCGCCGTCCCGCGGTCCTTGCGGGTACGGCTCCACCGTGTCCGCGAGGACCGGCGACAGGGACCGCGCGGTCGGCGCGGCGCGGAGGAGCGCCCCTGCAGGACTCCGGCGGTGCGGCGCCCATCAGGACGTGGCAGCGGCCGGGCCGGTCTCGTGGCTCGTCCCGCTGCCTCTCCGGCGCCGTCCGCAACCCCTTGATGTGACGGACGACATTCTTCGACTCCCACGACTGTTCGCGGGCCGGAAGGGATAGTGTGGATTCGAAAGCCCGCTGCAGAAGCCTGCCCGGAATCCCTCCGGGTTCGATGCTGTCCGCGGTCGGTGCTTGAACTCGCAGCATTCAACGGTGAACGGCCAGCCCGACGGCGTGCCTGCAAGCACCCCGTCGTCGGCCGTTCCGGACAGAGAGGGGCCCGGAAACGTGCCACAGACGCAAGAGCAGGAACTGACCTGGACCGAACTCGACCAGAAGGCGGTCGACACGGTCCGCATCCTGGCAGCGGACGCGGTGGAGAAGGTGGGCAACGGACACCCGGGGACGGCCATGAGCCTGGCGCCGGCCGCCTACCTCCTGTTCCACAAGCTGATGCGGCACGATCCGTCGGACCCCGAGTGGACCGGCCGCGACCGCTTCGTCCTCTCCCCCGGCCACACCTCGCTCACCCTCTACATCCAGCTCTTCCTGTCCGGGTACGGCCTCGAGCTCGATGACCTGAAGGCACTGCGCACCTGGGGCTCCCTCACGCCCGGGCATCCCGAGTACCGCCACACCAAGGGCGTCGAGATCACCACCGGCCCGCTCGGCCAGGGCCTCGCGACGTCGGTCGGTTTCGCCTACGGCCAGCGCCGCCAGCGCGGGATGTTCGACGCCGACGCACCGGCCGGCACCAGCCCGTTCGACCACACCATCTGGGTCATCGCCTCGGACGGCGACCTCCAGGAGGGCGTGACGGCGGAGGCCTCGTCCCTCGCCGGCCACCAGGAGCTCGGGAACCTCGTGGTGATCTACGACGAGAACCACATCTCGATCGAGGACGACACGGATATCGCCTTCACCGAGGACGTCCTGAAGCGCTACGAGGCGTACGGGTGGCACACCCAGCGCGTCGACTGGACCAAGACCGGCGAGTACGTCGAGGACGTCGCCGAGCTCTACTCCGCGCTCGTCGCCGCGAAGAACGAGACCTCGAAGCCGAGCATCGTCTCGCTGCGCACGATCATCGGCTACCCCGCGCCGAACAAGCAGAACACCGGCAAGATCCACGGCTCCGCGCTCGGCAAGGACGAAGTCGCAGCGCTCAAGGAAGCCCTCGGCTTCGACCCCGAGAAGCACTTCGACGTCGACCCCGAGGTCCTGGACCACGCCCGCGGCGTCGTGCAGCGCGGTGCCGATGCGCACAGCGCCTGGCAGGAGGGCTTCGACGCCTGGAAGGCGGCACACGCCGACGAGGCCGCGCTCCTCGAGCGCATCCAGGCCCGCACCCTGCCCGAGGGCTGGGAGGAGACCCTCCCCACGTTCGAGGCCGGCAAGGACATGTCCACGCGTGCCGCGTCCGGCAAGGTCCTCACGGCCATCGGCCCCGCCCTCCCCGAGCTGTGGGGCGGCAGCGCCGACCTCGCGGAGTCGAACAACACGACCATCGAGGGATCGCCGTCGTTCATCCCGCCGAGCCGCCAGACCAAGTCGTGGTCGGGCAACGAGTACGGCCGCGTGCTGCACTTCGGTATCCGTGAGCACGCTGCCGCGGCCATCGTGAACGGCATCGTGATGCACAGCAGCACCCGCGCGTTCTCGGGGACCTTCCTGATCTTCAGCGACTACCAGCGCCCCGCGGTGCGCCTCGGCGCGCTCATGGGCGTCCCGGCCATCTATGTCTGGACCCACGACTCGATCGGCCTCGGCGAGGACGGCCCCACCCATCAGCCGGTCGAGCAGCTGTCCTCGCTGCGGACCATCCCGGGACTCGACGTCGTCCGCCCGGGCGACGCGAACGAGGTGGCCGTCGCCTGGCGCACCATCCTCGAGAACACCGAGAACCCCGCCGGCATCGTGCTGACGCGGCAGAACATCCCGACCTACCAGCGGGGCGACGGCGCAGCCGAGGGTGACACGTTCGGTTCGGTCGAGGGTGTCGCGAAGGGCGGCTACGTGCTCGCCGAAGCACGGAACGGATCGCCCGATGTGATCCTCGTCGGCACGGGCTCCGAGGTCCAGCTCGCGGTGGAAGCCCGCGATGCCCTCGAGGCGGAGGGCATCTCCGCGCGCGTCGTGTCCATGCCGTGCCTGGAGTGGTTCAACGCCCAGGACGCGTCCTACCGCGAGAGCGTCCTGCCGCGCACCGTCCGCGCCCGCGTGTCCGTCGAGGCCGGCGTCTCGCAGAGCTGGCACGGGATCGTCGGCGACGCCGGACGCAGCGTGTCGCTCGAGCACTTCGGCGCCTCCGCCGACTACAAGACGCTCTACCGCGAGTTCGGCATCACGGCGGACGCCGTCGTCGCGGCCGCCAAGGACTCCCTCGAGGCCGTGGCCGCCGATCCGCTGGCACCGAACGGCACCGCGGCGATGCCGTCGGGCCACCGTGCCACCGAGACCGGTGACCACCAGTAGTCCCGCACCCTCCGTCAGAATCCAGCACACATTCCGCGGAAGCGGACAAGGAGCACACCATGTCAACACCCACAGCTGACCTCTCGGCCGCCGGCGTATCCATCTGGCTCGACGACCTCTCACGGGAGCGCATCAACTCGGGCGCCTTCAAGCACCTCATCGAGGACCGCAACGTCGTGGGCGTCACGACCAACCCGAGCATCTTCGCCGCCGCTCTGAAGAAGGGCGAGTCCTACGCCTCCCAGGTCGGGGCACTGGCGGAGGCCGGCGCCGATGTGGACCAGGCCGTCTTCGACATCACCACCCACGACGTCGCCCAGGCCTGCGACATCTTCGCCGAGGAGGCCAAGCGCACGCACGGCGCCGACGGCCGCGTCTCCATCGAGGTCGATCCCCGCCTGTCCCGCGACACCGCCGGGACCATCGCCGAGGCCAAGCGCCTGCACGCCAAGGTGCAGCGCACCAACGTGCTCATCAAGATCCCGGCGACCGTCGAGGGCCTCGAAGCGATCTCCTCGACCCTGGCGGCCGGTATCAGCGTGAACGTGACCCTCATCTTCTCGCTCGAGCGCTACCGCGCCGTGATCAACGCGTTCATGGTGGGCCTCGAGCAGGCGAGGGAGAACGGTCACGACCTCGCCAGGATCCACTCGGTCGCCTCCTTCTTCGTCTCCCGCGTCGATGCCGAGATCGACGCACGGCTCGACGCCGTCGGGTCCGACGAGGCGAAGGCACTCAAGGGCAAGGCGGGACTCGCGAACGCACGCCTCGCCTACCAGGTCTTCCAGGAGCAGTTCTCCTCGGAGCGCTGGCAGGTCCTGAAGTCCGCCGGCGCCAACGCGCAGCGTCCCCTCTGGGCATCGACGGGCGTCAAGGACCCTAACCTCCCGGACACGCTCTACGTCGCCGGCCTCGTCGCAGCGGACGTCGTGAACACCATGCCGGAGAAGACGCTCGAGGCGATGGCCGACCACGGCGTCGTCGAGGGCGACACCATCACGGGCACGTACGCGGAGTCCAACGAGGTCCTGAACCAGCTCGACGCGATCGGCATCTCGTACGACGAGGTCGTCGAGCAGCTCGAGACCGAGGGCCTCGACAAGTTCGTCGCCAGCTGGTCGGAGCTCCTCGAGACCGTCCAGACCGCACTCGACGCTTCGAAGGGCTGATCCCCATGGGCTCATTCGCACTGACCGCGTCCGGCGCGGCGCTCGCCGCGGTCGAGTCGGCGGTACCCGCACTCGTGCAGGAACGCTTCGCCTCCCGGCTGATGGCGAAGGACCCCACCCTGTGGGGCAGTGATGCCGAGTCCGAAGCCTCGGTCCGCCTGGGCTGGATCGACCTGTTCGAGGGCTCGCGCGCACTCCTCCCGGAGATCGCGGGCCTCCGCGCCGATCTCCTGGCCGAAGGGGTGGACCGGATCGTGCTGTGCGGCATGGGCGGCTCCTCGCTCGCGCCGGAGATCATCACGAAGGAGGCGGGCGTCCCGCTCGTCGTCCTCGACGCCACCGACCCCGACCAGGTGCGCGCTGCCCTCGAGGAGGACCTGCAGCGCACCGCGATCGTGGTGTCGTCGAAGTCCGGCTCCACCGTCGAGACCGACTCGCAGCGCCGGCTGTTCGAGCAGGCGTTCACCGACGCCGGCATCGACGCGGCGTCGCGCATCGTCATCGTGACCGATCCGGGGTCTCCCCTCGATGAGGCGTCGCACAAGGCGGGTTACCGGAAGGTGTTCAACGCCGACCCCCAGGTCGGCGGCCGGTACTCGGCCCTCACGGCCTTCGGCCTGGTACCGTCCGGCCTCGCCGGCGCGGACATCGAGACACTGCTGGACGACGCCGAGGACAGTGCGGAGTTCCTCGGCGACGACGTCGACGACAACGTCGGCCTGCAGCTCGGCGCCGTCCTGGGCGGGACCAGCCCGCTCCGCGACAAGATCGTCTTCGCCGATGCCGGATCCGGGCTGCCCGGCTTCGCCGACTGGGCGGAACAGCTCATCGCGGAGTCCACCGGCAAGCTAGGCACCGGGCTGCTTCCCGTCGTCGCCTCCAGCGGCGCACCCGAGCTCGCGGACGTGGCCGACGACGTCCTGCCCGTCCTCCTGGCCCCGTTCGACGAGGCTCCCACCGACGAGCTCACCGACGGCACCAGGCTGACTGTCAGCGGTACCCTGGGCAGCCAGCTGTTCGTCTGGGAATACGCGGTCGCCGTCGCGGGACGCCTGCTCGGCATCAATCCCTTCGACCAGCCCGACGTCGAGGCGGCCAAGAAGGCCGCGCGCGGCCTGCTGGACGCCCAGCCCGAGCCCTCCCCGGCGGCCTTCGTCGACGGCGCCGTGGAGGTGCGCGGCGACGCCGGCCTGCTCGGGTCGTCGAGCACGGTCGCGGAAGCCCTCGAGGCGCTCCTCGCCGCACTCCCCGCGAACGGCTACCTCTCGGTCCAGGCGTACCTCGACCGGCACCGGCAGGCCGCACTCGAGGAGATCCGGTCACCGCTGGCCGCCGCCACCGGCCGACCGGTCACGTTCGGTTGGGGCCCGCGCTTCCTGCACTCCACGGGCCAGTACCACAAGGGCGGCTCGCCCATCGGGGCGTACCTCCAGCTGACCGGTGCAGCGCACGAGGACCTCGCCATCCCGGACCGGCCGTTCACGTTCGGCGAGCTGATCTCCGCGCAGGCCGCGGGCGACGCCCAGGTCCTCGCCGACCATGGCCGGCCCGTGCTCCGCCTCCACCTGACGGAACGCGAGGCGGGCGTCGCCCAGCTGCGGCGCGTCGTCTCGGCCCTCGCCGCGTCCGGCCGGGACGAGCGGGGAACGGACGGGCATGCCTGACGGCACGACGGCGAGAGCCACCAATCCGCTGCGCGACCCCCGGGACAGGAGGCTCAGCCGGATCGCCGGCCCGTCCTCGCTCGTCCTGTTCGGTGTGACCGGTGACCTCGCCCGGAAGAAGCTCATGCCGGCCATCTACGATCTCGCGAACCGGGGGCTCCTGCCCCCGAGCTTCGGCCTCGTCGGCTTCGGCCGCCGGGACTGGAGTAACGAGGAGTTCGTGGAACAGGTGAAGGACTCTGTCACGCAGCATGCCCGCACGCCGTTCAACGAGACCGTCTGGGAGCAGCTCTCCGCCGGCATCCGCTTCGTCCGGGGCGAGTTCGACGACGACGACGCCTTCAAGAACCTCAGGGAGTGCATCGAGGAACTCGACCAGAGCAGGGGGACCCGGGGGAACCACGCGTTCTACCTCTCGATCCCGCCCAACGCGTTCGAGGCCGTGTGCCAGAAGCTCTCCGAGCACGGCCTGGCGCAGCCCGACGACGGCCAGTGGCGCCGCGTGGTCATCGAGAAGCCCTTCGGGCACGACCTCGAGTCCGCGCGGGAGCTGAACAGCATCGTCGAGGAGGTCTTCCCTCCGGACGCGGTGTTCCGGATCGACCACTACCTGGGCAAGGAGACGGTTCAGAACATCCTGGCCCTGCGCTTCGCCAACCAGCTCTTCGAGCCCCTCTGGAACGCGAACTACGTCGACCACGTGCAGATCACCATGGCCGAGGACATCGGGATCGGCAGCCGCGCAGGCTACTACGACGGTGTGGGCGCTGCCCGCGACGTCATCCAGAACCACCTGCTCCAGCTGCTCGCCCTGACGGCCATGGAGGAACCGATCTCGTTCGACGCCGACCACCTCCGGTCCGAGAAGGAGAAGGTCCTCGCGGCCGTCTCCCTCCCCGCCGACCTCACCGGCCGGTCCGCCCGCGGACAGTACGAGGCCGGCTGGCAGGGCGGGGAGCGCGTCAACGGCTTCCTCGAGGAGGAGGGCATCCCGGCCGACTCCACGACGGAGAGCTTCGCCGCGCTCCGGCTGGACATCAACACACGCCGCTGGGCCGGCGTCCCGTTCTACCTGCGCGCCGGCAAGCGACTGGGGCGCAGGGTCACGGAGATCGCCGTCGTCTTCAAGCGGGCCCCGAACCTCCTGTTCCGGGACCACAACGAGGAGGATTTCGGCCAGAACGCGGTCGTCATCCGGGTCCAGCCCGACGAGGGCGTCACGATCCGCTTCGGCTCCAAGGTGCCCGGCACCCAGACGGAGGTCCGCGACGTGACCATGGACTTCGGGTACGGGCACTCGTTCACAGAGTCCAGCCCCGAGGCCTACGAGCGACTCATCCTCGACGTCCTGCTCGGTGAGCCGCCACTCTTCCCGCGCCAGCAGGAGGTGGAGCTGTCCTGGCAGATCCTCGACCCGTTCGAGAAGCACTGGGCATCCCTCGACGGCCAGCCCGATCCCTATGTCCCGGGGAGCTGGGGTCCCGCATCCGCCGACGAGCTGCTCGCAGCCGATGGACGAACCTGGAGAAGGCCATGATCGTAGAGCTTCCCGACACCACGACCTCCAAGGTGTCCAAGGAGCTGATGGCGATGCGCGAACGCGGCGGCGTCGTCGCCCTCGGGCGCGTGCTCACCCTCGTCGTGATCACGAGGTCGGGACAGGAGGAGGAGGCCATCGACGCGGCGAACGAGGCCAGCCGCGAGCACCCGTGCCGCATCATCGTCCTCGCCGAGGGATCGCCGGACGAGCCGACACGCCTCGACGGCCAGATCCGCGTCGGCGGCGACGCCGGCGCCTCCGAGGTGATCGTGCTGCGCGGTTACGGGGAGCTCTCCGACGAGAACGAGTCGCTGGTGTCCGCCCTCCTGCTGCCCGACGCGCCGATCGTCGCGTGGTGGCCGCACGGCGTGCCCGAGGCCGCGTCCCAGACGTCGATCGGCAGCATCGCGCACCGCCGGATCACCGACTCCGCCAACGAGCCGGACCCGACGGCGGCGCTGTTCAACATCCGCAGCACCTACGCCGCGGGCGACACCGACCTCGCTTGGACGCGCCTCACCAACTGGCGCATCCAGCTCGCAGCCGTGCTGGACCAGCTCGAGGGCGACCAGCCGATCACGGCGGTCACCGTCGAGGGCGCGTCGGACTCCCCCAGCACCGTCCTGCTGGCCGCCTGGCTCACACGGGCGCTGGACGCGCCCGTCGATATCACCGCGGGGCCGGCGGGCACCGGACTCAAACGCGTGCGCCTCATGCGTGACGGTGGGGACATCGAACTCCACCGTCCGCACCACGACGTCGCCGAGCTGCACCAGCCGGACCAGCCCGTCCAGCGCATCTCGCTGCCGCGGCGGGGCCTGCGCGACTGCCTCGCCGAGGAGCTGAGGCGGCTCGACCCCGACGAGGTCTTCGGAGAGGTCATCACCGAAGGACTCGCCCTGACCAACCTGAGGAGCGTGTGACCGTATGAGCGCTGAACCGAAAGTCAGCATCCATCCTTCCCCGACATCCCTGGCGGCGGCCGTGGCGGCGCGACTGATCACGCGCCTGGTCGATGTGCAGAGCGACCGCGGCACGGCCACCGTGGTCCTCACGGGCGGCTCGATCGGCACGGCGGCCCTGCAGGCCGTCGTGGAATCACCGGCGCACACGGCGGTCGACTGGGCGAACGTGCACTTCTGGTGGGGTGACGAGCGGTTCCTGCGCGCCGAGGACCCGGACCGCAACGCCGTCCAGGCGCGCACCGCGTTCCTCGACCGTGTCGCCGTCGACCCCGTGAAGATCCATGAGTTCGGCTCGAAGGACGAGTTCCCCGACGAGGACGCGGCCGCCCTCGACTACGCCGAACAGCTGGCGGCGGCCGCGAAGGCCGAACGCGCGGCGGACGAGGACGCGGTACAGCCCGATCCGCGCCTGCCCCGCTTCGACGTCCTCCTGCTCGGTGTCGGACCCGATGCGCACGTCGCCTCGCTCTTCCCGGAGATGGCCGGCATCCGCACCAAGGGCGAGACGACCGTGGGGGTCGCCGATGCACCCAAGCCTCCGCCGCAGCGCATCTCGCTGACGCTCGAGGCGATCAACACCGCCCAGGAGGTCTGGCTGTCCGTCAGCGGCAGCGACAAGGCCGGTGCTGTGGGACTGGCCCTCGCGGGAGCCGGCCATGTCCAGGTCCCCGCCGCCGGGGCGCGCGGGGTGCGGAAGACCCTGTGGCTGATCGACCAGGACGCGGCACAGAAGCTGCCCGGGCGCCTGATCGACCACGAGGACGAGGAGGAGTCCGTCGGCTGACGACGGCCCGTCGATGACGAAGGCCCCCGCTTCCTGCTGGAAGCGGGGGCCTTCTCCGTACGGTCGTGTGCTGTGCCCTACGACTCGCCGGCGAAACGCTGGATGAGGCCGAGGGCCACGATGACCACGCCCCACGCGAGTCCGAGGGCCACCGTGAACCGGTTGAGGTTGCGCTCGGCAACCCCGGACGATCCCATGCTCGAGGTCATGCCGCCACCGAACATGTCCGACATACCACCGCCACGTCCCTTGTGGAGCAGGATCAGGAGGGTCAGCAGGAGACTCGTGATCCCGAGCAGGACGAGCAGGATGATACGGATGATTTCCACGGGGCCCTTTCAAGGCTCGGTAGCCGCTCAGCGGAGCGGCCGGCGCACGGAACTAGTCTGTCACCAGATGCTGTTCGAACCTGACAATACTAGCAAACTCGGACACGTCGAGGCTCGCACCGCCGACGAGCACGCCGTCGACGTCGCGCTCCTTGAGGATGCTCGCGGCGTTCGCCGCCTTCACCGAGCCGCCGTAGAGCAGGCGCGTCTTCGAGGCGGTCTCCGCATCGAAGAGGGAGCCGAGTTCGGCGCGGATGGCGGCGCACATCTCCTGCGCGTCCTCCGGTCCGGCGACCTCACCCGTACCGATGGCCCAGACAGGCTCGTACGCGACCACGAGGGCGGACGCCTGTTCCGGCGTCAGGCCTGCGACGCCCTGGCGGAGCTGCTCGAGCGTCGAGGCGACATGCGTTCCGGCCTGCCGGATCTCGAGGCCCTCGCCGACGCACAGCACGGGCACCAGTGCATGGCGGTAGGCGGCGTGCACCTTCCGGTTGAGCAGCGCGTCCGACTCGGAGTGGATCGTCCGCCGTTCGGAGTGTCCGACCAGCACGTAGGTGCAGTCGAGCTTGGCCAGGAACTGACCGGAGATGTCCCCCGTGTACGCGCCGGAATCCTCGGGTGAGAGATCCTGGCCGCCGTAGACGACGTCGAGGTTGTCACCCTTGACGAGCGTCTGGACGCCGCGCAGATCGGTGAAGGGCGGGAAGACCGAGACCTCGACGCGCGAGAAGTCGTGGCCCGCGTCATCGAGGGTCCAGGCCAGCTTCTGCAGGAAGGTGATGCCCTGCATGTGGTCCAGGTTCATCTTCCAGTTCCCCGCGATGAGCGGGCGGCGGTCGAAGGCGCCGTTGGTCGAGGTGGTCATCGTCCTACTCCATCTGTTCGTTGCATGGGGGCGGGATCCGCGCGGCCTCGGCCCCGCGGATCCCGCTCTTCCTGTGCGCCCGTTGCCGGGCGGTCGATCGTCCCCGCCCTCCCGCTAGTCGCGGGCGAGAGCCGTGAGGCCGGGCAGTTCCTTGCCTTCGAGGTATTCCAGACTCGCGCCGCCACCGGTCGAGATGTGCCCGAACTGGTCGTCGGCGAAGCCGAGGCCGCGGACGGCAGCGGCGGAGTCGCCGCCGCCGACCACGGTCAGGGCGCCGTCCGCCTGTGCGTCGACGAGGGCCTGGGCGACCGCCCGGGTACCGCCGGCGAACGCCTCGAACTCGAAGACGCCCATCGGCCCGTTCCAGAAGACGGTTCTCGCCTCGGCGATGTTCGCGGCGAAGTCCGCACCCGTCACGGGGCCGATGTCGAGGCCGATGCCGGTCGCTCCGTACGTCCCCGACTCGATGGCGTCCGCGGCGACAACGCCCGAACCGGCGTCGGCGGCGAACTTCTCCGCCACGACGATGTCGGTCGGGAGGACGAACTGCGTGCCGTCACGGGAGCCCCGCTCGAGGTAGCCGCGAACGGTCTCGATCTGGTCCTCCTCGAGCAGGCTCGCGCCCACCTTATGGCCCTGGGCCGCGAGGAACGTGAACAGCATGCCGCCGCCCACGAGGATGCGGTCCGCCGTGCCGATCAGGTTCTCGATGACGGCCAGCTTGTCGGACACCTTGGAACCGCCGAGCACGACGACGAAGGGCCGCTGCGGATCCTTCGTCAGCCGCTCCAGGACCACGAGTTCGGCCTTGACCAGATCACCCTGGTAGGACGGCAGCAGCGCGGCGATGTCGTACACGCTCGCGTGCTTCCGGTGCACCGCACCGAAGGCGTCGTCCACGTAGGCGCCGTCCGGGCCGGCCAGGTCCGCGATCTCGCGGGCGAAGGCCGACCGCTCGGCGTCGTCCTTGCTCGTCTCACGCGCGTCGAAGCGCACGTTCTCGAGGACGAGCACCTCCCCCTCGGCCAGGGCTGCGGCCGCGCTGCGGGCACCCTCACCCGTGGTGTCCGGCGCGAGCGTGACCGGGAAGTCCGCGAGGTCCCGGAGGACGTCCACGGCCGGCTCGAGCGAGTACTTCTGCTCGGGTGCGCCCTTGGGCCGTCCGAGGTGCGCCAGGACGATCACGGCCGCCCCTGCCTCGCTCAGCCTGCGGAGAACGGGCAGGGACGCGCGTACGCGGCCGTCGTCGGTGACCTTCAACTCCGGGACGTCGCCCTCGAGGGGCACGTTGAGGTCCGAGCGCACGAGGACACGGCGTCCGCGGACGCCTTCGGCGAGGAGGTCGTCGAGCGTTGCGTAAGCCACGGGCGATCGCCTAGGAGAGCTTGGCAGCGACGATTTCGGTCAGGTCGACCAGGCGGTTCGAGTAGCCCCACTCGTTGTCGTACCAGCCCACGACCTTGACCTGGTTGCCAAGGACCTTCGTCAGTCCGGAGTCGAAGATGCACGACGCCGGATCCGTCACGATGTCCGAGGAGACGATCGGGTCCTCCGTGTAGGAGAGGTAGCCCTTGAGCGAACCGTCGGCAGCGGCAGCCTTGTAGGCGGCATTGACCTCGTCGGCGGTGACCTCGCGGCCCAGGGTGACCGTCAGGTCGGTGGCCGAACCGGTGGGGACGGGAACGCGGATGGCGTAGCCGTCGAGCTTGCCCTTGAGCTCCGGCAGGACGAGGCCGATCGCCTTGGCCGCACCCGTGGAGGTGGGCACCATGTTGATCGCTGCGGCCCGTGCGCGGCGGAGGTCCTTGTGCGGGCCGTCCTGGAGGTTCTGGTCGGCGGTGTACGCGTGGATCGTCGTCATGAGACCGCGCTCGATGCCGAAGGAGTCGTTCAGCACCTTGGCGAGCGGGCCGAGGCAGTTCGTGGTGCAGGACGCGTTCGAGATGATGTGGTGGTTCTCGGGGTCGTAGTCGCCGTCGTTGACGCCGAGCACCACGGTGAGGTCCTCGTCGGACGCTGGGGCGGAGATCAGGACCTTCCTGGCGCCGGCATCGATGTGCTTCTGCGCGTCGGACGCCTTGGTGAAGAACCCGGTGGACTCGATCACGATGTCGACGCCGAGGTCCTTCCAGGGCAGGTTCGCGGGGTCGCGCTCGGCCAGTACCTTGACGCGCTTGCCACCGACCACGAGGTCACCGCCGTCGACCTCGACGGAGGCCTTCAGGCGGCCGGTCACGGAGTCGTACTTCAGCAGGTGGGCGAGGGCCTCGGGGCTCGTCAGGTCGTTGACGGCAACGATCTCGAGGTCTGCACCCTGCTCGAGGGCCGCGCGGAAGTAGTTGCGACCGATGCGGCCGAAGCCATTGATTCCAACACGAGTAGTCACTGGTTTCCATCTCCTTCATAGGTGGTGCCGCCGCGATGACCCTTCTCGGGTGATGCCGGCGACGAATAAATCTGGTACCGGGCACACCTTCGTGCCGAAGTGAATCGGGTCCTGCTGGCTCCCTGCGGAGCGGTGTCCGTCGCCGGAGCCGTGCGGGGACGCGTCCCTGCACGGCTCCAACCTTACTCAGCGCGGCGTTCCGCACGCACTCCGGACGTGGATCGCCCCGGTTGCGCGGGGCGTGTTGTGGTGGCCGGTCAGCGGCCGGGCGTGATGAGCACCGAGGCGCCGGTGCGTGCCGCCTGGAAGCGGGTCTGGACGTCGGCCCAGTTCACCAGGTTCCACCAGGCCTTAACGTAGTCGGGCTTGACGTTGACGTAGTCCAGGTAGAAGGCGTGCTCCCACATGTCCAGCATCAGCAGCGGCACGGTGCCCACGGGGACGTTGCCCTGCTGGTCGTAGAGCTGTTCGATCACGATGTTCTGGCCGAGCGGCTCGTAGGCGAGCACGGCCCAGCCGGAACCCTGCAGGGAGGTGGCGGCGGCCGTGAAGTGGGCGCGGAACGCGTCGAAGGATCCGAACGCGTCGTCCAGGGCCGCGGCCAGTTCACCCTCGGGCTTGTCGCCGCCCTCGGGGGACATGTTCTTCCAGAAGATGCTGTGGTTGATGACGCCGCCGACGTGGAAGGCGAGGTCCTTGGAGAGCTTGGGAATGGTCCCGAACTGCCCGGTCGCGCGGGCCTCGGCGAGCTGGGCGAGGGCGTCGTTGGCGCCCTTGACGTAGGTGGCCTGGTGCTTGGAGTGGTGCAGCTCCATGATCCGGCCCGAGATGTGCGGCTCCAGGGCCGCGTAGTCGTAATCGAGATCCGGCAGTACGTATTCGCTCACGTAGTCCTCCATGTAGTGGTCCCAGGTGCCGGCGCGCCCGTCGACTCCAGCGGGAGCCCGGACGGCAGGCGGCCCACCTGATCAGAAGCGGGCTTGTCGTTCCATCCTATGCACTTCTTCACTCGTCGAGCATGTCCGCGGTCACATTCGCATCGGTCCCCGGGATCCCGATGTCCGACGCCCTCTTGTCCGCCATGGCGAGCAGGCGCCGGATGCGGCCGGCGATGGCGTCCTTGGTCATGGGCGGGTCCGCCAGGCGGCCGAGTTCGTCCAGGCTCGCCTGCTTGTGGGCCACCCGCAACTCCCCCGCGTAGCGCAGGTGTTCGGGCACCGTCTCGCCGAGGATCTCGAGGGCACGCTCGACGCGCGCGCCCGCGGCCACGGCGGCCTGTGCCGACCGGCGCAGGTTGGCGTCGTCGAAGTTCGCGAGGCGGTTCGCCGTGGCCCGCACCTCCTTGCGCATCCGGCGCTCCTCCCACACCATGAGCGCGTCGTGCGCGCCCATGCGCGTCAGGAGGGCGGCGATGGTGTCGCCGTCGCGGATGACCACGCGGTCCACGCCGCGCACCTCCCGCGCCTTCGCGGCGATGTCGAGCCGCCGTGCTGCCCCGACGAGTGCCAGGGCGGACTCCGGGCCGGGGCAGGTGACCTCGAGGGAGGAGGAGCGGCCGGGTTCCGTCAGGGAGCCGTGTGCGAGGAACGCGCCGCGCCAGACGGCCTCGGCGTCCGCCGTCGAGCCGTTGACGACGGCGGACGGCAATCCCCGGACGGGGCGGCCACGGCTGTCCAGGAGTCCGGTCTGGCGGGCGAGGGACTCCCCTTCGCGCACCACGCGCACCACATAGCGGTTGCCCCGCTTGAGGCCGCCGCCCGAGACGACGATGATCTCGCTGTTGTGCCCGTACACCTCGGCGATGGTCGCCCGGAGCCTGCGCGCCGTCGAGGCGAGGTCCACCTCGGCCTCGATGACGATCCTGCCGGAGATGATATGGAGGCCCCCGGCAAATCTCAGCAGCGCGGACACCTCGGCCTTGCGGACCGAGGACTTCTTGACGTCGAGGTGGGACAGCTCCTCTTTGACATCGGCGGTCAGGGCCACAGATACACTCCTAGTTCTCCCCGAACATGTCGTTGTAGGACGTCGCCAGCCGCAGGGGATCATGTACGGGCTTACCGGTCGAAACTCCCACTGTACCGAAGACCGCCCGTCCGCCCATTCCTGCGACGGCCCGCTCGAACTCCTCGCGGTCTGTTACCACCGCGGGGTCGGCGAGCACCACGTCGACGGTGAAATCCGGTGCGTAGCGGGAGATCACGCTGAGGTGGTCGACCGCGCTCATGCCCTGGGTCTCCTTGGTGTCGTTCGTGAGGTTCATGGTGAGGCACCGCTTGGCGGAGGTCCGGCACAGGGCGTCCCGGAGCTCGGGAAGCAGCAGGTGCGGCAGCACCGAGGTGTACCAGGACCCCGGCCCGAGGACCACCCAGTCGGCCAGCTCGATGGCTTCCAGGGCGTCCCTGCAGGCCGGTGCTGCTGCCGGGAGGAGGCGCACGTTGCTCACGTTGCCGGTGTCGGCGGCCACGGCCAGTCGGGCCTGTCCCGTCACGGTGGTCACGCGCAGGGACCCCTGCACCTCGCTGAGCAGGTCGCCCTCGATCGTCAGGGGCACGCTGGCCATCGGCAGGACCCTGCCCCGCGCGCCGAGCAGGGCGCCGGCCCACTGCAGGCCGGCGACCGGATCACCGAGGAGCTCCCACAGCGTGACGATCAGGAGGTTGCCCATGGCGTGGTCGTCGAGTGAGCCCTCGACGCCGTCCCGGGAGGTGAAGCGGTGCTGCATCACGTCACGCCACGTGCGCCCCCAGTCCGTGTCGTCGCAGAGCGCCGCGAGGGCCATCCGGAGGTCGCCCGGTGGCAGGACACCGAGTTCGCGGCGCAGCCGCCCCGAGGACCCGCCGTCGTCGGCAACGGTCACCACGGCGGTCAGTTCCTGGGTCAGGAGCCGCAGGGCGGACAGCGACGCCGACAGCCCGTGCCCGCCGCCGAGCGCGACGACGGACGGGCCGGGGCCCGGTCCGTCACCCTTCCTGCGGGCCGCGGGCGGGACGAGAGGGAGGGACCCGGAGAACAGGGCCACTACTCACGCCCGAGGTCTCGGTGGTGAGCAGCGACCTGCACGCCCGGCAGCTGGGCCAGGCGCTGTGCGATCTCCTCGGTCACGGCGACGGACCGGTGCTTGCCACCGGTGCAGCCGACCGCGATGGTGGCGTAGTGCTTGTTCTCGCGGCGGTAGCCGTCCAGGACCGGGACGAGGGCGTGGACGTACCGGTCGATGAAGTCACCGGCGCCCTGCGCGCCGAGCACGTAGTCGCGCACGGGCGCGTCGAGCCCGGTCTGGGGTCGCAGGACCGGCACCCAGTGCGGATTCGGGATGAAGCGGACGTCGGCCACGTAGTTGGCGTCCACCGGGAGGCCGTACTTGAAACCGAAGCTCATGACGTTGAGGCGGAGGACGATGGGGCCGGACTCGGAGAACAGCTCGGTCACACTCGTCGCGAGGGCGTGCACATTGAGCTCGCTCGTGTCGATCACGATGTCCGACGTGTGCTTCAGCTCCCTGAGCACGTCGCGCTCCGCCGCGATGCCGTCGAGGATCCGGCCGTCTGCCTGCAGCGGATGCGGCCGGCGACCCTGCTCGAACCGGCGCACCAGGACGGCGTCGTCGGCGTCGAGGAAGAGCACGCGGTAGCCGACCCCGGCCGCCCGCAGCCCGTCCAGCGATGCCTTGATGTCGTTGAAGAGCTCCTTGCCGCGGACGTCGATGACCACGGCGAGCTTGGGGATGGACTGCGGCGTCCGCGCCACGAGCTCCGTGAGCGTCGTGAGCATCTGCGGCGGGAGGTTCTCCACGACGTACCAGCCATGGTCCTCGAGCGCGTTCGCGGCCGTACTGCGTCCGGCCCCGGACATGCCGGTCACGACCAGCAGCT
Organism: Arthrobacter sp. MDT1-48-3; assembly: GCF_054511015.1. Lineage (NCBI taxonomy): Bacteria > Bacillati > Actinomycetota > Actinomycetes > Micrococcales > Micrococcaceae > Arthrobacter > Arthrobacter sp. MDT1-48-3. The sequence continues at coordinate 104,331 of NZ_JBTNDL010000004.1, forward strand.
CGGACTGGGTGGGTTTGACCGGAGTCAGGCTCGTGGCCTCAGTCATCGTGGTGCGTCCGTTCCGGCTCGTCGGGGCAGCCCGGTATGGGGGCATGCCCTGGTGTGTGCGGTCTCAGCGGCGCGCCTGCGGCCGCGTCCTCAGCCTAGCTAATCTTCGATGATCTCGCCCGTGGTCATGTTCACGGCAGGGGCGGGCGCGTCGTCCGCGTCGACGGCGAGCGAGGTGCGGATGGTCTCGGCCAGGGCAGGGCCGACACCCGGTACCTCCACGAGTTCCTCGATGCTCGCGGCCCGGATCTTCTTGACCGAGCCGAAGTGCTTGAGCAGCGCCTTGCGCTTGGCCGGGCCGAGGCCCGCGATGTCGTCGAGGGCCGAGGCCGTCATCGACTTCCCGCGCTTCTGGCGGTGGAACGTGATGGCGAAGCGGTGTGCCTCGTCGCGGATGCGCTGCAGGAGGAACAGTCCCTCCGACGCGCGGGGAAGGATGACGGGGAACTCGCTGTCCTGGATCCACACCTCCTCGAGCCGCTTGGCGAGACCGATCACGAAGACGTCGTCGATGCCGAGGTCCGCGAGGGCCCGGGACGCGGCCGCCACCTGGGGAGGTCCGCCGTCGACGACGACGAGGCTGGGCGGGTACGCGAACCGGCTGCGCGGGATCGCCGTCGTGGTGTCGCGGATCGGTGCGCCCTGCTCGTCGACGGCGGGGTGCTCGAGGACCGATGCCTCGTCGTCGACCGGCGCGCTCTCCGGGTCGGGGGCCGCGGCGTCCCGGGTGTCGCCGGCCTTGGACGCGAGGTAGTTGCGGAACCGCCGGTAGATGACGTCGTACATGGAGGCGGTGTCGTCCCGGGCGGCGTCGCCCGTGATGGAGAACTTGCGGTACTCGGACTTCCGGGGCAGGCCGTCCTCGACGACGACCATCGAGGCCACCACGTTGGTTCCCTGCACGTGCGAGATGTCGAAGCACTCGATGCGCATCAGCGGCTGGGGCAGGTCGAGGGCCTCCTGCAGTTCCTGCAGGGCGGCCGACCGGGTGGTGATGTCGCCGGCCCTGCGGCTCTTGTGGAGACGCAGGGCGTCCGCGGCGTTCTGCTCCACGGTGCCCATGAGAGTGGCCTTGTCACCGCGCTGCGGGACCCGGACGTCGACCCGCGCGCCCCGGAGGCCGCGGAGCCATTCGAGCATCTGGTCGGAGTTGCTCGGCAGGACCGGGACGAGGACCTCTCGGGGGATCTGCTCGTTGCTGCTGTTGCCCTCGCCGTACACCTGCTGCAGCAGGTGCTCCACGAGGTCGGGTGTCTCCATGTCCTCGACCTTCTCGACGACCCAGCCGCGCTGGCCGCGGATGCGGCCTCCCCGAACGTGGAAGACCTGGGCGGCGGCCTCCAGTTCGTCCTCCTTCAGCGCGAAGATGTCGGCGTCGGTGTCCTCGCTGAGGACCACCGTGTTGCGTTCGAACACGCGGCGCAGGGCTGCGATGTCGTCGCGCAGGCGGGCAGCCGACTCGTAGTCGAGCTCGGCGACGGCCTCCGCCATCTTCTTCTCGAGTCCGGAGATGAACTTCTTCGCCTCGCCGGACATGAAGTCGCAGAAGTCCTCCGCGAGGGCCCTGTGGTCCTCGGGGGTGATCCGGCCCACGCACGGCGCCGAGCACTTGTCGATGTAGCCGAGCAGGCACGGCCTGCCGGTCCGTTCGGCGCGCTTGAAGACACCGGCGCTGCAGGTCCGGACGGGGAAGACCCGGATCATGGTGTCGACCGTCTCGCGGATGGCCTTCGCCGGGTAGAACGGGCCGAAGTAGCGGGTGTCCTTCTTCTTGTCCCCCCGCAGGACCTGCACGCGCGGGTACTTCTCCCCCATGGTGACGGCCAGGTACGGGTACGACTTGTCGTCCCGGAACATGACGTTGAACCGCGGGTCGAACTCCTTGATCCACGTGTACTCGAGCTGGAGCGCCTCGAGCTCGCTGCCGACGACGGTCCATTCGACGCTCGCGGCGGTGAAGACCATGGTGCGGGTCTTCGCGAGCAGCCCCTGGGGGTTGGCGAAGTAGGAGTTCAGCCGCGACCTGAGGTTCTTGGCCTTGCCCACGTAGATGACCCGGCCGTGCTCGTCGCGGAAGCGGTACACACCGGGATCGAGCGGTATCTCGCCTGTCTTGGGCCGGTATGTCACTGGGTTCGCCACGCCATTCATCCTAGGGCTGGACGGTGACATGCCCCGACCCCGGAGCGTCCTTTCCGCTGACCGCTGACGGGCGGGCCTAGTCGGTCGCGGGGCTCTGGTTGTAGTGCGGGACGCGCTCCTGGCCGGTGAGGGCGGCGATGCTGTCCATGATCGTGTCCGTCGCGCTGCGGCGTGCGGGCAGGGGGTGTCCGGGTCCGGTCTTCGCGAACACCAGGGGCTCGCCGATCCGCAGGGTGAAGTGCTGCGGGCGGACGCCCTTCTTCCCCGCCGGCTGCAGGGCGTCGGTGCCGAGGAGCCCGACCGGCACCACGGGCGCACCGGTGGTGAGCGCGAGCCAGCCGACGCCCGTCCTCCCCCGGTAGAGCCGGCCGTCGCGTGAGCGCGTGCCCTCGGGATAGATGCCGACACCGTCGCCCTGCTCCAGCAGGTCGAGGAGCGTCCGGAGCGCCTGCACGCTGGCGGCCTGCTGCCCGCGCTCCACGGGGATGGAGCCGACGCCCTCGAAGAACGACTTCATCAGGACGCCCTTCACGCCCGAGCCGGTAAAGTACTCCGCCTTGGCGAAGAACGCGACCGGTCGTGGCATCAGCGCCTGGACCAGCACGCTGTCGAGGAAGGACAGGTGGTTGGGCGCGACGATGAAAGGGCCGTCCTTCGGCACGTTGCCGAGTCCCTCGACGGTGGGCCGGCACAGCGTGCTGATCAGGCCGCGGGTCGTGCTGCGCGTCAGGTCATAGACCCCCACGGAGCACCTCCAGCAGGTCGTCGGCGGTGTGCACGACCGCGGCAGCTCCCGCGTCCTCCAGTTCGCCGGGTGCGGCGAAGCCCCACCCGACGCCGATGCAGGCGATCCCGTTGGCGGCCGCGCCCTCGACGTCGTGCCGGCGGTCGCCGACCATCACCGGCCGGAGGGCGTCGGACGCGTGTCGTTCGAGCGCCGCCCGGATGATCGGGGCCTTGCCGCCGACGGTCGCGGCCTCGTCGCGCGGGGATCCGTGGACGGAGGCGAAGAGATGCCGCAGGCCCTGCGCTTCGAGCAGTTCCTCGGCGAGCCACTCGGGCTTCTGGGTCGCCACGGCGACCACCGCTCCCGCGTCGGTCAGCGCCTCGACGCACCGTGCGATCCCCGGGTAGGGGCGGCTGCGTGCCATGCCGGTCGCGACGTAGCCCGCGCGGTAGGTCGCCATGACCTCCTGGACCCGGGACGCCGGGACCCCTGCGAGGGCGGTGAGGGAGTGGGCGAGCGGCGGCCCGACCATGGCCTGGAGGGCGTCGTCGTCGGGCTCGGGGAACCCGTGGCTCACCAGGGCCGAGCTGATGCCTCCGGTGATGGCCCCTGCCGGGTCGACGAGGGTGCCGTCGAGGTCGAAGAGTATCAGCGAATGCATATTTGCCACCGGGCAAGCTTGCCATAGCACCGGGAGGGCATGCATCATGCATGCCCTCCCGGGTATATCAGGCGTGCGGCAGGGCCCTATCCGACCTTGTCGAAGATCTCCTTCAGGAACGTCCCCGTGTAGCTCCGCTCATTGGTCGCCACCTGCTCCGGCGTGCCCGTGGCGATGATCTGACCGCCGCCAGAGCCGCCGTCCGGGCCGAGGTCGATCACCCAGTCGGCGCTCTTGATGACGTCGAGGTTGTGCTCGATGGTGATGACCGTGTTGCCCTTGTCCACCAGGCCCTGGAGGACCAGCAGGAGCTTGCGGATGTCCTCGAAGTGCAGGCCCGTCGTCGGCTCGTCCAGGACGTAGATGCTGCGGCCGTTGGACCGCTTCTGCAGTTCGCTCGCGAGCTTGACGCGCTGCGCCTCGCCGCCGGACAGCGTGGTGGCCGGCTGGCCGAGGCGGACGTAGCCCAGTCCGACCTCCACGAGGGTGTTGAGGTGCCGCGCGATGGGGCTGAAGGCCGCGAAGAACTCGGCCCCCTCCTCGATGGGCATGTCGAGCACGTCCGCGATGGTCTTGCCCTTGTAGTGCACCTCGAGCGTCTCCCGGTTGTACCGGGCCCCGTGGCAGACCTCGCACGGGACGTAGACGTCCGGCAGGAAGTTCATCTCGATCTTCAGTGTGCCGTCACCGGAGCACGCCTCGCAGCGGCCGCCCTTGACGTTGAACGAGAACCTGCCCGGCAGGTATCCGCGGACCTTCGCCTCCGTGGTCTCCGCGAAGAGCTTCCGGATGTTGTCGAACACGCCGGTGTACGTCGCCGGGTTCGAGCGCGGAGTGCGGCCGATGGGGCTCTGGTCGACGTGGATGACCTTGTCCAGGTGCTCCAGCCCGTCGATCCGCTTGTGCCGCCCGGCCACCTGCTTGGCACCGTTCAGCTTGTTCGCCAGCACCTTGTAGAGGATGTCGTTGACGAGCGTGGACTTGCCGGATCCGCTCACACCGGTGACGGCGGTGAGCACGCCGAGCGGGATCGTCGCGTCGACGTTCGTGAGATTGTGCTCGCGAGCGCCGACGACCTTCAGCTGGCGGGAACGGTCGATCTTCCGGCGTTTCTTCGGGATCTCGATCCTGCGCCGTCCCGAGAGGTAGTCGCCGGTCAGGGACTTCTCGTTGGTGAGCAGGTCCTCGAGCAGGCCCGAGTGGACCACTTCGCCGCCGTGCTCGCCGGCACCCGGTCCGATGTCGACGATCCAGTCGGCCTCGGCGATGGTGTCCTCGTCGTGCTCGACGACGATGAGCGTGTTGCCGAGGTTGCGCAGCCGGGTGAGCGTCTCGATGAGGCGGCGGTTGTCACGCTGGTGCAGGCCGATCGACGGCTCGTCGAGCACGTAGAGGACGCCGACGAGACCGGACCCGATCTGGGTGGCGAGGCGGATGCGCTGGGCCTCGCCGCCGGAGAGGGTGCCCGAGGCGCGCTCGAGGTTGAGGTATTCGAGACCGACGTCGAGGAGGAACGTCAGGCGCGCCTGGATCTCCTTGAGCACCTGGTTGGCGATCTGGGCCTCGCGGCCGGTCAGCACGAGGTTGTCGAGGAACTCGGCGCAGTCGCGCATCGGCATGGCCGAGACCTCGGCGATGGAGCGCCCGTTGATCAGCACGGACAGCGACGCCGGGTTCAGGCGTGCCCCGCCGCAGGTGGGGCACGGGATCTCCCGCATGTACTCCTCGTAGCGGTCCCGCGCGTTGTCGGACTCGGTCTCCGCGTGCTTGCGCTGGATGTACTGGATGGCGCCCTCGAAGCCCGTGCTGTACTTGCGCTCCCGCCCGAAGCGGTTCTTGTACTGCACCACGACCTTGTGGTCCTTGCCGTACAGGGCGGCCTCGCGGGCACGGTCCGGGAGCTTGCGCCACGGCGTGGTGATGTCGAACGTCAGCTCGGACGCGAGCCCTTCGAGCAGGCGGGTCCAGTACTCGAGCGTCGCGGTACCGAGCGACCACGGCGCGATGGCGCCCTCCGCGAGGCTCAGGTCCGGATTGGGGACCACGAGCTCCTCGTCGACCTCGAGCTTCGTCCCGATCCCCGTGCAGGCCGGGCAGGCGCCGAAGGGGTTGTTGAACGAGAACGAGCGCGGCTCGATCTCGTCGATGGCGAGCGGGTGCTCGTTCGGGCAGGCGAGGTGCTCGGAGAAGGCGTGGAGGCGCTTCTCGTCGTCCTCCGGGAGGTCCACGAACTCAGCGAGCACGCGACCGTCGGCGAGCTTGAGGGCCGTCTCGACGGAGTCGGTGAGGCGCTGCTGGATGCCGCCCTTGACGACGAGGCGGTCGATGATGACCTCGATGGTGTGCTTGTACTGCTTGCCCAGCTTCGGCGGGTCGCTCAGCTGGATGAGCTTGCCGTCCACCCGGGCGCGCGAATAGCCCTTCGCGGTGAGCTCCTGGAACAGGTCGACGAACTCGCCCTTGCGCGCCCGCACGACGGGAGCGAGGATCTGGAAGCGCGTGCCCTCGTCGAGCTCGAGCAGCTGGTCCACGATCTGCTGGGGGGTCTGCTTCGCCACCGGCTCGCCGCAGACCGGGCAGTGGGGGCGGCCGACACGCGCCCAGAGGAGCCGCATGTAGTCGTAGATCTCGGTGATGGTGCCGACGGTGGAACGCGGATTCTTGCTCGTGGACTTCTGGTCGATCGAGACGGCCGGCGAGAGCCCCTCGATGAAGTCGACGTCCGGCTTGTCCACCTGACCGAGGAACTGGCGTGCGTAGGCGGAGAGGGATTCGACGTAGCGTCGCTGGCCCTCCGCGAAGATGGTGTCGAAGGCGAGGGAGGACTTGCCCGAGCCGGAGAGGCCGGTGAAGACGATCATGGCGTCGCGCGGGAGGTCCAGGTCGACGTTCCGCAGGTTGTGCTCGCGGGCGCCCTTGACGATCAGCCGGGACAGGTCCTGGGGAGCGGGCTCCGGATTGTGGGCGTGCTGCTCGAGGGAATTTGCTATAGACACTCATCCACTGTAGGGGAAAAGGGCTTCGAAGACATATTCGAATTCCCTGTTTTCCGCACGGTTGCCGCGGCCTGCGGCGTGCCGTTCACGCTCGGCGCAATGCCGCCCTCGCGATGGCGACCGCATCGGACTCGGACAGCCCTGCGGAGTGCACCACCGCGGCGAATACATCGGCGGCGGCACCCACCTTCTGTCGAGCGGCGTCGCCCCCGGCCGTGACGGTGGTCCCCGCCCGCCCCTTCGTCTCCACGACGCCGGCGTGCTCCAGCTCGCGGTAGGCACGGGCGACGGTGTTGGCGGCGACGCCGAAGTGCGCTGCGAGCGCTCGGACCGGTGGCAGTCTCGTGCCGACGGCGGCCTCGCCCGAGTTGGCCGCGGCCAGGATCGCCTGCTTGATCTGCTCGAACGGCGGCACCGCGCTCTGTGGGTCCAGCGCCAGCCACCCGGGGATGCCCTGCTCCACGCCCTGTTCCTTCCACGGTACGGTGCCGCGGGGAACGTCTCGCGGTGTACTCGAACCCTACCCGCCGTGTCCGCGCGCCCGGTACGTGCGGATGCCTACACTGTGCTCATGACCGGCCCCCTGCACGACCTCGACGCAATGACCATCCGCCGCATCTCCGTGTCGGAGATGGACAACAACGTGTACCTGCTGACGTCGAAGTCCAGCGGCGCACAGGTGCTCATCGATGCCGCCGACGACGTCCCGGCGATCCTCGGGCTCCTCGCGGACGCGCAGGAGGACACGGACGCCGAGGCCCGGGTGGCCCTGATCATCACCACCCACTCGCACTGGGACCACGTACGGGCGCTGGCAGAGGTCAAGGAGGCCACGAAGGCCCGCACGGCTGCCGGCGAAGCGGACGTCCCGGACATCGCGGTACCGACCGAGGTGCCCCTCAGGCAAGGCGACGTCGGGTCCTTCGAGGGGTTCGATCTCGAGGCGATCTCCCTGCGCGGGCACACGCCCGGGTCCGTCGCGCTGCTGTACCGGGACCCCACCGGGCCTGCGCACCTCTTCACCGGTGATTCGCTGTTCCCCGGCGGGGTCGGGAACACGCAGGGCGATCCGCAGCGGTTCGCGTCGCTGTACGACGACGTCGTGACCCGCATCTTCGACCGCCTGCCGGACGACACCATCGTGCACCCCGGCCATGGCGGCGGGACGACCCTCGGGGCCGAGCGGGGCTCGCTGGCGGAGTGGAAGCAGCGCGGCTGGTAGCCGGCGGCAGGACGAGGCGGAGGACGAGGCGGGCGGCCCGTCAGCCGGCCCTGTGCCCGACGGCGAAGATCCGCCGGAAGCCGAACACCGTGCCGTGCTCGCCCCGGGGGTAGGCCTCCCGCAGGAGCGCGCCGTACCCGGCCTCGAACCCGGCGGCCTCATCGTCGGACAGTGCGTCCAGCACGGGCCGCAGGGCCGTGCCGCGCACCCAGTCGAGGACGGCGTCCTCCCCCGGGAGCACCTGCTCGTACGTCGTCTCCCACACGTCCGCCTCGAGTCCGGCGGCCAGGAGGACGCCGAGGTAGTCGATCGGCTCGCCGACGGCGTCGTCATGGCGGAGCACACCGCGCAGCCGTGACGCCCACTGCCCGCTGCCGGCATGGCTGCGCAGCAGGGCATGGGACGGCGCCGAGAAGTTACCGGGTACCTGCAGCGCGAGCCAGCCGCCGACCGGCAGCGCTGCGGCCCACCGGGCGAGAAGCCCCTGATGGCCCGGCACCCACTGGAGGGCGGCGTTCGTCACCAGGACGTCGTCGGCACCGGGTTCGTAGTTCCGCAGGTCGCCGAGCTGGAACCGCAGGTTCGGGAGCGCCGTCCTCCGCCGTGCGGCACCGACCATCTCCGCGCTGGAGTCGATCCCGACCACCTGCGCGGTGGGCCAGCGGCGTGCGAGGACCTCGGTCAGCTCCCCGGGCCCGCATCCGAGGTCGACGACGGAGCGTGGGGCCTCATGACCCACCCGCGCCAGGAGGTCGAGGAACGGCCGGCCGCGGTGGCCCGCATGCCGACCGTAGAGTCCCGGGTCCCAGCGCATGATCCACCCTAACTCCGCGGGCGACTCCCCCACCGGTAGGCTGAACGGATCATGAGGATCCAAGAGCACCTGCCCCGGCACGACGACGGCGACCTTCCCGCGGACGCGGTCTACGAGGCCTTCACGGGCTGGGCGACGGCGCGGGGCCTGACGCTCTACCCGGCGCAGGACGAGGCGGCGATGGAGCTCGTCTCGGGGAACAACGTCATCCTCGCGACGCCCACCGGCTCGGGGAAGTCCCTCGTCGCGATCGCAGCACACCTGAAGTCGTTCGCCGACGGGCGTACGAGTTACTACACGGCGCCGATCAAGGCGCTCGTCTCCGAGAAGTTCTTCGCGCTCTGTGACATCTTCGGCCCGGAGAACGTCGGGATGATCACGGGCGACTCCGGCGTGAACCAGGATGCCCCGATCATCTGCTGCACGGCCGAGATCCTCGCGAACCTCGCCCTGCGCGAGGGCGCGGCGGCCGACGTCGACACGGTGGTGATGGACGAGTTCCACTTCTACTCCGATCCCCAGCGCGGCTGGGCGTGGCAGGTGCCGCTGCTCGAACTGCCGCAGGCGCAGTTCCTCCTCATGTCCGCGACGCTCGGAGACGTCACGCGCTTCGAGAAGGACCTCACCGAGCGCACGGGGCGGGCGACGGCGACCGTGACCTCCGTCGAACGACCCATCCCGCTCCACTTCTACTATGTCGAGACGCCGGTGCAGGAGTCCCTCGAGGAACTGCTCTCCACCCGCCAGGCTCCGGTGTACGTGGTGCACTTCAGTCAGGCCGAAGCGATCGAGCGGGCGCAGAACCTGATGAGCGTCAACATCTGCACGCGGGAGGAGAAGGACCGCATCGCCGAGCTGATCGCGACGTTCCGGTTTTCCGCCGGCTTCGGGAAGACACTCAACCGGCTCGTGCGCCACGGCATCGGCGTGCACCATGCCGGGATGCTGCCGAAGTATCGGCGCCTGGTCGAGCAACTCGCCCAGGCCGGCCTGCTGAAGGTGATCTGTGGGACGGACACCCTCGGGGTCGGCATCAACGTGCCGATCCGCACGGTCCTCCTGACGGCGCTCAGCAAGTACGACGGCGTGCGCACGCGCCTGCTCAACGCCCGCGAGTTCCACCAGATCTCGGGCCGTGCCGGCCGCGCGGGCTACGACACGGCGGGGACCGTGGTCGTCCAGGCACCCGAGCACGTGGTCGAGAACGCCAAGGCCATGGCGAAGGCCGTCTCGAAGTTCGGCGACGACCAGAAGAAGCTGCGCCAGGTGGTCCGGAAGAAGCCGCAGCAGGGCTTCGTCTCGTGGGGGAAACCCACCTACGAGCGGCTCGTCGAAAGCATCCCGGATCCCCTGACGTCGTCCTTCTCGGTGAGCCATTCGATGCTGCTGAACCTGCTCGAGCGACCCGGTGATCCCTTCACGGCGACCAAACGGCTGCTGACCGAGAACCACGAGACGCGCGCTTCGCAGCTGCGGCTGATGCGCCGCGCGATCGGCATCTACCGCGAGCTCGTCACGGCCGGCATCGTCGAGAGGCTGCCCGAACCCGAGCCTGACGGGCGCCAGGTCCGCCTGAAGGTGCACCTCCAGGCGAACTTCGCACTGAACCAGCCCCTTTCCCCGTTCGCCCTCGCGAGCCTGGAACTCCTCGACCCCGAGGCTCCGGGCTACGCGCTCGACGTCGTGTCCGTCATCGAGGCGACGCTCGAGAAGCCGCGCCAGGTCCTCAACGCGCAGGAGAAGAAGGCACGCGGCGAGGCGGTGGCGGCCATGAAGGCCGAGGGGATCGACTACGACGCCCGCATGGCGCGGCTCGAGGAGGTCACCTACCCGAAGCCGCTCGAGGAACTGCTGCAGCAGGCCTTCGACGTGTACCGGGCCTCGGCGCCCTGGCTCGGCGACTTCGAACTCGCGCCGAAGTCCGTGGTCCGCGACATGTACGAGCGGGCCATGAGCTTCGGCGAGTACGTCGCCTTCTACGCGCTCACGCGGTCGGAGGGCATCCTCCTGCGCTATCTCGCCGACTGCTACAAGGCCCTGCGTCACACCGTGCCGGTCGAGGCCCTCCGGGAGGACCTCAGCGACATCCTGGAGTGGCTCGGTGAACTGGTGCGCCAGGTGGACAGCAGCCTCCTCGACGAATGGACCCAGCTCGCCGCCGGGATCGACGCGGGTGCCGCTGCGGCTGCCGCCGTCGACCTGCCGGAGGAACCACCCTCGGTGACGTCCAACGAGCGGGCCTTCCGCGTCATGGTCCGCAACGAGATGTTCCAGCGCGTCAAGCTCTTCGCCGACGAGCAGGACGAGGCCCTCGCTGCGCTCGACGCCGACTCGGGCTGGACCGCGGACCGGTGGGCGGACGCCATGGACGGGTACTTCGGGGACTACGAGGACATCGACGACGGCCCCGAGGCACGCGGCCCCGATCTGCTCCTCATCACGAAGGTCCCGGGCGCCTGGAAGGTGCGGCAGATCCTCAAGGACCCGGAGGGGAACAGGGACTGGGGCATCAATGCCGAGATCGACCTCGCGGCGTCCGACGAGGCCGGCAGCCCCGTGGTCCGGATCCTCGGTGTCGGGGCGCCCGTCGCTGCCTGACCCCGTTCTCGCCGCCCCTGTCCGCATCGCACAGCGGACACGATGGCCGCGGGCGGAGGGAGGCGGACGGATGGCTACGCTTGGAGCATGACTACCATTCGGGAGGCACGGCCGGCGGACGTCCCGGTCATCCTCCAGCTCATCCACGACCTCGCCCTCTACGAACGTGAGCCGGACGCGGTGAAGAACACGGCGGAATCCCTCGACGCCGCGCTGTTCGGGGACGCCCCCACGATCTACGCTCACGTTGCCGAGGCCCGGGGGGAGGTCCAGGGCTTCGCCCTCTGGTTCCTCAACTACTCCACGTGGGAGGGGGTCAACGGGATCTACCTCGAGGACCTCTACGTGCGGCCCGAGGCCCGGGGTGCCGGTCACGGCAAGGCCCTCCTCACCAACCTCGCGAAGCTCGCCGCGGAGCGGGGCTACGCTCGCGTCGAGTGGTCGGTGCTGGACTGGAACGAGCCGTCCATCCGCTTCTACGAGAGCCTCGGCGCCCGGGTGCAGTCTGGATGGAGCACCTTCCGGCTGACGGGCGACGCCCTCGCCGCGGTCGCCGCGTCATGAGCGAACGCGCCCTGCTGCACGACGACGACCACCGGGCCGACCCTGCAGCCGACCCTGCACCCGACCCTGCCGCCGGTCATGCAGCCGGTCATGCAGCCGACCAAGCAGCCAACCGAGCAGCCGGTCATGCGGCCGACCCTGCCGCCGAGCACACCGTCGGAAGGACGGCCGTCATGCGCGGGCTGCGCGCGACAGGCCACACATTCCGTGTGCCGCTCGACCACGCGGACCCGGCGTCGCCGTCCATCGAGGTGTTCGCGCGCGAGTACTCGTCCCTGGACCACGGCGACGACGAGGTCTCCCGTCTCCCCTGGCTGCTGTTCCTCCAGGGCGGACCCGGCGGGCGGGGGGTCCGCGCCACGCAACTGTCCGGGTGGCTGAAGTCCGCGGCCAGGGAGTTCCGGATCCTCATGCTGGACCAGCGGGGCACGGGGTTGTCCACCCCGGCCGACGCCATGACACTCGCGTCGCTGCCGACGCCCCAGGCCCGGGCGGACTACCTCACGCGTTTCCGTGCCGACTCGATCGTGGCGGACGCCGAGCTGATCCGCCACCGCCTGGGCAGCCCGCCCTGGACGGTGTTCGGGCAGAGCTACGGGGGCTTCTGCACACTCACCTATCTGTCGATCGCTCCCGAGGGAATGCAGCGCGCGCTCATCACGGGAGGCCTCGCACCCCTGTCCGGAGCGCCCGACGAGGTCTACCGGGCGACGTTCCGGCGGGTCGAGGAACGCAATGCCGAGTACTTCTCCTGGTACCCCGGGGACCGGGACCTCGTGACGCGGATCGCCCGCCACCTCGACGCCGTCGAGGAACACCTGCCGAGCGGCGAGCGGCTCACGGCGCGGCGCTTCCAGATGGTCGGTTCGTTCCTCGGTGGCAACACGCGGGTCCACGGCCTCCACTACCTGCTCGAGGACGCCTTCACACAGACCGCGGACGGGCCCCGCCTGTCCGCGACCTTCCTCGAGCAGGTCTCCGGCATCGTGAGCAGGGCGTCCCAGCCGCTTTACGCCCTCCTGCACGAATCGATCTACTGCCAGGGCGCCGCCTCCTCCTGGGCCGCGCAGCGCGTCCTCGAGGAGTACCCGCAGTTCCGCGAGGACGCCGACGCCACCCTCCTCACCGGCGAGATGATCTACGACTGGTACTTCGAGGAGGATCCCGCGCTGCGGCCGCTGCAGGCCGTGGCAGGGATCCTCGCGGAGAAGGATGACTGGGGCAGGCTCTACGACGCCGACGTCCTGGCGACCAACACGATCCCGGCCGCGGCCGCGGTCTACCGGCACGACATCTACGTCGATCGGGAGCTCTCCCTGGCGACGGCAGCTGCCGTCCGGAACCTCGAGGTCTGGGAGACGGACGAGTTCCACCACGACGGGATCGCCGACGACGGCGAGGGCATCTTCGAGCGGCTGCTCTCGATGACCCGGCGGTAGCGCCGCCGGTCGACAACGAGCGACGCCGAACGACGAGGGACCCCGCACATCGTGCGGGGTCCCTCGTCGTCCGGAGGCTCGAGGAGCCTCCGTCAGGCGGTGCTAGTGGCGGGGGTTCTTGGTCCCTGCCTCGTCGGCTGCCTCGTCGAGTCCCTCGTCGACCGCGGGGGAGGACTCTTCCTCGACACCGTCGCGCGCTTCGTTGCCCTCGATGACCCTCGAGCGGATGAGGCTCGCGATCACGGCGATGATGATCGTGGCCACGATGACGGCCAGCGACACGAACGTCGGGATCTCGGGCGCCCACTCGATGTGCTCACCGTTGTTGATGAACGGCAGCTCGTTGACGTGCATGGCGTGCAGGATGAGCTTCACGCCGATGAAGGCGAGGATCACGGACAGTGCGTGCTTCAGGTAGATGAGGCGCGTCATCAGGCCGCCGAGCAGGAAGTAGAGCTGACGCAGGCCCATGAGGGCGAAGATGTTCGCCGTGAAGACGATGAACGCGCTCTGCGTGAGGCCGAAGATGGCCGGGATGGAGTCGACGGCGAAGAGCAGGTCGGTCAGTCCGATCGTCACGAAGACGATGAGCATCGGGGTGAAGACCTTCTTGCCGTCGACGACGGTGCGCACCTTGTTGCCGTCGTAGGACTCGGACATCGGGAGGACTGACTTGAGCTTCGAGATCAGCTTGTTGTCGCCCGCGTGCTCCTCGTCCTCGCCGGAGTCGGTGGCCTGCTTGTAGGCCGTGTACAGCAGGAAGGCGCCGAAGATGTAGAAGATCCAGCTGAAGTTCTCGATGACGGCCGCACCCAGGGCGATGAAGATGCCGCGCAGGATCAGGGCGATGATGATACCCACCATGAGCACTTCCTGCTGGTACTTCCTGGGTACGGAGAAGCGCGCCATGATGATGATGAAGACGAACAGGTTGTCGATACTCAGGCTGTACTCGGTGATCCAGCCGGCCACGAACTGGCCTCCGTACTCCGGCCCCGTGAAGACGAACATCAGCGCCGCGAACACGAGGGCGAGCCCCACGTAGAAGGCCACCCACAGTCCGGCCTCCTTCATGGAGGGCTCGTGCGGTCGCTTGACCACGAGCAGCAGATCGAACAGCAGGATGATCCCGAGCACGACGAACGTGCCGATCTCAAACCAGACGGGTAACGCGGGCATGGAGTACCTTCCGGAGGGTGCGGTGAATGGCCGTAAGTCTCTCCGCCGCGGCTCGACGCCGACCGACCGCTACGCCCGGCCGAGCGACGATGCTCAGCGTGTTGACGTCCGTAGCGCTTGGGATACTCCCCTACGTTCGGTCCATGGTACCCGCGGAGCGGGAAAGCCGACGACTAATCACCACAGGATGACCACTCGCCGGCTTCCTTGACGTGCCTCCGCCGCTCGTCCAGCGCCGTCCCGCGCGACTGCCCGCAGGATCAGGCGTGGCCTGCGGACTGCATCTGACGGAGCTCCTTCTTCAGGTCACCCACCTCGTCGCGCAGGCGCCCGGCCAGTTCGAACTGCAGCTCGGCCGCAGCGGCATGCATCTGGTCGGTGAGCTGCTGGATCAGGTCCGTGAGGTCCTCGGCGGGGACCGAGGCCAGCCCCTCGTGGCGGCCCGCGCCCTTCTTCGGCTTCCGGTTCTTGCCCGCTTCCTCGAGCAGGGCGCGCGTATCGGCGTCCTCGCGGTTGATCGTGTCCGTGATGTCCGCGATCCGCTTCCGCAGCGGCGTCGGATCGATGCCGTGCTCGAGGTTGTGCGCGACCTGGATGGCCCGGCGCCGGTTCGTCTCGTCGATCGCGCGTTCCATGGAATCCGTGATGCGGTCGGCGTACATGTGGACCTCGCCGGACACGTTACGGGCAGCACGGCCGATGGTCTGGATCAGGGAGGTGGTGCTCCTCAGGAAGCCCTCCTTGTCGGCGTCGAGGATGCTCACGAGCGACACCTCCGGAAGATCGAGGCCTTCTCGGAGCAGATTGATGCCGACGAGGACGTCGAAGGTGCCCATGCGCAGTTCGCGCAGCAGTTCCACGCGCCGCAGGGTATCGACGTCGGAGTGCAGGTACTCCACCTTCACTCCGTGCTCCAGGAGGTACCCGGTGAGGTCCTCGGCCATGCGCTTCGTGAGGGTGGTGACGAGCACGCGCTCGTTGATCTCGACGCGCTTGCGGATCTCGCCGAGCAGATCGTCGATCTGTCCCTTGGTCGGCTTGACCACTACCTCGGGATCCACGAGGCCGGTAGGACGGATGATCTGCTGCACGAAGCCATCGGCCTTGCCGAGCTCGTACTTGCCCGGGGTGGCGGACAGGTACACCGTCTGGCCGATGCGCTCCAGGAATTCGTCCCACTTCAAAGGCCGGTTGTCCATCGCCGACGGCAGGCGGAAGCCGTGATCGACGAGGGTCCGCTTGCGGGAGGAGTCGCCCTCGTACATGGCGCCGATCTGCGGGATGGTCACGTGCGACTCATCGACGACCAGGAGGAAGTCGTCCGGGAAGTAGTCGAGCAGGCAGTGGGGCGCAGAGGCCGGGTCCCGGCCGTCGATGTGGCGCGAGTAGTTCTCGATGCCGTTGCAGAAGCCCATCTGCTGCATCATCTCGAGGTCGTAGGTGACGCGCATGCGGAGCCGCTGCGCCTCGACGAGCTTGTTCTGGGACTCGAGTTCCGCGAGCCGGACCTGCAGCTCGTCCTCGATGTCCTTGATGGCCCGCGTCATGCGGTCAGGGCCGGCGACATAGTGCGAGGCGGGGAAGACGTACATCTCCTCCTCCTCGCGGATCACGTTGCCGGTCAGGGGATCGAGCGTGTAGATGTTCTCGACCTCGTCGCCGAAGAACTCGATCCGCAGCGCGTGCTCCTCGTACATCGGGATGATCTCGACCGTGTCGCCGCGCACCCGGAACGTGCCCCGGTGGAAGTCCATGTCGTTGCGCGTGTACTGCATGCCGACGAACTGCCGCAGCAGTTCGTCACGGTTCATCTGGTCGCCCCGGCGCAGCGTGACCATCTTGTTGATGTATTCCTCGGGCGTTCCCAGGCCGTAGATGCAGGAGACGGTCGCGACCACGATCACGTCGCGGCGCGTCAGCAGCGCGTTGGTGGCGGAGTGACGGAGGCGCTCCACCTCCTCGTTGATGGAGGAGTCCTTCTCGATGAAGGTGTCCGTCTGCGGGACGTAGGCCTCGGGCTGGTAGTAGTCGTAGTAGGAGACGAAGTACTCGACCGCGTTGTTGGGCAGGAGCTCCCGGAACTCGTTCGCGAGCTGTGCGGCGAGGGTCTTGTTCTGCACCATCACCAGCGTGGGGCGCTGCACCTGCTCGATGAGCCAGGCGGTGGTCGCACTCTTGCCGGTACCGGTGGCGCCGAGCAGGACGACGTCCTTCTCGCCCGCGTTGATGCGCTCGGCCAGTTCCCGGATGGCGGTGGGCTGGTCACCCGCCGGCTGGTACTCGCTGATGACCTCGAAGGGTGCCACGACACGCTTGATATCCTGCGCAAGACTCATGGCTTAACGGTAGCCCCTTGCTGTGACACTTCTCCTCGGATCTGCTCGCGGCTGAACCCCGCCGACGGCTGGGCCGGAGGCTCAGGCGGGAGCGGGAGGAGCGGTCACGACCACCGTGACGTCGGTGGCCGGATCGGCCCAGCGGTGTGTCGCGAACGGACCGCCCGCGCCCGGCGGGGCAGCCGCTCCGACTCGCGGGAAGCCGGCGGCGGCGATGGCGCCGGAGAGGGCGTCGAACTCCTCCCCCGCCCCTGGCAGCACGGACACGGCGGCGGCGGAGACGTCGTCGGGCGGGTGGCGGGCAGCGCCACGGCGGGATTCCACGATCGAGGCGGCGGACGAGGCCGGGAGCGCGGCCCGGAGCTTCGCCGCGATCCGGCGGCTGAGTCCGCTCGTGCCGGGCAGCCCCGCTTCCGCGGGCTGGACGTTCGCTCCGGGCTCATGTCCGCCGGCGTCCAGGGTGTCCCGGAAGGGCAGGACGCGCTGGTGCCACAGGGTATCCGTGGCCGCGAGGAGGTCGGCGAGCCCGCGGTCGTTGGCCAGGACGGCGTCCGCCTCGCGGAGCCGGTCCGCGCGCGACACCTGCGCTGCCATGCGCTGTTCCGCGTCCTCGCGCCGCATGCCCCGCTGATCGACCATCCGCTGGAGCCGGAGCTCGTCCGGGGCGTCGACGACGACGACGAGGTGGAAGCGGGACGCCTGCCCCGTCTCCACGAGGAGCGGGATGTCCTCGACCACGACGGCACCGGCCGGCGCTCCGTCGATCAGCCTCGCCGCCCCCGCACGTACCCGCGGATGCACGATGGCATTGAGGCGTTCGCGCGCGCCGTCGTCGGCGAACACGAGGCGGCCCAGGGCGGGCCGGTCCAGTGCACCGTCGGGCGTCAGCAACCCCGTCCCGAAGGCGGCCACGATCTCGGCGAGGCCTTCGGAACCGGGTTCCACGGCAGCACGGGCGAGGAGGTCGGCGTCGACGACCACGGCGCCGAGCTCCGCGAAGCGGCGGGCCACCACGGATTTCCCCGCGGCGATGCCCCCTGTCAGTCCGATGCGCAGCATGAGGCAAGACTAGTCGTGCCTCTCCGCCCAGCTGTCAAGAAGCAGCGGCGCACGCTTCCGGGGCGGAAGTGTCAGTGCCCCGAAATACGCTAAGGGGACTTACCTTTTCGAGGAGGACCGTGACCGTCACCCTGCAGGATCTCAAGGAAACCGCTGCTTCCACCTTCGGCTGGGACCTTCGCCCCGGCCAGAAGCGGGCCATGGAGGCGGTGCTCGATGGGCACAGCATTCTCTGCGTGATGCCGACAGGGAGCGGCAAATCGGCCATCTACCAGGTTCCAGCGCTCGCGATGCCGGGCGTCGCCGTCGTGGTCTCCCCGCTGATCGCACTGCAGCACGACCAGGCGGACGCGATCAACGAGAGCGCCGGCGCCACCCGCGCCCACGTGATCAACTCGGGGAGAAAGAAGAGCGAGATCGAGGCGGCCTGGGCGGCAGCGGCGGACGACGACGAGTCCTCGCGGGCGAAGTTCCTCTTCCTCGCACCGGAGCAGGTCGCACGCGACGAGGTGGCCGCCCGACTGCGCTCGCTCGACGTCTCCCTCGTCGTCGTCGACGAGGCGCACTGCGTCTCGTCCTGGGGCCACGACTTCCGGCCCGACTATCTTCAACTCGGCCACCTCGTCCGAGACCTCAATGTTCCCGTCGTCGCCCTGACCGCGACCGCCTCCCACCCCGTGCAGAGGGAGATCGTGGACAGGCTGCACCTGAAGGATCCGGTCGTCCTGGCGGAGGGGTTCGACCGCCCGAACCTCTTCCTCGACGTCGTGCACCACGTCGAGGGAGACGCCAAGCAGCGGGCCGTCCGCGATCAGGTCCTCGGGCTCGAGGGTCCGGGGCTCGTGTACGTCGCGACGAAGAAGGCCGCCGACAGGCTCTCCTCCGAGCTGCAGGAGCGAGGGCGGCGTGCGGACGTCTACCACGCCGGGCGGGTGAAGAAGGAGCGCGAAGCGGTGCACGAGGGATTCCTCGACGGGTCCGTCGACATCGTGGTGGCGACGACGGCCTTCGGGATGGGCATCGACAAACCCGACGTGCGCTTCGTCGTCCATGCGGACGTCTCGGATTCCCTGGACAGCTACTACCAGGAGATTGGCCGCGGCGGACGCGACGGACTCGACGCGCAGGCGACCCTGCACTACCGCCCGGAGGACCTGTCCCTGCGACGTTTCTTCGCCGCGAAGTCCGTCAACCGGAAGCAACTCCGCGAATTGTTCCTGCTCCTCGCCGCGCAGGAGAAGCCGGTGAAGATGAAGAAACTCAAAGAGCTGTCGGACCTGTCCCCCCGGAAACTCAGCGGGCTCCTCAACCTGCTCGAAGGGTCCGAGAGCATTAGGGACGGCGTCAAGGGCTATCGCGCCAGGAGGGTGCCCGCCGATGACGCCGTCAGGAGGGCCGTCGAGTATGCGGAGAACCGTGAGCGGATCGACGAGTCCCGCATCGAGATGGCCCGTCGCTATGCCGAGACGAAGGGGTGCCGCCGCCAGTTCCTGCTCTCCTATTTCGGGGAGGAACTCCCCGGGCCGTGCGGCAACTGCGGCAACTGCGCCCGGGAGGATCTTGCGGCCGATCCGGCTTCCACCGGGGAGAAGCCGATGCCCGACGTGGACGTGCCGTTCGACGTCGACACCGACGTGGAGCATCCCGAATGGGGTCACGGGACGGTGATGGGTTACGAGGAGGGCATCGTCACGGTGCTGTTCGACTCGGTGGGCTACAAGACCCTGTCGGTAGGGCTCGTGGAGGAAAAGGGCCTGCTGACCGCCGGGCCGGCCGCCGGATGACGCGGACGGTCCGGCGGCAGCAGCAATGCCGCCGGCTGTGCAGGGCGGTGGAGCGCCCCGCAGGGCTGCGACTAGCGGGGCTGGGCGGGGTTCGTCGGATCGCCCTCTGAGGGCGGGTTGATCGGCGGGCCGGACGTCGCCGGACTGACCGGCGATCCGCCCGCCGTGCTGCTCACCTCGGGTGTCGAGGTGCCCGCTCCCTCGGACAGTTCGGCACCGCCCTGCACTGCCTCCAGGCGCTGCTGCAGGACGAGTTTCACGGGAAGGCGGTTCCCGTGCGCCTCCTCGTAGTCGATCAGCGCGCGCAGGCCTCCCTCGTCGAGGCCCGTGATGCGCGTGGGCAGGGTGCCGAGCGGGATGTGGTCGTAGTCGGGCAACGGTAGTGCGTCATGGCCTGATGATCCGGTCACGTCAACTCCTAGGCTCATTGGGAAGCATGCTTAGTAAAGCCACCCTAGGCACGGGAGCGACCGACGGGCAAGCAGCTCTTGGGTGCGTCGGAGCAGTGGCAGGACGCCACCGGTCGTCCTCCCTACGCCCTCCGCGGGCCGGTGGAACAGCGCATGGAGACCGGGCCGCCGTGTGTATCCTGATACTTTGTATCCCATCCGAACGACTGTGGTGCCGAGGCTGGAACTGTGACTTCTCCGATGGAAGAGCTGACTGTGGTCTTCGCCAGACTCAAGGGCCTCCTGCTCACCGAAGGCAAGGCCGGACGAGCGGTCGAGGACCTTGCCGAGGCCGTGAAGAAGTCGATCCCGGGTTCGCTCGGTGCGGGTGTGTCCCTGATGGACGACCAGGGCCGCAAGCGCAGCACCGGTTACACCGACGACGTGGTTGCCGCCGCCGATGCCCTGCAGTACGAACTGGGTCAGGGCCCCTGCCTGACGGCATGGGCCGCGGAGACGACCGTGCAGATCGACGACGTCGTATCCGATGACCGATGGCCGCTCTGGCGGAAGGCGGTCGCGGACCTCCCGTTGCGTTCGACCCTCAGCACCGTCCTCGTGCACGACGGCAGGAGCATCGGCGCCCTCAAGGTCTATTCACCCCTCCCGTCCGCCTTCTCGGCCCAGGACCGCAAGCAGCTGGCCCTCCTCGCCTCCCCGGTGGCCACACTGCTGGGCAGCGCCCAACCGGACAGCGCACCCGCGGCAGCGAGCAGGGCGCTGCAGGCCGCGCTCGGCACCCGGGACCTCATCCACACCGCCCGGGGCATCCTGATGGAACGGCACGGACTGGACGCCGACTCGGCGCTGCGCAGCATGCTGTCGGAAGCATCGACGACGAAGACGGACCTGCGGGCCGTAGCCCTCTCCGTCATCGACGGCACCGCCGGTAGCTCGCACTAAGGCGTAGCCCGTGGAGAACCATCCAGATCACGAATATCAGCGGATCCACCTCCTCCGGGCGATCCGCCATGCGCAGATCGAGGCCAGTGAGCTCTGGCTGCACTACTTCGGCCTGGGCGGAGACGCCGGCGAGTACGAGGTCGAGGCCTACCTCCACGGCTCCTTCACCCTGCCGCCGCTCCAGCGGGACCTCCTCGCCCACGCGGCCAACGAACTGATCGACCGCCTCCCTCCACCGCCCCGCGCCCCCTACAGCACCGATCCCGCCGAGGACGGGGAGCAGCCCGACGGAGACGCGTCCCTGCAGGCGGGCGGGGGTGGCCATGAGGGAACGGCTCTCGACTGGCTCTTCAAGCCGAGGGCCGGCACGGAACCGGAGGCGGACAGCAACGACTCCGACTCCGGTTCTGCCACCGAACCCTGAGCGGACCTAGGATGGTGCGGGTGACTCCGTTCAGCCCCGACCGCCTGCGCCGCCGCCCCGACATCGAGTCCGCGGAGCTGGTCGCCGTCGACGCGGCGGACCGTCTGCTGCTCGACACCGCTGCGGACCGTCTCGCGCTCGGGGGCGGCGTCGCGACGATCAACGACTCCTACGGGGCCCTCACCCTGGGTGCTGTCGGACTATCGGGCGGAACGCCGATCCGGGTGTTCCAGGACGGCGTGGTCCACGAGCGGGCACTCGCCCTGAACGCCGCCGACGCCGGCATGGCGGACACCTACCGGCCCTGCCCCCTGGACGGCTCGCTGCTCGACGGCGTCACGACCGTCCTGCTGCGCCTCCCGCGATCGCTCGACGAACTCGACGAGATCGCCTGGACCATCGCCACGCACGGAGCACCGGACGTACAGGTGATCGCCGGAGGCAGGCTCAAACACATGTCCGTCTCCATGAATGCCGTGCTCGGCCGGTACTTCGGGGACGTCACGGCCGGCCTGGCCCGCCAGAAGTCGCGTGTCCTCCGGGCAGCGGAGCCCCGCCCCACGTCCACGTCCACTTTCCCCCGGGCTGCGAGGTTCGACGTCGGCCTCGACCGTCCCCTGGAACTGCGCGCCTACGGCGCGACCTTCGGTGGAGCCGCGCTGGACCCGGGGACCCAGCTCCTGCTCCCCCACCTGCGCGGTCTGGCCGACGCCCTGCCGGACGATCTCCACGCCGGGAAGGTCATCGATCTGGGCTGCGGGAACGGCGCCATCTCCGCCTACCTCGCCCTGACCCACCCGGACCTCGAGGTGCACGCCACGGACCAGTCGGCCTCGGCGACCGCCTCGACGGCCGCAACCGCGGCGGCCAACGGTGTGGCCGACCGGGTCAGGGTGAGCAGGGACGACGCGCTGTCCGCCCTACCCGACGCCTCGGCGGGCGTGATCGTCCTCAACCCGCCGTTCCATACCGGCAGTACGGTGCATACCGGCGTCGCCCATCGCCTTTTCGACGCCTGCGCCCGTGTCCTGGTCCCGGGGGGCGAGCTGTGGACCGTGTGGAACGGCCATCTCCGCTACCGCCCCGTCCTCGAACGGACCGTCGGCCCGACCCGGCAACTCGACCGCTCCCCCCGCTTCACGGTCACCCGGTCGACGCGGAGGGTATGACCGCTACCGGCGCGCGGATCTCCCGCGGCTCTCCACCGTTCCGCAACCACCTGGTCTCCGCGGATGGGGGTGGCATGGGATGAAGGAAGGCCCCCGTCCGGTGGACGGGGGCCTTCCTCAATCTCAGCTGTAGCGCGGCAGCTTACGCTCCGGTCAGCTTCTCACGCAGTGCTGCGAGTGCCTCGTCGGAGGCGAGCGTGCCGGATCCGGTGTCGGCGGCGACGGGCTCCGAGGAGTAGCTCGTCGCGTTCGACTCGACAGGCTCGTTCGCTGCAGCGGCGTCGTCGGACGCGTGCTGGACGACCTGCTTCTTGTGGGCCTCCCAACGTGACTGGGCCTCCGCGTACTGGGCCTCCCAGGCCGCACGCTGCGTCTCGTAGCCCTCGAGCCATTCGTTCGACTCGGGGTCGAAGCCCTCGGGGTACTTGTAGTTGCCCTCTTCGTCGTACTCGGCGGCCATACCGTAGAGCGCCGGATCGAACTCGGTGCTGTCGGCGTCGACGCCCTCGTTGGCCTGCTTGAGGCTGAGGGAGATCCGGCGACGCTCGAGGTCGATGTCGATGACCTTGACGAAGAGCTCGTCGCCGACGGAGACGACCTGCTCGGCCAGTTCGACGTGGCGGACTGCGAGCTCCGAGATGTGCACGAGGCCTTCGATGCCGTCCTCGACGCGAACGAACGCACCGAAGGGAACGAGCTTGGTGACCTTGCCGGGAACGACCTGGCCCAGCGCGTGCGTACGGGCGAAGGTCTGCCAGGGATCTTCCTGCGTGGCCTTCAGCGAGAGTGAGACACGCTCGCGGTCCAGGTCGACCTCGAGGACCTCGACGGTGACTTCCTGGCCGACCTCGACAACCTCGGACGGGTGATCGATGTGCTTCCAGGAGAGCTCGGAGACGTGGACGAGACCGTCGACGCCGCCGAGGTCCACGAACGCACCGAAGTTGACGATCGAGGAGACGACGCCCGGACGGACCTGGCCCTTCTCGAGCTTGTTGAGGAACGTGGAACGGACCTCGGACTGGGTCTGCTCGAGCCAGGCACGACGCGACAGCACGACGTTGTTGCGGTTCTTGTCGAGCTCGATGATCTTCGCTTCGATCTGCTGGCCGATGTACGGAGCCAGGTCGCGGACGCGACGCATCTCGACGAGGGACGCGGGCAGGAAGCCGCGCAGGCCGATGTCCAGGATGAGGCCACCCTTGACGACCTCGATGACGGTACCGGTGACGACGCCGTCTTCTTCCTTGACCTTCTCGATGTCGCCCCAGGCACGCTCGTACTGAGCGCGCTTCTTGGAGAGGATCAGGCGGCCTTCTTTGTCTTCCTTGGTGAGAACCAGAGCCTCGACCTGATCGCCCACGGAGACGACGTCCCCGGGATCGACGTCGTGCTTGATGGAAAGCTCGCGGGAAGGAATGACACCCTCGGTCTTGTAACCGATGTCGAGCAGGACCTCGTCGCGGTCGACCTTGACGACCGTACCCTCGACGAGATCTCCGTCGTTGAAGTACTTGATGGTGGCGTCGATCGCTGCGAGGAAGTCCTCAGCGGTGCCGATGTCGTTGATGGCGACGACGGGGGCACCTTGCTTCTCGGTGGTGGTGATGGTCATGTAGTTGGGGCTCCGTTGTGGATGTTTACTTGCTCCGGTCAGGACGGACACCGCGATTCCAGCTGGGCCGGGCGCGGGTTCCGATGTCCGGATGTGGACGAAATGGAAAGAACCTCGGAAGGTTCAGGAGAGGTAGCACGCCGAAGGGCCTCCGGCTTGCACCGGAAACCACGAGAGCGCACCACGCGCCTGTTCAGTCTAGCTTCGGGGTCCAACAGCGTCAAAGCAATGCGGTCGGGCCGGGGGTCTCCACCGATCGTCTGCGACCCCTTCAGTGGGAGGCGGAGTACCTCGAGTTTCTCTCGACCTCAGGTAAGGCTAACCTAAAGAGTCCCCGCTTCACTTCCTGCCTCCGGGCAGCCCTTCAAGGTGGTCACCCGTGCGTTCGTCCTTCCCGTCCCGTGTCCTCGTGGCCGCGGTGGCCGCCCTCGTCCTCACCGGCTGCGGATTCAGTGGTGGTTCGGTTCCCTCCGATGGCAGCACCGCGACGGCCGACACGAGCCAGCGCATCGTGGTCGACAACTTCCGGGCGCCGGTGGCCGACTGGGCGCTGGAATCCGATGCCGCCTACATCCTGTCGCTGTCCGGGTGCCTGGAGACGCTCACCCGGTACGACCAGCAGGAAGGGAAGGTCCAGCCCTTCCTCGCCACCGAGTGGAAGCAGGCTTCCCCCCTGGAGTGGGACTTCACCCTGCGCCAGGGAGTCTCCTTCCAGGACGGCACGGAACTGACCGCGGAGTCCGTGGTATCCGCGCTGAACCACGTCCTGGACGCCGATGTTCCGGCGCGGGCCTTCAACCGGACGGTGATCAGCTCCGTCAGCGCCGTCGACGCCGATACCGTCCGGGTGAGCACCCCGGAGGAGAATCCCCTGGTGCCGTACCGCCTGGCGAGCGTGAATACCGGCATCCTGGCTCCCGCGGCCTACGGGGACGGCCAGGTGGATCCGTTCGGGCACTGCACCGGCCCCTTCACGCCGGTGTCCGAGCAGCCCAAGCAGTCCCTGACGCTGGACCGCAACGAGAAGTACTGGGGCGGGGACGTGCAGCTCGCCGGAGCGGAGATCCGCTTCATCACGAACGGCGCCACGCGGGCGGCACAGATCCAGACCGGGGAGGCGGACATCTCCCTGTCGATCCCCGTGTCCAGCTTGGCGGCCCTGGAGGGCGCGCCCGGAGTCACCGTCCTCGAGGCGGACTCGCCGCGCACGGCGACGCTCTATCTGAACAACGGGCGCGCGCCGCTCGACGATGTGGACGTGCGCAGGGCGATACGGAAGGGCCTGGACCTGGACGCCCTCGCGGCCAGCGTGTACGAGGGTGCGGCCCTTCCGGCCACCGGTCCCTTCGCCTCCTCCGAGCCGTGGGCGGACGGCGTGGGCGAGGACCAGGAGCAGGACCTGGACGGGGCCCGCGATCTGCTCGCCGCCGCCGGTTACACCGCTGACCGACCCCTGGAGATCATCGCCATCGTGGAACGTGCGGAGTTCAGCGACGTCGCAGCCGTGATCCAGGAGAACCTGAAGAACATCGGCATCCCGGTGACCATCGAGGCCAAGGAGTACGCAGCGGCGGAGCCGGACGTCCTGGCCGGCGACTACGACATGCTGCTGAGCCAGCGCAACCGACTGATCGACATCGCCGATCCCATCGGCTTCCTCACGGCGGACTACACCTGCGAGGGCACGTACAACCTGAGCCATCTCTGCAGTGCGGAGTACGACGGCGTCATCGCCGAGGCGGCAGCGACCGTGGACCAGACCGAGCGCTACGCGTTGTACGCCGAGGCCGGCCGTATCCTCCAGGACGAGGCCGTCAACGCCTGGCTCGTGAACGAACAGGCCACCGACGCTGTCCGCTCCAACGTCCTCTCCTACGTCCAGGACCCGCTCTCCCGCTATGTCCTGACGGCGAAGACCGCCAAGACCGCACCCTAGCCCTCCAGCAGACACCCCCTCCATGCTGCACTTCATCACCAAACGCATGGCCACCCTGGTGGCCGCCGTCGCGGTGTCCTCCTTCGCGGTGTTCCTCATCCCCTACCTCACCCCGGGGGACCCCGTGCGGAAGATCATCCGATCACGGGTGGCCGGGGACGCGGTGGACGAGGCCACCGTCCAGGGCCTGGCCGAGAGCCTGGGCCTGAATGACCCCCTTCCCGCCCAGTACCTGCGGTGGGTGGGCGACGTCGCCGGCGGCAACATGGGGCTGTCCTATGTCAGCAGGACCCCGGTGGCGGAGCAGGTGCTGCCGGCACTGGCCGTCACCCTCAGCCTGGTGGTCCTGTCGCTCGGACTGGCGGTCTCGCTCGCCCTCCCGCTGGGCATCGTCTCCGGGCTCCGGCCGGGAAGTGCGGCGGACAAGGCCATCACCACTGTCACGCAGGCCCTCATCGCCATGCCCGAGTACTGGGTGGCGCCCGTGCTGGTCCTGGTCTTCGCCCTCGAACTGTCCGTGCTGCCCACCGCCGGCTGGAACGACCCGTCGTCCGCCGTGCTTCCCGCAGTGACACTGGCCCTGCGCCCCATCAGCTTCTTCACCTCGGCGGTCCGGGCAGGCATCATCGACAGCGCCGCGGCGGACCATGTCCTGGCCTCGCGTGCCCGGGGCCTGAGCCGGGCCCAGTCGGTGGTCCGCCATGTCATCCCGAACGGGCTGGTCCCCCTGTCCACGCTCTTCGCCGTGTGGTTCGCGGGGCTCCTGGGTGGCTCCGTCATCGTGGAGGTCATCTTCGCCGTCCCGGGAATGGGTCGGCTCCTCTTCGATGCCGTCGTCAACGGCGATATCCCGCTCGCGCAGGGCGGAGTGGTGGTGGTCGTGGTCCTCGCGGTCGGCGTCACCACAGCGGCCGACCTCGTCCACCGGTTCCTGAGCCCGGCGCTGGGAGCCTCCCTTGCGTAGCCGGATCACCGGAACGACCGTCGCCGCGTCCGTCCTCGTCCTCATCGTCCTCGTCGTCCTCTTCGCGCCCTGGCTCGCGCCCTATCCGCCCGCGGAGCAGAATCTGACCGAGCGCCTCGCTCCTCCGTCCGCCGGGCACTGGCTGGGCACCGACAATCTGGGCCGGGACACCCTGAGCCGCATCCTCGACGGCGGCCGCTTCTCCATGTCGGTGGCGGCGCTCGCCACCGTGTCGACCTGCCTGCTGGGGGTGGCCATCGGCGTCCTGAGTGCGCGGCGCCGGGGCTGGGTGGACGAGTTCCTGACCCGGACGAACGACGTCCTGCTCGCACTGCCGGAGATGGTGGTGGCCCTGTTCGTCGTGGCGGCGCTCGGGACGGGGTTCGGGCCGTTGCTGCTCGCCCTGACCGTCACGGGATGGACGCCCTTCGCACGTCTGGCACGAGCCCTCGCCTACGACGTCTCCGCCCGTGGCTTCGTCGAGGCAGCGCGCGTGGTGGGCTGCCGGTCGTCGTTCATCGTCCTCCGGCATGTCCTGCCGCACCTGGCAGGTCCCATCCTCGGTCAGGCGGCGCTGCGGTTCGGGCACCTGCTGATCAGTGTGGGAGCCCTGTCCTACCTCGGTCTGGGGGTGCAGCCCCCACAGGCCGACTGGGGGTCCATGATCGCTACCGCCCAGCCCTTTGCGGACCGCGCTCCGATGGGGATCCTCGCCCCCGGCGTGGTCATCTTCACCGTGGCACTCTGTGTGACCCTGCTGGGCCAGCGTGCGGCGCGCAGAACGGCACCTCCCCTGCTCCTTCCCGCCCGGGCCGACTCGTGACGGCGGGCCTGGTCCTGGACGGTCTCGACGTCCGCACCGACTCCTCCGGGAGCCGGGGTGCGCCACTGCTCGACGGCGTTTCCCTCTCGGTCGGTCCCGGTGAGTTCGTGGCGCTGGTCGGTGGGTCCGGCTCGGGGAAGACGCTCACCGCGATGTCCTGCCTGCGCCTGCTGCCGCCTCGGCTCGCCATCACCGGCGGGTCCATCCGGCTCGGTGACCTCGACCTGACCCGGGCCGCCGAGCAGGAACTGAACGGTGTACGTGGCGGCAGGCTGGGGATGCTGTTCCAGCAACCCGGGCGCATGTTCAATCCGAACCGGACCGTCGGACAGCACCTCAGGGAACCGTTGCGACTGCATTCGGGCCTCCGGGGAGTGGGAGCGTACAGCAGGGCCCTCGAACTGCTCGCCGAGGTCGGGTTCCCGGATCCGGCCCGGGGCCTCAAGGCCTATCCGCACCAGCTCTCGGGCGGGATGGCCCAGCGCGCCATGACGGCCGTGGCGCTGGCGGGGCAACCGGAGATGCTCCTGGCCGACGAACCCACCTCCGCGCTGGACAAGGTCCTGGAACGGCAGATCCTCCAGTTGCTCGACCGGGAACGCCGGGAACGTGGACTGGGCATCCTGTACATCACCCACAACATCGCGTCCGTCGCCGCATACGCCGACCGCGTCCTGGTCATGAGTGCCGGATCCATCGTCGAGGAGGGCGTCACGAGCGAGCTGCTCGCCCGACCCCGGAACCCGTACACCCGGGAGCTGCTGACAGCCGCCCGCCTCGCGCCCGAGTCCCGACGTCGTCAGCCCTCCGCAGAACGCGAGATCCTGGTCCTGGACGGGGTGGGCAAGAGCTTTCCGGCACCCCGGGGAAAACGCCATACCGCCCTCGAGGACGTCTCCCTCTCCCTCAGGCGCGGAGAGATCCTCGGGATCCTGGGCCAGTCGGGGT
Source organism: Arthrobacter sp. MDT1-48-3 (assembly GCF_054511015.1). Taxonomy (NCBI): domain Bacteria; kingdom Bacillati; phylum Actinomycetota; class Actinomycetes; order Micrococcales; family Micrococcaceae; genus Arthrobacter; species Arthrobacter sp. MDT1-48-3. Next base: position 133,131 of record NZ_JBTNDL010000004.1, read on the forward strand.
CGGGCAAGAGCACACTCGCGAAAGCCGTCGTGGGGCTCGAATCCGTCGATACCGGGTCCATCACCCGTTCTCCCGACGGCGCCGGTGGAGACCGGATCACCGCCGTGCAGCTCGTGTTCCAGGAGCCGCACAGCGCCTTCGACCCCCGCATGACCCTGCGGACCAGCCTCCGCGCACCGCTTCACGCACGCCGGGAACTGACGCCCAGGGAACGGGACGACCGGATCAGTGCTGCGATGGAGGAGGTGGACCTGGACGAGAGCCTGCTGGAGCGGCATCCCGGCCAGTGCTCAGGCGGTCAGCTCCAGCGAGCCACCATCGCCCGGGCACTCCTCCTGGAGCCACGGATCCTGATCTGCGACGAGGCCACCTCGGCACTCGACGCGCTCTCGCAGCGCACCATCCTGAATCTGCTGCTCCGCCTGCAACGCGAGCACCACCTCTCCCTGGTCGTCATCTCCCATGACATGGACGTGGTGAGGTACATGTGCGACAGGGTTGCCGTCATCCTGCAGGGGCGGGTGGTCGAGGTTGCCCAGACCCGGGACTTCTTCGCCACGCCCCTGCACCCGCACAGCCGGACGCTCGTCGCCGCGTCGATCCCCTGTCGCGCCGAAGGACTCTGGGCGGCTCTGCATGCTCCCGGGCTGGTCCGGGCGCCGGACGGAAAGGCATCCCGTGACGAGGCTTGACGCGCCGCTGCCGGGACCGGCTGCCCGCGCCACCCGTGCTCCGGACCACCCCGGGTGACACGCTCCGCCTCCGGTGATCTCTCCCGATGATCCCTGCTCCCTCGACGACTCAGCGCGGCGCACCGGTGCTCCTGTCCACCCAACTGGTCTTCAACATCGGCTTCTACGCCGTCGTCCCCTTCCTGGCGCTCGTCATGTCCGAGGACCTCGGGCTGGGTGCCGCCGCCATCGGCGTCGTACTCGGCGTGAGGACCTTCAGCCAGCAGGGCCTGTTCCTGCTTGGAGGGGTGCTCGCCGACCGGTGGGGCCCTCGCCGCAGCATCCTGTCCGGTTGCGTGCTCCGGGCGGCGGGCTATTGCGGACTGGCCGCGGCCGACAGCTTCTGGCCGTTCCTCCTGGGCGCCGTACTGACCGGCATGGGTGGCGCCCTCTTCTCGCCCGCCGTCGAGGGGCTCGTCGGCGCACTCGATCGAGCCCGCGCAGCGGACGGCAGCCGGCGCCGGAGTCTGTTCGCGTGGCTCGTCCTGTTCGGCGAGGTGGGCGCCGTCACCGGGCCCCTGGTCGGGACCGGCCTCCTGCCACTCGGCTTCCCGATCGTCGCCGGGTCCGCCGCCTGCCTCTTCCTCACGGTGGGAGTGGTCCTCTGGCTGATCATGCCGCGGGGGCTTCCGACGACGGCCCCCTCGCCCCGGGCAGCAGCCGGGGGCCATGACACCTGGGCCTGCCTGCGGGAGCGTCGCTTCCTCGCGTTCTGCGCGTTCTTCGGCATCAACCTCCTCGCGTACAACCAGCTGTACTTCACGCTCCCTCTCGAACTCCAGCAGAGCGGGGCGGGCGCCGGACTTCTGGGCATGCTGTTCACCATCGCCTCGATCCTGACGATCGCACTCCAACTACCGGCGTCGTCCGTGGCAGCGAGGATGGGGACGGTCGCGGCGCTACGGGCCGGGTTCTCGTGCATCGCCGTGGCCTTTCTGCTGATCACGCTGCTCGGTACCACCGGCATGCACCTCGTGCCCGGACTCCCGGCGGCCACCGGACCGGTGTGTCTCGTCGTCCTCCTCAGCCTCGGACGCATGCTCGTCGGGCCCGCCGGGCTGCAGCAGGTGCAAGGTTTCGCCGGGGCACGGCCGCTGGGTGCCTACTACGGGCTCCTCACCAGCTGCGGAGGCCTCGCCGTGGTCTGCGGCAACACGCTGATAGGTGTGCTCCGGGACACCGTGGGCAGCACCTCCGGCTGGGTGCTCCTGGTCCTCCTCAGCGGGGCTGCCGCTGTCTTCCTCCCCCGTTTCCTTCCCCTGCCGTCCACGGCGGCGTGACCTCCGACGGGCATCGGCTCACAACCCCTTCTTCCTGCACCCTCGGATCGGCCGTCGGCGGCGCGCTTCGCAGACACCCTCGGTCCGATCGGACGCTCCGCCTGGAGGCGGATCTAGAAATGCGTGATGCAGTACGGCTCCTCGGAGCGTCCGAACAGCGTGTCGAGGAGCTCGACAGCGTCCTCGGCTGCAGCGTCGAGAGCGCCGGCCGCTGCGAGTGCTGAAGCCGACACCCCCCCGAGGTAGAGCGAGCCGAGCGCATTGATGGTGAGGGTGGCGTCGGGTGCCGCCGCGGCCTCGACGTGCTCCATCTGGGCGACGCCGTCGACGACGGTCAGGACGTAGGAGCCGCCGGCGAGCCCGAGCGCGTCCAGGACCTCCAGGACGATCGTGCCGCTCCCACGGTACGAGCGCCTGCCGAGCGCGGCCGGCACGTCGAGCAGGCGGACCCAGAGGACGTCCTCGGTCCCCTTCACGTCGTAGCAGCGCCGGTCGCGCAGCGCCCAGGGCAGCGGGTCGTCCCGCCGCGCTCCGTCCCAGGTGACGACCTGCACGAGGTCGAGCGATCCCAGGTACCGCCACAGTTCGAGGTAGGCAGAGGGTGTGGCTGCCACCAGATCCACGATCTTCATCGTGTAGGGCGTCGTGTCCCAGCCTGCGAAGCGGTAGGACACGTACCCTGCCGGCGTCCCCTCGGCGTCGTAGTGCACCGCCATCCGCACGTTGCGGTCCTCGACCGGCCGTTCCCTGCCCCACTCGCCCGAGGCGCGGCGCGGGTAGGCGTACTGCCGGTCCACGGAACCGAAGGTCACGGCGTGGAAGCCTGCGAAGATCTGCTCGGCGAGGCGCACTGCGTGCTCCCGGGCCACCAGCGTCGTCGTACCGGTTCTCGGTGCCGTCACCTCGAACCGCTCGCGGACGTCCACCTCGACGGCCTGCGTGAACGTGGCGCAGCCGAATCCGAAGCGCCCGTAGATCGTCGCCTCCGACGCGGTCAGGATGGCCAGCGGGAGCCCCCGTTCCGCGGCCTCCCGAAGGTCCCTGGTCATCATGGAGCGCAGGATGCCGTTACGCCGGTGGCTCGGCCGGACAGTGACAGCTGTGATCTGGTGGGCTTCGATCTGTCCCGCTCCGACGTTGAGCGGATGCACCATCGTGCCGTAGGTGGCCACCGGATGGTCCGCACCGAGAGCCTCGGCGGGCTGGGCACGATCGTGGACGCCCCACAGGACCCGCTGGTCCGCCTGGTACGCCCCGAGGAATTTCGGGATGTCCTCCGGATCGAACGTGCCCTCGTGGAACCCGATCCCCTCCGCATCGAGCCACTTCGTGAAGCGGCCGTCCGCCGTGACGTCCTCGTCGGCGGCAGGGCTGAAGATCTCGGTGTGCAGGTCGGGTGCGGTGTTGTGGCTCACTCCACCACCCTAGCCGCGGCGGTCCGGCGTGGACCAGGGGCGCCGTCGGCGCCGACTTCAGGGGTGGCAGGACGACGCCCTCCGGCGGCGGGGGCGGGGCGCCTCTTAGCGCGCTCGCATCGGGAGGAGTACGACGACGGCGCCCGGCTCGAGGGCCGGAATGCCTTTCCAGGCTCCTGTGCTGAGCGCGGGAGGACGACGCCGTCCGGCGGAGGGACGGTGTGTGTCTTCGGGCGCTCGGGCCGGGCATGGTCCGACGACACCGTCCGACGGAGGGGCCGGGACGCCTCTTCGCGCGCTCGCGTCGGGAGGAGTACGACGACGGCGCCCCACCTCTGATTTCGTGAGCGATCGCACCCCGATTCCATGAAAATAGGGAGCGTCCTGTCGTTGTCCACATAGGCCGAGGAGCACGCGGAATAGTACGCGTGTTCGATAAAATTCAGGGTATGGCCATTGCCCCGCTCGAGTGTTCCGCGCAGACCCCGACTGCAGTGGGTACGCTGAACTCGGCCTTCGCTGCGCTCACGGAGTATGCCCGAGAGCTGGGCCGGCAAGGCCGTGTCCCCTCCCGGCCGGAGGCACTGCAGCTCATCATCGACATCGAACGTGTCTCGAGGGTCGTGGACCATCTGCAAGTCCTCGCCGCACGCCTCGCCGAGGAACACTACCGGGTCGACGAACCCGATCACGGCAGTACGTCCGGGAGTACGTCCGGGAGTACGTCCGCACCCGGGTCGCTGCTGGCCCGGGCAGAACAGGCCATTCGCGCCGAGGCTCCGATTCCGGCCGCTTGCAGCACCGCCTCCGCGGGTACCGCCTCCTCGAGCACCGCTTCGTGGGGTACCGCGTCGTTGGGTGTCGGCAGCGCCACGGGATCCTTCTGGGGGTCGCGGGCGGGTGCAGCACCGGATGGATTCAGGGATTGCGCGGACTTCCTGCGCGGGACTCTGGGGATCAGCCGTGCCGAAGCCCGACGCCGGCTGGCCCTGGCGGACCTGGTGCTGTGCCAGATGTCGCCAACGGGTGCGGCGCTGCCTGCCCGGCTGGAGACCCTCAGTGCAGTGGTGGAGGCGGGGCTGGTCAGCGGTCGGGCCGCGACGATCGTGTCCCAGGCAGTACAACGGGTGCAGTCCTTCGCGACTCCGGAACAGGTCGAGTCGATGGAGGACCACCTGACCCGGCAGGCGGTCGAGTCCGACGAGGACGTCCTGCGGGTCGTGGCCCGCCGCTGGGAAGGAGTCCTCGACCAGGACGGGCAGGAACCCACCGACAAGGTGCTCCGGGCTCGCCAGGGCGTCTTCCTCAGGGGCCGCCGCCATGGCCTGCACGTCCTCGAGATCGGCGCCACCGACGAGCAGTTCGAACACCTTGCCACCGTCATGAACACCGCCACCAATCCGCGCATGCACACCGACCGCGCCAGTACGGCCAGTGCCGGTGCCGACGGCCTCGGCCCTGCGGCCGAAGGCGCGGGCGAATCCGGCGCCTCCGGTGCTGCTGCCGAGAGCGGGCCAAGATCAGACACCGGCTACGGCGCAGCCTCCGGAGCAGGCTCCGGTGCAGGCTCCGGCTGGGGTGGGGGATCAGATTCAGGCAGAAACACGGATTTGTACGGTGACCCGGAGGGAGCAACAAGGGCTCAGATGTTGCTCGAAGGATTGGTCTCCGCGTGCAAGATCGCCCTGAGCACGACTAGTCTTCCCGCAACCGGCGGCCACCGACCTCAGGTGATGGTCACCATCGATTATCAGGACCTCATCGAACATACCCAGAACCTCACCCTGGACCTCCCCGGCAACCTCGCCAGGGGCCTCACCGGTCAGACGCAGCGGGCAGGGCAGCGGCCGGGTCACACGGTCTTCGCCGGCCAGGCCAGTGCCAGGACCATCCGGCGGATCGCCTGCGACGCGGACATCATCCCGATCGTTCTCGGCGGTGCGGGTCAGGTCCTGGACCTCGGGAGAGCCCAACGCCTCTTCCCACCCCACCTGCGTCGAGCCCTGGTCGCCCGTGACAAGGGCTGTGCCTTCCCGGATTGCACCATCCCGGCGCCCTGGTGCGAAGCCCACCACATCGACCCCTGGTCCCGCGGCGGGAGAACGAGCATCGGCAACGGAGCGCTGCTGTGCTCACGACACCACCACCTCATCCACCAGGGCATGTGGACGATAGAGCCCCGAGGCGGCATTCCCTGGTTCCGCGCGCCCGGATACCCTGGCCGGGCAGGCGTTCCCCGGACCAACACCTACTCGCATACCGGACGAATCGTTCGAGACGAACTACTGCACCACGAACAGCTGCACGATGAATCACACCACCAAGGACGACGGCCCGTCGAACCACTCCACGACATGACCCGGGGCATCCCCGCCACCCTTGCCTGGAACAGGGCGGAGCAGACGAGGCCTGGTTGGAACCGACCGGAACAGACGAGGCCCGGCTGGGACCAACCGGAACAGACGAGGCCTGGCTGGAACAGACCGGAACAGACTACCCATGGCTGGAACAGACCGGAACAGACCACCCCTGGCTGCAACAGACTGGAACAGACCCACCCGAGCGGGAACAGAGAGGTACTGACCTGAACCGCTGTAGTCCGACCTGACCCGACATGACCCAACCTGAACCGCCCGGATTGACCTGATCGACCTGATCGACCGAATTGACTCGATCGACTTGCTCGACCGGAACGGACGTGAGCAGATCAGCCCTGCTTCGGAAGAACCGCTACGGATCCGACAAGACCGTCACAGGTCAGAACGGACCGGACCGGACCAAGCCAGACCGGACCGGAGCACCGCAACACCTCGTTCTGGTCCGCGGACGCTCAGGTCGTCCCCGGTGCACTACACCTAGTGGGCGGCGTCGTGCCAGCTTGCTCCTGTGCCCACCGAGACGTCGAGCGGAACGGAGAGATCCGCCGCTGCGCCCATCTGCTGCCGCACGAGCGCCTCGACCTCCTCGGACTCACCCTCGGCGATCTCGAGCACGAGTTCGTCGTGCACCTGCAGCAGCATGCGCGACGCGAGGCCCCGCTGGGTCAGTGCGTCGTCGACGCCGAGCATGGCCTTCTTGATGATGTCCGCAGCCGAACCCTGGATGGGCGCGTTGAGAGCCGCCCGCTCTGCCATCTCGCGGAGCTGCCGGTTGTCGCTCGACAGGTCCGGCAGGTAGCGGCGCCGACCCTCGATGGTGGAGGTGAAGCCGTCCTTGCGGGCCTGCTCCACGATGCCGCGCAGGTAGTCGCGCACCGCGCCGAAGCGCTCGAAGTAGTCACGCATGAGGGTGCGCGCCTCGTCCACCGAGATGTTGAGCTGCTTGGAGAGCCCGAACGAGCTCAGGCCGTAGACCAGCCCGTAGGACATCGCCTTCACCTTGGACCGCATGGCGCTGGTGACTTCCTCCGGCGCGACGCCGAAGATGTGCGAGCCGACGAAGCGGTGGAGGTCCTCGCCCTCCTGGAACGCCGAGATGAGTCCCTCGTCACCGGACAGGTGCGCCATGATGCGCATCTCGATCTGCGAGTAGTCGGCCGTCATCAGGCTCTCGAATTTCTCGCCGTTGCGTCCCTGCCCGACGACGAACACCTCGCGGATGCGGCGGCCCTCGTCGGAACGGACGGGGATGTTCTGCAGGTTCGGATTGGTCGAGGAAAGCCGACCTGTCGCCGCGATGGTCTGCAGGTACGTGGTGTGGATGCGGCCGTCGTCGTCCACCGCCTTGCGGAGCCCCTCGACCGTCTGGCGGAGCTTCAGTGCATCGCGGTAGGCGAGAAGCTGCTCGAGGAAGGGGTGCCCCGTCTTGGCGATCAGGTCCGTCAGGGCGTCGGCGTCAGTGGAATAGCCCGTCTTGATCTTCTTGGTCTTCGGCAGCTCGAGCTCGTCGAACAGGACGGTCTGCAGCTGCTTCGGCGAGCCGAGATTGATCTCCTTGCCGATGATCCGGTACGCCTCGGCTCCGGCGGCACTGATCGTCTTCGAGAAGTCGTCGAAGAGCCGGTCGAGCCCGTCGACGGAGACGGCCACGCCGGTGAGTTCCATGCGGGCGAGCACTTCCGCGAGCGGAAGCTCCAGCCCACCGAGCAGCTGGTTGGCCCCGCGCTCGACGAGCTGACCGGCGAAGTGCTCACTGAGGCGCAGTGCGGCATAGGCGGCGACCACGGCCGGCGATGCGACGTCGTTGCCGCCGAGGTCGAGCGCCTGCTGGCCCGACGAATCATTGGCAGACGCCGTGATGGACAGCCGCAGGTGGTACTGGGCGAGGTCGGCGAGATCGTAGCTCCGCCGGTCGGGCTGGATGAGGTACCCGGAGAGGGCTGTATCGTCGATCTCCCCCGCCAGCACGAGGCCCCGGGCGGACAGCAGCTTGAACACTGCCTTGAAGTCGTGGACGATCTTCGGCGCGTCGGTGTCGGACAGCCAGTCCCCCAGCACCTTCTCGGCCTCGGCATCGAGAGCTTCCAGCGGGATGAAGGCTGCGGAGAGCCCGGTGACCACGGCGACCCCGACGACGTCGGTCACCCCGGCCGTCGTCTCGGTGGCCAGCGCCACCGAGGCCTGCGCCTGGTTCGTGGCCCTGAACCATTGCTCGAGTCCGGCGGCGTCGTCGAGCAGCACGTGTGCGGGAGCACTCTGCTCATCGCCCTCGTCAGCGGTCTCCTCCTCGCCGAAGAGGTCGAACAGCCGTTTGCGCAGCGTGTTGAACTGCAGGGAATCGAAGAGGTCCTCGACCGCCGACCGGTCCGGGTGCTGCGAGACCATGGCGTCGAGGTCCACGGGTAGGTCCAGATCGGTGAGCAGCCGGTTCAGGCGCCGGTTCCGCTTGACGTCCTCGATGTTGGCGCGCAGCGAATCCCCGACCTTCCCGCCGATCTTGTCGAGGTTCTCGAGGATCCCCTCGAGCCCCCCGTACAGCTTGATCCACTTCGCCGCGGTCTTCGGGCCGACGCCGGGTACCCCCGGCAGGTTGTCGGCGCTCTCCCCCACCAGCGCAGCGAGGTCCGAGTACTGGTGCGGCGGTACGAAGTACTTCTCCTCGATGGCCTGCGCATCCATCTGCGGGATGTTGGTCACGCCCTGCTTCGGATAGAGCACGGTCACGCGGTCGTTGACGAGCTGGAAGGCGTCCCGGTCCCCGCTCACCACCTGCACGTCCCAATCGGCACTCGCCGCCTGGTACGCGAGGGTGGCCAGGATGTCGTCCGCCTCGTAGCCGTCGAGGGAGATGGTCGGGATGCGCATCGCCTCCATGACCTTGATGATCAGGTCCACCTGTCCGTGGAACTCCTCGGGCGTCTTGGAACGGCCGCCCTTGTACTCCGTGTACTCCTCGGAGCGGAAGGTCGGTGTGTCGAGGTCGAAAGCGACTGCCACGTGGCTCGGCTTCTGGTCCTTGATGAGGTTGATGAGCATCGCCGTGAAGCCGTAGACCGCATTCGTGTGCTGGCCGGTGTCGGTCGAGAAGTTCTCGGGCGGGAGCGCGTAGAAGGCACGGAAGGCCATGGAGTGCCCGTCGATGACGAGGAGCCGGTTGCGTGAACCGTCGCTGCGACGCGCCGGCGCCTGCCCGCCGGCCGGTGCCACAGAGCCGTCCGGAGTGCTCTCCGCGGGCGGTGCGATGGTCAGGGTGGCAGCTGGTTTGGTCGTTTCACTCACAGGTGCCAGCCTAGTTGCCATGACAGACAACCGCACCCGGCCCGACGCCGTCCACGCACCCTCCGGAGACCGGCTGGCCGAGCTCGTCGCAGCGGGCATCCCGCCGGAGATGCACGGCTGGCTCGGCCGCTACGGCGTCGGCGCCCTGACCGTGAAGATGGGCATCGTCTTCTCCGAGATGAGCGCCGAGCGCATGGTCGCCACCATGCCGGTCGAGGGCAACCAGCAGGTCGCGGGCATCCTCCACGGCGGCGCCCACGTGGTGCTCGCCGAGACCCTGGGGTCGTTCGCCGCGGGACTCCACGCCGGCCCGGGCAGGCAGGCCGTCGGCATCGAGGTGGGAGCGACGCACCACCGCAGCATCGATTCCGGCACGGTGACGGGCACCGCGACGGCCATCCACCTCGGCCGGACCCTCACAACGCACGAGGTGGTGATGACCGACGAGCAGGGTCGGCGCCTCTCCACGGCCCGCATCACGAACCTGATCCGGGAGGTCAGGGACTGATCCGGCGTACCGGCCGCGGTGCAGCTCCTTCCGAGCCGGGAACGGGACACCGTACCCCGATGCGGAAGCGACCGGATCGGGCAACGATCCGGCCCGTCCGATGAGCACGACGGCGACCTACCGGGCGGGTGCGGGGTCGCGATTGCAAGCTCCGACTGAGCCGGGAACTCCTGTTGCCCCGCCTGAGGGCGCTGCCTACCGTGAAAGAAGGGCTGCACCACCGCCGCCCCGGTAGGAACTCGAACGGAGACCCCGTGGCCGACAAGAAGACGAAGACCATCGCCGCCGTTCTCGCCGCCGGCGCCCTCTTCCTGGGCGGGTGCGATCTCGGCAACAAGGACAGCGACAACTCCGGGACCGATACCGGGAACTACGACGACAACAACGGGATCGACACCGACCTCGGAGACGACAGTCGCGGCAACGACCTCGACGACGCCCCGGACGGCGGGAACGACAAGTGACGGATCGCGGTCCCGTCCTCGCCCGGGCGGCGTTGCGCGGCGTGGCAGCGGGCCTGGTCGGGACGGCCGCAATGACGGTCGGAGAACTCGTGGAGCAACGCATCACGGGTCGTCCGGACTCGCACATCCCCGCCCGGACCCTCCGGATCCTGCTGGGTCGGCCCGCCGACGACGCCGTCCGCTACCCCGTGTGGAACCACGCCATGCACTGGCTGACCGGAGCGACCCTGGGCGCGCTCCGCGGCCTGTGGTCGGTGACGGGGATCCGTGGGGGTTCCGCAACGGCGGCGCACGCCGTCGTCCGCCTCGCGTTCGACCAGACACTCGAGAACGCGACGGGTGCGGGCGCAGCCCCCTCCCTTTGGCCTGCCGGCGAGAAAACCGCCGACTACCTGCACAAGGGGATCTTCGCCGTCGTGACGGGCGCGGTCTCCGACGCCCTCAACCAGCCCGTGCTCGTGAGCACGGCGGGGGCGCGCAGCCACTGAGCGACGCCCGCCAATGACGCCCATCAGGCGTCCGCCGCCGCCATGCCTTCCTGGATGTGCCGGCGCAGCTCCGCCGGACGGAACGGCTTGCGGAGATAGCGGTCGGCGCCGGCCTCGAAGCCCCGTTTCTCGTCCGACGGATGGGCGCGCGCCGTGAGCATGACGATGAAGGTCGTCGAGAACCTGCGGATCCGCTCCGCCACTTCGAAGCCGTCGATGTCCGGCAGGCCGACGTCGAGCGTCACCACGTCCGGCATGAGGCGGCGGACCATCTCGACACCGGCGAGACCGGCCGGCGCGGTGTGCACACGGAAGCCCGCGCCGGTCAGTACGGTGTGCAGCAGATCGCGGACGTCATCGTCGTCTTCGATGACCACAGCAGTGCGGGTGTGCTCCTTGCTCGGCATAGCCTGAGTTTACTCCGCAGCGGTGTCCGGCCGGTCGTGCGAACCGGCTCAGGACTCCGGACGGACGGTCGCCTCCACCGGGTCGGCCCCGCCCGTCGGCTGGACCAGAACGCGCTGGACGGTCTCCGGCACGTCGGGGAACGCCCCGATCATGAGCAGTTCGCTCGTCTCCCCGGGCAACGCTCCCCCGCTGTACTGCTCCACCAGGTCGACGACCTCCGGGGAGGACTCCCCGCCGTTCGCTGCCGCACCCCATTCCTCGAGGACGGTCGCTGCCGGCCTGAGCTCGAGGTCCTGGCCTTCCGGAGTGGAGACGGTGATGGTCTCCAGGTCGAGGGTCACTCCCCCTTCGGGATTCTGCACGGTCACCAGTGAATAGGTCACCGCCTCCTGGCCCAGCTCCTCGCGCACCGCCTCGACATCCTCGGGCGCCTCGGCCGGCAGGACGACGTCGCCCCTTGCCTCATCGATCAGGAACGAGAACGTACCGCTGTTGGCATCTGCGAGGCCCTCGACGGACGGCGCATCCGATGGCGCTGCGGCCTGCTCGGTCGCCGTCTCGGCGGGGTCGGGCGTGGGACCGGGAGGCTCGGCATCCGTGGCGGGATTTCCGCCGCACCCGGTGACCAGGATGAGCAGGAGGGTCGAGAACAGCACGGTCTTCTTCATGGGTCTCCCGATGGCCGGGCAGCGGCCGGAGTCAGGCCCGGCTCCTGCCGGGCGCGGCAACGTTCCCTCCCGTTCTACCAGCGCGGGCAGGAGCTTGCGCCGGGAACCGCTCGTCCTGCCTTTCGTTGACAGGGCGGCTCAGGCGCGGTTTCGTGCGCGGCTGGGCTGCACGCGCAGAGGTTCCCCTGGCATCTTCGGGAAGTCCGGCGGGAACGGCAGCTCGCCCAGTCCCGCCTCGACGTCGCGGTCCCACCATTCGCGGAGGACGTCGATGCTGCCCGGATCGGCATGCAGCCCCTCCCAGGGGTCGCCGGTCGTCGCCAGCCTCTGGGGCACGGTCGTGATGGTGAAGGCTGCCGGGTCGACGCCGGTCAGTTCGTCCCAGCTGAGTGGGCACGACACGGGGGCGTGGGGCAGGGCGCGCGGGCTGTACGCGCCGGCCATGGTGCGGTCGCGGTTCGCCTGGTTGTAGTCCACGAAGATGCGGGCACCGCGTTCCTCCTTCCACCAGGCCGTCGTCACCCGGTCCGGCATGCGCCGCTCGAGTTCCCGTGCGGCGGCGATCAGGGCCCGGCGGACCTCGAGGAACTCGTGGGTCGGCTCGATCGGCGCGAAGACGTGGAGCCCGCGGTTCCCCGAGGTCTTCACGAAGCAGGTCAGTCCCGCCTCCCGCAGGACGGCCCGGAGTTCGTGGGCGGCCGCCACCACGTCGGCGAACGTCGTCCCGGGCTGCGGGTCGAGGTCGATCCGCAATTCGTCCGGCAGGTCGGGGGCATCCGCGCGGGACGCCCACGGATGGAAGACCACGGTGTTCATCTGCGCGGCCCACACGGCGGACGCCGGCTCGTCGAGGACGAGCTGAGGGTGTGCACGGCCACTGGGATAGACCACCGTCACACTCCGCACGTAGTCCGGCGCACCCTTCGGCGGATTCTTGCTGAAGAAGTACTCGCCGTCCACGTCGCCGCCGAAGCGCTGCAGGGAGACCGGGCGTCCGCCGTTGGCGCGCAGGAAGGCAGGCGCGACGGCGACGAGATAGCGCGCGAGGTCCAGCTTGGTCAGCCCGGCCTGCGGCCAGAGCACACGGGACGGGCTGGACAGGCGGACGGCCCGCGAACCGTCCGGACCGTCGACATCGAGGATCATCGCTTCGCTGGCCATGGACCCAATCTACCCCCGGCACCTTCGAGCGGGACTTCCCTGCTCCTGACCGTGCGACGCTGGGTACATGGATCTCGAGGTGACACCCGCACTCACGATTCCCGCATCGGAACTGGGCTGGCGGTTCTCGCGTTCGTCCGGGCCGGGGGGCCAGCACGTCAATACCTCGGACAGCCGCACGGAACTCTCGTGGGATGTCGCGCGCTCGGCGGCGCTCTCGGACAGCCAGCGCCAGATACTGCTCACGCGTCTCGGACCCCGTCTCGTGTCCGGGGTGATCACTGTGACGGCCTCGGAGCGCCGGTCACAGCTGCGCAATCGCGAGATCGCCCTGGCCAAACTCGCCGCTAAGGTGGCAGAGGCGCTCGCACCCGAGCCGGCAGCCCGCCGGGCGACGAGACCCACCAGGGGCTCGGTCCGCCGGCGACTGGCTGCCAAGGAACGACGGTCGTCCACGAAACGGCAGCGGCAGCGGCCCGCGACCGAGCAGTGACGTCCCCGGACTTGCTGAAGACCGGTGCCCGAAGTGGGACTCGAACCCACACACCTCTCGATACTGCATTTTGAGTGCAGCGCGTCTGCCAATTCCGCCATTCGGGCCGTTCGCGCCCGGGCGGGGCGGAGGTACAGGGACTTCATTCGCCTCCGGTGCGCGAATCCACTCTACATGCCGATAGGCTGTTTCCGGGAACGGGAGCATGCCCTCTCCGGGCCCATCGGAACGCCACATCATCAAGGAGCAACAGTGTCTGAACCCACCGAATCCACGCCCGCCGGACCCGCACGCCGGGTCATCGTGGCCGAGGACGAGACGCTCATCCGACTCGACATCATCGAGATCCTGCGTGGGGAAGGGTACGAGGTCGTCGCGGAGGCCGACAACGGCGAGAAGGCCGTGGCCCTTGCCGAGGAGCACAAGCCGGATCTCGTCCTCATGGACGTGAAGATGCCCGTCATGGATGGCATCACCGCCGCGGAACAGATCGTCAAGGCACGCATCGCGCCGGTGGTCCTGCTGACGGCCTTCAGCCAGAAGGAACTCATCGAGCGCGCCCGCGACGCCGGTGCAATGGCCTACGTGGTCAAGCCCTTCACACCGGCCGACCTCATCCCCGCCATCGAGATCGCCATGTCGCGCCACGAGGAGATCAAGGCCCTCGAGGCAGAGGTGTCCGACCTCCAGGAGCAGTTCGCCACCCGCAAGCTGGTGGAGCGTGCCAAGAGCCTGCTGACCACCAAGATGGGCCTCACCGAACCCGAGGCCTTCCGCTGGATCCAGAAGACGTCCATGGACCGCCGCCTCAGCATGCGCGAGGTCGCCGAGACGATCATCAACCAGGTCAACTGACCCCTGGCCGAGGACCTTCCGGTCCGCAGACGCGAAGAGCCCCATCCTCACGGATGGGGCTCTTCGCGTCTGACCGGTGGGTCGGCCTACTTCTTCTTGGTGGGCCAGGGGCCCACGTCCTCCTTGATGTAGGACGTGTGGCTGTCGGGAAGCTGGCCGGCGTCGGTGATGTCGCCGACACGGTGGACCTTGATCGAGTTGGTCGACCCGGCCTGTCCGGGAGGGGAACCGGCGGCGATGACCACGAGGTCGTCGACCTCGACGAGGCCCTGCTCGAAGAGGACACGGTCCACCTGCGAGGTCATCTGGTCGGTGTGCTCCACGAACTCGACGAGCTTGGGCTGGATACCCCAGATGAGCGACATCGTGTTGAGCGTCGACTGCACCGGGGTGAACGCGAAGACCGGCTTCTTCGGGCGGAGGCGCGAGAGGCGTCGGGCGGAGTCACCGGACTGCGTGAAGGTGCAGATGTACTTGGCGTCGAGCTGGTCCGAGATCTCGACGGCGGCACGGGTGATCGCACCACCGCGGGTCTTCGGCCTGCTGCCCAGCGGCGGGACGCGCTCGAGGCCGTGGCGCTCGGTGGACTCGATGATGTCCGCCATGGTGCGGACGGTCTCGATCGGGTACTTGCCGACGCTCGTCTCGCCCGAGAGCATCACGGCGTCAGCACCGTCGAGGACGGCGTTGGCGCAGTCCGACGCCTCGGCGCGCGTGGGGCGGGGGTTGTCGATCATGGATTCGAGCACCTGCGTGGCGACGATGACCGGCTTGGCCCAGCGGCGGGCCAGCTCGACGGCGCGCTTCTGGACGATCGGGACGTCCTGCAGGGGAAGCTCGACGCCGAGATCGCCGCGGGCCACCATGATGGCGTCGAAGGCGTCGATGATCTCCTCGAGGGCGTCGACGGCCTGCGGCTTCTCGATCTTCGCGATGACGGGGACCCTGCGGCCTTCCTCGTCCATGATCTCGTGCACGCGCTTCACGTCACCGGCGTCGCGCACGAAGGACAGCGCCACCATGTCGACGCCGATCTGGATGGCCCAGCGGAGGTCCTCCTCGTCCTTGTCGCTGAGGGCGGGGACGTTGACGGCGACACCGGGCAGGTTGATGCCCTTGTTGTTCGACACCATGCCGCCCACGACGACCTCGGTGGTGACCTTGACGTCGTCGACCGCGGTGGCGCGGAGCGAGACCTTGCCGTCGTCGATCAGGAGCATGTCGCCCACGTTGACGTCCTGGGGCAGTCCCTTGAACGTGGTGGAGCAGATGTCCTGCGTGCCTTCGACGTCCTCGACGGTGATGGTGAAGACGTCCCCGGGGGTGAGGGCGTGGGGGCCGTCGGCGAACCGGCCGAGGCGGATCTTGGGACCTTGGAGGTCCGCGAAGATGCCGACGGGCTTGCCGAGTTCCTCGGACGCGCGGCGCACGTTCTCGTAGGTGCTGCTGTGCACGGCGTAGTCGCCGTGGCTCATGTTCATCCGGGCTACGTCGACGCCCGCCTCGAGCACCGCGAGGGTGTTCTCATAGCTGGCGATTGCGGGGCCGAATGTTGCAACGATTTTTGCGCGTCTCATAAACCTAGCCTAGTCGTGTTTGGGTCGTGGGGATTCTGTGCGGAGCCGGTCAGAGCACGGCGATCGAGCGGTCGGTCGGCGCCACGGGCGCGGGGAGCTTGGTGGAACCCATGAGCCACTGGTCCACGGCGGCAGCGCAGGCGCGGCCTTCCGCGATGGCCCAGACGATCAGCGACTGGCCGCGGCCGGCGTCGCCCGCCGAGAAGACCCCCGGCGTGTTCGTCATGTAGTAGCCGTCCCGTGCCACGTTCCCGCGGTCGTCGAACTCGGCCTGGACCTGCTCCGTGATGCCGGCGGGCTCGGCCCCCGTGAAGCCCAGGGAGAGGAAGACGAGGTCCGCGGGGATCTCGCGCTCCGTGCCCTCCTTAGGCACCCGTCGGCCGTTCACGAACTCCGTCTCGGCGACCTTGATGCCGCGCAGTACGCCGTTGTCGCCGACGAACTCGACGGTGGAGGCCAGGTAGCGCCGCTCGCCGCCTTCCTCGTGGGCGCTCGCGATGTCGAACAGCGTGGGGAAGGTGGGCCAGGGCTGGTCCGGGCGGCGCTCGGTGGGCGGCTGCTGGCCGATGGCGAGCGTGGTGACCGATGCCGCGTGCTGCCGGTGGGCCGTGCCCAGGCAGTCGGCACCGGTGTCGCCGCCGCCGAGGATGACGACGTGCTTGCCCTCCGCATGGATCTGGTCCTCGATCGCCTCGCCGGCGACGACGCGGTTGGCCTGTACCAGGTAGTCCATGGCGAAGTGGACGCCCTCGAGGTCCCGGCCCGGGATGGGGAGGTCGCGCGGCACGGTGGCACCGGTGGCGACGACGACGGCGTCGTACCGCCGCTTCAGCTGGCCCCAGCTGATGTCCTTGCCGACGTCGACGCCGGTCCGGAAGCGCGTGCCCTCGGCCTTCATCTGGTCGAGGCGGCGCTCGAGGTGAATCTTCTCCATCTTGAAGTCGGGGATGCCGTAGCGGAGCAGGCCGCCGATGCGGTCGTCGCGCTCGTAGACGGCCACCGTGTGGCCCGCCCGCGTCAGCTGCTGCGCGGCGGCGAGCCCCGCAGGTCCCGAACCGACGACGGCGATGGTGCGGTCGGTCAGGCGCTCCGGCGGATGCGGTTCCACCCAGCCCTCGTCGAAGGCCAGGTCCGCGATGGACACCTCGACCTGCTTGATGGTCACGGGCGGCTGGTTGATGCCGAGCACGCACGAGGACTCGCACGGTGCGGGGCAGAGCCGGCCGGTGAACTCGGGGAAGTTGTTCGTGGCGTGCAGGCGATCGATCGCCTCACGTCCCTTGTCGCGGAACGTCAGGTCGTTCCACTCCGGGATCAGGTTGCCGAGCGGGCAGCCCTGGTGGCAGAACGGGATGCCGCAGTCCATGCAGCGGCCCGCCTGGCTCTTGAGGACGCCCTTCTCCTGCGCCTCGTACACTTCCTTCCAGTCCATGATCCGCACCGGAACGGGCCGGCGTGGCTGGGTCTGGCGCTCGCGCACCTTCATGAATCCGCGTGGGTCAGCCACCGGTTACCTCCAGGATCTTTGTCCACGCCTCTTCGCCGTCAGGGTCGAGGCCCTGCTCGACGGCGGTGGCGCGGGCGTCCAGTACCGCGGCGTAGTCGCGCGGCAGGACCTTGGTGAATCGGGGGACGGTGTCCTCGAAGGACGCCAGCAGGCTCTCGGCCAGGTTCGACTCGGTCTCCTCGACGTGCTGGATGAGCAGCCGCCGCACGATCTCGACGTCCTCGGCGTCCAGCCCGACGAGCAGGAGCTCGCCGTTCTCGAGGCTCTGCTTGTTGACGCGCGCGCGGTCGAGGTCCAGCACGTAGGCCGTGCCACCCGACATGCCCGCACCGAAGTTGCGGCCCGTGCGGCCGAGGATCAGGGCCTGGCCGCCCGTCATGTACTCGCAGCCGTGGTCGCCGATCCCCTCGGCCACCGCCGTCGCCCCGGAGTTCCGGACGAGGAACCGCTCCCCCACCTGGCCGCGCAGAAACATCTCGCCACTCGTGGCACCGTAGCCGATGACGTTGCCGGCGATCACGTTGTGGTCCGCGCGGAACACGTTGGAGCGGTCCGGGCGCACGATGATGCGGCCGCCGGACAGTCCCTTGCCGACGTAGTCGTTCGAGTCGCCGAGCAGCCGCAGCGTGATCCCGGCGGGCAGGAACGCGCCGAGCGACTGCCCCGCCTGTCCCGTGAGGGTGACGTCGATGGTGTCGGTGGCCAGCGTGTCCAGTCCGAAGGTCCGGGTGACCTCGTGACCGAGCATGGTGCCCACCGACCGGTCCGTGTTGACGACGTCGACGGAGATGCGTACCGGCGAGCGGTGGTGCAGTGCGTCGGCACTCATCTCGATGAGCTTGTTGTCGAAGTGCTGATCCAGCTCGTGGTTCTGCGGGAGCATGTTCCGCATCGGCTCGCCGGAGTCGGACTCGTTGCCCCGCAGGATCGGGTCCAGGTCTAGGCCGTCGGCCTTCCAGTGCTCGATCGCCTCGCGGGCGTCGAGCAGCTCGCTGTGGCCGATGGCCTCCTCGAGCGACCGGAAGCCGAGCTCGGCGAGGATCTCGCGGACCTCCTCGGCGATGAACTCGAAGAAGTTGACCACGAACTCGGGCTTGCCCGTGAAACGGCTGCGCAGCTCCGGGTTCTGCGTGGCCACGCCGACGGGACACGTGTCGAGGTGGCAGACGCGCATCATGATGCAACCCGACACCACGAGCGGTGCCGTGGCGAAGCCGAACTCCTCACCACCGAGCAGTGCGGCGATGACGACGTCGCGCCCGGTCTTGAGCTGGCCGTCCACCTGCACCACCACGCGGTCGCGCAGCCCGTTGAGCATGAGGGTCTGCTGCGTCTCGGCGAGCCCGAGCTCCCACGGGATGCCCGCGTGCTTGAGCGAATTGAGCGGGCTCGCGCCGGTCCCGCCGTCGTGGCCTGACACGAGGACGACGTCGGCCTTGGCCTTCGTGACACCCGCGGCGACCGTGCCGATACCCACCTCGGAGACCAGCTTCACGTGGACCCGTGCGCTCGGGTTGGACCTCTTGAGGTCGTAGATGAGCTGTGCCAGGTCCTCGATGGAGTAGATGTCGTGGTGCGGCGGCGGCGAGATGAGCGCGACGCCCGGGGTGGAGTGCCGGGTGCGCGCGATCCAGGGGTACACCTTCTGGCTCATGAGCTGGCCGCCCTCGCCGGGCTTGGCTCCCTGGGCCATCTTGATCTGGATGTCGTCGGCGTTCGTCAGGTACAGGCTCGTGACGCCGAACCGGCCCGAGGCGACCTGCTTGATGGCCGACCGACGCTCGGGATCGAGCAGGCGCTCGACGTCCTCGCCGCCCTCACCCGTGTTGGACTTCGCGCCGAGGCGGTTCATCGCGATGGCGAGCGTCTCGTGGGCTTCCTTCGAGATGGAGCCGTAGCTCATCGCGCCCGTGGAGAAACGCTTGACGATGGACGAGACCGGCTCGACCTCGTCGATGCCGATGGGTTCGCGTGCGTCACCGCGCAGCCTGAGCAGCCCGCGGAGCGTCATCAGGTCCCGCGACTGGTCGTCCACGCCCTGGGTGTACGCCTTGAAGATGTCGTAGCGGCGCTCGCGCGTGGCGTGCTGCAGCCGGAAGACGGTCTCGGGGTTGAAGAGGTGCGGCGGTCCCTCGCGGCGCCACTGGTACTCGCCGCCGTTGTCGAGGCCGCGATGGGGATCCTCGATGCCGTCCTGCGGGTACGCGCTCTCATGGCGAGCGGCGGTCTCGGCCGCGACGACGTCCAGCCCGACGCCGCCGAGCTGGGTCTGCGTGCCGTGGAAGTATTCGTCGACGAGCTCCTGCGACAGCCCGAGCGCCTCGAAGGTCTGGGCACCGCAGTAGGAGCTGACCGTCGAGATGCCCATCTTGGACATGATCTTCAGGACACCCTTGCCGAGGCCCTTGATGAGGTGCGCGACGGCGGCTTCGGCCGTGACGCCGGTGATGTCGCCGTTGCGGACGAGTTCCTCACAGCTCTCCATGGCCAGGTAGGGGTTGACCGCGGAGGCTCCGTAGCCGATGAGCACCGCCACGTGGTGGACCTCGCGCACGTCGCCGGCCTCGACCACGAGCGAGGTCTTGGTGCGGTTGGCGCTCTTGAGGAGGTGGTGGTGCACGGCGCTGGTCAGGAGCAGGGACGGGATGGGGGCCCACTGTGCGTTCGAGTCGCGGTCGGACAGCACCACGTACTCGACGCCGCGGTTCAGCGCGCTGGACACCTGCTCGCAGATCTCCGCGAGGCGTGCCCGCAGGGCGGCCTCGCCGCCGTCGTGCCGGTACAGGCCGCGCACCCGGACCGTGAGCCGGTCGCCGTCGTCGGTCTCGAGGTTGGCGATCTTCGCCAGCTCGTCGTTGGTGATGACGGGGAACTTCAGGGCGATCTGCTTGGATCGCACCTGCCCGGTGGAGAGCAGGTTGCCGTCCGGTCCGATGGTGACGCCCATCGAGGTCACGAGTTCCTCGCGGATCGAGTCCAGCGGCGGGTTGGTCACCTGCGCGAAGGACTGCACGAAGTAGTCGAACAGGAGGCGCGGACGCTTGGACAGCACCGCGATCGGGGTGTCCGAGCCCATGGCTCCGAGCGGCTCGGCGCCGTTCTTGGCCATGGGGCCGAGCAGGATGCGCAGTTCCTCCTGCGTGTACCCGAAGGTGCGCTGGCGGCGGTTGATCGACGCCTTGGTGTGGATGACGTGCTCGCGCTCCGGGAGGTCCTCGAGCTGGATCAGGTTCTCCTTGACCCACTCACCCCACGGGTTGGCGGCGGCGACCTCGGCCTTGATCTCCTGGTCCTCGATCAGGCGGCCTTCCTCCGTGTCGACGAGGAACATCTTGCCCGGCGAGACACGGCCCTTGCGGACCACGCGGGAGGGCTCGACGTCGAGAACACCCACCTCGGAGGCGAGGATGACGAGGCCGTCCTCGGTCACCCAGTAGCGGGCGGGGCGCAGTCCGTTGCGGTCCAGCACGGCACCGACGAGGCGGCCGTCGGTGAAGGACACGGCCGCCGGTCCGTCCCAGGGCTCCATGAGCATGGAGTGGTACTGGTAGAACGCGCGGCGGGCGGGGTCCATGGTGGCGTGGTTCTCCCACGCCTCCGGGATCATCATCATGATCGAGTGCGTGATCGGGCGGCCCGAGAGCGTCAGCAGCTCCGCGACCTCGTCGAACGACGCCGAGTCCGAGGCGCCCGGGGTGCAGATCGGGTACAGCTCCTCCGGCGAGTCCCCGAGCAGCGGGTTGGACAGCTGCGACTGCCGGGCACGCATCCAGTTGCGGTTGCCCTTGACCGTGTTGATCTCGCCGTTGTGGGCGATGGTCCGGAAGGGCTGCGCGAGCGGCCAGGACGGGAAGGTGTTGGTGGAGAACCGGGAGTGCACGATGCCGAGGCGCGTCTTGAAACGCTCGTCGGACAGATCCGGGTAAAAGGGCTCGAGCTGCGCCGTGGTGAGCATGCCCTTGTAGACGATGGTCTTCGAGGACAGCGAGGGGAAGTAGACGCCGTACTTGTTCTGGGCACGCTTCCGCACCCGGAACGCGCGTCCGTCGAGATCGGCCGTGCTGCCGTCCGCCGGGGCCAGGAAGAGCTGCACGAAGTGCGGCATGCAGGCACGGGCCATCGCACCCACGAGGTCGGCGACGACGGGGACGACCCGCCAGCCGAGCACCTCGAGACCTTCGGACTCGGCGATGGACTCCAGCCCGGCACGCGCCGTCTCCTCCTCCTTCGCCTCGGCCGGCAGGAACGCGGTGCCGACGACGTAGGAGCCGGCGGGCGGCAGCGGGAAGTCGACGACGGCGCGGAAGAACTCGTCGGGGACCTGGGTCAGCAGGCCCGCACCGTCCCCGGTGCCCTCGTCCGCGCCCACGGCACCTCTGTGCTCGAGGTTGCGCAGCGCTGTCAGGGCGGCGTCGACGATGTCGTGGCCGGGCTCACCCCGCAGGGTCGCGATCACGGCGAGGCCGCACGCGTCCTTCTCGTTCTCCGGGTTGTAGAGCCCGGTCGCCTCCGGCAGGGAGGCGAACCGCGTGAAGGGGGATTGCACGGTCGCAGCCGTGGATGGTGTCGTTCCGGAGTCCGTCCCGGTCGACTTTCCTGGCGTCAAAGCAGTCATAGAAAGGATCCTTCCCCCATGATGGAGCGTCGGGAGGGGACAGCCCTGGCCCCGGGGGCACCGCTGTCTGGAAGCGGGCACCGTCTATCGATCTCGTGCACATCGTCCGGCCGACGTTGCCCGGCGCTCTTGGCGGGCAGTCGCAGAAGTGGTCCTGCGCCGGCTGGGGACGGTGTCGGTGCGGGCAGGAAGGTGATCCGGCCGTCGCACCTGGAGTCCACAACTGTGTGGTGTTGCGTCCTTTAGGGGCGGTGGCCCGGGGACTGCTATCGGGAGCCGGAGACCGCGGCCCCGCTTGCGCGGAGTCCTGGAACGGTACTCAGGCGCCGTTTGTTTCGGAAAGGTTACCACGATCGTTCCGCGTGCCCAGCCCGGTGTCCGCTGCGTGGGCACCTGTGGCTGAAGCGTTATCGGACGCACCCGACCGGCCTGCCACAGGAGCCTCAGCCGGTCCCGTGCCGTCGCCTCCTGGGACGGGACCCGCCGCTGCGACACGCCGAGTCCCGGCCTCGGATGCCGCAGGTGCATCGGCCTTCGCCGCTCCACCGGCCTTGCCCGTGCCATCGGCCATGCCCGTGTCGGCAGCCTTCCCTGTGGCGGCGGCCTTCACCGCGTCGGCGGCCTGTGCCTCGGCACCGGCCTTGCCCGTGTCGGCAGCGTTCGATCCGGCCCCCGGATCGTCTGTTCCTGCGGTCTTGGCCGTGCCACCGGCCGTAGCGCCGGGCACGGTACCGTCCTGCAGCCCGGTGCCGTCCTGCGGCTCGGGCTCGCGACCGGGGAGATACACGGACGGGTCGTCGGCGGGACGGCGCTTGACCGCGAGGAACACGAGCACGGCGAGCGACACGAGGAACACGGCGCTGCTCGTCCAGACGTTGAGCCGCTGCGTCACGCCGAACAGGGCGACCATCTCGGCGTCGTCGATGCGCAGCGTCTCGATCCAGACGCGTCCGAGCGTGTAGTACGCGGCGTAGAGCCAGAACATGCGCCCGCCGCGGAGCCGGAAACGCCGCGCGAGCAGGAGCAGGAGCGCGACGCCTGCGAGGTTCCACACGAGCTCGTAGAGGAACGTCGGGTGGAACAGGGTGCCCGGTTCCTGGTCGAGCGGGAAGTTCGCGTTGTCGGCGTCGATCTCGAGGCCCCACGGAAGGGTGGTGGGCGCACCGAAGAGTTCCTGGTTGAACCAGTTGCCCAGGCGGCCGACGGCCTGCGCGAGGAGGACGCCCGGGGCTGCCGCATCGGCGAAGGCCGAGAGCCTCACTCCTGCGCGTCGGGCACCGATCCACGCTCCCACGGCGCCGAGTGCGATCGCACCCCAGATCCCGAGGCCGCCCTGCCAGATCTGCGGGATCCGGGCGAGGTCCCCCTCGGGCCCGAAGTAGGCGTCGGGCGAGGAGAACACGTGATAGAGCCGGCCGCCGATGATACCGAAGGGGATGGCCCAGATCGCGATGTCCCACACGGTGTCGGCGGAGCCGCCGAACGACACGAAGCGCCTCTGCGTCAGGATGAGCGCCAGGATGATGCCGGCGAGGATGCACAGCGCGTAGGCATGGATGGTCAGCGGTCCGAGGTCGAAACTGGCCCAGGCTGCGGGTGGGCTCGGGATCGAGGCCGCGAGGCCGCCGCCGATCATGCCGGGGCCTTCGACGTGCCGGTGCTGAGCTCCCGGGTGAGTTCGGCGACGGCTTCCACGCCGCCGTCGCGCAGTGCGGCGACGAGGGCCGTACCGACGATGACGCCGTCCGCATAGGCACCGATCTCGCGCACCTGGGCCGAGGTCGAGACACCGAGGCCCACGCAGGCACGCTCCGCGCCGGCAGCATGGGCGGCATCCACCACGGCGCGGGCGGCGGCGCCGACCGAGGTACGGGCGCCGGTCACGCCCATGACGGACACGGCGTAGACGAAGCCGCGGCTCGCGTCGACGGTGTCCTGCATGCGCTGCGGAGACGTGGAGGGGGCGACCAGGAAGACGCGGTCGAGGCCGAATTCCTCGGATGCCTCGAGCCACTCGGAGGCCTCGTCGGGAATGAGGTCCGGCGTGATGAGTCCGGCGCCGCCTGCTGCGGCGAGGCGCTCGGCGAACGCACGGACTCCCATCCGCATGACGGGGTTCCAATAGGTCATGACCAGGACGGCGGCGTCCGTGCTGCGGGTGATGCCCTCGACGACGTCGAAGATCCGGGGCACGGTGAAGCCGTTGGCGAGAGCCTCGACGGTCGCTTCCTGGATGACGTGGCCGTCCATGACGGGATCCGAGTAGGGGATGCCGATCTCGATGAGGTCCACGCCGTTCTGGGCCATGGCGATGCCGGCGTCGATGGTGGTCTGGACATCGGGGAACCCTGCGGGCAGGTAGCCGATGAGTGCTGCGCGGCCCTCGCTGCGCGCCTTCTCGATCGCGGCGGCGGCCTTGGAACCGCCGGCGGCCGATCCGGCCGCGGAGCGAGCGGGATCAGGGACGTCCACGGGAGGCGTCGGTCCGGTCGAATGCGTCATCACAGTTGTTCACCCTCCTGGGCGATCTCCTGCTCGGCGCTGTCGTCCGGCAGCAGGTCGAAATAGCCCGCGGCGGTCGCCAAGTCCTTGTCCCCGCGACCGGAGAGGTTCACGACGACGATCTTGTCCGACGCCTGCTCCCCCGGCCCGAGGTCCGCAGCGAGGCGCCGACCCACCTTCATGGCACCGGCGAGGGCGTGCGCCGTCTCGATGGCGGGGATGATGCCCTCGGTCTGGCTGAGGAGGCGGAACGCCTCCATGGCCTCCGCGTCGGTGATGGGTTCGTAGTGCGCCCGTCCGATGTCGGCGAGGTACGCGTGCTCCGGTCCGACGCCGGGGTAGTCGAGGCCCGCGGAGATGGAGTGGGACTCCATCGTCTGGCCGTCCTCGTCCTGCATGAGGTAGGACCGCGCGCCGTGCAGGACGCCGGGGCGTCCCAGGGTGATGGTGGCCGCGTGGCGGCCGGTCTCGACGCCGTCGCCGCCCGCCTCGAAGCCGTAGAGTGCGACGTCGCGGTCGTCGAGGAAGCCGTGGAACATGCCGATGGCGTTCGACCCGCCACCGACGCAGGCGCAGATCGCGTCGGGGAGCCTGCCGGCCTGGTCGAGGATCTGCTCGCGCGCCTCCTCCCCGATGACCTCGTGGAAGTAGCGCACCATCGCGGGGAACGGGTGCGCTCCGGCTGCCGTCCCGAGGAGGTAGTGCGTGGTCTCGACGTTGGCCACCCAGTCGCGGAGGGCGTCGTTGATGGCGTCCTTCAACGTCTGCGAACCGTTGGTGACGGGGATGACCGTCGCCCCGAGCAGCTGCATGCGGGCGACATTGAGGGCCTGGCGCCGCGTGTCCTCGGCGCCCATGTAGACGACGCATTCGAGGCCGAGCAGGGCCGCCGCGGTGGCGCTCGCGACGCCGTGCTGGCCGGCGCCGGTCTCCGCGATCACGCGGGTCTTGCCCATGCGCTTGGCGATCAGGGCCTGGCCCAGCACGTTGTTGATCTTGTGCGAGCCGGTGTGGTTCAGGTCCTCGCGCTTGAGGAACACGCGGACGCCTCCGCAGTGCTCGGCGAAGCGCTGCGCCTCGGTGAGGAGCGACGGCCTGCCGGCGTAGTTCCGGTTCAGGTCGGCGACCTGCGCGGTGAACTCGGGGTCGGCCTTGGCCTTATCGAACGTGTCCTGCAGTTCGTCGAGCGCGGCGATCAGTGATTCCGGCATCCAGCGTCCGCCGTAGGCGCCGAAGTAGGGGCCGGGAGCGTGGCGGAGGCTCTGGTCGTGGCTGAGGAAGGCCTCGGCCGTCCCCGCGTCGATGGCGTCCGCTGCTCCGTCGCCGGCTCCGGGGTTGCCCGTGTCCTGGTGCGTGTCGGTCATGACTTCAGCTGTCCCGTCCTGTTGGTCCTGACCCGGGTGGCTCTGCCGTCCGGGTCCGTCTCGGACCGGCGATGGCCGGCCCCTGTTTCGTGCTCGCTGTACTGCTGCCGGCTGAACTGCCGGCCGCGTCGGCGCCGGATTCCGGGCCTGCCCGTGTGCCCGGCCGGCCGCGGATCCCGGCGTCGGTCAGGTGTGCGCTGCGGCCCTGTCCTGCAAGGCCGTGCGGCCTGACTCCTTGAACGCGTCGATCGTGGCGGCCGGATCGTTGTGCCGGACGAGTGCCTCCCCCACCAGGACGGCGTGCGCGCCGTGTCCTGCGTAGTCGGCGACATCGGCGGCGTCCCGCACGCCCGACTCGGCGATGACGACCGCGCCGGCGGGGACGAGGTGCGCGAGTTCCGCGAAGACCCCGCGGTCGATGTCGAGCGTCTTGAGGTTCCGGACGTTCACGCCGATGATGCGGGCCTCCGCGGCCGCGGCACGCCGCACCTCCTCCGCCGTGTGCGTCTCCACGATCGCGTTCATCCCGAGCCGGTGCGTCAGGGCCAGGAACGAGGTGAGCTCCTCGTCGGAGAGGGCCGCGACGATCAGGAGGACGACGTCGGCTCCGTGGGCGCGGGCCTCCCAGATCTGGTACTCGTCCACCGTGAAGTCCTTGCGGAGCACGGGGAGGCCCACGGCGGCGCGGACGGCGTCGAGGTCGGCGAGCGATCCACCGAAACGCCGCTGCTCCGTCAGCACGGAGATGACGGCGGCACCGCCCTGTTCGTAGGACGCGGCGAGGGCCGCCGGATCGGCGATGTCAGCCAGGGCACCCTTGGACGGGCTGCTCCGCTTCACCTCGGCGATGACCGCCAGGGCATCGCCCCGGCCTGCCCCGAGCGCCTCGAAGGCGTCGAGCGGAGCGGGTGCGGCGAGCGCTGCGGCCCGCACGTCCTCGAGGGGAAGGCTACGGCGACGCTCCGCGAGGTCCTCGCGGACGCCGACGATGATGTCGTCGAGGACCGTCATCTAGTGGCCGTTGTTCTTGAGCTTCGATCCGCCCACGCCGTAGCCGATCCTGCGCATGATGAAGCCGACGATCAGGCCGACGAACATGATGCCGATGCCGACCCAGAAGAGCAGCGTGCCGAAATCGTGATTGCCCTCGGTGCTGGCGAGGATGTAGGCGAAGGAGGCGAGTGCGGCTCCGGCCAGCATGATGAACACGCAGGTCCACGCCGCGGGGCTGTTGCCGTGACCGATCGTCTCGTCGCCCATCTGGGCGTGGTTCGCGGGGGTGTTGCGGGTAGCGGAGGTGCGGGTCTCGGATGCCATGGAAATCTCCTTCGAACGGGTTCCGTTCCATTCTGCCATTGATGGCGTGACCCGGCGGAACGTGGATGGTGGTGGAGCCGGTGGACGGCGGCTCCGGGAGGCGTGGCCGGGGAAGAGGTCAGCGCGTCGGATCGTTGCCGCGCGAGAGCTCGTCCCAGCTGTCGATCTCGTCCGCGTGGGAGCTGGTGCGCCCTGTCGGCGTGCGGGCGGAGCCGGGGGCCTCAACCGGGCCGGTGCCCGGTACCGGCGGAGCGTCCTCGGTGCCGCTGCCGGAGCCGTCGGACACAGCACTGCCGGAACTGCCGGAACTGCCGGAACTGCCGGAACTGCCGGAACCGGCGCCGCGCCCTGCATTCTGCTCCGCCGTGGCCACCGACGGGGTAGGCGAGGTGGGCGGGGTCGACACGCCCGGCCCAGCCGTCCGCGCGGCGTCGTCGGAGACGGCGCCGGGGGCGACGTCACCGGTGGACGGGGCCGGCGCGCCGGGTCGGAGGCCGCCTCCAGGAGTCCGCCCGACCCGGGACGCGCCGGCGTCGTACCGCCGGTTCACCCCCCAGGTTCGGCCCGCCAGGACCACCCAGGCGGCGGCGAGTGCCAGCAGGATCCCGGCCACGACGGCGAGCCAGGGCATGCCGGTCGCGCTCGCCTCGGCTCCGGTCAGGCCGCTGACGCCGATGGCGGTGCCGATGGCCGGCTCTGCCGCTCCGGCGGGATCGAGGGCCACGGATGCGCTGGACAGCGCGATCCCGACGCCGGACAGCACGAGGATGACGGCGATGATCCAGCGCGCCACCCGGCCGGCGATCGAGACGGCGAGGGCCGCAGCCAGCGCCACGAGCGCGAACGCCGTCACGGGGGTCGCCGCGTCGCTGCCCGCGATGGCGAGGTCGGGCATCTGGACGGCATCCTGCGGCAGGCGCACCGAGAGCCAGGTCCGGGTCGTCGAGCCGAAGGCGAGCAGTGCGAGGACCACGATCCCCATCACCACGATCCCGCGGCGCGCGAAGCGGCGCGGTGCCGGTCCCTCCGCGGCGCTCACGGCACGTCCGCCGTCGCCGGGCGCAGGCCGGCCGCCGTGAGTGCCGCGCGCAGTGGCGCTGCTGCCTTGTTGACCGTCTCGAGTGCCTCGGCCTCGAGGACGGAGTCGGCGACGATCCCGCCGCCGGACTGCACATAGGCCTTCCCGTTCCGCAGGAGCGCGGAGCGGATGGCGATCGCCATGTCCATGTCCCCGGCGAAGTCCAGGTAGCCCACCACTCCCCCGTAGATGCCCCGCCGGTGGGGTTCCACCTCGTCGATGAGGCGCAGCGCGCGTGGCTTGGGTGCGCCGGAGAGCGTGCCGGCCGGGAAGGTCGCCGCCAGGACGTCGTAGGCGCTCCTGGCGGGCGAGAGCCTGCCGACCACGGTGGAGACGAGGTGCATGATGTGGCTGAACTTCTCGACCTCCATGAACTGCGTGACGTCGACGCTGCCCGGTACGCAGACCTTCGAGAGGTCGTTGCGCGCGAGGTCGACGAGCATGAGGTGCTCCGCCTTCTCCTTAGTGTCGGCGCGGAGCTCGACGGCGAGGTCGCGGTCTTCCTCGGTGGTCCTCCCGCGGGGGCGGGAACCGGCGATGGGGTGCGTGATGACCTCGTCGCCCGTGACCGTCACGAGGGCTTCGGGCGAACTGCCCACGATCGAGTAGCCCTGCCCCTCGGCGTCCTCGAGGCTGAACAGGTACATGTAGGGGCTCGGGTTCGTGGTGCGGAGGATGCGGTAGACGTCGAGGGCCGAGGCGTCGCACTCGATCTCGAAGCGGCGGCTGATGACCACCTGGAAGACGTCGCCGTCCACGATGGCCCGCTTGCCGCGCTCGATCGCCTTCAGGTAGTCGGGCTCGAACCAGGACTCACGCACGCGGTCCATGGACGCCTCGGCTGTCGGCGCGTCCGGTGCCATGACGGACACGGCGAGCTCGGCGGGAGCCACGAGCGTGGCGAGCATCGCGCGGACCCGCGCGACGGCGTCGTGCCAGGCCTCGTCGACGCGCTCGTCCGTGCCGTCGAAGTTGATCGCATTCGCCACGAGGGTCAGGGAGCCCTCGGCGTTGTCGTGGATGGCCAGGTCGGAGACGAGGCACATCGCCAGCTCGGGCAGCAGCAGGTCGTCCTCGGGCGGGCTGGTGAGCCGCTCCCAGTGCCGGACGGCCTCCCAGCCCACGAAGCCGACCATGCCGGACGTGAACGGGGGCAGCTCCTCGAAGCGCTCCGTGCGGAGCGCCTCGACCGTGAGGCGCAGGGCCTCGACGGGGTCACCGCCCACCGGGACCCCCGCCGGCGGTTCACCCAGCCAGTGCGCCTCGCCGTCGCGGGTGGTCAGCGTGGCACGGGACCGCGCGCCGATGAAGGAGTAGCGCGACCACACTCCGCCCACGGCCGCGGACTCCATCAGGAACGTCCCGGGCTGCCCGGCTGCCAGCTTCCGGTAGATGCCGATGGGCGTGTGGGAGTCCGCGAGGACCTTGAGGTGCACGGGGACCACACGGCGGCCCTGGGCCAGCTCGCGGAATTCCTCGAGGGTGGGGCGGATCGTGCCCAGCTGCTCCATGGCGTCAGGGTCCTTTCACATCGGGACGGCCGGCGGTCACGGCGGGCAAGGCCCGGCCGTCGAAGCAGGTGCGCGTGCCGGTGTGGCAGGCCGCACCCTCCTGGTCGACCGTGACGAGCAGGGCATCGCCGTCGCAGTCCAGCGCGACGCCCCTGACCCACTGCCGGTGGCCGGAGGTGTCACCCTTGCGCCAGTACTCCGAGCGGGACCGCGAGTAGAAGGTCACACGGCCGCTCGTGAGCGTGCGGTGCAGCGCCTCCTCGTCCATCCACCCGAGCATCAGCACCTCGAGTGTGTCGTACTGCTGGACGACGGCGGCGACCAGGCCGGCGTCGTCCTTCTTCAGCGCCGCGGCGATGGCCGGGTCGAGGAGCGGACGCTCCTCCCCGGCGACGTCGGTCGGGGCAGCGGCGGGATTGTCCGGGGAGGAGGTGGAGGAAGGCATCACCTGTGATTCTAGTGCGGTCGACGGCGGGGCGCGGCGCACCTGCCCCGGCCGGTGTCCCCCGTGCTACTTTCAGCTGTGATGCACTACGTAACCCCGTCCCGCGAGGTCCTGGCCGAGACGCTGCTGGCAGCCGGCCCCGACGCACCGACCCTGTGCGAGGGCTGGCGGACACGCGACCTGGCCGCACACCTCTACCTCCGCGAGCACAAGCCTGCGCTGGGCGTCGGGATGGTGGTCCCGAGGCTGGCGGCCCTCACCGAGCGTGCGACGCGGGACATGGCCGAACGCGCCGCATCACCTGCCGGTTTCGAAGCGCTGGTGAACCGGTTCCTGGCGGGACCGCCCGCCCTCTCGCCGATGCGCATCAACCCGATCGACAAGAGCGTCAACCTGATCGAGTACTTCGTCCATACGGAGGACGTCCGCCGCGCCGGCACCCGATGGGCTCCGCGCGCACTCGACGAGGACTACGCGGAGGCGCTCTGGGAGGAACTCGTCAAGCGTGCTGCGATCCTGTACCGCGGCGCGGACCTCGGCATCGTGCTGGTACGCCCGGGCGGTCCGCGGCACGTGGCCAAGCGCGCACCGGTCTCGGTGGCCATCGTCGGGGACCCCGGAGAACTCCTCCTGCACGCCCACGGCCGACGCCGGCAGGCCCTGGTCACCTTCGAGGGTCAGCCGGACGCGGTCGCCCTGCTCGAGAGCGCCGACGTCGGCATCTGAAGCCGCGCGGCTCCTGCGGCCACCGGCGCCTGGAGTGCGCACCGACCGCGCAGAGACTGCGGGCCGCGCTCCGATCGCGAGTCCCCACCCATGGCGCGCACCAGTACACCGGCCTGGCACCGACTTCACACCGCCACCGCTCCGCCCCTGACCGGGGGCCGAGGATGGTCCGGTCCGTCAGCGGACGGGGAACCCTGCAGCTCGGATGGCGGCCTTGACCTGCGCGATGGCGTCCACCGGGCCGAAGTGGAAGACGGACGCCGCGAGGACCGCGTCGGCGCCTGCCTCGACCGCCGGCGGGAAGTGCTCCGGCCTGCCGGCCCCGCCCGAGGCGATCAGCGGCACCCCGACGGCGGCACGGACGGCGCGGATGAGTTCCAGGTCGAAACCCTCCTTGGTGCCGTCGGCATCGATGGAGTTGAGCAGGATCTCGCCGACACCACGGTCCGCCGCTTCCTTCGCCCACGCGACGGCGTCGATCCCGGTCCCCTTGCGGCCCCCGTAGGTGGTGACCTCGAAACCCGACGGGGTGCTCGCGTCCCGGGTGCGCCGCGCGTCGAGCGAGAGCACGAGGACCTGCGCTCCGAAGTGGCCCGTGATCTCGTCGATGACGGAGGGGCGTGCGACGGCGGCCGTGTTGATGGACGCCTTGTCCGCACCGAAGCGCAGGAGGCGGTCGACGTCGGAGATCTCGCGCACGCCTCCGCCCACGGTCAGCGGGATGAAGACCTCCTCGGCGGTTCGGGCGACCACGTCGAAGGTCGTCTCGCGGTTGCCGGAGGACGCGGTGACGTCGAGGAAGGTCAACTCGTCCGCGCCGGCGCGGTCGTAGCGGTGCGCGAGCTCGACGGGGTCACCGGCGTCGCGCAGGTCCTCGAAGTTGACGCCCTTGACGACGCGCCCGGCGTCGACGTCGAGGCAGGGGATGACGCGGACGGCAACGGTCATGGCTGTGCTCCCCTAGATCCGGCAGGCGTGGATGGTGCTGACGAGGATGGCGCGCGCGCCGAGTTCGTACAGCTCGTCCATGGTGCGGTTGGTCTGGTTCCGCCGGACCATGGACCGCACGGCGACCCACTCGGAGTCGCGCAGCGGCGAGACCGTCGGGGACTCGAGGCCCGGCGTCAGGGCGGCGGCCTCGTCGACGAGGTCCTTGCGGATGTCGTAGTCCATCATCACGTACTGGCGTGCCACGAGGACGCCCTGCAGGCGCCGCAGGAGCACGTCGAGCCCTGCGGGGGCCCCGACGCCCGCGCGGCCGATCAGCACGGCCTCGCTCTGGAGGATGGGGTCCCCGAAGATCTCCATCCCCGCGGCACGGAGTGTGTTGCCGGTCTCGACGACGTCAGCGATCGCGTCGGCCACGCCGAGGCGTACCGAGGACTCCACGGCACCGTCGAGCCTCACCACTGCGGCGCTGATGCCGCGCTCGGCGAGGTAGTCCTTGAGCAGGCCCTCGTAGCTCGTGGCGAGGCGCTTGCCCTCGAGCTGCTCCACGGTGGCGAAATCGCCCACCGGACCGGCGAAGCGGAAGGTCGACGCGCCGAACCCGAGCTGCAGGAGCTCCTCGGCCTGCACCTGCGCGTCGAGGAAGAGATCCCGGCCGGTGATGCCGACGTCGAGCGTGCCCGAGCCGACGTACACGGCGATGTCACGGGGACGGAGGAAGAAGAACTCGATCTCGTTCTCGGGATCGACGAGCACGAGCTCCCGGGAATCACGGCGCTGGCGGTAGCCGGCCTCGGCGAGCATGGACGAGGCGGCCTCGGAGAGGGCGCCCTTGTTGGGGACTGCTACACGGAGCATTGGGGGTCTTTCGCTGGATCGGAGGGGTGGCAGGCGGGAGCCGCGGGCGGGGTACGCCGGCGCGGCTAGAGATGCTGGTAGACGTCCTCCAGGGTGAGTCCCTTCGCCAGCATGAGGACCTGCAGGTGGTACAGCAGCTGGGAGATCTCCTCGGCGGCATCCTCGGTGGACTCGTACTCGGCGGCCATCCACACCTCGGCGGCCTCTTCGACGACCTTCTTGCCGATGCCGTGCACGCCTGAATCGAGCTCCGCGACGGTCCGCGATCCGGCGGGCCGCTCGGCGGCCTTCGCACTCAGTTCCTCGAACAGGGAATCAAAGGTTTTCACGTCCCCTAGGCTATCGGCTCGGCGGGCCGACCCGTTCCTCCGGCTCCCCGGTGTGACGGACGCCTCCGCGCTCACCGCGTCCACGATCGCAGGACGGCGGCCGTCGCCAGCGCCGCGGAGACCGCCTCGTGCCCCTTGTCCTCGGAGGAACCCGGCAGGCCGGCGCGGTCGAGCCCCTGCTGTTCGGTGTCGCAGGTCAGCACACCGAAGCCCACCGGCACGCCCGTGCTGACGCTCACGTCCGTGAGGCCGGACGTCGCCGCCTGGCAGACGTACTCGAAGTGGGGGGTGCCGCCCCGGATGACGACGCCGAGCGCTGCCACGGCGTCCACGTGCGGAGCGAGGCGCGCGGCGGCGACAGGCAGTTCGAAACTGCCGGGGACGCGGATCTCGGTCACCTCGGCTCCCGCCTCGGCTGCGGCACGGCGGGCGCCGTCGAGCAGACCGTCCATGATCTGCGTGTGCCAGCTGGCCGCGATGATCGCGAGACGCAGGGGGGCGCCCTCCTGCGTGGTCAGTCCGCTGATGTCGATGCTGGGTGCTCCGTGGCCGCTCATGGTTCTCCTTCGGTAGTGCTGATGCTGGGTGGTGTGGGTCGTCGGGTCGTGGTGGGTGCCGCCGGCTCAGGCGCCGGCCGCGTCCGGCTGCTCGTCGACGTCGTCGCAGCCGTCGCGCTCCCCCAGGTACGCGACGAGGTCCTCGATGGAGACGAGCGGGATGCCGTGGTCGTCGGCGAAACGGCGCAGCGCGGGCAGACGCATCATGTCACCGTGGTCGTGCACCAGTTCCGCGATCACCGCGGCGGGCCGCTTGCCGGCGAGCCGGCTCAGTTCGACGCCGGCCTCGGTGTGTCCCTGCCGCTCGCGGACGCCGCCGGGGGCGGCGCGCAGCGGGAAGACGTGACCCGGCCGGGTGAGGTCCGAGGGGACGCTCGCCGGATCCGCGAGCACCGTCACGGTGCGGGCGCGGTCCGCGGCGCTGATCCCGGTGCTGACACCGGTCGCGGCGTCGCACGAGACCGTGTAGGCCGTGCCCTTCGAGTCCTCGTTCACGGCGGTCATCGGCGGCAGGAGGAGACGGTCCGCGTCCTCGGCCGGCAGCGGCACGCACAGGACGCCCGACGTCCAGCGCACGGTCCAGCCCACCAGTTCGGGTGTGGCGTCCTGGGCGGCGAAGACGATGTCGCCCTCGTTCTCACGGTCCTCGTCGTCGACGACGACGACGGCGCGTCCCGCGGCGATGGCCTCGACGGCGTCCCCGATGGGGTCCAGCCGGATGCCTCCTGCAGCGCTCACTGCCCGCCTCCGACGTCCGTGCCCGACCGCGCATCCACGGCGGCGAAGCCGAGGAGCCGTTCGGCGTACTTCGCGAGCACGTCCATCTCGAGGTTGACGGGGTCGCCGAGGGACTTGGCCCCGAGGCCGGTCTCCCTGAGGGTGGTCGGGATCAGCCCGACCTCGAACCACTGCTCCGGTTCGTCGGGTGCGCTGACGGCGGTGACGGTCAGCGAGACACCGTCGATGGCCACCGAGCCCTTCTCCGCCGCGTACCGGCCGAGTTTCGCCGGGAGGCCGAAGCGGAGCCGGTGCCAGGCACCCAGGTCCTCGCGTTCCAGCAGCACCCCGAGGCCGTCCACGTGGCCCTGCACGACATGCCCGTCGAGGCGGCCCCCTGCCGGGACGCAGCGCTCGAGGTTGACGGGAGCCCCCGGCCGCAGCTCGCCGGTGGTGGTCCGGCGGAGGGTCTCCCCCATGACGTCAACGCCGACTCGTCCGCCGTCGAGCGTCACGGCCGTCAGGCACACGCCGTTGACGGCGATGGACGCGCCGGGGGTGAGGTCCTGGCCGGTCTGCGGCGCCTCGAAGACGAGGAGGCCGCTCTCGCCGTCGGGCGCGAGCTCGAGTGAGACCACGCTGCCCTGCTCGGACACGATTCCTGTGAACACTGGTACTTCCTTCGGCTGGGGGTCGGGACTGGAGATGGGGCTGGAGATGGGGCTGGAGATGGGACCGGAGATGGGGCTGGTCGGCCGGGAGAGGTCAGGGGCCGGTGGACGGTGGCCGCAGATGCATCCGGACGTCCGGGCCCAGCTGCTGGATGCCGGGCCCCCCGGCATCGTCCAGGGCCCACCGGGTGGCGGCTTCGAGGGTGCCCACGCCCAGGTCGGGGAACGCCGGTGCGCCGTCACCGAGGATCAGCGGGGCGACGTAGCTGAACAGCTCGTCCACCACGCCCTCCCGGAGGAAGGCGGAGGCGACGCGGGGTCCGCCCTCGACCAGGAGGTGGCGGACTCCCCTGCCGAACAGCTCGTCGAGCACCTCCCGCACGTCCCGCGTCGGCAGGTGGAGGAAGCCCGGCCCCCTGATCGCGGCGTCTTCGGGTACGGAGGTGCGCCCCATCACGACGCGCAGGCCCTTCCCCGGGGTCGGGGTCGCCGCGGGGGCGCCGCGGGGCGTGAGGCGGGGGTCGTCGGCGAGGAGTGTACCCGTGCCTACCAGGACGGCGTCGGCGAGGGAACGGATCCGGTGGCCGTCCGCGCGCGCCTGCGGACCGGTGATCCACTGGCTCGTGCCGTCCACGGCCGCGACCCGGCCGTCGAGCGACTGCGCGGACTTGAGCGTGACGAACGGTCGGGCTCCAGCGAGGGCTGCGGCCCAGCGTGCGTTGAGCCGGCGGGAGCGGTCGGCGTCGAGACCGCCGACGCAGTCGACGCCCGCTCCGCGGAGCCGCTGCGCTCCCCCCGCAGCCGGCCCGTTGACGTCGGCGGCGGCGTACACGACGCGTGCGACACCCGCGTCGATGAGGGCCTCGCTGCAGGGGCCCGTCCGGCCGGTGTGGTTGCACGGTTCGAGGGTGACCACCACGGTGGCGCCGCGCGGGTCGCCGCCCCGACGACGTACCTCGGCGAGGGCCGCCGGTTCGGCGTGCGGCGTGCCCGCGCCCCTGTGGTGGCCCTCGCCGAGGAGTGCGCCGTCGGCCGAGAGCACGACGGCGCCGACGAGGGGGTTCGCGCCCCGCACGCCCTGCGCTGCGAGGTCCAGGGCGCGGCCCATCGCCTCCGACTCTGCCGTGGTCACGGCCGGCGTCGTCGTGCTCATCGCAGGGTCGGATCCGGCAGGAGCGTCTCGATGCTCGGCTTGGCAGTGCGCTGGGCGCGTGCCCAGACGAAGAA
Organism: Arthrobacter sp. MDT1-48-3; assembly: GCF_054511015.1. Classification (NCBI taxonomy): domain Bacteria; kingdom Bacillati; phylum Actinomycetota; class Actinomycetes; order Micrococcales; family Micrococcaceae; genus Arthrobacter; species Arthrobacter sp. MDT1-48-3. Next base: position 169,208 of record NZ_JBTNDL010000004.1, read on the forward strand.
GCCGACCAGGGTGAAGGCACCGTAGAAGATGTACATGAAGGCGCTCGCGTAGTAGCCGGCGCTGAAGAGGAGGGGCACGCCGACGATGTCGACGGCGACCCAGACGAGCCAGAACTCGACCCAGCCCTTCGCCATGCCGTAGGTGGCGAGCAGGGAGCCGACGAAGGTCCAGGCATCGGCCCAGACCGGCTCGTAGGAGCCGAGCACGCGGAAGAGCGGCGTCAGCGCGAACGTGCCGACCACCAGGAAGGCGACCATGCCGAGGCGCGCCCGGGTGCCGGCCCACTGGGGCGTGACGGCCTGCCCGCCGCTGTGCCTGCTGGCCTGCCACTGACGCCAGCCGTAGATCGAGACGGCGATGAACATGACCTGGCGTCCCGCCTGGCCGAGGAGGTTCGCTGCACTGGCGGCACCGAAGAGGGAGCCGAGGAACACCGTCAGGAGGAGGAGGTTGCCGACGATGCCGACGGGCCATGCCCAGACCCTGCGGCGCATCCCGCCGAGGGCGCTGAGGAGGCCGAACACATTGCCGACCACTTCACGCGCCAGGAGGGAACCGTCGCCTACCGGGATGCGGGCTTCGAAGAGCCACTGCAGAAAGTCCATGCCGATCCTTCGCCGATACGACGGCTCCGGGCAATGGCAGCAGGAGGGGCACCCTCCCGCGGGCGATGCCGCGAAGGCGCTGCGGCCCGTGGTGCGGGCAGCGGCGAGCCCCTGCTGTTCGTGCTTCTCCCATCCAGACTTTGACTGTCGGTCCCGGAATTCCACCGGCTCAACCGCCGCCGTCCCGCGGGTGCGGAACGAGGAACGGGTCGCGGACTATCACCGCCGGTTCGGACTCACACCGACCCCGGAGCACGTACTGCTCCCAGTATTTCACAGGCGGGCCGCAGGTCCGGGCCCGTCGTCACAATTCTTCCGACAGCGATCGGACGGTCGGACGCGGTGCGGACACGACAGGGCACCCCGTGCGGAGTGCCCTGTCCCGGTGCTGCCCGGCCCCGCCGTCCGATCAGCCCTCGGCGGCGGCCTTGGGCTTGGCGTCGACGCCGGCCTCTCTGCGCTGCTGCGGCGTGATCGGCGCGGGCGCAGCCGTCAGCGGGTCGTATCCGCCGCCGGACTTCGGGAACGCGATGACGTCGCGGATCGAGTCCGTACCTGCCAGCAGGGAGACCACGCGGTCCCAGCCGAGCGCGATGCCGCCGTGGGGAGGCGCACCGTACTTGAAGCCCTCGAGCAGGAAGCCGAACTTCTCCTGGGCTTCCTCGGCGCCGAGGCCCATGACGGCGAACACGCGCTCCTGCACGTCGCGCTGGTGGATACGGATGGATCCGCCGCCGAGCTCGTTGCCGTTGCAGACGATGTCGTAGGCGTACGCCAGGGCGTTCTCGGGGTCGGTGTCGAAGCTGTCGAGGAACTCCGGCTTCGGGGACGTGAACGCGTGGTGGACGGCCGTCCACGCTCCTCCGCCGACGGCGACGTCGCCTGCGGCGACCGCAGCCGAGGCGGGCTCGAACATGGGTGCGTCGACCACCCACACGAAGGCCCAGTCGCCCTCCTTGATGAGCCCCGTGCGTCGCCCGATCTCGACGCGCGCAGCGCCGAGGATGGCGCGCGAGGACGTCCTGTCCCCCGCGGCGAAGAAGATGCAGTCGCCGGGGGCCGCACCGACGGCGGCCGCGAGGCCGTCCCGCTCAGTGTCCGTCAGGTTCTTGGCGACCGGGCCCCGGAGGCTGCCGTCGTCGTCGATCAGGACGTAGGCGAGGCCCTTGGCGCCGCGCTGCTTCGCCCACTCCTGCCAGGCGTCGAGCTGGCGGCGGGGCTGGGACCCCCCGCCGGGCATGACCACGGCGCCGACGTAGGGCGCCTTGAAGACGCCGAACCCGGTGTCCTTGAAGAACTCGGTCAGCTCGGTCAGTTCGAGGCCGAAACGGAGGTCCGGCTTGTCCGAGCCGTACTTCGCCATCGCGTCCGCGTAGGTCATGCGGCGGATCGGGAGCGGGATCTCGACGTCGATGAGCTTCCACAGGGCGGACACCAGCTGCTCGCCGAGGGCGATGATGTCGTCCTGCTCGACGAAGCTCGCCTCGATGTCGAGCTGCGTGAACTCGGGCTGGCGGTCGGCGCGGAAGTCCTCGTCCCGGTAGCAGCGCGCGAGCTGGTAGTACTTCTCGAACCCGCCGACCTGCAGCAGCTGCTTGAACAGCTGGGGCGACTGGGGCAGGGCGTACCAGGAGCCGGGTGCGAGCCGGGCGGGCACCAGGAAGTCGCGGGCACCCTCGGGCGTGGAGCGTGTCAGCGTCGGCGTCTCGATCTCCACGAAGCCGTCCCCGTGCAGGAGTTCGCGTGCCACGCGGCTGGCCTCGGAGCGCAGGCGCAGGTTGGCCTGGGGGCCGGGACGGCGGAGGTCGAGGTAGCGGTGGCGCAGGCGCGCCTCCTCGCCGACCTCGACGTGCTCGTCGATCTGGAACGGCAGCGGGTCGGAGGTGTTGAGGATGGTCACGGTGTCCGCGATGACCTCGATCGCCCCCGTGGGCAGGGCGGGGTTCTCGTTGCCCTCGGGGCGCTGCTGGACACTGCCGACGATCTGGAGGACGTACTCGTTGCGCAGGCTGGAGAACACATCCTCCTCGCGCACCACCACCTGGGCGACGCCTGAAGCGTCACGGAGGTCGAGGAACGCCACCCCGCCGTGGTCGCGGCGGCGGGCCACCCAGCCCGCCAGGGTGACCGTCTGTCCTACGTGCTCGGGCCGAAGGGAGCCCAGTTCATGCGTGCGGAGCACAGCATTCCTTCCCACAGATCTGTTTCGATGAGTCGCAGGCCAGCTGCACCTGCCTAGAGTTGGTTCAAGCCCGACCAACTTTACCGGTCCGGTCCGGCGGGTCGGACCGTCGCCCCCGACGGCGGCGTCCGGCCCTCGTACCGCCGGTGCTCCGACGCCGCGTACCGCGTCCGACCCCGAGGAGAACCGTGTCCCAGCCCCCGGAACTGCGCCGAGCCATGGGCGGCTTCGACGCCACCACCGTCGGGATCGGCGCGATGATCGGCGCAGGCACCTTCGTGGTCTTCGCCCCGGCAGCAGCCGCCGCCGGCTCGCTCCTGCCCCTCGCCGTGGTCCTCGCGGGTCTCGTCGCCTACTGCAACGCGTCGGCGACGGCCGCCCTGGCTGTCCGGTACCCCTCGAGCGGTGGGGTCTATCTGTACGGACGGGAGCGCCTGGGACCCTGGCCCGGCTTCCTCGCCGGCTGGGGCTTCGTCACGGGCAAGCTCGCCTCCTGCGCCGCCATGGCGCTGACCTTCGGCCTCTATGCCGCGCCGGGCGCGGAGAAGGCCGCCGCGGTGGCCGCCGTCGTCGCACTGACGACGGTGAACCTCTTCGGGATCACGCGGACGGCCCTCGCCACACGCGTCATCGTCTCGCTCGTGCTGCCGGTCCTCGCCTTCGTGATCGTCGTCGGATTCACCTCCCCGGCGGCGACGGTGGACGCCGTGCCGGCAGGGGCAGGGGGCGTGCTCCAGGCCTCGGCGCTGCTCTTCTTCGCCTTCGCGGGGTACGCCCGGATCGCGACGATGGGCGAGGAGGTCCGGGAACCGCGCAGGAACATCCCTGCAGCGATCCTCGGCGCGCTCGGGGTGACGCTGGTGCTGTACCTGCTGCTGGCGCTCTCCCTCCTGCACGCTCTCGGGCCCGAGACCCTGGCCGGCACGACCACGCCGCTCCGGGACGTCATGGACGTCGGGGTCCCCGGCGAAGGATCGATGGGGCGGGGCGGTGCCGTCGTGACCCTCGCGGCGGCACTAGCCAGCCTCGGCGCACTGCTCGCCCTCATCGCGGGCGTCGGCCGCACGAGCCTCGCCATGGCCCGCGGCGGCGACCTGCCGAGGGTCCTCGCCCGCATCTCGGTCCGGCACTCCGTACCCTGGGTGGCCGATCTCGCGACGGCCGTCGTCGTCGGAGCCCTCCTGCTCGCCACGGATGTGCTGACCGTGGTCGGGTTCTCCAGTTTCGGCGTCCTGCTCTACTACGCGATCGCGAACATCTCGGCGCTCACGCTCCGCGAACGCCCGTGGTACTCCCCGCGCTGGCTCAACGGTGTGGGTGCGGTCGGCTGCCTCGTCCTCGCGTTCACGCTGCCGGCGGCGCCGGTGCTGACCATGGTCACGGTGCTCGCCGCGGGGGTGGCCGTCCGCGCCGTCGTCCTGGCCGCGCGGCGGCGGGCTGCCTGAACGGCATCTGAGGAGCGCCACCCGACGGCACCTGGGACCTGGGACCTGGGACCGCAGCGGCACCGGCGGAGTGCCGGGTGAGCTCAGGCGGTGGCGACCACCGGGCGCAGGTCCGCGGCCGGCGGGGACCACGACGCGGGGTCGGCGGACACCTGCTCGCCGGACCGGATGTCCTTCACCTCGTGCGCACCGTCCGGCGAGGTGAACCACACGAAGGGGATGCCGCGGCGGTCGGCGAACTTGATCTGCTTCCCGAACTTCTCGGCGCTCGCGGCGACCTCGGCGGAGATCCCCCGGCTCCTCAGCGCAGCGGCGACGTCCTGTGCCTCGGACCACGAGTCGTCGTCCGCGAGCGTCACCAGCACAGCCGTGGGGACGGGACGGGAGACCGTGGCGAAACCCTGGCTGAGGATCCGCGACACGATGCGGGTCACGCCGATGGACAGCCCGACGCCGGGGAACGTGCGGTTGCCCTTGCGCGCCAGGGCGTCGTAGCGCCCGCCGGAGCAGATCGAGCCGAGGCCCTCGTGTCCGTTCAGGACCGTCTCGTAGACGGTGCCCGTGTAGTAGTCGAGACCGCGGGCGATGCTGAGGTCCGCGACGACCCGGCCCGGCGCACGCCGCGACGCCTCGCCGACGACCTGCCGGAGTTCCTCGAGGCCCTCCTCGAGCAGCTCGCCGGAGATGCCGAGGCTGCGGACGCGGTCCACGAAGGAGGTGTCGGTGGTGCGGATGGCGGCGAGTTCGAGTGCAAGCCTCACCTGCTCGTCATCGGCGCCGACCTCCTCGCGCAGCAGGGCACCCACCTTCTCCGCGCCGATCTTCTCGAGCTTGTCGATGCTCCGCAGGACGGCGGCCGTGTCCTCGAGTCCGATACCGCGATAGAACCCCTCGGTGAGCTTGCGGTTGTTGACGCGCAGCGTGAAGTCGGGGATCGGAAGCGCACCGAGGGCCTCGACGACGGCGAGGGCGAGTTCGACGTCGTACCGGAACGGCAGCACGCCGTCACCCACGACGTCGATGTCCGCCTGGGTGAACTCGCGGGCGCGGCCCTCCTGCGGCCGCTCCCCGCGCCAGCACTTCTGGATCTGGAACCGCCGGAAGGGGAAGGCGAGGTGGCCGGCGTTCTCGACGACGTAGCGGGCGAACGGAACCGTCAGGTCGTAGTGCAGCGCGAGTCCGCTCTCGGAGGCGGACGCCTCGTCGGCCTGGAGGCGGGACACGGCGTACACCTCCTTGTCGATCTCACCCTTGCGCAGCAGGTGCTCCACCGTCTCGACGGCACGCGTCTCGATGCTCGAGAAGCCGTGGAGCTCGAAGGTCCGCTGGAGCACCTCGAGGACGTGGAGCTCGATCAGGCGCTCCTCCGGCAGCCATTCGGGAAAGCCTGACAGTGATGCCTTGCGGGCCATGGGGTGGGTCTCCTCCGGGGCGGGGTGTGCCGGCCGGCGCCTGGGCAGGGCGGCCGGCCGGTTCTGCGGCCTCAATCCTAGGTGCCGCGGGTGGTCCGCGGGAAAAGCACCGAGCGGGGACGCCGCCCGCCGTCCAGCGGGAGGCTCCTCTACCCGCTCCGGGACGCGGGTGGAGGACCAGTGGGTAAAGTAACCTCAGGGCAGGTTCCGTGATGTTCCTGGATCCTGCAGAAAATGGCCCCGGCGTTGCTCACGGCCATCCGACGAGCGAAAGACTTCTAGCGGTGACAGACAGTCAGCAATCCGACGAAACGACCATCAGCGGAGCTCCCCAGCAGGACGGCGGGACGGACGACGGTATTCATGCCCCGTCCGCCGGCGATGGTTCGGACACCTCCACGGACGAATCCCCCGCCGCCGTGACCGGAGCCGCGCCGCAGGACGGGCCTGACGCCGGGCCCTCCGCCGACGAGGTGGATGCCCCCGCTGTCGATCCGTCCGGAATGGCGGATGCCCTCGCAGCCGATCCAGCGGACGCGGCCGACGCCGCCGTGGCGGATCCCGCCGTGTCGGATCCCGCAGACAAGGCCGACGCCGCCGTGGCGGATCCTGCAGGCGACGCCGATGCCGCCGTGTCTGATCCCGTAGCCGACGCCGACGCCGCCGTGGCGGATTCAGCAGGCAAGGCCGACGCCGCCGTGGCGGATTCAGCAGGCAAGGCCGACGCCGCCGTGGCAGATGCCGCCGTGTCGGATCCCGTAGCCGACGCCGCCGTGGCGGATGCCGCCGGCACCGCGGAAGCGGAGGCCTCTGCGCCTCCGGCGGAAGGATCCGCGGACCCCGTGGAGTCCTCCGACGACGACATGCGCTCACCGGAGGACGCGGACGTGCCGGCCGAGGCGGCAGAGGGGACGACCGGGACGATCGAGCAGGCTGTGCCCCTGGCGCCCGAGCCTGCCCCGCTGAGCACGCCGTCGCCCCGCCTGACCGCTCCCCGCCCGCCGCTGCCGACGGCGATGGCCCCGCGTCCAGCGAAGAAGGCCGCACAGCCCGTGGCAGCACCCCCGGCCCACAGCACCTCCCTCGAGGAGGCGGGCAGATTCGCGCGCGTGGAGGAGGACGGCCACGTCTTCCTCCTCGTGGAGGGGGACGAGCACGCCGTCGGCCAGTACCCGGACGCCACGCGTGAAGAGGCGCTGGCCTACTTCGTCAGGAAGTACGACGACGTCGTCAGCCAGGTCGCCCTGCTCGAGCAGCGCGTGCAGGCGAAGGCGCCGTCCTCGGACATGGCGAAGACGGCCAAGCACCTGCGTGCGCAGGTCGGCGAACGGAAGATGGTCGGAGACGTCCTGGCCCTCGAGGCGCGGATCGATGCGCTGCTCGGCGCCATCAGCGGGCTCGAGAAGGCCGAACGCGCGGTGCAGGACGAGCTGAAGGCGAAGGAGCTCGCGGCCCGCGAGGCGATCGTCGCCGAAGCCGAGGAACTCGCCGGCAGGGACCCCTCCACCGTGCAGTGGAAGGCGAGCAGCACCCGCATGAACGAGTTGTTCGAGCTGTGGAAGGCGGCGCAGAAGAACGGGCCGAGGCTGGGCCGCGGCACGGAGGATGCGCTCTGGAAGCGGTTCCGGTCGGCACGCACGGTCTTCGACCGGCACCGGCGCGCCTACTTCTCCCAGCTCGACAGCGACAACGCCGAGGCGAAGCAGGCGAAGGAAGCCCTCATCAAGCGCGCCGAGCAGCTCGCGGACTCGACGGACTGGGGCCACACCGCCGCCGAGTACCGGCGCCTGATGGACGAGTGGAAGGCATCCAAGCGCGCCAGCCGCAAGGACGACGACGCCCTCTGGGCCCGTTTCCGCGCGGCGCAGGACCGCTTCTTCGAGGCCCGGAAGGCAGCCAACGAAGCCGTCGACGAGGAGTACGCGGGCAACCTGACGGCCAAGGAGGCACTGCTGAAGGAAGCCCAGCAGATCCTGCCCATCAGGGACCTCGCTGCAGCCAAGAAGGCACTGCAGTCCGTGCGTGACCGCTGGGACGAGGCAGGCAAGGTCCCCCGCGCCGACATGGGGCGCATCGACGGTGCCCTGCGGCAGGTCGAGGACGCCGTGAAGGCTGCCGACGACGAGCACTGGACGAAGACGAACCCCGAGACGAAGGCACGCACCAACAGTGCGCTCGCCCAGCTCGAGGCGACGATCGCGCAGCTCAGGGACGACCTCGCCGATGCCGAGCGCGCGGGGAACGCCAAGAAGATCGCCTCCGCACGGGAAGCGCTGGCGGCACGCGAGCAGTGGCTCGAGATGCTGCAGAAGTCGGCCCAGGACTTCTCCTGACCCCATCCCTCCCGTCCGTCCGCGGACAGGACCGAGCCCCCCGGCACCGTTGTCCACATCGGTGCCGGGGGGCTTTTCCGTGCGCGGCGCAGTGGCGATGCTGGAGCGATGCCTCCCCTGGACAGCGCCGGCGCCGCAGCTCCACCCGAACGCACCCTCGGCACATCGAATCCGGTGACGTCCACCGGCGGAGCGCTCTTCCACGCGGGTGAGATCTTCACCTCGGCAGAGCTGCAGGCCATGCGGCTCGACGGGCTCGTGCAGCTGGTCATCGGCGACTCCTATCTCCGCAGCGATTTCCGGGAGGATGCGGCCGCGCGGTCGCAGGCAGCGGCACGGAGCGTCCCCTCCTCACTCCGCCCGCGCGTCGCGCTCGGCCGCACCTGCGCCGCCTGGGTCTACGGCTGTGCTCCCCGGCCGTCGCTGATCAGCCTCGTCACGGACCACCGCCGCCGCACCACGGCCCTACCGCCCTTCACACCCGCAGTCCTGCATCAGGTGGCGCTCGGGCCCTTCGACGTCAACCTGGTGGGAGGGGTCTCGGTGACGACACCGCTCCGGACGGCGCTGGACATCGCCGTGCACGGGGAGGACACCGGCGCCGTCGAGATCCTGCGTGCGATCGGGACGGCACGGGAGCTCGCGTGTCCGCTGCGGCTCGTGGAAGCAGCACTCGTCAACACCTCACGGGTGCCGGGCAAGACGCGGGCCCTCGCGAGGCTGCGCCTCGCCCGGAACCCGGGGCAGTCCCGGGCGTGAGCGGGCCGGTCAGGAGCGGCGCTGGGAACCGGTGGTCCGGTACACGTCGAAGACGCCGTCGATCCGGCGCACGGCGCTCAGGATGTGGTTCAGGTACTTCGGATCGCCCATCTCGAAGGCGAAACGCGACATCGCCACGCGGTCCGACGACGTGTTGACGTTCGCGGCCAGGATGTTCACGTGGTTCTCGGCGAGCACGCTCGTCACGTCCGAGAGCAGGCTCTTGCGGTCCAGCGCCTCCACCTGGATCTCCACGAGGAACACACTGGACTGGGTGGGAGCCCAGTCGACGGGGACGATACGGTCCGGCTGGTCACGCAGTTCCTGCACGTTGCGGCAGTCGCTGCGGTGGACCGAGACGCCGGACCCCCGTGTGACGAACCCGATGATCGGGTCCGGCGGGACCGGGGTGCAGCAGCGAGCCAGCTTCACCCACACGTCCCCGACCCCACGCACGGTCACACCCGAGTCGGAGAACTTCGGGCGGCGGGGCTGCGTGGCGACCGCCGTCTCGGCGATGTTCTCCTCCGCCCCCTCGTGTCCGCCCATGAGCGCCACGAGGTGCTCGATCACGTTCTGGGCCGACGTGTGGCCGTCACCGACCGCGGCGTACAGGGCCGAGATGTCCTGGTGGCGCAGATCCTGCGCGACCGTCAGCAGCGCGCTGTGCGTCATCATCCGTTGCAGCGGCAGGTTCTGCTTGCGCATCGCGCGCGTCAGCAGTTCCTTGCCCTTGTCGATCGCCTCTTCGCGGCGCTCCTTGGTGAACCACTGGCGGATCTTGTTCCGGGCACGCGGACTCTTGACGAAGCCCTGCCAGTCCTGGCTCGGCCCCGCCCCCTCGGCCTTCGAGGTGAAGATCTCCACCCAGTCGCCGTGGTTCAGCTCGCTGTTCAGCGGCACGAGCTTGCCGTTGACCCTCGCGCCGATGGTCCTGTGGCCCACCTCGGTGTGCACCGCGTAGGCGAAGTCGACCGGCGTCGAGCCGGCGGGCAATGCCATGACCTCACCCTTCGGGGTGAAGACGAAGACCTCGCGCGCGTTGATCTCGAACCGCAGCGAGTCGAGGAACTCGTCCGGGTCCGACGTCTCCTGCTGCCAGTCGACGAGGCTGCGGAGCCAGCCCATGTCGCCGTTGTCCGAGGCCTCCAGCTGCCGGCCGCCGCTCTTGTACTTCCAATGCGCCGCGACGCCGTACTCGGCGCGCCGGTGCATGTCGTGCGTCCGGATCTGGATCTCGACGGGCTTCCCGCCGGGGCCGATCACGGTGGTGTGCAGCGACTGGTACATGTTGAACTTCGGCATCGCGATGTAGTCCTTGAACCGTCCTGGCAGGGGGTTCCAGCGCGAATGCAGCGATCCGAGGGTCGCATAGCAGTCGCGGACACTGTCCACCAGGACACGCACGCCCATCAGGTCGTGGATGTCGTCGAAGTCCTTGCCCCGCACGATCATCTTCTGGTAGATCGAGTAGTAGTGCTTCGGCCTGCCGGTGATCGTCGCCTTGATCTTGACTGCCCGGAGGTCTTCCTCGATCTGGTTCCGAACGAGGCCGAGGTGCTTCTCGCGCTCCGGGGTCCGGTCCCCCACCATCCGCACGATCTCCTCGTACACCTTGGGGTGGAGCGCCGCGAAGGAGAGGTCCTCGAGTTCCCACTTGATGGTGTTCATGCCGAGGCGGTGGGCGAGCGGCGCGAAGATCTCGAGCGTCTCCCGCGCCTTCTTCGCCGACGAGGCGGGCGAGACGAACCGCCACGTCCGGGCGTTGTGCAGCCGGTCCGCCAGCTTGATGACGAGGACACGGATGTCCTTGGCCATCGCGACGACCATCTTGCGCACGGTCTCGGCCTGCGCGGCGTCCCCGAAGGACACCTTGTCGAGCTTCGTGACGCCGTCGACGAGCATCGCGACCTCCGGCCCGAAGTCGCGCTTGAGTTCGTCGAGGGTGTAGGAGGTGTCCTCGACGGTGTCGTGCAGCAGGGCAGCCGCCAGGGTGGTGCCGGTCATGCCGAGCTCGGCGAGGATCGTGGCGACCGCCACGGGGTGCGTGATGTACGGGTCCCCGCTCTTGCGGGTCTGGCCGTCGTGGCTGCGTTCCGCGACGAGGTAGGCACGCTGGATGAGGTCGAGGTCCTCCCTGGGATTGTTCGCACGGACGGTGCGCAGGAGGGGCTCGAGGACGGGTGAATAGCCGGAGGAGCCGCGGCCGGTGAGGCGGGCGATGCGCGCCCGTGTGCGGCCCCGCCGCCCGGGCGCCACCTGGTCAGCACTCGTGGCCGACGGTGCGGAGGCTGCCGAGGCCGGCTGCACCAGCCCGCGTGGGGCCGGCGCCGCGGGCTGCACGAGTCCGCGGGAAGGGGCAGGTCGTGGGTCATCGGTGGCGATCGGAGCAGGAACTCCTGGCGCCGTAACGCCCTGGTCCTCGCCGGACCGTACCGCAGGGTTCACCGCTTCAGCCATATGCAGTCCCTCAATCTCGATCTCGGATCCGGCAAGGACTCAAGATGCCACACGTTCGCGACAACTCCAAGTCTAGCTGGGCTTTGAACGGCATCGGCCGCAGGGATGCCCGGACGGGCTCCCTGCGGCCGATGGTCGTGCTGCGGTCGGCAGCGGTGCGTGGATCAGGCCGACGCCGCTTCGAGCGACCGCCGGTTCAGGACCTTCTTCTCCTGCTTCTTCAGCTCGGGCTCGTTGAGCCGCAGCGCCGCGTACAGCGGCGCCGCGATGAAGATGGTGCCGAGAGTGCCGAGGATGATGCCGATGAACAGTGCCAGCGACAGGTCCTGCAGGGTGCCGGCGCCCAGCAGGAAGGCGCCGATGAACAGGATCGACGCGACCGGCAGGATCGCGACCACCGAGGTGTTGATCGAGCGGACGAGCGTCTGGTTCACCGCGAGGTTGACCTGCTCGGCGAAGGTGCGCTTCGTGGAGATCGTGACGTCGGCCGTGTTCTCGCGGATCTTGTCGAACACCACCACCGTGTCGTACAGGGCGTAGCTGAGGATCGTGAGGAAGCCGATGATCGCCGAGGGTGTCACCTCGAAGTCGCTGAGCGAGTACAGTCCCGCGGTCACGACCATGACCACCACGAGGGCGGCCATCGCAGCGAGGGCCATCTTCCATGTGCGGAAGTAGATGGCCATGAGTACCGCGGCCAGGAAGACGAACACGCCGAAGCCGATCAGGGCCTGGCGGCTGACGTCCTCACCCCAGGTCGGGCCGACGAAGCTCGAGGTCACCTGGTCCTCGCCCACCCCGTACCCGCTGATGAGGTTGTCGCGGACGCTGAGGGTCTCGTCGTCCGAGAGGCGCTCGGTCTGGACACGCATGGTGTCGGCCGCGATGTTGGTGACCCGCGGGACGGCGTCGGGCACGACGTCCGTCACGGCGGCCTCCCCGATCGCGGTGTCGGTGTTCTCGGTGGCGGACACCGTGAACTCGGATCCGCCGCGGAAGTCGATGCCGAGGTTGAAGCCGCCCTTGACCACCGGGATGATGATCGAGATCAGCACGGCGAGACCGGCGATGAGGAACCAGAGGTTCCGCTTGGCGACGAAGGGATAGGAGCGCTTCCCCGAGTACAGCTCGTTGCCGAACGTGGCAAAGCTTGTGCGGCTCATTCGTTGTTCTCTTTCTGGGACGAACCGGTGCGCCCGGCAAGGGCCTTCTGCTGCTCCGCGCGGCGGCGCTCGGCGATGGTCATGCGGCGGTCGGCTTCGGCCGCGGCGCCCTTGTTCCTGGTCCGGGCCACCGCGACGGACTGCTCCCCCTTCTCGGTCCTCTCGCCCGGCTCGCGCAGCCTGCCTGCTCCGCGGTAGAGCGGGATGCCTCCGAGCCTGCTCGGGTCCAGCCCCGACCAGGGGTGTCCCTCGCCGAAGAACTTGGTCCTGGCCAGCAGGCGGAGCACCGGATGGGTGAAGAGGAAGACGACCACGAGGTCGGCGATGGCCGTCAGGCCGAGCGTGAAGGCGAAGCCACGGACGTTGCCGACGGCCACGAAGTACAGCACGAGTGCGGCCAGCAGGTTCACGGCCTTCGACGCGAGCACGGTGCGCTTGGCACGGCGCCAGCCGTTCTCGACGGCGGAGATGAGCCCGCGCCCGTCACGGAGCTCGTCCCGGATGCGCTCGAAGTAGACGATGAACGAGTCGGCGGTCTGGCCGATGGCGACGATCAGCCCGGCGACACCGGCCAGGGACAGCCGGTAGTTCTCCGTCCAGCCGAGGATGCAGATGGCCAGGTAGGTGAGGACGCCGGCGACCACCAGCGATGCGATGGTGACGAGGCCCAGCAACCGGTACTGGAACATCGAGTACACGGCGACGAGGAGGAGTCCGATCAGGCCGGCGACGAGACCGAGCCGGAGCTGGTCGGCACCGAGGGTCGCGGAGATCTGCTGCTCGCTCTGGATCTCGAAGCTGATCGGCAGTGCGCCGTACTTCAGCTGCTCGGACAGTGCGGCGGCGGATTCCTCCGTGAAGTTGCCACTGATCTGGGGGTTGCCGTCGGGGATCACGGCGTTGGTGGTCGGCGCCGAGACGATCCGGCCGTCGAGCACGATGGCGAACTGGTTGCGGGGGTCTCCCGAGCCGATGGCGTAGAGGCGCTCGGTGACCTCCCGGAAGGTCTGCGTGCCCTCGTCGTTGAAGTCGATGTTCACGGCCCAGGTGTTCAGTGCCTGGCCCTGCGCTCCGCGCTGCAGCCCGTAGCTCGCGGTCGAGATGTCCGTCCCGGGGACCTCGACGGGTCCCAGGATGTACTTGCCCTGCGTGTCGGGCTCGCAGGCGACCATCGGCTGGTCGGCCGGCGCGGGCTCCTCGGCGGGCTCGAGCGCGGCGGGATCGAGGCAGTCCAGTGCCTCGAACTGCTTGTAGAGCTCCGGGGTGATCCAGTTCGGATCGCTCGCGTCCTGCGGCTCGGCCGCCGGCTGCGGCAGCTGGTCGTCGGGTGTCGGGGTCTCCGCGGGCGGCGCCTGGCCCGGTCCTCCGGCGAGGACCGGTCGGAACTCCATCTGGGCCGAGGCCTGGATGAGGTCGCGCGTCTCGGGATCCGGGGTGCCGGGCAGCGACACGATGACGTTCTGCCCGGACTGCGTGTTGATCTCGGCCTCGGCGACGCCGGAGCCGTCCACGCGCTGGCGGATGATCTCGACGGCCTGGTCGAGCTGTTCGGGGGTGATCTCCGTGCCGCCCTGGACCCGTGGGGCGAGGATCATCTGTGTTCCGCCCTCGAGGTCGAGGGCCAGCCGGGGACTCCAGCTCGCGGTGCTCCAGTAGGAACCCGCTCCCAGCAGGATCGCGAGCAGTGCTGTCAATGCGCCCAGCCAGACTAGTGTCCGCTTGGCTGCCGTCCCGGGACCGGTACGAGGCATGGTGGGTGTCCTTATTCAGTGGCGCGGCTCTCGCGCCGGGTTGATCCAGAGAGGGCGCGGCTGAGTACCGCGCCCCAGAAGATGCTAGTTGTCGGGGTTCACTTTGGGGTCGCGCGCATCCCGCGCGTCGCGGTTCTCCCGGGTGGACTGCTCGCGGTCCAGCCGCTCCAGCGTCTCCTCCGGGGTCTCGACGCCCGATACCGCGCCGGGAGTTCCCGCGGCGGTCGAACCGGCCGTCGGCGTCCGATCGAGCGACGACGCGTCGTCGGGCACCGCGGCGCCGTCGTAGGCGTCGAGATCGCCGCGGTCCGCCGTGGCGTCCGCGTCATGGGCGACGGTCGGTTCCTGCGTGACGACCTTGGAGAGGGCCTGGGTGTGCACCGTGGCGGTGTTCCCGGGCGACAGTTCGAGGACGGCCTTGTTGTTCTCCTGGTCGATCGAGACGATCGTCCCGTAGAGGCCGAACTGGGTCATGACCTCGGTGCCGGGCTCCATCTGCGTCCGCATCTCCTTCACCTGCTGCTGCGTCTTCCGCTGCCTGCGGAACATGGTGAAGATCAGGAATGCCAGCGCCAGCGGCAGCAGGAGGGAGAAGATGTCGAAGGGAGGGGCATCTCCGGAGGTGGTCTGGGCGACTACATGTGCGAGCACTGGGAATTTCCGTTCCTGGGACTGGAGGTGTGGGCGGCAGGACTGTGCCCCGGCACACATTCGAAGACACCAGTGTAAAGGGGAAAGCTGGGCGTCTCCTCGTCAGGAGTCCGGCCGGCTCCAGCTGTCAAGGCCCGATTCCGCTCCGAGGAGGGTGTCCGGCGCCACGGAGAACAGGTCCTCCGGCATGGCCGCGGCCACGTTCGCGGGCATCTCCAGGCCCAGATGCTTCCACGCTGCCGCCGTCGCGATCCTGCCGCGCGGAGTGCGCCCCAGCATGCCCTCACGGACCAGGTACGGCTCGGCGACGGTCTCCACCGTCTCCGGTTCCTCCCCCACCGCGATGGCGAGGGTCGACAGCCCCACGGGACCGCCGTTGAACTTGGTGATCAGCGCTGTCAGGACGGACCGGTCCAGCCGGTCCAGGCCCCTGGCGTCCACCTCGTACATGTCGAGGGCTGCGCTGGCTGACCGCGCGTCGATGAGGTCGATACCGTGCACGAGCGCCCAGTCCCGCACGCGTCGGAGCAACCGGTTCGCGATACGGGGCGTTCCCCGTGAACGCCCGGCGATCTCGGCGAAGGCGGCGGAGTTCACCTTCATGTCCATGAGCATCGCGGAGCGGCGGAGCACCAGCTCGAGCTCCTCGGTCGAGTAGAACTCGAGGTGACCGGTGAATCCGAACCGGTCGCGGAGGGGTCCGGGCAGCAGCCCGGCGCGGGTGGTCGCGCCGACGAGTGTGAACGGCGGCAGCTCCAGCGGGATCGCGGTGGCCCCGGGGCCCTTGCCCACGATGATGTCCACGCGGAAGTCCTCCATGGCCATGTAGAGCATCTCCTCGGCGGGCCGCGACATGCGGTGGATCTCGTCGAGGAACAGGACCTCCCCCTCCGTCAGGGAGGAGAGGATCGCGGCGAGGTCACCGGCGTGCTGGATCGCGGGCCCGGAGGTGATGCGCAGCGGTGCGTTCATCTCCGCGGCGATGATCATGGCGAGCGTCGTCTTCCCGAGTCCGGGAGGGCCGGAGAGCAGGACGTGGTCAGCGCTGCGCCCGCGCAGGCGCGAGGCCTCCAGGACGAGCGAGAGCTGCCGCCGTACCCGCTTCTGACCGACGAAGTCGTCGAGGTTCTTCGGCCGCAGGGCCGCCTCCACCGCCCTGTCCTCGGGGTCGGCCGCCGGCGCGACGAGCGGGGCGTCCTCGGGGTGACTGTCCGTCATGACCCGACCTTCGTCCGGGCCGAGCTACGCGCGCCGTCCTGGCCGAGGCGACGCAGGGTGAGCTTCAGGATCTGGCCCACGTCGCCCGTCTCGGCGATCTCCGGTGCCTCCGCGACGGCCGCGTCGATGGCGGCCCCGGCGTCCTTCTCGGACCAGCCGAGCCCCATCATGGCCGTGAGTACCTGGCCCTGCCACGTCTGCTGGGAGACGCCCGGCTTCGACTCCAGGGGCACGAGCTTCCCGGCGAGTTCGAGCACGATGCGCCGCGCACCCTTGGGGCCGATGCCGGGCACCTTGCTGAACGCCTTGTCGTCACCCGAGGAAGCAGCCACCCGGATCGCGTCCGGTGCGTGGACGGCGAGGACGGCGAGGGCGAGGCGGGGGCCCACGCCGCTGACCGCCAGGAGCGTCTCGAAGACCTCGCGCTGATCGGCGTCCTCGAAACCGAAGAGCGTCATGGAATCCTCGCGCACGATCATCGCGGTGGCGACCGTCGCCTCGGCCCCGACGCGCAGCCCGGCAAGGGTCTGCGGCGTGGCCTGGACCTGCATGCCGAAGCCGTTGACGTCGAGAACGGCGGAGTGCAGGCCCACGTGGGTCACTGTCCCGCGCAGGGAACTGATCATGAGGGTCTCCAGGGGCACGAGTGGGAAGGGGCGGGCCGGGCTGTCACCCGGCGTCGAACATACGTTCTAATCGTCAACCGTACCGGCCTCTCCGCGCAGGGGCGACCCCGCCACACCGGGAAGGGCGTATCCGCTCCGGCACGGAGCGGCTGCAGGGCCGGTCGACGGCGATCGAGGCGCCGTGCCGGGGTTCGGGCAGCGTAGGCCCGGACCGGCTAGCGACGTCGGGCGCGGGCTTCCGCCTCGGCCCAGATCCGCTGGGCGGGCGTGACGGACCCGCCGGACGCCGCAGCACCCTGCAGGCCCACTCCCCTCCGCCAGGCGTGCGTGATCGCGAGCGCGAGCGCGTCGGCGGCGTCGGCCGGCTTCGGCGCGGTCTCCAGGCGCAGGATCTTAGTCACCATCTTCGTGACGGCGACCTTGTCCGCCTGCCCGTTCCCCGTGACGGCGGCCTTGACCTCGGTGGGCGTGTGAAGGGCCACCGGGATGCCCCGGCGCGCGGCGGCCACGATGACGACCCCGGACGCCTGCGCGGTACCCATGACGGTACTGATGTTGGTTCCGCTGAACACGCGCTCGACGGCGAGGGCCTGCGGTTCGTGCAGGTCCAGCCACGAGTCGACGGCCTCCGAGATGACCAGGAGCCGCTCGTCGAGGCTCCTGCCCGCCTCCGTACCGACCACGCCGACGGCGACGAGCGTCGAGCGCCGGTTCGGCTCGATGTCGACGACGGCGAGGCCGCAGCGCGTCAGCCCCGGGTCCACGCCCATGACGCGGTACGTCACGGTGTCACCGGTCCTGCGATGCCGAGCGGTGCGATGTCAGTCGTCGTTCTCGAGCTCACCCAGGACGTCGTCCGAGAGGTGGGCGTTCGAGTAGACGTTCTGGACGTCGTCGAGCTCCTCCAGGGCGTCCACGAGCTTGAGGAACTTCCGGCCGCCGTCGGCGTCGAGGTCCACCTGCATCGACGGCACGAACTCGACCTCGTCGGTCTCGTACTCGATGCCGCTCTCATCGAGCGCCGCAACCACGGCCCGGAGGTCCTGCGGCTCGGAGACGATCTCGAAGGTGTCGGTGGACTCCTTGACCTCGTCCGCTCCCGCGTCGAGGACCGACAGCAGCAGCTCGTCCTCGGTGAGTCCGTTCTTCGGCAGCGTGACGACGCCCTTGCGCGCGAACAGGTACGCCACGGAACCGGGATCCGCGATGGTCCCGCCGTTGCGGCTGATCCCGAGGCGCACCTCGGAGGCCGCGCGGTTCTTGTTGTCCGTGAGGCACTCGATGAGCAGGGCCGAGCCCTGGGGCCCACGGGCCTCGTACATGATGGTCTGGTAGTCGACGGCCTCGCCGAGCAGGCCGGCGCCGCGCTTCACGGCACGGTTGATGTTGTCGATCGGCACGGAGGTCTTCTTCGCCTTCGACACGGCCAGCTCGAGGCCGGGGTTACCCGCGACGTCGGCCCCGCCGGCCCGCGCGGCGACCTCGATGTTCTTGATCAGCTTGGCGAAGGACTTCGCGCGCTTGGCGTCGATCGCCGCCTTCTTGTGCTTGGTGGTTGCCCACTTGGAGTGCCCCGACATGCTTACGCTTCCCCTCTGATCATCCGAATAAACAGTTCGTGGACCCGCCGCTCCCCCGTGACCTCCGGATGGAAGCTCGTGGCCAGCAGGTTCCCTGAACGCACTGCGACAATTCTAGCGACCGGCTCCAACTCGGACGCCCCGCCGGCACCGTCGTCCCCCGCCGCCCCGCCCGGGCTGGTGGACGTGCCGGCGGCCGGGCCCGGCTGTGGAGCCTGCCCGGCGGGCACCTGCGCGAGCACCTCGACGCCGTCGCCCACCTTCTCCACCCACGGCGCGCGGATGAAGACGGCCCGCACGGGGTCCCCTCCCGCAGCACTGCCGGTCGTTGCGAGGCCCGCAAAGGCGAGGTCGGTTTCGAAGGACTCCCGCTGGCGGCCGAAGGCGTTGCGCCGCACCACCATGTCGAGCCCGCCGAGCGTCTGCTGCGGATTGCCGAGCCGGTCCACCGATGGATCGGCGATGACGTCGGACAGCAGGATCATGCCGGCGCACGAGCCGTAGACGGGCAGGCCGCCGGCGATGAGGTCCCGCAGCGGGTCCGCCAGGCCGAAAGTGCGGGTGAGCTTGTCCATCGTCGTGGACTCGCCGCCGGGGATGATCAGGCCGTCGATCGCTGCGAGTTCCGAGGGCCGCCGGACGGGCACGGCGCGCCCGCCCAGCGAGGTGATGGTCGCGATGTGCTCGCGCACGTCACCCTGGACCGCGAGCACTCCGACGACGACGTCCGCGCGGACCGTCGTCGTACCGGCGGCAGCGCGGACCGTGGCGTGGTCGGAGGCGGCGGACGGAGCGGCGCCCGACGTGGGCAGGGGGGCCGAGAAGGACGGGGAGGTCATCCCTCAATTCTAGGTCGCCGGCACCGTCCTGCCGCCGCCGGAGGGCCGGCGTGAGCAGCGCCTCCCCGCCGCGTCCCGGGAAGACGGGCCGGCCTGCGATAATTTATAGCCATGAATCCCCTTCCAGTCCTCGTGGGCAAGGCCGTGCGCGTCGCTTCGCGCCTGCGCGGCGGCGGCTCCGCGTTCCCCGGCCTCGTGGTCGAGCGCCTCGACCCCGGCTTCATGGGCCGGGCGCTCTCCGGCCTCCCCCACGGCGTCGTCGTCGTGAGCGGGACGAACGGCAAGACCACCACCACCAAGATGGTCGTCGAGCTGCTCGAGGGCCAGGGCCTGAGCGTCTTCACCAACCGGACGGGCAGCAACTTCACCCGCGGCGTCGCCGCCGCGCTGCTCGGCGAGGTCGACTGGCGTGGACGCCTGAAGGCCGACGTCGCCGTGCTCGAGCTCGACGAGGCGCACGCCGTGCACTTCGTGAAGCTCGTCCCACCCCGGCACTCGCTGCTCCTGAACGTCCTCCGCGACCAGCTCGACCGCTTCGGCGAGATCGATGCCACGACACGCCTGCTCGAGCGCATCGCCCTCGCCACCACGGGGACCGTCGTCCTCAACCGTGAGGACCCCCGCGTCGCGGGCCTCGCCTCGTCCGTACCGGCGACCGAGGTCGTCTACTTCGGCCTCGACGCGTCGCTGAGGAGCACCTTTCCCAACGACGACGAACTGCGCGGTGCCGAGGGCACCGCGCCGGCGTCGGCCCTGCCCGCGGACGTGGTGCTGCGCTCGGTGGACGGGAACTCGGCGGAATTCGAGGTCGCCGGTTCGACCACCCGGACCGACCTCCGCCTCCGCGGCGTCTACAACATCTTCAACGCTGCGGCGGCCCTCGCGGCGGCCCGGGCGGTCCTGGGCGGGACGGCCGACACCGCGAGACTGTTCTCGTCGCTGGCCGCCGTCGAACCCGCCTTCGGTCGCGGGGAGAGCCTCGTGGTCGACGGGCAGGCGCTCGAACTGGTGCTCGTCAAGAACCCGAGCGGTTTCCGGCTGGGGCTGAAGTCCTTCGACCCCGCCGGCTGCGCGACCATGATCGCCATCAACGACAACTACGCCGACGGCCGCGACATGTCCTGGCTGTGGGACGTCGACTTCGACTCCCTGGGCCTCGGCGGCGTGGACGTCGTCAGCGGCGTCCGCGCCTACGACATGGCGCTCCGGCTCAAGTACGACGACGTCCGAGTCGGCGCCGTCGAGCCCGACATCACCGACGCGCTCAGGGAGTTCGTCCGGATGTCGGCAGGGCGCCCGAAGCGTATCTTCTGCACCTACACCGCCATGCTCGCGGTCCGCCGCGAACTGTCCAAGATCACGAAGGTCGAGGTGGTCTCCTGATGAGTGACGCCCCATCCGCGAGCTCGCTGACGGAGGCCCCTGCCGATCCGTCGAAGGGCTCCCTGCGCATCCTGCAGCTGTACCCGCGGGAGATGAACATCTACGGCGACTACGGGAACGTCCTCGTCCTCAAGCAGCGCCTCGCGTGGCGAGGCTACGGGGCCGAGATCCTCGAGCACAACGCCGGGGACGCCTTCCCGGAGGACGTCGACATCATCGTCGGCGGCGGCGGCCAGGACAGCGGGCAGGTCGTGATCCAGGACGATCTGCAGGCCATCGCCCCCCGCCTGCGGGAGCTGGCCGAGAACGGCACCCCGATGCTCCTCATCTGCGGCCTCTACCAGCTCTTCGGCAACGTCTTCCGCACGCATGACGGCACCGTCATCCCCGGCATCGGCGTCCTCGACCTGGAGACACGCGGCGGGACCGAACGGTTGATCGGCAACGTCGTCGCGCGGAGCGACGAGTTCGGGGAGATCCACGGCTACGAGAACCACAGCGGGCAGACCTTCCTCGGGAGCGGACTGAGGCCCCTGGCGACAGTGGTCAAGGGGGCAGGCAACAATGCGGAGGAGAACCACGAGGGCGCCCGCCATCGGAACATCGTGGCGAGCTACCTCCACGGTTCCCTGCTGCCGAAGAATCCCGCGATCGCCGACTTCCTGCTGCGCACCGCCGCGGAACGCCGGTTCGGCTCGTTCCAGGACGACGGCGTCGACGACTCCCTGGCCGAGCTCGCCCGGCAGCACGCCGGCGCGAGACCGCGGTAGCCGGGACAGCATCCCGGCGGGCCCGTCAAGGCCCCGGGCCGATCGGGAAGCCCGGCGGGTGGTGCCGGTAACGTTCGGTGCGACGGGCCCGGTCAGGGCCCGCGAGCCGTCGGACCGCCGCACGCGGTCCGCGAAAGGAGCGCCATGGCACAGGGAATTGCAGCCGTCTGGGTACCCGTCGAGGACATGGACAGGGCCGTCGCCTTCTACCGCGACACCCTCGGTCTCAGCGTGACGATGCAGGACACCGACTGGACGGAGATCGACGCCGGTGGGCTGACCGTCGGTCTCAACGCCCGGGAGAACACCCACGGCGGATCGGGCGGTGGCGCCGTCATCAGCTTCTCGCCCGAGGGTTCCATCGAGGACGAGGTGCAGCGCATCGCCGCGCGCGGTGGCGCGTCGATCGAAGGGGAGATCAGCGAGTACCCCTGGGGCCGGATCCTGCCGTTCAAGGACAGCGAGGGCAACGACCTCCAGCTGTACAGCCCGCCGGCCTGACCGGCGGCCTGACCGGCGAGGTCCCGGAGGTGCGGGGAAGGGTCCGGTGCGTCGCCCGGGCGGAGGGCCGAGGACCTACGAGAGGAGCCAGTCCCCTCGGTTCCGGATCTCCTGCACGGCCCAGCCGTTGCCGTCCGGGTCCGAGAAGTAGATGAAGGCGGACGCGTCACCCTCACCCATCCGGGTGACGGGATCGACGGCGACGCCGCGCTCCACCAGTTCCGCGCGGGCCAGTTCGACGTCACGCACCACGAGCTGCAGGCCGGAGACGGGTCGGCCGGCGTCGGACCCCATGCCCTCGGTCAGGACCACCGAACACGAGGATCCCCGGGGCGTGAGCTGGACGATCCTGACGCCCGGCGCAGGCTTCACGTCGTGATCCAGGACGAAGCCGACCCGGTCGCGGTAGAACGCGAGCGAGCGGTCGAGGTCGGCGCTCGGGAGCACGACGACTTCCAGTTTCCATTCCAGTGCTGTTTCCGGCATAGGCGAACACTACAGGCACTCCTGCCCGGCGTCCCGGCGTCCCGGAGCGGTTCCCGGGACGCCCTGCCGTCCCGGCCGTCCTCGCCGTCCCGGTCCCCATCGCTCTCGGCTGGTGCCGGTCACCTGCCGTCCCAGGACCGGTCGGGGCACGAACGACACCACAGCCCGACGGCGCGTCCAGCCGCCTGCCGGCCGACCCGCAGGAACGCGCCGGATATCAGGTGTGCGGTCGTTCGCGTCCGGCCGACTTGTGGCCGGCGATGGCGGCGCGGAGGTCTCCCTCTTCGTGGCCGCCCTTCTTCCTGCTCGAGGGCAGCAGTCCCAGCAGGGGGTGCACGACGACGAGGACCAGGGCACCCCAGGCCAGTCCGAGGACGGCCGAGCAGAGGGTGTTCACGAGCCATGCAAGGAGACCGCCGACCACGGGGACGCCGACGAACGGGTGCTCGAGCACGTGGACCAGGTCGTACGGCGCATGCCAGCCGAGGTCGTAGGCGCCCTGCAGCATGATGTGCCCGCCCACCCACAGCATCGCGACGGTCCCGACGAGGGTGATCGCCGCCAGGACTCCGGGCATGCCCTTCACGAGCATCCGGCCGAGGCGCTGCGAGCCCTCCGAGTCCTTGGTGGTCAGATGCAGGCCGATGTCGTCCATCTTGACGATCAGCGCCACCGCGCCGTACACGAGCACCGTGATGGCGAGCGCGACGACGATCAGGATGAGCGCCCGGGCCACCAGGGACTCGTCGGACACCTCGTTCATCGAGATGACCATGATCTCGCAGGAGAGGATGAAGTCGGTGGTGATGGCGCCCTTGGTGACCCTGGCCTCCGCCTCCGGCCCCCGCTCCACCGCCGGCGCCTGCTTGGACTCGTGGTGGCCGCGGATCTTGTGCCAGACCTTCTCCGCGCCCTCGTAGCAGAGGTAGGTGCCGCCGAGCATGAGGATGAACGGGATGATGCCCGGGATGAACGCACTGACGAGCAGCAGGGCGGGCAGGATGATCAGCAGCTTGTTCCGCAGCGAGCCCCAGAAGATCCGCTTGATCATCGGCAGCTCGCGGGAGGGATCGGCACCGGAGACGTACTGCGGGGTGACGGCGGCGTCGTCGATCACCACGCCGGCGGCCTTCGCCCCCGCTTTGGCGGCGCCGGCGGCGACGTCGTCCACCGAGGCGGCCGCGATGCGGGCGAGGGCTGCGACGTCGTCCAGCAGGGCGACGAGACCGCCGCTCACAGTGCGCGTCCGCTCTGCTCGAGGGCGGGCTGCTGGGCAGGGCTGCTGCGGTCGAGGCACGGATTCGGCATGTTCGGAGTATATGGGAGCGCCGGCCGGTGGGCCGCGTGGCGCGGTCGCAGGACCGGCGGCAGTGTCCGGGCGGCAGCGTCCGGGCGGCGAAGATGAAGAAGTCCTCATGCAGTCTTCACGACGACCTCACCTGCGTGCGCCAGAGTAGGTACGGCGACGGGGACTCCGACGCCGGCGGCCCGGTACCGTCCCGATCCGCCCCCGTTCTGACCCATCCGCACGACCACAAGGAGAACCCCATGGCTCTTGGCCCCCGCATCCTCGCTGCAGCAGGGCTGCTCGCGGTGCCGGCACTCCTCGCGGTCGGGAGCCAGGAACTGAGCCGCCCCGCCGACATCCCTTCCGTGGATCCGCAGACCGTCGTCGTGGAGCTCGCTCCGACCGGTGGGAAGGACACCCGCTCGACCGGGACCGATGAGCCCTCAGGGCCCGCGCCGGCCCCGGAACGGCCGGCCGCACCGTCGCCCTCTGCCGCCCCGGCCCCCACGCTCCGGCCCGCGCCCGAGCCTGCGCCTGTCCCCGTACCAGCAGCCCCACCGGCGCCTGCACCCGTACCCGCCGTCCCACCGGCACCTGCACCTGCGTCGGGCCAGGGCACGCCCGGGCTGGTGGAGCGCGAGGTGTTCGACGACGACGGGGAGGACGAAGGACCCGACGGGATCGACGACGACGCCACGAGCCAGGACGGCCAGGACTGATGGGGCTGCAACCACTTCCTCCGGGCTCGAGGCCCGCCGCGGGATCAGCGACCGCGGGGCGGACGGTCCGGCCCGTGGGTGGCTCGGCCGTCTCCGCACGATGGCGCATCGTGGGCTGGATCGTGCTCACCACGGCCCTGGCCCTCCTGGCGCTGCTCGTCACCGTCCGCTCCCTGCTGATCGCCGGCGTCGATCGGGATGCCAACGACGACGTCGTCCAGGAAGCGCAGGAGTTCACCACCTTCGCGGCGGAGGCCGTGGATCCACTCACGGCCCAGCCGTACTCGTCGGTCAGCGAGCTGCTGGAACGCTATCTGTCCCGCCAGAACGCCTCCGCCGGCGAGGTGATCCTCGGAGTGACCGGGGGCGAGGTGCTGTACCTGGGGTCCGATGGACGCGGCAACAACGACGAATACCGGCTGCCCTCCGACACGGCGCTGCTGGAGGAGCTGCGGACGGACCCGGCCGCGTCCGGCGTACGCGAGACGGCGGCGGGGCCCATGCGGTGGGGGAAGGTCGAGGTACAGGCCGGTACCGAGTCCGGGACACTCGTGGTCGCCGCGTTCCCGCGCGGAGGGTACGAGCAGGTGCAGGAGACCGTGACCGTGATCTTCTTCGTCGCGCTCGGCGGTCTGCTGTTCACCGCCGGGATCGCGTGGCTGGTGGCAGGCCAGATCCTGCGGCCCGTCCGGGACGTGAGGCGCGTGGCCACCGAGATCACCGAGTCCGATCTCACCGCACGCGTGCCGGTCCAGGGCCGCGACGACGTCGCCGCGCTCGCGGTCACGTTCAACGACATGCTGGATCGCCTCGAGCAGGCGTACGTCACGCAGCGACGCTTCATCGACGACGCCAGCCACGAACTGAGGACGCCGATCACCGTGATCCGCGGGCACTTGGAACTGATCGACGACGACCCGGCGGGTCGTGCGGCCACCCTGACCCTCGTGGACGGCGAGCTGTCCCGGATGGCGAGGATCGTCTCCGACCTCCTCCTGCTGGTCAAGGCAGAGCGCCCCGACTTCGTCCAGCCCGCCCCGACCGACGTCGCCGAGCTGATGCTCGACCTCGAAGCGAAGATGCAGGCACTCGGCGACCGGCGATGGCTCCTCATGGAGGTCGCCGAAGGGACGGTTGCGCTGGACAGCCAGCGCGTCACCCAGGCGGTGCTCCAGCTGGGAGCCAATGCCGTGCAGTACACGCCCGACGGCACCGACATCAGCCTCGGTTCCGCGTTCGAAGGTGCCGGTACCGACCGGCGGCTGCGTATCTGGGTGAAGGACTCCGGCCCCGGCGTAACCGAGGACGAGGCCGCGGTGATCTTCGAACGCTTCGAGCACGGTTCGGCGAAAGCGCTGCCGGCCGACAGGCTGCGGACCGGCGGAGCGCGCGGCGGTGCAGGACTGGGGCTGTCCATCGTGCGGGCCATCGCGGACGGGCACGACGGCTCCGCCTGGGTGCGCAGCGAACCGGGCCGCGGTGCCACGTTCGGGCTCCTCCTGCCGGCACCCGCGAGGCTCCGGGTCGATCCTGCGTCGGGACCGCCCCTCCAGCCGCCGGGGACCATCCCCCCGGGCAGGGGCACGACGACCGGCCGGCAGACCACAGGGAACAAGCCTTCGACCATCTCGAAGCCCGCTCCGCCCCAGCGGGCCATCCTACGACCGACACCGCAGGAGACACCATGAGCCGCATCCTGATCGCCGAGGACGACCCCCGCGTCGCCTCCTTCATCCAGAAGGGCCTGCACGCGGCCGGCTACTCCACGGAACATGCCGCGGACGGCGAGACGGCGCTCTTCCTCGCCCGTGCCGCCGGTTTCGACCTCATCATCCTCGACATCGGACTCCCCCTGATGGACGGGTTCGAGGTCCTCGCCCAGATCAGGGGGGAGGGCGTGCCGACACCCGTGATCGTCCTGACCGCGAGGGACAGCGTCCCGGACACGGTGGCGGGGCTCGAGGGCGGTGCCGACGACTACGTCACGAAACCGTTCCACGTCGCGGAACTCCTCGCGCGTATCCGCCTGCGCCTCACGGACCGGGCACCCATGACAGCCGGCACCGTGATCGAGCATCAGGGCCTGTCGCTGGACCTCCATTCCAGGCGGGCACGCATCGGGGACGACGCCGTCGAGCTGACGTCGCGCGAATTCGCGATCCTGGAGGTCTTCCTGAGGCACCCCGACCGCGTCATCTCCCGCGAGCAGCTCCTCAACCAGGTGTGGGGCTACGGATTCGATCCGGGCTCGAACGTCGTCGACGTCTACGTCCGTGCCCTGCGCCGGAAGATCGGCGCAGAGCGGATCGAGACGATCCGCGGAGCAGGATACCGGCTGCCATGACCCTGGTCGAGCACTCCACCACGCCGCCACGGACGGCGAAGGCTCCCGGCACCGCGCCCGTCGCCGATGCCGGCGCACGGGCCGCAGCACGACGCTCCCTCGTCATCCGGTCGGTGGCCGCCACCGTCGGACTCACGATCGCCGCCGCCGTCGTCCTCGCCGCCCGGCAACCCGACGCAGGCCTGTCCCCGCAGGGCGCGGTCACGCTCATGGTCTTCGTGCTGGCGGTGTGGCTCTGGATCTTCACCTCGATCGACGACACGTACATCGCGCTCGGCGCGGCGACGGTCCTGGTCCTCACCGGGACGATGGAGACCGGGGAGCTCTTCTCCACCCTGGGCGAGGAGACCATCTGGCTGCTCCTCGCCGCGTTCGTCATCGCCGCAGGTGTCCGCGCCTCGGGACTGGCCAACCGCGGGGCAGCGTTCATCATCACGGGCGCGACGACACCGCGGCAACTCGCACACCTGACGACCCTCGCCCTCGTCGTCACCACCTTCGCCGTCCCCTCGACGTCCGGGCGCGCCGCGCTGGCCCTGCCGGTGTTCCTGGCACTGAGGCAGGCACTCGCCGGCCGCGTCGCGCTCATCAAAGCCCTGGCGATCCTCTTCCCGTCGGTGATCCTCCTCTCCGCGGTCGGGTCCTTCCTCGGGGCCGGCGCCCACCTCATCACCAGCCAGATCCTCGAGACCGCGACGGGCAGCAGTTTCGACTTCGCCACGTGGCTCCTTCTCGGCCTGCCCCTCGCCCTGGTCGCATCCCACCTCTGCGCCGAGATCGTGGTGCGCATGTTCACCACCGCCGCCGAGCGCGGCGAACACCTGCGGATCCATGTCGCCGCCCTCGAAGAGCACTCCGACACCCCCGTCACCGGTCCGCTGACCGTCGCCGAGTCCCGTGCCGCGCTCCTGCTGGGCGCCGTCGTCGTCCTGTGGTGTACCGAGCCGCTGCACGGGCTCCATCCCGCCCTCGTCGCGCTGATCGGCGCCCTCGTCGCGGCGTCGCCGAGCTACGGCTCGGTGGACCTCGCCAAGGGACTGAAATCGGTGCCGTGGTCCCTGCTGCTCTTCATGGCCGCGACGCTGGCTCTCGGCAACGCCCTCGTCTCCACCGGAGCGGCCGATTGGCTGGCGAGCGGCGTGCTGGGGCCCATCCGTTCGCTGGGAGCGGCAGCAGCCCCCCTCTTCGTGGTGCTCGTGGTGCTCCTCTCCACCGTCGCCCACCTCGTCATCCAGAGCAGGTCGGCCCGGTCGGCCGTCCTGATCCCCGTCGTGATCGCCCTCTCACCGGCCGTCGGGGTGGAACCCATGGCAGCGGCGTTCGCATCGACGGCGGCTGCGGGTTTCTGCCACACCCTCACGAGTTCCGCGAAGCCCGTGGCGATGTTCGCCGCGGTGGACGGCGCCGAGACCTACACGCCGAAGGACCTCCTCCGGCTGTCATCGCTCCTGGCGCCCGTCAACGTGGCCCTGGTGCTGATCTTCAGCTTCCTGGTCTGGCCGCTCCTCGGCCTGCCGCTCTTCCCCTGACGACCCGTTCCATCGCCCGTCCCTACCCGAAGGAGAACCACCATGGCAGTCCCCCAGCGCATCCTCATCGCACCCAGCGGCTTCAAGGAGTCCCTCGACGCGGAGACGGTGGCGCGGTCCATCGCCGCGGGCGTCCGCCGGGTCCTGCCGGGGGTGCAGGTCACTGCCGTGCCGATCGCGGACGGCGGCGAAGGGACGGCCGCGACCCTCGCGGCAGCGACGGACGGCGTCCTCGTGCCGGTGAACGTCACGGGACCGGTCGGCGCGCCGGTCGAATCGCACTATGCGAGGCTCGGCGGAAGCGCCACCGGCACGGCCGTCGTCGAGATGGCCGCCGCCGCCGGGCTCCGCCTCGTGCCGCGAAAACTCCGCGACCCCGGAGCCACGACCACCTACGGCGTGGGTGAGCTGATCCGCGCGGCGCTCGACGAGGGCATCCGCACCATCGTGGTGGGGTGTGGGGACTCCGGGACGAGCGACGGAGGCGCCGGGGCGCTCCAGGCGCTCGGTGCGCGCGTCCTCGACGGGAAGGGGCGGGACCTCCCCTTCGGCGGCTCCGCCCTGATCGACGCGGAGCGGCTCGACCTCTCCGGCCTGCATCCCGCCGTCCACGAGGCGACGATCGTCCTGGCATGCAACCAGCACAACGTGCTGTGCGGCAAGACCGGCGTCGCCCGCGTGTTCGGACCGCAGAAGGGAGCATCGCCCCGGCAGGTCGAGGAACTCGCGAAGGCCATGCGCCAGTGGGCGAGGGTCCTCGAACGTGACGGGCTCGCCGCCGGGACGGACTACCGGACCGGCCCGGGGACGGGGGCGTCCGGCGGCCTCGGTGCCGGGCTCGCCGCCGTCGGCGCCCGGCTGGTGCCACGCTTCGAGGCCCTGATCGACAGCGGTCTCGCCGGACTCGACCTCGACGCGCTCATGCGCGGGGCGGACCTCGTCATCACGGCCGAGGGCGCCATCGACTTCCAGACACCGAACGGAAAGGTACCCGCCGTCGTCGCGCGCAGGGCCCAGCTCGCCGGCGTACCCGTCCTGGCACTGGCGGGCTCCCTCGGGAAGGGCGCCCCGGACGTGCACGACATCGGCATCGACGCGATCGCCTCCATCATGACCATCCCGATGAACCTGGCGGACGCCGTCGCGAACGGCGAGCAACTGCTCATCGAGGCCACCGAGCGGACCATGCGGTTGCTCCTGCTCGGCGCCGCCGTGTCATCGTCCATCGACGCCCGGTACCGCGAGCTCCGGCCCATCTGAGGCAGTACGGCGGCACGCGGACGGAGTGCGGACGAGCCTGCAGGTAGTGCACGGATGAGCGACGACGTGCAAAAGTTAGTTCCCATGAGCAACCCTTTCCTCGCGCCAAGCACCCTCGACTACCAGCTGCCGCCGTTCGCCGACATCCGGGACGAGCACTACCTGCCGGCCTTCGACGCGGGTTTCGCCGAACACCTCGCCGAGATCGACGCCATCACGGACACCGCCGAACCACCCACGTTCGAGAACACCGTGCTGCGGCTCGAACAGGCGGGCAGCACCCTGGACCGCGTCTCGCGCGTGTTCTTCAGCAACTCCGTCAGCCATGCGACGGACGCGATCCAGGGCCTCGAGCAGCAGGTCGCCCCCCGCCTCGCGGAGCACGAGGACAACATCAAGCTCAATCGCGCACTGTTCGAACGCCTCCGTCAGGTGCCGCTCGACG
This sequence comes from Arthrobacter sp. MDT1-48-3, assembly GCF_054511015.1. NCBI lineage: Bacteria > Bacillati > Actinomycetota > Actinomycetes > Micrococcales > Micrococcaceae > Arthrobacter > Arthrobacter sp. MDT1-48-3. The sequence continues at coordinate 198,958 of NZ_JBTNDL010000004.1, forward strand.
GCCTGGACGACGAGTCCACGCGCCTCGTCCAGGAGTACGTCCGCAGCTTCGTGCGGGCGGGAGCCGAACTCGACGACGACGCGCAGGCGACGCTCCGCCGGCTCAACTCCGAACTCTCAGCACTCAGCACCGAGTTCTCGCAGAAACTGCTGAAGGACACCAACGACTCCGCCCTGCTGCTCGACTCCGCCGACGACCTCGACGGACTGTCCGCGGACGCGATCTCCGCTGCCGCCACGGCGGCGACCGACGCGGGCCACGACGGCAGGTACCTCCTGACACTGATCCTCCCGACGGCGCAGCCGGCCCTCGAGTCACTCACCGACAGGGAGGTCCGCCGTCGCCTGCACGAGGCCGCCGTCGACCGCGGCGCACGCGGCAACGACGCCGACACCCTCGCGATCGCCACCCGCATGGCGACCCTGCGCGCCGAGCGCGCAGCCCTGCTCGGCTTCGACACGCACGCCGCGGCAGCGACCGACAACCAGACCGCCCCGTCGCTGGACGCGATCATGGACCGCATGCGCGAACTCGCGGCCCCCGCCGTGCGCAACGCCCGGGCCGAAGCCGCCGAGCTGGAGGCCGAGGCCGGCCATCCGATCGAACCGTGGGACTGGGCCTACTACGCCTCGAAGGTCCGGAAGGCGAAGTTCGACGTCGACCTGGACGCCCTCCGCCCCTACTTCGAACTCGAGCGCGTCCTGCAGGACGGAGTGTTCTACGCCGCGACCCGGCTGTACGGTCTCACGTTCACCGAACGCCCCGACCTTCTCGGGTACCACCCCGACGTCCGCGTGTGGGAGGTCTTCAACGAGGACGGCTCGGGCCTCGGCCTGTTCCTCGGCGACTTCTACACCCGCGACACCAAGAGCGGCGGTGCCTGGATGAACTCCTTCGTGGACCAGTCGCGGCTCCAGGGCACACGCGCCGTCGTCATCAACAACCTGAACATCTCCAGGCCCGCGGCGGGCGAGCCCACCCTGCTGTCCTACGACCAGGTGGTCACCATGTTCCACGAGTTCGGCCACGCACTGCACGGCCTGTTCTCCGACGTCATCTACCCGCTGTTCTCCGGCACGTCGGTGCCGCGCGACTTCGTGGAGTACCCGTCGCAGGTCAACGAGATGTGGATCCTCTGGCCGGAGATCGTCGCGAACTACGCCCGCCACCACGAGACGGGCGAACCGCTCCCCCAGGACGTCATCGACCGCATCCACGCCGCCGGCGCCTGGGGCGAGGGATTCGAGACGACCGCCTACCTCGGTGCCACCCTGCTGGACCTGGCCTGGCACTCGATCCCGCCGGGCACGGTCGTCGAGGACCCGCTGGCCTTCGAAGCCTCGGCCCTCGCCGATGCCGGCGTCGACTTCGCGCCCGTTCCGCCGCGGTACCGCACCTCCTACTTCAAGCACATCTTCGCCGGCGGGTACGCGGCGTCCTACTACGCCTACATCTGGAGCGAGATGCTCGACGCCGACACCGTGGAGTGGTTCAAGTCCTCGGGCGGCCTGACGCGCGCCAACGGGGACCACTTCCGGCGGGAGCTGCTGTCGCGGGGCAACAGCATCGATCCGCTGGAGGCGTTCCGCGCCTTCCGGGGCCGGGACGCCGACCTCGAGCCCCTGCTCGTCCGCCGCGGGCTCGCATGACCGGCCCTGCCGGCGGTCCAGCCGCATGGTGACCATCGACCAGTGCCAGCGGCTGCAGGCCGCCTGGTCCGCGGCGCTGGCCACGGCGACGGGCGGGAGGACCTTCTCGACGCACGGCTCCACGTGGGTGTGGCTGCCCGCGCGACGCGAACTGGGCATGATGTTCCCGGAGTCCGTGAGCGCGCACGCCGTGCGGCCCGCCCTGGCCGAGGGGGTGCGGCTCGGCGCCTCCTCGGTCCGGGTCTGGCTCAACGGCGCGGTGGACCCCGTCGAGCTCGCCGGTCTGGGATTCGGTCCGAGCTGGCAGCCCTGGTGGATGGCGGCACCCGCGGCCGCCGTGGTCGTGCCCGGGGACGACGACGCCGTCCTCGCCACCGACGTACCCGACTACTCGGGTCCGCTGGAACAGGAGCTGCGGGTGGTCCGCTCCCAGCCGCGGCAGGCGTGGCATGCCGTGACACGGAGTGGGGAAGGCGGCAGCATCTCCGGAGCCGCGTACTCGTTCTACCCGTCCGGCGTCACGGGCCTGCGACGCCTCGGCGGTGTCCACAACCTCGAGGTGCTCCCGGACCACCAGCGGCGCGGGCTCGCCACGGCCCTGCTGAGCGCCACGGCGCGGGCCGCACTGCAGGCCGGTGCGGTGGACCTCGCCGTCAACGCCATACCGCAGGGCTACGAGTTCTTCTCGAAGCGGGGCTTCACACTGCTCGGACGCGGCAGGACCTACGCGCTGCACCTCTGACCGGCTGCGGCCCGACGGTGGACGCATGACAGCCGAGCCGCGTCCCCCCCGCCGACGGTGATGTCGGAGGTGCGTGGGCCCGGTCCCGGCGGGACCGCGCCCGGGCGTTCGGGGCGACGGCCGAGGACATCCTCGGGGACCTCCTCGGGGACCGCGAGGCCCCGCGAGGCACTGACGCCGTCGCCGCCTCCGCGGGAAACGGCAGAGGACCGCGCCCTACCGTTCGCGTTCCTCTCCACCGCCCGTGCTGTGCTGCTACCAGCCGCGCTCGGCGAGGCGGTGCGGCTGCGGGATCTCGTCGACGTTGATGCCGACCATGGCCTCGCCCAGACCGCGCGAGACCTTGGCGATCATGTCCGGATCGTCGTGGAACGTGGTCGCCTGGACGATCGCGTTGGCGCGTTCGGCCGGGTTGCCCGACTTGAAGATGCCGGAGCCGACGAAGACGCCGTCCGCGCCGAGCTGCATCATCATGGCCGCGTCCGCCGGGGTCGCGATGCCGCCGGCGGTGAACAGGACCACGGGGAGTCGACCGGCGGAGGCGACCTCCTTCACCAGCTCGTAGGGCGCCTGGAGTTCCTTCGCGGCGACGTACAGCTCGTCCTCGGCCATGGAGGAGAGGCGGTTGAGCTCCGCGCGGATGGTGCGCATGTGCATCGTGGCGTTCGAGACGTCGCCGGTGCCGGCCTCGCCCTTCGAGCGGATCATCGCAGCGCCCTCGGTGATGCGCCGCAGTGCCTCACCGAGGTTGGTCGCACCGCAGACGAAGGGGACGGTGAACTTCCACTTGTCGATGTGGTTCGCGTAGTCGGCGGGCGTGAGGACCTCGGACTCGTCGATGTAGTCGACCCCGAGGGACTGCAGGACCTGCGCCTCCACGAAGTGGCCGATCCGGGCCTTGGCCATGACCGGGATGGAGACGGCCTCGATGATGCTGTCGATCATGTCGGGATCGCTCATGCGGGACACGCCGCCCTGGGCGCGGATGTCCGCGGGAACCCGTTCGAGCGCCATGACCGCTACCGCACCGGCGTCTTCGGCGATGCGGGCCTGCTCTGCTGTGACGACATCCATGATGACGCCGCCCTTGAGCATTTCGGCCATCCCGCGCTTGACCCGGTTGCCGCCGGTCTGTGCTGTGGTTGCCGAATTGTCTTCAACGGTGGACACGACTTGCCCCTAAAGGTAGATAAAAGCTGACCCTTCATGATACGCCGCCGCAGGACGCCCTTCCGGTCGCGGCCGCCGCCCCGGTCCCGGCCGTTCCCGCGGGCTCCGGACCCCGGCGCGGGACCGCGCACGTCAGCGATCCGACAGCTATCCGGCAGCGATCCGGCAGCGATCCGGCAGCGTCACACGGCGTCACGCGGCGGAATGCCGCGTCTTCCTGCTGGAAAGCGGACGATATGCCGCCTACGCTCGGAGCCACAGATCAAGAGTTCCGACGCGAAGCCCTGGCTCGTCGGACGGCAACCCCCTCCGTGGCGGGGTGCCCCAGGTGAAGATCCGGCCCCGTGCATCAGCGCGGGGCAAGCACGGCGCGGACCTCCAGCGGTTCCGCGTCCCGTCGATGGGACATCCATGTCGTACATCTGCCTGCTGCTCTCGGGAGCAGCCCTTCTGATCAACGGACTCGGCCTCCTCGGCCGGGTCCCGCCACGTGACGCGGGATTCCTCAATCTCGCGGTCGGTGTGCTCCAGCTCGTCCTCGCAACGGTCGTCGCAGCGACCGGGGCGCCGGATCCTGCCGCGTTCAGCACGGCGAGCGGGATCTTCCTCTTCGGGCTCACCTACCTGTACGTGGGTCTCGGCTCCGTCGCGGGTCTGGGCTCCGCCGGCGTCGGCTGGTTCTGCGGGCTCGTCGCCGTGCTCGCCGTCGTCTTCGCGGCCACGTCGCTGGACACCGACCCGCTCGGCTCGGTGCTCTGGCTCGCGTGGGCGGTGCTGTGGGGTCTGTTCTTCCTGATCCTCGCCCTCGACGCCGTCCGTCTGACCCGGGTCACCGGCTGGAGCGCGATCCTGGTCGGAACCGCCAGCACCGTGATCCCCGCCGTCCTCGGCCTCAACGGGGCCTGGCCCGTCGGCGGAGCCTCCGCCGTCGGCGCCGCGGCCGTCATCGGCGCACTGTTCGTCGGCGCCGGCGTCGCCGGTTCCCGTCCGGCGAGAACGGCCGTCCCCCGGGTCGCCGTCCACGCCTGATCTCCCCGCCCCCGCCCCCTCCCAGCCCCACTCCCAGCCCCACTCCCAGCCCCACTCCCAGCCCCACTCCCAGCCCGATCGGAAGGCCCACCATGACCACCCTGACGCACACTTATCCCACCGCGGACGCCGACTACGAACTCCTCGCGGCCCGCTTCCGACCCCTCTTCGCACGCATCGCAGACGGCGCATCGCGCCGCGAACAGGAGCACGAGCTGCCCCGGCAGGAGATCCGCGCCCTGATCGACGCCGGATTCGGGGCACTGCGGGTACCGGTCGCCGCCGGCGGGTTCGGCGCCTCGCTCCCGCAGCTGTTCCGCCTCCTCACCGAACTGGCCGCCGCCGATTCGAACATCCCCCAGGCGCTGCGCGCCCACTTCGCGTTCGTGGAGGACCGCCTCGTGTCCGCCGGTCCCCAGCGCGACGTATGGCTCCAGCGCTTCGTGGACGGCGAGATCGTGGGCAACTCCTGGACGGAGGTCGGCACCGTCACCATCGGTGACGTGATCACCAAGGTGAGCCCGGACCCGGGCAGCACCCACGGCGACTTCCGCATCAGCGGCACGAAGTACTACTCGACCGGCAGCATCTTCGCGGACTGGATCGACACGTTCGCCCAGCGGACGGACAACGGTGTCAAGGTCATCGCGGTGGTCAGCACGCACCAGGAGGGCGTCACGCACGGGGACGACTGGGACGGCTTCGGCCAGCAGACCACCGGCTCGGGTACGTCCACCTTCGACCGCGCCCGCGTCGAGGCCGGGAACGTCATCGACTTCGACACCCGGTTCAAGTACCAGACGGCCTTCTACCAGGCGGTGCTGCTGGCCGTCCTCGCGGGCAGCATCACCGCGGCCGAGCGGGACGTCGCGCGAGAGGTACGGAACCGCACGAGGATCTTCAGCCACGGGAATGCGCCGTCGTTCGCTGCCGATCCACAGATCCTCCAGGTGATCGGCGAGGTCTCCGCCGCCGCCTACGCCGCGGATGCCACCGTGGAGCGGGCCGCCCGGTCCCTGCAGCACGCCTACGAGGGCGCGTTCCTGGCCGACGAGGTCGAGGACGAGCGCCGGAACGACGTCGCCGAACTCGAGACGGCCAAGGCGCAGGTGGTCCTGTCGGCGCTCGCCACCCGCGCCACGTCCGACGTCTTCAATGCGCTGGCCGCGTCCGGCGTCAGCACGTCGAAGAACTTCGACCGGCACTGGCGGAACGCCCGCACCGCGGCCAACCACAACCCCTGGGTGTTCAAGGCGAGGATCGTCGGCGACCACTCCGTCAACGGGACCGTGCCTCCCCGCGTGTGGTCCATCGGTGCGGCGCCGGGTGCGGGCAAGCCCTGAGCAACCTGCAGGACGGGACCGCCCGCGGTCCCGTCCTGCCCGGCCTCACCCGCGCCGCGCGCCGCCCGCCTGCCGCGCCGGGCAGACCTCGCGCCGCTCCAGTTCGTCCAGCACGGCATCGAGTGCCCCGGCGGGCCACGGCGACGACGGCGTCCACACCGCCCGGTGCAGCGGCGCAGAGGGAGCCGTCCTGCGCTGCAGCAGGAGGAGGTCCGTCTCGGAGACGATGTGCAGATCGGTCGGGAGGAACCCTGTCCCGGGTGTCATGGCGTGTCCTGTTCTGGTGGATGGGTCATCCTCCGTTAGACGCACGACCGGGGGCCGAATCATCGGTTCCGGCGCAAGGAAGGGCGAAGGATGCGGGCCCGCATCCACCGCCTGCCGTCGAAGCTCAGCCTTTGGGCAGGATTGGCCCAGCGGATCAGTCGTGACGAAAGCCCGCTGATAGCTTTCAAAAGACACCTGCCGTCCTCGGCCGCTCCTTCGGGAGCGATCCGGGGCCGCACGGCCACTGAGCAGCTGGGGAGCTTGCTATGAATTCTCGCGAACGCGAAAAACTGATCGTCGACAACCTGCCGCTGGTCGGGTACCTCGTCTCGACCCTGTGCGCCCGCGCCACGCATCTCTCGCGGGATGACCTCGCGTCGGTCGGGGCCATCGCCCTGATCACATCTGCGGACTCCTTCGACCCGACCCTGGGCGTGCCCTTCGGCGCCTACGCCCGGCGCCGTATCACGGGGGCCTTCGCCGACGAGATGCGGTCCAACGACTGGGCTCCGCGTTCCGCGCGACGGAGGATCGGCGACACGATCGCTGCACAGGACACGCTGGCCGCCTCCCTCGGGCGCACGCCCACGACGGACGAGCTCGCCATGACGCTCGGCGTCAGCCGGCACGAGGTCCAGGCTGCGCTCGGCGACGCCGCGCGATCCGTCCAGGCGCTCGACGAGACCGTCCTCGACATCGTCCCCTGCCTCGACCAGCTCCCCGAGGCATCGCTGCTGGCCGACGAGCAGGTCCGGCACATCCGCGCCGCGGTGGCCCATCTCCCCGCCCGCATGCGCCACATCATCCAGGAGGTCTTCTTCGAGGGACGATCGGTGACCGAGGTGGCAGCGGAGCTCGGGACCACCCACTCGGCCGTCTCCCAGCAGAAGTCCGAGGCGCTCCGGCTGCTGCAGGACGGCCTGGCGACCCACTACTCCGACACAGCGGGCTCCGCGCCCGCTCCGATCTCGCGCGTCTCGCCCAAGCGCAGGGCGGAATACCTGTCCGCGCTCGGTTCGGCGCTGACGCCCCTGCGCGGCCACGCGGCGACGTACGCCACGGCTCGCCCGGCGTTCGCCTCGGCGTCCTGACCGTCCCGTACCGGCGGCGAGGTCAGGACGCGGGCCTGGCCTCCAGCGACTGGCGATGGACGGCCCGCACCCTCTGGTAGACGGTGACGAGGCTTGCCGCGGCCAGGACGACGAGGACGGCCAGCAGGAAACCCTCGGGCAGGCCCAGTCCCGTCAGCCCGGTGACCACCAGGACGGAGACGAGTCGCTCCGCACGCTCCGCGAGCCCCACGTTCGCCGTGAAGCCGAGCGACTCGGCCTTGGCGCGGGCGTACGAGACGATCATGCCCAGCACGAGGCAGGCGAGTGCGGCGACCGCGATCGCGGCGTTCCCGCCACCCGTGAAGAACCAGATCGCGACACCCGCGAACAGCGCGCCGTCGGCGACGCGGTCGAGCGTCGAGTCGAGGAAGCTCCCCCACCGGCCTCCACGGCCCTGCATCCGGGCCATGATCCCGTCGATCACGTCGGAGAACACGAACAGCGTGATGAAGACCGTTCCCCAGAACAGCTGGCCGAGCGGGTAGAGCACCAGCGCGCCACCGGCGACACCGACCGTCCCCGCGATCGTGACGGCGTCGGGCGTCACGCCCCACCTCAGCAGCAGGCGTGCCAGCGGCGTGAAGAGGGCCGTGAAGAATCCCCGCGCGTATCGGTTGAGCATCAGGCGTCCGATCCCGCCGGCCCGGCCGCGGACGGCCAGGCAGCCGCCACCTGCGCATGCACGTCGCCGAGGGTCTGCGTGATCGCCTTCGTCTGCGCGATGATCGGCAGGAAGTTCCCGTCACCGCCCCAGCGCGGCACGACGTGCTGGTGGAGGTGGGCGGCGATACCGGCGCCCCCGGTGACGCCCTGGTTCATGCCGAGATTGAACCCCGACGGGTTGGACACCTTGCGCAGCACACGCATGGCCGTCTGCGTGAGGGCGGCGATCTCCGCGGTCTCCGCCTCGTCGATGTCCGTGTAGTCGGGCACGTGCCGGTAGGGGCAGACCAGGAGGTGGCCGGCGTTGTAGGGGAACAGGTTGAGCAGTACGAAGGCATGGGTCCCGCGGTGCACGATGAGGGATTCCTCGTCGCTCCGGTGCGGCGCCCGGCAGAACGGACAGGTCTGTTCCGACGTGACCTGGTCCTGCCCTCCCTTGATGTAGGCGAGCCGGTGCGGTGTCCACAGCCGCTGGAAGGCGTCCGGCACGCCCGCCAGCCCGAAGTCGTCCGTCACCGCCGCATCCCCCGGAGGGGTCGCGGGCATCCCCCGGCGGTCCGCGTCCTCCATCAGACGGTGGCTTCCCTGCTGCGGACCGCCTCCACGATCCGGCGGACGGCCTCGTCCACGGGCACCTGGTTGTCCTGGCTGCCGTCCCGGAAGCGGAAGGAGACGGCACCGGCCTCCTGGTCCTCACCGCCGGCGATGAGGACGAACGGCACCTTCTCCTTGCTCGCGGTCCGGATCTTCTTCGGGAACCGGTCCGATCCCGCATCGACCTGCGCGCGGATGCCCTCGGCCTTCAGCTTGTCGACGACGTCGAACAGGTAGTCGTTGAACGCCTCGGCGACCGGGACGGCGAGCACCTGCACGGGGGCGAGCCAGGCGGGGAACGCGCCGGCGTAGTGCTCGGTGAGCACCCCCATGAAACGCTCGATCGAACCGAACAGGGCCCGGTGGATCATGACCGGACGCTGGCGGGACCCGTCGGCCGCTTGGTACTCGAGCTCGAAGCGCTCGGGCAGGTTGAAGTCGAGCTGGATCGTCGACATCTGCCAGGTGCGGCCGATCGCGTCGCGTGCCTGCACGGAGATCTTCGGGCCGTAGAACGCGGCTCCCCCGGGGTCGGGCACGAGCTCCAGGCCGGAGGCCTCCGCGACCTCGGCGAGGGTGCGCGTCGCCTCGTCCCAGATCTCGTCGGAGCCGACCGACTTCTCCGGGTTGCGCGTGGACAGCTCGAGGTAGAAGTCCTCGAGGCCGTAGTCCTTGAGGAGGCCCAGGACGAAGTTCAGCGTCCCGGTGAGCTCGTCCTTCATCTGCTCACGGGTGCAGTAGATGTGGGCGTCGTCCTGGGTCATGCCACGCACACGCGTCAGGCCGTGGATGACACCGGACTTCTCGTACCGGTACACCGAGCCGAATTCGAAGAGCCGCAGCGGCAGCTCACGGTAGGACCGCCCGCGCGAGCGGAAGATCAGGTTGTGCATCGGGCAGTTCATCGGCTTCAGGTAGTAGTCCTGGCCGGGCTTGCGCACGGTGCCGTCCTCGTTGAGCTCCTCGTCCACGTGCATCGCCGGGAACATGCCGTCCCGGTACCAGTCGAGGTGGCCGGAGACCTCGTAGAGGTGGCCCTTCGTGATGTGCGGCGTGTAGACGAACTCGTACCCGGCGTCGGTGTGCCGCTGGCGGGAGTAGTCCTCCATCGCCTTGCGGATGATGCCGCCCTTGGGGTGGAACACCGGCAGCCCCGAGCCCAGTTCGTCCGGGAAGGAGAAGAGGTCGAGCTCGGTGCCGAGCCGGCGGTGGTCGCGACGCTCCGCTTCCGCGAGGCGCTCCTGGTAGGCCTTCAGGGCGTCCTTCGTGGGCCACGCCGTGCCGTAGATCCGCTGCAGCTGCTTGTTCTTCTCGCTGCCGCGCCAGTAGGCGGCGGCCGAGCGGGTCAGGGCGTACGCGTTGGAGATGAGCTTGGTGTTCGGCAGGTGCGGGCCGCGGCAGAGGTCCTTCCAGACGACGTCCCCGGACTTGCGGTCCACGTTGTCGTAGACGGAGAGCTCGCCGACGCCCACCTCGACGGACGCGCCGTCCTCATCCGTGGCCCCGCCCTTGAGCCCGATCAGCTCGAGCTTGTACGGCTCGTCCTTCATCGCCTCGCGGGCCTCGTCCTCGGACACGACCCGGCGCACGAAGCGCTGATTGGCGTTGACGATCTTGAGCATCATCTTCTCGAGCTGCTTGAGCTCGTCGGGCGTGAACGGCTCCTCCACGTCGAAGTCGAAGTAGAAACCGTCGGTGATGTACGGGCCGATACCGAGCTTGGCTCCCGGACGCAACTGCTGGACGGCCTGCGCCATGACGTGCGCGGCGGAGTGCCGCAGCACCTCCAGCCCCGCAGGATCCTCGAGGGTCACGCCCTCCACCGAGGCACCCTCGGCCAGTTCCTGGTCGAGGTCCTTCAGCTCGCCGTCCACGCGCATCACGACGACGTCCCGCCGCTCACTGAACAGCTCCGTCCCGGTGGTGCCCGTGGTCGCCTGCTGCTCTTCGCCGTCGACGATGAGTTTCATGGACTGGGGCGCTGACACGGGGGGTCTCCTCGATGCTGGGGAAATGGGCCGCCCGGAAGGGCGTGACGGGATCCGGCCGGGACCGGGACCGCCTCGTCGATCGTATCGGGTGGGCGGAGGGGCGACCAACAAGCTCGCCGCAGGACGTCGCCGTCCCGCGCAGGGGCTAGGGCTCCCGCCGCACCCGCAGCTCGAACTCGATGAACGCGGAGATCATCGCACGGTAGGTCTCCTCGACGACGGCGGGATCGACGCCCTGCCTGGACGCGTAGCCCCGCACGTTGGTGATCACCTGCTCCACGCGGGCCGGCGCTCGCACCGACGCGTCGTCGTGCTTGAGCGCTCCTGCCCTGCGGACGAGCCGCTCCCTCCGGGAGATGAGGGACACGATCTGCTCGTCCACCTCGTTGATGGCCACCCGGACTGCCGCCAACTGCTTCGCGTTCTGCTCTTCGTCTGCTTCAGCCATGGCGGAAGCCTACCGGGGCATCCGGCACCCGACGGGGTCGGACGGGGGCGGACCGGGTCGGGCGGGCGCGGGAGGACGTCGGTTCGGTGATATGCGAGGAATGACGCGGCACCGTCCCGTGTTGATGCAGGTGCGGGTGGACGAGCCGCCCGCGACCGACAGATGCGCGCGGCGACCCGGGCGCAGATATGAGGAGCACCGTGGACTACACGCCAGAAGCCGGATCCATCACCATGTTCTCCACCTCGTGGTGCGGATACTGCCGGCGCCTGAAGTCTCAGCTCGACGCCCAGGGCATCGGCTACAACGAGGTCAACATCGAGGAGGTCGAGGGCACCGCAGAGCTCGTTGCCTCCCTCAACGGGGGCAACCAGACCGTGCCCACCGTCATCTTCCCGGACGGCACGACCGCCACCAATCCCTCCGCCGCCGAGGTGCGGGCCAGGATCGCCGTCTAGCCCGGACGCGATCCGCGCACCGCGGCCGTCCCCCATATGCTGGGAGCGGTGGGCCCGTCCTCCGGTCCACCGCTCCCAGCGGAAGGACAGCAAGACATGGTGCACAGAGTCCAGGGCGTCGTGGTGCGGGCGAAGGATGCCCCCGCGGCCATCGAGACCATCCTCGTCCCGGATCCGGGGCCCGGCGAAGCCCTCGTCGACATCCTGACCTGCGGCGTCTGCCACACGGACCTGCACTACAAGCAGGGCGGCATCAACGACGAGTTCCCCTTCCTGCTGGGGCACGAGGCCACCGGCGTCGTGAGCGCCGTGGGCGACGGCGTCACCACGGTCGCCCCCGGCGACCGCGTGATCCTCAACTGGCGGGCCGTGTGCGGCGAGTGCCGGGCATGCCGCCGGGGTGAACCGCAGTACTGCTTCGACACCCACAACGCCACCCAGAAGATGACGCTGGAGGACGGCACGGTCCTGTCCCCCGCCCTCGGGATCGGTGCGTTCGCCGAGAAGACGCTCGTGGCGGCGGGCCAGTGCACGAAGGTGGATCCCGCAGCGGACGCAGCGGCCGTGGGACTGCTGGGGTGCGGGGTGATGGCCGGCATCGGCGCCGCCATCAACACGGGCAGGGTCTCCCGCGGTGACTCCGTCGCCGTCATCGGGTGCGGCGGCGTCGGCATCGCGGCTGTCGCGGGCTCGCGGCTCGCGGGAGCCACCACGATCATCGCCGTGGACATCGACGACCGGAAGCTCGAGCTCGCAAGGGGCCTCGGCGCGACGCACGTGCTGAACTCGAAGGACGAGGACCCCGTGGAAGCCATCCGCGCGCTCACCGGCGGGAACGGCGCCGACGTCGTGATCGACGCCGTCGGGCGTCCCGAAACGTACAAGCAGGCGTTCTACGCCCGCGATCTCGCCGGGACGGTGGTGCTCGTCGGGGTCCCCACGCCCGAGATGACCATCGAACTCCCACTGCTCGACGTCTTCGGGCGCGGCGGATCGCTGAAGTCCTCCTGGTACGGCGACTGCCTGCCCAGCCGCGACTTCCCGATGCTCGTCAGCCACTACCTGCAGGGCAACCTCGACCTCGATGCGTTCGTCACCGAGCGCATCCGGCTCGACCAGGTCGAGGAGGCCTTCGGGAAGATGCACGGCGGCGCCGTCCTGCGCTCGGTGGTGGAGCTCTGATGGCCGCACGCGTCGAACACCTTGTCACGTCGGGCACCTTCTCGCTCGACGGCGGCACCTGGGACGTCGACAACAACGTGTGGATCGTGGGTGACGACGAGGAGTGCGTCATCATCGACGCCCCGCACGACGCCGCCGCGATCGTGGACCAGGTGAACGGGCGGGTCGTCCGGGCCATCCTCCTGACCCACGCCCACGACGACCACATCCGCGCGGTCGGCGACCTCTTCGACGCCGTGCACGCGCCGATCCATCTGCACGACGGCGACCGGGAGCTCTGGGACATGGTGTTCCCGGAGCTGAGTCCCGACCAGTCGATCGGTGACGGCGACACGATCGAGGTCGCGGGGGTGTCCCTGAGGGCGCTGCACACGCCCGGCCACTCCCCCGGCTCCGTCTGCTACTACCTGGAGGAGGCCGGCACCGTCTTCACGGGCGACACGCTGTTCCAGGGCGGCCCGGGCGCCACAGGGCGTTCCTACAGCGACTTCCCGACGATCATCGAGTCCATCCGGACGAGGCTGCTGACCCTGCCGCCGGACACGATCGCGCGTACCGGCCACGGGGACAGCACCACGATCGGCGACGAGGCGCCGCACCTCGAGGAATGGATCCGGCGCGGACACTGACCGTGCAGCGCCGACCCGTGCAGCGCCGACCCGTGCAGCGCCGGAGGCGTCCCGGTCGCCCGTCAGCGGCGGGACGCCTCCGGTGCCTCCAGGCGCACGACGGCGGTGTAGGCCGCCAGCAGCGCGTCCTGCACGGCGTCGACCGTGACGTCGTGCGCGAGATCCTGGGCGGCACCGGCGGTGGCCGGCCGCCACGGAAGCTCCAGGGCTGCATAGACATCGGTGAGCACGGCGCGCAGCGGGGCCGGATCCTCGACGACGACGACCGACGAGAACAGCCAGGCGCCGGCGACCACCCGCTGGGCGGTGCCGACGAGCTTGATCGTGGGCACGCCGTCGATCCGCCCGTGGACGCTGAACTCGCCCGGGCAGTACTCGCCCGGCACCTCCCCGACGTGCGCGTCGACTCCCAGGCCGGCGAGGACCTCCGCGAAGAAGGTCCCGAAGGACGCGAAGCGCGCGCGCGTGCCGGCCACGGGGTCGGGCGCGGGTTCGATGTGGTCCACCACGAGGCAGCCCCGGTGGTAGGCGGCAGCGCGGCCGCCGGCCCGCCGCACGAGCGGCTCGAACCCGAGCGCCGTGGCGGCCGCGCCCGCCGCCGGGAATCCGGGCAGCCGCGCGTCCCGCTGCCCGAAGGCGACGGTGGGACTCGGGCGGTACAGGCGCACCGTGGCGGGTCGTTCGCCGGCGGCGACGTCGCGCAGCAGCCCGATCCCACGCCCCAGCTCCCCGCCGGCGTCCGCCGACGGAGGGTCGAGGACGAGTGCCAGCTCGGCAGCGCCCTGCCACGGATTGCTCATCGGTCCATCGTAGGCAGTGCGCGGCGGTCCGACGGCACGGGCGGCCGGAGGGATCAGGCGACGACGTCCATCCGCAGCGTGGTCTCGTGCCCGTAGTCGCCGAGGGAACGCCGCGTGAGCCGGACGTCCGTCCCGCCGGGCACGTCCAGCAGGCGTGTCCCGGCGCCCAGCAGGAGCGGCTCGATGAAGACCAGGATCTCGTGCAGGCGCCCGAGCGCCAGGCACTGCCGCGCGATGTCGGCACCCAGGACGGCCACGTCCCTGTCGCCCGCGGCCTCTTCGGCCCGGTCGAGGCCGGTGGCGACGTCGGACACGTGGTCGACGCCGTCCGCCGGCCCCTGCGGGGCCGTGGGTCACGACGAACTGGGGTCCCGACCAGGTGCCGCCGAAGGGGCCCTCGGCGTCGGTGCCGCTGTTCGGATCGTCGCCGGATCAGGGCGTCGGCAGCGGCGTCCATTCGAGCCAGAGGCCGGCCTCGACGGCGATGGCGGAGGGGACCGTGTGCGGACCGTCGAACTCCCGGTACACCACCTCGTAGCCGCGCCGCTTGAGCGCGGGAACCACCTTCCTGCTCGTGGCGTCGATCGGGAGGACGGTGTCCGCCGTCCCGTGGGAGATGAAGACGGCGGGCTGCCCGTTCGAGGGTCCGGCGGGGACGAAGCCCGGGGAGAAGGCCACCACCTTCCGGAAGAGGTCCCCGTTCGTGAGCCCCAGGCCCAGGGCGTAGGAGGCGCCGTCGGAGAAGCCGCCGATACCGATGCGTTCGGGGTCCACCTGCACGAACGAGAACACCTCCTCCAGCGCCCGGTCGATGACCTCCGTGTCCGGACCGTACCCGCCCCGGATCGCGTCCCAGGTGGCTGCCCGGGACGCCGGTGCGAGGATCACGATCCCGAGCTGCTCGGCGGCCGCCCGCAGCACGGACAGGCCGCCCTGTGCGTCGCCGCCGGCGCCGTGGAGGGCGATCAGGAGCGGGACGGGTCCGCCGGTGTCCAGCGACTCCGGCACGAACACGATCGGGTCTCGCGTGGTCGCGATACCGAGGGCATGGACCCCCGTTCTGGTCCCGCTGCCGAATTCCGCCGTTCCCGGGCGCGCGGCCAGGAGGGCGGGATGCGGCGCCGCCTCGTCGGGCTGTCTGCTGTTCATGGGTCCTCCGTCGCACGCCGTCTCCGCGACGAGGAGCGGCGCGGCCAGCGCGCCGGCAAGCACGGTCCTCCTCGTCGCCACATCCGGATTCTAGGTCCCGGTGGTCCCTACTCTCCCGGTTGCCGTTGCGCCCGGATTCGGCTATCGGCTCCGCCGTCCCGTGGGGGCGCGCCATGCTTCAGCCAGGTCCCTGGTGGAAGCGGCGGGGTCGGCCGCCGCGCAGATGGCGGACACCACCGCCATCCCCGCCGCCCCGGCACCCCGCAGCGCGGCGGCGTCCACGGTGGTGATCCCGCCGATCGCCACACAGGGCAGGTCGGCGCCGGCGGCCAGCGTCGCGAACCCCTCGACGCCGAGCGGCGCCGGATGGTCCGGTTTCGTGGCGGTGGCGTGCACCGCTCCGATGCCGAGGTAGTCCACCGTGCCGGCGGGCAGGGCGTGCGCGGCGGCGACCTGCCCGGGTGTCGCCGCGCTCAGTCCGACGACGGCATCGACGCCGACGATGCGCCGCACCACGCCCGGTGGCAGGTCGGACTGGCCCACGTGCACGCCGTCGACGCGCGCCCCGAGCTCTCGCGCCGCGAGGTAGACGTCCACCCGGTCGTCGACCAGGACCGGCACCCGACCCTCGGCGGCGCGGGCCACTGCGGTGACGAGCGACACGAGATCCCGCCCGCCCGCGTGCTTGTCCCGGACCTGCACGCAGGTGACACCGGCGGCGACGGCCGCCGCGACCACGTCGGCGACGGGCCGGGGCGCGCACAGGGCCGTGTCCGTCACGAGGTAGAGCGGCAGGTACTCCGCCGGAGCAGGCCGGGGCATCAGTCGCTCCCGGACAGGCGCAGGCCACGGCGGACATCCGACGGCGTGACGTCGGCGAGCGCATCGAGGAAGCGCGGGGCGAACGAGCCGGGACCTGCCGCCCCGGCCGCGGCACGCTCCGCGGCGAGGGTGTACACGCCGGTCGCAGCTGTGGCCGCGAGCAGTGCATCCGGGGTGAGGGACGCGAAGGCGGCCATCACGGCTCCGAGCGCGCAGCCTCCACCGGTCACGCGCGTCAGGAGCGGGGTGCCGTTGGCGATCCGGACGACGGGCCCGTGCGCCGGCACGACGGCGTCGACGGCCCCCGACACGGCGACGACCGAGCCGTGGCGGATCGCCAGCAGGCGCGCCGCGTCCAGCGCGTCATCGGGACCGTCCACGGAGTCGACGCCGCGCCCGCCGCCTCCCGTGCCGGCCAGCGCGATGATCTCCGAGGGGTTGCCGCGGATGATCGTCGGCCGGATCGCGACGAGGTCCTGTGCCGTCCGGGTCCGGACCGCGAGGAATCCCACCGCGACGGGGTCCAGGACCCACGGGGTCCCCGCGGCGGCCGCCGCCTCCGCCGCCTCGCGCATGGCGACGCACTGGGCCGGGGTCGGTGTGCCGAGATTGACCAGGACCCCCGAGGCGACCGGCGCGAACTGGCCGGCCTCCTCCGGGATGTCCACCATCGCCGGCGTCGCGCCCACGGCGAGCAGCACGTTCGCTGTGACATTCGTGACCACGGCGTTGGTGATGCACTGCACCAGCGGCACGGCGTCGCGCAGTGCGGCGAGCAGCGCGGCACACGCCTCGGCCGTCACCTGCGGGTCGGCGCCCCGGAGGCTCTCGGACGGTGTTCCGAGAGGTGTTCCGAGGGGTGTTCCGAGGGGTGTTCCGAGTGGTTCGAGGGTCGGTTCCGACATGTGCTGCCTTTCGCTTGCCACGGCGGAAGGACGGCCGGACGTCGGACCGGCAGGACATCCCTTCGCCAGTATGAGCTGGATCAGGTTCGACGGGTCTCATCTCAGCCCCGGAAAGGGACACCCCGTGTCGCTGCTCGAACGATAGCGGCTGGCTGCCGGAGCGTCCAGCCCTGCGGGCGCCCCGGTCAGCGGCCGCCCTGGATGCGGCGGCTGCGCTGTTCGATGCCGGGGCCACCGTACGGGTAGTCGCTGAAGGTGGGGGCACTGACCTCGCCGAGGCGGCCGAGGTCGCCGGGCGACAGCTCGAGGTCGGATGACGCCAGGTTGTCCGCCAGCTGTTCCCGGGTGCGGGCACCGAGGATCACCGAGGTCACCCCCGGTTGCGCGGCGACCCAGGCGAGCGCCACGTGGGAGGCGTTGACGCTCCGCTCCGCGGCGATCTCCGTGACCGTGTCGATGATCCGCCAGGTCCTGTCCTGGGCGTTGCGCTTCTCCCAGGCCTCCATGCCGCGCTGGGGGTTCTCACCGAGGCGGGTGGCGCCGGTCGGCTCGGTGTCACGGGAGTACTTGCCGGTCAGCCAGCCGCCACCGAGGGGCGACCACGGCAGCATGCCCATGCCCGCGTCGAGGACCGCGGGCACGATCTCGGCCTCGATCTCCCGCACGAGCAGCGAGTACTGGGGCTGCAGCGTCACCGGCAGCGAGTAGCCGCGCTGGCGGGCGAGCATGACGGCCTTCGTCAGCTGCCAGCCGGTGTAGTTCGAGAAGCCGTAGTACCCGATCTTCCCCTGGACGATCGCCTCGTCGAGGAAGCCGAGCGTCTCCTCGAGCGGCGTCAGCGGATCCCACGAGTGCACCTGGTACAGGTCGATGTGGTCGACGCCGAGCCGCGTGAGCGAGGCGTCGAGCGCCCGGCGGAGGTGCCGCCTGGACAGCCCGAGGTCGTTGACGTCGTCGCCCATGGGGAAACGGCCCTTGGAGGCCAGGACCATGCGGTCGCGCTCCGTCGGGTTCCTGGCGAGCCACCGACCGATGATCTCCTCGGACGCCCCCGCCGTGTACACGTCCGCGGTGTCGATCAGGTTGCCGCCGGCCGCCGCGTAGTCGGCGAGGATGGCGTGGGAGGTGGACTCGTCCGACTCCGCTCCGAAGGTCATCGTGCCGAGGGCGAGGTGAGAGACCGACGTGCCGCTGTTGCCGAGTTTCCGGTATTCCATGGGGTTCTCCTTCGTTCGGGCGCCGGGCGGCGCCGTGGTGCCGTGGATCGGGCGGGTGGATCGGGTAGGTCGCGCAGTACTGCCGGCGCACCGCAAGGGGACGCCGTCGATCGGACGGCGCCCCTGTGCGGAGTGCTCAGTCGGTGACCGTGACGCCCTTCCAGAAAGCGTAGTAACCGCGGATGTTCTCCGCCGCTTCCTTCGGTTCCGGATAACTCCAGGCGGCGTCCCGGTTCTGCTCCCCCGCCACGTCCAGGGTGAAGTAGCTGGCCGTGCCCTTCCAGTGGCACACGGTGTGTGTCCCGGTGGGGACGAAGAACTCCTGCGAGACAGAAGCGGGCGGGAAGTAGTGGTTCCCCTCGACCATCACGGTGTCCGCTGATTCCGCGATCACGGTGTCGTTCCAGATTGCTTTCGGCATGGTTCCTCTTCCTCGAAGACGTCCCACGGACGCGTGGGGGCGCTGTCCTCCGCCGCGGCGTCGGCCATGACACCTGCAACCCCGGGGACGGCCCCGGCATTCCGGCTGCAGAGCTGCTACAGCTTCCGCACCGTGAGGATCTGCTCGAGCCGCCCGAACGGGCCGTCGAGGTCGTGGACCACGCTGGAGGTCAGCCCCACGCCGTTCGCGCCGAACGTGACCCGCGTGTCGAGGCCGAGCCACTCGCCCTCCGGCAGGCGGTGCAGGTGGATCTGCAGGTCCACGTTCGGGTAGAGCCAGCTGTCGCCGCCCGGCGGGACACGGGTGGCGATCCCGTTGGCGGCGTCCATCATGCCCACGAGCCGCACGACGTCGGGGGTCTCCTCTCCCTCGACCATCGAGTAGGGGTTCCTCATCCAGACCTGCCCCCGTCCTGGCCGGTGGCCGGGGACCACCCGGACCTCGAGCGACCTGATGAACCCTCCCGGCCACGCCGTCATGCCCTCGTGCGGTCCGGCCTCGTCGGGGCCGGGGATCCGCGGGTCCTCGACAGCGGCGACGACACCCGTGTCCTGGCCGGCGAGGCGCCACGCCTTCGCAACGATCGCCGTCTTGCCGCCTGCCTCCATCCGCGCCTCCACCAGTTCGATTGTCCGGCCCGGCCGGACGACGGCGGTCGTCACCTCGAACTCGCCTCCCGGGATCAGGCCGAGGATGTCGAAGCTCAGGCGGCCCAGATGCATTCCGTCGCGCGGCTCGCAGGCGAGCAGGCGCTGTGTGAGGAGTCCCGAGATGGGCGCCATGTGCTGCTCGTGGGCGTTCCAGGCACCCTGGGCGTGATCGGTCGACGCGAACCTGCCGCCGCCGAGATCACGGTAGAAGGAATCAGGCACGGGGAATCTCCTTCGTCGGGGAATGCCGGGGCTCCTGCGCTGCGCGCCGGAAAGAGCGGCCGGGACCGCGACCGCACCCGCCCCATGCTAGTGGAGCAGCGGCGCCTTCCTGCCCGGAGCGGGAGGGACACCGGGGGTCGGAATAGAGTTCCGGTGTGCGGGGTTCAGATGATTGACCGGGCCTGCGTTCGCACCTGCCCGATCCACGACCACGGCACCCGGGACGATCGATCCCGACGGTGCGCACAGCCGAACCGAGCGGATCACCATGACCTCCCAGAGTCCCCCGTCCCGCGTCTCCGACGCTCTTCCGACACCGCCGGACACTCCACCGGCCGCCGGCACCCCCGCTCCCGCCCCCTCCCGGTCCACAGGCGTCGACGGCGCCCTCCCGGCACGCGACAAGCTGGTCATCACGCTGCTGCTCATCTCCGCCTTCGTGGTGATCCTCAACGAGACCATCATGGGCGTGGCGATCCCCCGCCTCGTGGAGGACCTGGGCATCACGGTGGGCGCCGGTCAATGGCTGAGCACCGCGTTCATGCTGACGATGGCCGTCGTCATCCCCGTGACGGGTTTCCTCCTCCAGCGCTACAACACGCGACCGGTCTTCATGGCCGCCATGGGCCTGTTCAGCCTGGGCACGCTCATCGCCGCGATGGCGCCGGGCTTCGGCGTCCTCGTGGTCGGCCGCGTGGTCCAGGCCACCGGCACAGCGATCATGATGCCCCTGCTCATGACCACCGTGATGACCCTCGTGCCGCCGATGTCCAGGGGCAAGATCATGGGCAACATCTCGATCGTCATCTCCGTGGCCCCCGCGCTGGGCCCGACCATCTCGGGCGCCATCCTCAGCGTGCTCGACTGGCGCTGGATGTTCTGGCTGGTCCTGCCGATCTCGCTCGCTGCCCTGGCCGTCGGTTCCGCCAAGATGCAGAACGTCACCGACCCGCGGCGGTCCGCGATCGACGTCCCGTCGGTCGTCCTGTCCGCGGTCGCCTTCGGTGGCGTCATCTACGGTCTCAGCCAGCTCGGCGAGGCCTCGACCGGCAGCGCCGTCCCTGCATGGCTCCCGCTGGTCGCGGGCGTCGTCGGGCTCGCCGCCTTCATCTCGCGCCAGCTCGTGCTGCAGCGGCGCGACGCGGCCCTGCTGGACCTCCGTGTCTTCGCCTCGAGGAACTTCACGGTCTCGATCGTCGCGATCGCCATCAGCATGATGGCGCTGTTCGGCACCATCATCCTGATCCCCATCTACGTCCAGACCGTCCTCGGGATGGATCCGCTGGTCTCAGGACTGCTCCTCCTGCCGGGCGGCCTGGCGATGGGTCTCCTGGGTCCCGTCGTCGGCCGCATCTACGACCGCCGCGGCCCCCGCGTGCTCCTGGTCCCGGGCGCGCTCCTGGTCAGCGGGGTGTTCTGGTCCATGACCCGGGTCACCGAGACCACCCCGGTCTGGCTGGTCCTGGTCGCGCACGTCCTGCTCAGCGTGGGCCTGGCGCTCATGTTCACGCCG
The DNA here is from genome assembly GCF_054511015.1 of Arthrobacter sp. MDT1-48-3. NCBI lineage: Bacteria > Bacillati > Actinomycetota > Actinomycetes > Micrococcales > Micrococcaceae > Arthrobacter > Arthrobacter sp. MDT1-48-3. Next base: position 219,955 of record NZ_JBTNDL010000004.1, read on the forward strand.
CTGCTCACCTCCGCGCTGGGGTCCGTCAAACCGCACCTCTACTCGCACGGCAGCGCCGTGTTCGGCACCGCCCAGCAGCTGGCGGGGGCGGCCGGCACCGCCCTGTTCATCTCGGTCATGACCATCCGGAGCACGTCCCTGGCCGGCACGGGCGTCGCCGCTGAGGCCGCCCTGGCCGGCGGCATCCGCGCGGCGTTCCTGTACGGCGCGATCATCTTCCTGCTCGCCGTCGTCGCCTCGTTCTTCGTGCGGGCGCCCGAGGAGAACGGGAACTCCCCCGTCCCCGTGCACTAGGCATCCGCACGACGACGAAGCCCCGCCGGACGGTTCCGGCGGGGCTTCGTCGTTCGCGCGTGCACTCAGGAGGCGGGCTGGCGCAGTTCGATGTAGCCGTCCGTCGTGACCCGGGTCTCGTACACCGGCTGCGGCACAGCGGCCGGTCCGCGGTAGTTCTTGCCGTCGTCGAGCCGGAACATGCTCTGGTGCCACGGGCAGGTGATGCAGCCGTCCTCGATCGTGCCCTTCTCCAGCGGCCCGCCGAGGTGGTTGCAGACGCTGTCCATGGCAGTGAGCTTCCCGCCGTGGCGCAGCAGCAGGATCGGCACGCCGTTCGCTTCGACCGTGTGCCGTCCGCCTTCGACGACGTCGGCGTCGCTGGCCACCCGCGTCCAGTCCTTCGGTGCCTCGTGCCACGCCGTCCGGTTCACATTGACGCCGCTCGCGTAACTGAGGTGGCCGCCGAGGAACGCGCTGAGCAGCATCGACCCCAAGCCGCCCAGGCCGAGCAGCACCCCGAGGCCGCGCCGGTCCTTCGCCCTGGCGACGGCGGAGGCGGTGTACAGCGTCAGGGCCAGTGAATTGCCGGCCGCATGGACGATCCCGACGCGGCGCTCCTTCTCCTGCGTGTCCGACCAGTCGTGCAGGCCCGTGGCCGCCGTCGGGACGGCGGTGAGGATCCCCACCGTCACGAGGAGGTCGGCCGCCCTGCGGGAACTCCTGCCACCGGCGAGGTCGAGGAACGAGGCCATGCTCCAGGCACCCGACGGGATGACGACCAGCATGGGATGGAGGTGGTGGCCGATGGCCGTACCGCTCAGGAGGTTGCGGATCCTCCGGGGCCGTACGGCCTTGCTGACGGCTGCGGCGAGGGGATCCGCGATCCGGTCCAGCGACGTCGCGTGCTCGAGTCCGTCCAGGATTCCGTACACGATGTTCATGCTGTGCTCCTTCTGATCCGGGACGGTGTCCCGCATGTCCGGCGGGTGTCGACGACGGTGCCGCCCGTTCCCCACCGTTCCAGCAGCCCCTACACCTGACAACCCGGCGCGGCGCAGCGAGGTTTCCCTTGGCGACGCACCGGATCGGTGCGAGAATCCCGCAGGGTGACCACCGCGCACAGCGTGGCGCGCCGCCCCGCCATCGATCCCCGCACCCCTGGAAGGACCGGCCGTGCCCGCCGTGCCGCTGCACCTCTCCGCCCACCCGGACGTCGAGCTGACCGCCGACTGCTCGAGGTGCTTCGCGCTGTGCTGCTCCGCGCTCGGCTTCGAACGATCGACCGACTTCGCGCACGACAAGCCCGCAGGCCAGGCATGCCGCAACCTCGCCGCCGACTTCTCCTGCACCATCCACGCCCGGCTCCGTGGCGAGGGGTACAAGGGCTGCACCGTGTTCGACTGCTTCGGCGCCGGCCAGCACGTGGCGCAGCAGACGTTCGGCGGTCGCAGCTGGACGGCACATCCGGAAGTACGGCCCGCGATGTTCGCCGCCTTCCCCGTCGTCCGGCAACTGCACGAGGTGCTCTGGCACCTCGACGACGCCGCGCGACTGGCAGGATCGTCCGGGTCCGTGCCTCCGCAGCACGCCTCCTCGATCGCCGCCCTGGTGTCGGAGACGGTGTCCCTCACGCGGCTGGATCCGGCGGGCCTCGACGCCGTCGACCTCGACGCGCTCCGGGCCAGGGTCGGACCGGCGCTGTCGGCGGTGAGCCGAGCGGTCAGGACGGCTGCCGGCGGCAGGCGCATCCCCCGGCGGCTGGCGCCGGGTGCCGATCTCCTCGGTGCGGACCTGGCCGGGCAGGACCTCCGGGGTGCGGACCTCCGGGGCAGCTGTCTCATCGCGGCCGACCTCAGGGGGGCCGACCTGCGCTGGGTGGACCTGCTCGGTGCCGACCTGCGGGACGCGCACCTGCACGGCGCCGACCTCTCCCATGCGCTCTTCCTCACCCCGATGCAGGTCGCCGCGGCGTCGGGTGACAGCCGGACGCGGCTGCCCGACCGGATCGACGCGCCGTCCTCCTGGAACACCTGAGGACATCCGCGCCGCGCCACCGGTACCGCCGGAATGCCACCGGATCAAGCACGAAGCTGCCTCCCCGCGCTTGTAAACTGGGGACAGGACTCCGGATGGGGGCAGTCCGGGCGACAAAAGGGTGGCAATGCACAGCAGCACGACGAGCGGGGCCCGCGGCGCCCCGGTACCGCGTCGGAGGAACTCGGCGCACGTGGCCCTTCTGTCCCTCGGGCTCTCGCTCGGTCTTCTGGCAGGTACCGTTCCTCCCGCCTCCGCGGAGACCCGCGACGCCACGGCCTCGGACGCCGAACCTCCTGCGGCCATGGCCCGGCAGGCGCGGACCGACAAGACCCCGGGTGAGACGCCCGCGGATCCGACGACCGCGAAGCTGCCTGCCGTCGCGCCTGCGCAGCTCCCGGTCGGCAGCGCCGCCAGGAATCCCGCCACGGGTCGCCTCGAAGTGGTCGTGCCCGACGTGCAGCGCACCGCAGTCCTCATCGGCGACTCGCAGTCGGGCGGAGCGGACACCTGGCCCCAGATCGCCCTGCACGAACTCGGGTACTCCGTGCGGTTCCTCGGCGCGGGCGGTACGGGCTTCGTCGCGACGAACGGAGCGGGCGACGCGAACTACCACGATGCGCTCACCAGCGGGGACTGGGTCCTGCCGCACGGGGATCCCGCCCTCGTGGTCGTCGAGGGCGGAGGCAACGACGCCCGGTCCGGCGTCTCGGACGGCGACATCCTCGCGAGCGCCAACGCCCTGATCCTCGAGCTCGAACGCACGTACCCGTCCTCCCGCATGGTCATGATCGGCACGCTCAGCCGCAGCGCGACGGACGGCGGCGCCCGTCGGGCCGAGGTCGACGCCCTGCTCGGCACCCTCGCCCGCCAGCGCGGGATCCCCTTCGTGTCGGCCGGGGGCTGGCTGACCACCCACGCCCTCGAGGAATTCCTCGCGGACGACGTGCATCTCAACCCCGTGGGCCATCAGAAGGCGGCGCTCCTGCTCGAGCAGGATCTCGCCGCCCTGAAGCTGGCTGCCGCATATACCGCCGTCGACCCGCTCGCCCGCCTGCCGCGGGAACTGCGCCCCCTCGAATAGCACGACGGGGCTCAGCCGCGCAGTGTCCCGCGTCAACCCTCAGTCGGCTTATTGTTGATCCATGAGCTTCAACGACAACACCCGGCTCGATCCGTCGCGCGTTCGTGACCGTCGCGGACGCGGCCGGGGTGCCGCCGTGGGCGGCGGGGTCGGTGGCGGCCTCCTCCTCATCCTCTCGCTGATCTTCGGACCGGGCGTCGTGGATCAGCTGGGACTCCAGGAGGGCGCTCCGACCTCGCAGCAGGAGGACGGGGAGGTCGAGGCGATCAACGCGTGCCAGACCGGCGCCGACGCCAACGAGCAGCTCGATTGCCGCATCCTCGGCACGGCCGAGAGCCTCGACAGCTTCTGGCTCCCCTACCTGGACCAGTTCGGCGTCGCATACACCCAGCCCGGTGTCGTGCTCTTCACCGGCAGCACGGATACCGGCTGCGGCACAGCCACGAGCGCCGTCGGGCCCTTCTACTGCCCCGCGGACCAGCAGACCTACTACGACACGGCGTTCTTCGACGAGCTCGTGACGCAGTTCGGTTCGGCCAGCGGCCCGCTCGCCCAGGAGTACGTGGTGGCCCACGAGTTCGGCCACCACATCCAGAACCTCATCGGCACCCTCGGTGCCGCCCAGCAGGATCCGGAGGGAGCCGAATCCGGCGGTGTCCGCGTCGAGCTGCAGGCCGACTGCCTGGCCGGGATGTGGGCCGCCCACGCCACCTCGGTCCCCGATCCCGAGTCGGGAGAACCGTTTTTGCGGACGTTCTCGACGACGGACCTCGAGGACGCGCTCTCCGCCGCCGCGTCCGTCGGTGACGACCGCATCCAGGAAGCCGTCACCGGCCGGGTCGACCCGGAGGGCTGGACGCACGGCTCGAGCGCCCAGCGGCAGGCCTGGTTCTCGCAGGGCTACGAGACCGGGGACCTGAGGTCCTGTGACACCTTCGCCGCCCGCGACCTCGACAGCCCCTGACGCCATGCCGTCGATCCACGCCCTGGCCTCGGAGCCCGGACGATGACCGAGCCGCTCGCCGTCGTCGTGCCCGTCTTCAACGAACCCGGGATCGCGCGGACCCTCGAAGCACTGCGCCGGCAGCGCGGGGACGCGGACCTGCGCATCTACGTGGTGGACAACGGGTCCACGGATGACACCGTGCTGCGGGTCCGGCGGTTCGCCGCGGCCCACCCGTTGCTGAACGTCACGGTCCTCACGGAAGTCCAGAAGGGCACGGGAGCGGCGAGCGACACCGGTTTCCGCGCTGCGATCGCCGACGGGTTCCGCCTCGTGGCGCGCACGGACGGTGACAGCGAGCCGGCGGAGGACTGGGCCGACCGCATCCGCAGGACGTTCGCCCGGCACCCGGAGGTCCAGTTGCTGGGTGGGACAAGCGTGCCGCTGCGCGACCGGTACTACCGGTGGGGTGACGACCAGCTGATGCCCGGTGCGCTGGTGCTCCTGCGGATCATGATGGCCGTCACCTATCTCGACGTCGCCTACCTGCGCTTCGTCGCTGGTCACAACATGGCAATCCGGGCGTCCGCCTACCTGGAGGTCGGCGGATTCGGCCGGACGGCGATCGACACGCGCGACGAGGACATCGACCTGTCCGTCCGCGTGTCCCGCCGGCTGGGTCGCGCCGCGGTGCGCATCGACGCGGGGCTGAAGGTCGCGACGTCGATGCGGCGGGTCCGGCGCTACGGCCTCGGCCTCATGGGCGTCCACCACCTCGTACCGGCGCTGCGCGGCAAGCTCATCCGGACCATCGACATCCGGTAGCGCCTCCGGTCCCGGTCAGCCGGCTCCGGCGGCCCGCACCAGCGCCACCGCGTCCTCGACGGCCGTGTCCCGGCCCGTCTGCGCGCCGGAGACCAGGCGCACCGTGCGCCGGAAGGATGCGTCGTCGCCGTCCCCGGCCCGGAAGGCCGGCAGGTGCGCGAGGACCGCTGCACGGCGCAGCCACGGGTCGTCCGCCGCCGCCCAACGGTCCAGCACAGCGGACGCGCGGACGGCATCCTGTCCCCGCAGGCGCAGCAGCAGGGGGCCGACGACGTCGACGGCGAGGGGGTCCACGAGCTCCCGGAGGAGCGCCGAGCGGAGGAAGCCCTCGATCCGGGTGAGGTCGGACGAGCGCAGGAGCCGCACCGACGACTGCAGGAGCACGACGGCCGCGAACCGCCGCTCGAACACCGGGCTGGACCACAGCTCGGAGGCGACGGCCGCGACGTCGTCGTGTCCGAGGCTCCGGTACCGGCGCTCCGCGTTGCGGACGGCGCCCCGGACCGCCCCGACGGAAGCGCCGTAGTACGCGAGGTCCGTCCCGTACCGCCGCTCGTACTCCTCCGCCCGCTCCTCCGAGCTCTCGTACTGGAGCGACTCGTCGATGAAGTCGGCGGGATCGCTCATCGGTGCCCGCTCAATAGAGGAAGATGTCGATCCACGCGCGGTTGTGCGCGTGGATCAGGACGAGGAACAGGACGAAGTCGAACAGCAGGTGGACGCACACGATGTAGGAGAGCGATCGCGTCCGCGTGAAGATGAAGGCCTGGAGGAGCGCGAACGGGAAGATGAACAACGGCGCCCAGGCGTGGAAGCCCAGCTCCCACAGGAACGAGGTGAAGAGCACCGCCTGCAGCACGTTGGCCTGCGCCATGGGCAGGTGGCGGCGCAGGAGGGCGAAGACCGTGCAGATGAAGAATAGCTCGTCCCAGATGCCGAGCCCGTTGGTGCCGAGGAACAGCCGGGCGATCTCGTCCGGCTCCGAGGCCGCGGGCCAGTTCTCGTACACCCCGGTGCCCAGCATGTAGACGGGCAGCAGGGCGTAGCCGATGACGACGACGGCGGGAAGGTACCACTTCTCCGCGCGTGACCACGGTCCGGAGCGCACCGGGAAGGTGATGGCGTGGTCGCGGTAGGCGAAGCGGGACACCGCGTAGGGGAGGCCGACGGCGAGGATCATCGCCGTGCCCATGACGCCCATGTGTGCCGGACTGATGTCCGTGGTGATCGGCACCAGGCTCATGACGGCCAGCCCGAAGGCGATGAGCAGCAGGTCCCGGAACAGCACCCGGTCCAGCACCACCGCCGCGACGAGCGCGATCGCCAGCAGGAGGTACCCGATACCCGATGCATGGAGCACGAACAGGGCGAACCCCGCGAGGGAGACCAGCGTGGCGGGGATCAGCGCGCGCGACGGCGTGTTCCAGGCGCCCTGCTTCCAGGCCCGCCGGCGCGTCTCCTCCGGCTGTGCCGGTGCCACCGGGCGGGCGTGCTGCTCCACGGGATCGTGCTCCTTCGGTGGTTCCTCGCCATCATTCTTTCGCCTGCCGACCGATCGGTCCACTGCCGGCCCGCGCCGCGCTCCCCCGGTAGCCCGGTATCCCCGATGCGAGACTGGGGTCATGCGTGAGCTCGTCATCCTCGGCACGGCCTCCCAGGTGCCCACCCGGTCCCGCAACCACAACGGCTACTTCCTGCGGTGGGAGCGCGAGGGGATCCTCTTCGATCCCGGCGAGGGCACGCAGCGGCAGATGATCCACGCCAGCGTCTCCGCCTCGCGGATCACGAGGATCTGCCTGACGCACGTGCACGGCGACCACTGCTTCGGGCTGCCCGGCGTGCTGTCGCGGATGGTGCTCGACGGCGTGGAGCACCCTGTGCACCTCCACTATCCGGTGTCGGGCGAGGAAGTGGTGCGGTCGCTCGTCTCCCTCGCGACGCCGGGGTTGGACCTGCACCTGCACCCGCACGGTGTCGAAGGGCCGATAGCCGCCGGGATCGAGGTGCAGCCCCTGAAGCATCGCATCGAGGCCTACGGCTACCGTGTGACGGAGCCGGACGGGCGGAACTTCCTCCCCGACCGCCTCGCCGCCGCGGGCATCGGGGGGCCCGACGTCGGCCGCCTGCAGCGCGAGGGCCGGCTGGGCGACGTGCGGCTGGAGGATGTCAGCGTGCACCGGCCGGGCCGCCGGTTCGCCTTCGTCATGGACACCGCACTGTGCGACGGCGCGTTCGCGCTCGCCGACGGCGCCGACCTGCTCGTCACGGAGAGCACGTTCAGCGACGACGACGCAGCCCTCGCGGACCAGTACCTGCACCTGACGGCCGGCCAGGCGGGCAGCCTCGCGCGCGCCGGGAGAGCGGGCACCCTCGTGCTGACGCACTTCTCCTCCCGGTACGACGACGTCGGGGAGCTCGCCGCGCAGGCACGCCTCTCGGCCGGTCGGGCGACCGTGGTGGCGGCGTCCGACCTCGACCGCCTTCCCTTCCCGCGGCGGGCGCGAGGATAGACGCCGGGCGGGCCGGGGGCACCCACCCACGCCGTGCCCCCGGACTGCCGGGCCGCTGGGACGCAGCCCGCCGCGTCGTACCGCGCCCCGGGTGGTCGCGGACCCGGCGGCCGCCTCGACAGTGCAGCGGGCGGGATCCAGACTTGAAGCACCGGACAGGGATTGAGGTGGCACCGGGTGGACCCGAACAGGTACGAGGATCACGGTGAGCGTCGGCGCGCACCGACGGAGCCCCGCCGTCGGACGCTGAGGATGGTCCTGCTGCTCGCCATCGCGGTGTTCGCCGTATCCATCGCCTTCGTCCTCGTGTATGCCACGGGACTCTCCTGGCCGACGGCCGTCCTCATCACCGTGGTCCTCGCCGGAGGCCAGGCCTATACGCTGCGGCGCACCCTGTTCCCCGGGGACGGGGGCGACGGCACGGACCCGTAGTCCGCTGCGAGCCGGCCCGGACCGCTCTCGTCGAACTGATCGGCCCGCGGCTCGCACGGTAGCCCGACGGGACCGCGTGCTCGCCGGGGCACCCCGCCCTGGAACCGGTCCACGCGTCCGCGACCCATGTATCGGCCGGGGAAACCACCGACGACGAGCAGGGTCGCACCCGCGCGGGCAAGGCAGACGCCAAACCCGTGGCGACCCTGCGCCCACGCACACCAGGAGCCGAGGACCACGAGAACGGCGGACCTATCGGCAGCGGCACGGACGATCCCCACTCGCCGTGCGACCGCCCCTTGCAGTGCACCACTCGTGGTGATGGCAGCCCTCTGAGCGCGGGTCGGGTCCATCTCTCACGCGGCGACGCTTCCGCCGTCGTGCCATCCTCGTGACGGTCCGATCCGAATACCCGATGACATCCTTCCATCGGGTTTAACAGTGGGCCCGCTGGGAGGATGTCGCCTCCTTCACAGAAATCACCGCGGGCGATGCCGCCTGCGGAACCTGCGGTGCGGTGTCAGACGTACCAGTGCCAGGCAGGTGGCTGCCAGAAATCCGGGACAGCGTGGGAACTGTACTGGTTGCAGCCCATGCACAGATAGCTCACGGTGCCGAGGTGCTCCTGCCCGTCGGGCAGCACCCTGCTCGGTACGAAGTCCTCGAACGCCAGATGCTCGGCGGTGTCACATGAGGCACAGAACGGGATGTCCCCCTGATCCGGGGATGACTGACCGATCGGGATCCGGGGCACGGGAATGATGGACGCAGAGGATAAAGCCATGGTTTCTCCTCGAAAATCCGACCATGGCCGCTGTTTGACCACTGTGTCAGGCCGGGCCTCAAGCGTAGGTCGTCAAGGAAAGCCCGACAAGCCCCCGATGAGCAGAAATGCTTGACGAACACGGAAAGTGCGTGTCGCCTTGGGCCGTAAGGAAGTGCCGTGCGGTCGACATCGCATGAGAGAGTGTGGACCGGGGGAAGGATCTGGTCGGTCTCAGCCGCGATATCTCGAGGATCCAAGTGATGGGGAACGACCCGAATGACACGAATCGCCGAGGCGACCCGAACGAGCAGGACGAGCCTGCCGATCGGAGCGATGCGGGCACACCGGACGACGACGCGGCTCTCGAGCGGGTGACGGAACGCCTGCGGGAGATGACCGAGAAGGTCGAACACCTGACGATGGGCATCGAGAGCCGGGATGTGATCGGGCAGGCCAAGGGCATCCTCATGGAGCGCTACGGCCTCACGGGCGAGCAGGCATTCGAAGTACTCGTCTCGGTGAGCTCGACCACGAACCTGAAGCTCCGTCAGATCGCCGTGGACCTGGTGGTCACCCGGACCCTGCCGGGGCTCCCCGAGCAGTAGCGGCCACAGCCCGTGCCCCGCCGGGCTCCGGCCCTCCCAGCGGCGCCCGAAATCGACGCACCGAAGAATCCGAGCGGCTGAGCAGAACGGAAAACCAAAAAAAGCTAGGCTGATGAGCAAATGCATAAAGCAGAATCCTAGGGTGCTTGATAAACAGCCGGGTGAAAGCACCCGAGCCCGCCGACCCCTTCTGCGATTACTCGCCAGTACGAAATACGACGCCTACCATGGATGAATTGGGTGTGGCTGGGGTCACATAGGGGTAGCCCTATCCCGCTTCCGGGCCAGCCGGAAAGCAGCGTTGAATTCCGGTTTCGACGACGAGCCCGGGCAGTTCCTCTGCCCGGGTGACGAGGGGGTAATGATGGCCGGATCGTTCGAACTCTTCCGTGACGGAGGAATTTCCTTCAGGTTCAGGTTGAAAGGGCCCGACGGTACGGTTGTCGCCGTATCCGGGCCGTTCTCGGACAAAGTGTCGGCGGTCGAGGGTATCGACGCCGTTCGTGAGTGCGCGGGTACGGGGCTGATTACTGACCTCTGCCCACCGATGTCCCGTGAAGCGATGGCATTCGACCCGGCGTCCTCCACCAGGGCGGCATAACGACCCCCTCGAAGCGCTCGCAGCGCCCGGCCAAGAATATGCCGGAGCTGCAGGCCGGACGCTATCAATAGGACGGCACGGTCCCCGACATCCCGTTCCGAGAGGCAGAACCGACAATAGCCCTTCTGCTGGCTGCGGTGCCCCGGAGCAAGAGGATCAGGCGACGTCGAAGGGAGCGCATCGGCGGATCTGCAGGCACCCGAACTCGACCAGGACGTCGACATCACGTGATTCATCGTCAGCAATCGCGAGACCGACGTGTTCGTCCCTTGAGCCACGTGCCCCACCTGGCCTACTGTGGCCTGCATGTATCTGGAGAATCTCGTCGTCGACGCCGCGGAACCCCGGCGACTCGGCCGCTTCTGGGAGGCGGTGGTCGGCGGAGAGACACTCACGGACGAGCCCGGGGTGTACGAGACCAGGCTCAGTATCGAGGGTGGTCCGGTGCTGGATCTGTGCTTCCAGCGCGTCCCCGGTTCTCCCCCACCGCCGCGGCTGCACGTCGACCTTCGGGGCGGCTCCCGGCAGACGGAAGAGGTCGATCGGTTACTCGGGCTCGGTGCCCGGCACCTCGATGTGGGTCAGGGGGACGTGCCATGGGTGGTTCTCGCCGATCCTGAGGGAAACCCCTGCTGTGTCATGGACGAGCGGGCGGACCATGCCCGGACCGGGCCGATCGCGGCGCTGCCCCTCGACTCCGCCGACGCGGACCGGGACGCGCGGTTCTGGTCCTGGCTCACCGGCTGGATCCGGGTCCCGGGACGGTTGCCCACACTGCGCCACCCGTCGCTGCGGGGCCCGCTTCTCGTCCTCTGCCCCGAGCCGTCACCCAAGGGCACCGCGAAGAATCGGCTGCACCTGGACGTCAGGCTCGAGGATGGGGATGATCCCGACGACGTCGCGGCGGGCATCATCGAGCGGGGCGGCCGTGAACTGCGCCCCGACTGGGGCGACCTGCCGTGGCGTATCTACGCCGATCCGTCGGGCAACGAACTGTGCGTGCTGCCGGCCCACTCCTGACAGCGGGCCTCACGCCGATACCGCCGGGATCACGTCGGGAATCCCTTTGCCGTAGTCCTGAGCTGCATCGATGTCCCCGAAGGTCGTCAGGCACTCCACCCGAGGACGGTGCCCCCGAACACCATGGCGCCGAACCACGTCACCACCGCGACGACAGGCACGAGGAGTAGCCGATAGGACCGGCGCAACGCCAACTTCACGCCGACACAGGTCAGCACCAGCCACCAGCCGAGGAACACTGCCAAAGCCCAGAGCGGGGCGACGAGACCGCTGGTCAGGTAGAGATACCCGACCGCGAGCTGAGCGGCTGCGGCAAGAACGGCAGTCACCACGTATAACGCGAGGCCCCCGCGGTCGAGTGCGGGCTCGGGAAAGTGCACACCCGCAGTCTAGTCGTGTCGTCGGGAGACACTGTCGTGGTGGGCAGAGGACGCAGGCCGTGGACTCGGGGATCGTGAAGCTCATCCTCCCAGCGCCACACCCAGGCACAGGAAGGCGACATGAGCGAGGACCGCAGACGGGAATTGGGTGCATCAGATGCCCCGGTCGAGGACGAACTGAAGGAGTCCTTCGACAAGACGATCGAAGAAGGCGCCGAAAGACTCCATCGCACTACGAGGAACATCCTCGTGACCGGTGTCTTCGGAGGGTTCGAGATCGGTCTCGGCATCATGGCCTATCTGGCCGTCATGCACGAGACGGGGAACCACCTTCTCGCCGGCCTCGCCTTCAGCGTCGGCCTCGTCGCGCTCCTGTTGGCGCACAGCGAGCTCTTCACCGAGAACTTCCTCATGCCGGTCGCCGCCGTCGTCGCCAGAGAGGGAAGCATCGCCCAGCTGGGAAAACTATGGGCAGGCACCCTCGTGGCCAACCTCGCCGGTGGATGGGTTTTCGTCTGGATCGTCATGCAGGCCTTCCCGGAGTGGACCGACACGGTCAGCGAGAGCGCACACCACTACGTCGACGCGCCCTTCTCCCTGCAGACCGTCGCCCTCGCCGCCCTCGGGGGAAGCACCATCACCCTGATGAGCCGCATGCAGCAGGGCACGAACAACGACGTCGCCCGAATCGTCGCCACCGTCATCGGCGGATTCCTCCTGGCGGGACTCCAGCTGTTTCACTCCGTCCTCGACTCGCTGCTCATCTTCGCCGCCATCCATGCCGGTGCCGACATCAGCTATGGGCAATGGCTCGGCTGGTTCGGCTACACGCTGCTCTTCAACATGCTCGGTGGACTGGTACTGGTCACCCTCCTCCGGCTCGTTCGTACCAAGGAACTTCTCGAGCAACGCAGGAGCGAAGCCCCGGATGACCCAGAAGCACCCCATGACCGATAGCAGGACTCCGCACGGACACGAAGCCTGCCCGCGGATGATCAGGGTGCTCCCGGTGCACGACGGCGTGGCCCTTGCCGCGGTTGATGAGCAAGCGGTTTCGGGGCGTCGTGTCGATGGTCGCCAGAACGGCGACGGAGATGATGTCGGCTTTCCTCGAGCCTCGGACCGGACTGCTTCGACCCCGAGTACGTCCGGATTGACTCTCATACCCCCCGTGGGTATAAAGGATGGCATATACCCCTCAGGGGTATCTTAAAGACAGCGACCCTGCAGGAGCACCCCATGCCCACGACGTCACCCACCTCCCGGCCTGCCGACGGGTCTATCCCTGAAAAGAGTCGGAAGCTCGGTCTGGCGTTGTTGGTGGTCGCGAGCGCCCAGCTGATGCTGGTCCTCGATGATTCGATTGCGAACATCGCCCTGCCGTCGATCCAGAACGAGCTCGGCATCCCCTCCGCGAGTCTGCCCTGGGTGATCAATGCCTACATCCTGGCGTTCGGCGGTCTGCTGCTCTTCGGGGGAAGGCTCGGGGACCTCTTCGGGCGGCAGCGGGTCCTGCAGATCGGCATCGGCATGTTCACCCTCTCGTCTCTTGTCGCGGGAATCGCGCCCGCCGGTCCCGTCCTCGTCGCGGCCCGCGCGGTGCAGGGACTCGGCGCGGCGCTGACTGCACCGAACGCCCTGGCCCTGATCACCACGACCTTCCCTGCCGGCGAGGCACGGAATAAGGCGCTGGCCCTGTACGGGGCCATGTCCGGCCTCGGCGTGACCGTGGGACTACTCCTGGGAGGTGTGCTGACAGGGACGCTCGGTTGGCGGTGGGTGTTCTTCATCAACCTCCCCGTCAGCCTCGCCCTGCTCGCCGGCACCCGGATCCTCGTCGACGCACCCAAGCACACCGGCAGACTCGATCTGCCCGGAGCGGTCACCGGCACCGGCGGGATCGCCGCCCTGGTCTTCGCCATCATCCACGGAGGTGAGCAGGGCTGGGATGTCCCGGCGACACTGATCGCATTCGCCCTGGCCGCCGTCCTGCTGCCTGCGTTCGTCATCATCGAAGCCCGCAGCACGGACCCGATGCTCCCGTTGCGCCTGTTCCGGGACCGCAACCGGACCGGTTCCTACCTCGGTATGCTGTTCATCAGTTTCGGGCCCATGGGCACCTTCTACCTGCTGACCCTCTACATGCAGCACATCCTCGAGTACGGCGCGGTCCGCACCGGACTGGCCTGGCTGCCCTTCGGCGCCGGCATCATCATCTCCGCTGGCCTCGCCTCGAAGCTCGTCCTCCGCTTCGCTCCCCGCACTGTCGCAGTCGCCGGGATCCTCGTCTCCACCGCCGCCATCGTGTGGCTGTCGACCATCACCCCGACCTCCGGGTACGTCCAGCATCTCATGGTCGGCATCTTCGCCGTCGCCGTCGGATTCGGGTTGAGTTTCGTGCCACTGACCCTCACCGCCGTGACCGACGTCCGCCCCGAAGACTCCGGGATCGTCTCGGCTCTCCTTAACGCAGCCCAACAGATCGGCGTCGCCCTCGGCATCGCAGTCCTGTCCACCGTCAGCGTCACCACGACAGAAGACCGAATCCCGAATGCGCTCACGGTCCTTCACCAGGCCCGGGCAACGGGCGATACCGATACTGCCGCGACCACGAGCCAGGCCATCGTCGACGGCTACACTACGGCGTTGAGCAGCGGAGCACTCATCCTGGCCGCAGCCGCACTCGTCGTCACCCTCATGGTCACCGCCCGCCCCCACCAGCGCTGACATCTCATCCAAAGCCTTCAGGATCAGCGACGGCGCCCGGCCGCGATCGAGCGGCACCCGGTGCAGAACGATGCGGCAGGCTTTACAGGCTAACTACTTAGAGAGACAATCTAGCCATGGAAGTTTCAGCTGCAGATCCGCGAGTCGCGGCAGGTGTCGAATGGCCCAGCGACTGGCTCAGAGCCACGCTGGGTTTCCTCGCGCTTCGCGCCTTGTCCGCCGGGCCCTCCTACGGGTACGCGATCATCAGCGAACTGGAGCGACATGGCTTCGGGACCATCAAGGGTGGAACCCTGTATCCGCTTCTCACCCGGTACGAGGCAGCGGGCCTGGTAACCACGGAGTGGCGGGCCGGCGAGGGCGGTCCAGGCCGCAAATATTTCGCCCTGACCGATCAGGGCCGCTCCGAACTCACTCGTCTCGGTGCTGACTGGGAGCGCTTCGTCGAGACGAGTGTGCAGTACCTCGATCCCGCACGATCAACAAAGGGGACCTCCGCATGAGGCAGCAGACCAGCGACAAGAAGTGGTTCGACCAGCTCGTCATCGAGCTCCGGCTACGCCAGGTACACGGGAGCGCCATCGGGGACACCGTCGCGAGCGCCAGGGAGCTCCTCGGCGACACCGGCCAGCAGGCCGAAGAAGCGTTCGGGCCCGCGCGTGATTACGCTGCAGCACTCGAACTCCCCTCCGCGCCCCGGAACGACTGGGTGCGGGATGCGCTCTGGCCATCGCTGCTCGGACTCCTGGCCTTCCTGCTCTTCAACCAGGCAGTCGTGTCATGGACCCGGTCCGAGCTCCTGCTCGGCTCCCCGGCGCAGCTGGCCCTCCTCGCCACACCAGTGGTGCTCGTAGCCTTCTTGCCGCTCTATCTCGATGCCGTCATCCGCCG
Source organism: Arthrobacter sp. MDT1-48-3 (assembly GCF_054511015.1). Lineage (NCBI taxonomy): Bacteria > Bacillati > Actinomycetota > Actinomycetes > Micrococcales > Micrococcaceae > Arthrobacter > Arthrobacter sp. MDT1-48-3. The sequence goes on from NZ_JBTNDL010000004.1 coordinate 235,049, forward strand.
GATCTGGGTCGGCATCGGCATCAGCGGTATCTGCGCGCTGGCAGGAGTCCTGTCGGCCTTCGCTGCCCCTGACGATCGTGCCGAGGCATGGCTGGCAATCGACCCGGTGCCCTGGCTCATCGGCAGCGCCCTGGTCATGGTGGCACTCTCGGTCAGGAACACCGCTCGGTCGTCCCTCTCGATGGACGACGAGATCATCGATCCACGCTCGGGTACCGCGGACACCACCGGAACGGGTGCGAGAGTCCTGGTCCAGGTCACCAACTGGCTGTTCCCCCTCCTCGCCCTCGTCATGCTCGGCCTCGCAGTCGCACTCCGCTAGCGCTGTCAGGGACCGGAACGACTACTGCTGCGGGGCTATGCGCCAGTATGGACATCCCTCGGACGATCGAGCGCAGGCGCCAGGGCCCGGATGACGACAGCGGCGCCGATGAGAGTTGTACCCATGGGTATCAACGCCCAGCGGACCAGCGTCAGAACGATGTCCACTGCTCCTACCCCGATTGCTGCAGTCGGCCCCACGGCCTCTGTGAGCAGACCGAGTAGCTGAGGAAGGAGAACCAGCACGAATCCGCCGGCCACAACGAGGATGACGCCCCACTGAACACACTTCTTCGCTGTCGATTCCACTGTTCCCCCGAACGAAACTTCTAGTTGTCCGCTGATCCTAGTGGCCAGGAGTGGGGAAGGAACAGGTGATCCGCGAGCCAGGTGCAGAATCGTCGGGTCCTTCTGCCACAGGCGAGGTGGACACCGCTCCTGTGTCGGTCCGATCGCTGCCATGGAAGACTGCTGGCATGAATGCCCCAGCGCGCGATCACGACCTCGTCCTCTTCGGTGCCACCGGCTTCGTCGGCGAACTGATCGCCGGCTACCTCGCGGTCCACGCTCCACCGGACCTGCGCGTGGGACTCGCGGGGAGGTCGAGGGAGAAGCTCGAGGCGGTACGGCGCAGGCTGCCTGCTGCTGCGCGCGACTGGGCCCTCATCGAGGCCGACTCGGAACACCCTGCGACGCTCGCCGCGCTGGCTGCGGACACCCGGGTCCTCTTCACCACGGTGGGTCCCTATGCGAAGTACGGGCTCCCGGTCGTCGAGGCATGTGCCCGCGCCGGCACGCACTACGGGGATCTGACGGGTGAGGTGTCCTTCGTCCGCGAAGCCATCGATCGCTTCGACGCTTCGGCGAGGACCACCGGTGCACGGATCGTCCATGCGTGCGGTTACGACTCCGTCCCCTCGGACCTCGCGGCGCTCCTCCTGCACCAGGCCGCGGAGTCCGACGGCGCAGGCGGACTGACCGAGGTCCAGCTCGTGGCGACGGCCAAAGGTGGCTTCAGCGGCGGCACCATCGAGTCGATGCGTGGGCAGCTCGATGCAACGCGGTCGGACCCCGTGCTGCGATCACTGCTGGGCGATCCCTACTCCCTCGCTGCGGATCGGGCGGCGGAGCCTTCGACCCGGCAGCCGTCGGATCTGGGGTGGGTCGGCCGCTCGGAGGACGGCCTGTGGACCGCACCCTTCGTCATGGCGTCGGTGAATACGCGCATCGTGCGTCGCAGCAATGCCCTGCAGGGTTGGGCCTACGGTCGGACCCTGCGGTACGGGGAGGTGATGGGCACGCGGCGTGATCCCGCAGGCGCCCTCCTCGCCGGAGCGATGGCGCTCGGCCTGCGGGTGTTCGGAGCCGCGATGGCCTTTCCTCCAACGCGGAAGCTACTGGACCGGGCCCTACCCGCGCCGGGCACCGGCCCGACCGAGGCTGTGCGGACCTCGGGCTGGTTCCGTTCCGAGGTGACCGCGTCGACGGAGAGCGGCCGGCGGTACCGCGCTGTCGCAGCCGGCCCGGGCGACCCCGGATACGCCGCCACCGCCGTCATGGCCGGGGAGGTGGCGCTCTCACTCGCGCTCGACGGCGACCGTTTGCCGCCCGCCGCAGGATCGCTGACCCCGGCGACTGCCCTCGGCGACGTCCTGGTGCAGAGGCTGCGCACGGCAGGCCATACCTACGACGTCACGCCCCTCACCTGACGGACGAAGTGCCTCACTGCCGACAAGCCTCCGACCGATGCCGCGACGCTGGCGCTGTGGCTGGACGGAGAGAGGCCCGAGGCCGAACCACGCGCCCTCGGAGTGCCGGACGAGAACGGAAGAGAAAGCGACAGAACCTACTCTTCGTCCCGATTATTCTGCAACGAGGGACAGTGCCAGGTCGCCGGCAGCACGCAGCGCACGAACGACGGCAGCCTCTGCTCCCGAGCTGAAGGTCTTCCCATCGAACGCATCGTCGATCAGGACCTCGATCCGAGGATTCCGATGCCTGGATAACCCGTATCGTTGGGTGCACACGGCCCGAGTGCTCGCAGCATGTGCGCTCTTGGAAGGTGATGTCCGGCCTGTAGCAGAGCGGGCCTGCCAGCCCGGCGCAAGCGCCCAGTGCTTCGCCTTACTCAAGCAGGTTGATCATGCCAGCAGACGACCCTCAGGGATTGCGACCGAATCCTCCACAGCCACCGGCCGGTACACTCCCCTTCCCGGATTCGGGAAGCTCGCCGGATGGCAGTGCGGTGCCTGCCGCCCTGGGAAGCATCGAGGATGTACCACCCGGGTCGTTACGACTGATCTCCGGACGGGTGGACCTCCCGGAGGGATTCCATCCGGAACGGCACGCAGCACGTGGAGCGACCGGTGACGGAACGACGACAGAACTCCGCCTGGTTCTGCAACGCCTGGCTGAAGTGACCGAGAAAGTCGAGCACCTCACCCGCGCGATCTCGCGCCGGGACGTGATCGAGCGAGCCGCAGGAATGCTGATGGAGCGGTACGGGCTCACCGGTGAGCAGGCACTCGAGCTACTGGTCGCGACGAGTTCGGCCAGTAACAGCAAGCTGGCTGCCGTCGCCGCTCATCTCACAGCCACGGGGGTCTTGGAGCAGCCGCTACAGCCTTGACCCACCCTGAGAACGACGAATGCGCGGCGTGCGTCCCACGGCTGCAGTGGCAGGCAAAGCTTGAGCGAGAGCACGGGTGATGTTGAAAGTCTGCTGCGCATACTGGACCTACGCCTGAAAGATGTTCCGTGCTTCGTCGCGCGGGGCTCAGCCGGCCACACCGACGGGCCTCGTGCACGAACGTGGGATCTCCTTCACAGGTCAAGCAGCTGGACTGTGAAGGGGAACCGAACATGGACGAGTAGGGACGAGGTCGGCCGAACTCATCAACCGGTCAAGAATCTTGCCGGTTCTCTTGTCGCGTTGAAGGACACTTCACCAGTGACCTCCACTGCTTCCTCGTCCCAGGAAACCCCTGATTCGCCGGCACACGCGTCCGGGGTCGGAGCTCATTCCGTCGAGGCGATCGAGTATTTCGTCAACTGCCCGACCGGCATCGTCGAGCACTACTTCGAATCCCGTGCACTGCACTGGTCCGACGAGTTGTACCGCATCCACGGGTACGAACGCGGCGAGATCGTACCGACCCTCGACCTCGGCGTCTCCCACTTCGAGCCGGCCGATAAGGACGCGGCCAGGTCCCTGTGGGAGAGCCTGTTGAGCCAGGGTGGTCCGCGCTCGGCGTACCTGTCCCTGCGAGATGTGACCGGAAAGGCCCGCAAGTGGATCAGGCAGCGGAGTCAGCTGACCAACCGGAAGGTGATCGCCATCTCGCAGGACATCATCGATCGCACTCACCAACTCAACCAGCAGAGCCGGCCTGAACTCCTTGCCCGGGCATTGCTGGATCTGTTGCCGACACCCTGAACTGTCCCACCCACTCCTTCCGGGACCTGGCACTTCACCGGTGCTCGACGGCGGACTGCCGGCTCCTGGGGTGTCCTGGAAGCTGTCGACTCCACGCCTACTGGGCCTGCCTGTACCGCGTTCTTGTATAAGGGGCCCTTTCAGGATTGGATCGCTTCATGAACCCGACCCGGATCAACACGAGCGCCTTACCGGAGAACCTTGCACTCCTGATCACAGGTATCGGCGTGGCGGCCGTCATCGTGGTGGTGGCGTGTGCGGTCGTGATGCATTACGTCGACAGGTCCAAGGAACAGCGTTCCAAGTAGTAGGTCGGAAGATGGGGTCCGATCCACGCTGCGCAACCTACTGATCGCCATCAGTAGCCGAGGGCTAGGGTGAGCCATGACGACCATCGTCGAGCCACAGTGGCGCGAACGATCCGGTACGTCCGGGAACCAGTCGTCGATCCAGCTCCTCGGTTCGATCACGACGGTAAGAGACCGCAACTGGAACGTCGATCCCGACCACGAGATCGACGCATTCCGTGCCGTCCGCTCTCCCACGAAAGGTTGTCCGGTGGCCCGCAACAGCAGCATGACGTCATCTCCCGTCGACTCACCTCCCCGCTTCATCGACCCGAGGCGATGGGGAACCCTGATCGGATTGTTCGGTGCAGGTGTCTTCGTCTTCTCGTACACGCCGGGATTCGCAGGGTTCACGACGGTGGCCGCACGCATTCTGGTCATCGCTGCAATCACCGGCACGCTCTGGTTTCTCTTCGGCTCTCCGCGCTTCCTCGGCCCGTTCAGTGCTCCTCGTGGTCGGCACATCGGGATCTACCTGCTGTGCGTGATCATGGAATTCGCGCTCATAGCCTTCGGCACGGGACGGCTTACATCGGTAGGGAAACCAGAGCTTCAGCCCGCGCTGATCGCCCTGGTCGTCGGTCTCCACTTCATACCCTTCGCCTGGGCCTTCAGGGAACGTATGTTCTACACGCTCGGTTCAGTCCTTGCTCTCCTCGGTGGTGCTGGTCTGCTCATCGGCACAGGAATCAGCGCACTGACAGCGGCGGTGGGAGCTGGGCTCATGATGTCGCTCATCCTGCTTGCCTACAGCCTGGGGATGTTCGCCGGCCCGCGACAGGGAAATGATCGATAGCAGGCACTGATGCCGCTGGGCCCGCCGCTCGCTATCGGATGGCGTTGTCGAGTCGCTGCAACCATGACTGGAAATTCTCGGGGCCGTCGAAGTGGGCACCGGCTAGTCTGCTCACGTCCGGAGCCATGTCAGGGCCATCGACGACGAGCGTGTAGCCCCCTGCTGAGGTTGCCACGTCGAAGGCAGGCAGGTCGCCCCGATCATCACCCGCGTACGCGACGGTCTGCAGTCTCCAGGTGCTGATGATGCGTCGAAGTGCTGTGCCTTTGTCCTGCTGCAGGGGCATGCGGAGTTCCTCCACGAATTTGCCGGGTTCGCGCCGCAGCGCGTAAGTGTCGACCACTTCCCGAAGAAGTGGAGTGATCAGCTTCGTCGCGACATCGCGGTCGGGTGCACGCCGCCAGTGAACGGCGACTGCGAGGGATTTGTCTTCGACGTATACACCCTCGACACCGTCCAACTCCCGGTGCAGCGTCGCGGTGGCTTCTTCGACGGCGGTCATCCACTGTCGGGCTTCGGGAACGACCTCGATGCCGTGATCGGTGAAGTGTTCGAGACCGTAGGAACCATAAAGTTCTACCCCTGGGATGGTTGCCCGCGCAGCGAGGAAGCCGGCCGGGCGTCCGGAGAGGAGGGCGACGACCGACAGCTTGGTCGCCAGACTCCCGAGGATCTCCTCGGTACCGTCCAGTAGCTCGCTGGCATCAGGATCATCGGTGATCCGGGAGAGGACACCGTCGAAGTCCATCACCAACCCGGCGCTCTCGTTCGTCGCCAGAGCTTGCACTACGGAGGTCTCCAGGTCCATGTATCCACCCTAGACCGACGGCGTCACGCACCATTCGCGTGGACGATCCTCGATCTGGGATGCGGAACGGGAATGCTCACCGTGACTCCCGCAGGTGAAGGACGGGACGTCGTGGGTGTGGACCCGTCGCCCACCATGCTCTCCTACGCACAGCACAGGGATGGAGCCGACACCGTCGAGTGGATGCTGGGTGACAGCGGAAGCATTCCACCTGGGCGGTTTCGATATCGAGGCCACCTACGGGACCTGGATGCGGACGCCGTTCGACGACACCTGCCCCCTCATCATCCTGATCGCAAGAGCACTCTGAGGATTTGTGTGCCGTTCACTCAGCGGCCTGCTTCGACCTGCGCACTTCGAGGCGCTCCACAGGCACGACGAGAATGTCCACCTGACGGACGAACATCGATGCTCGCTCAGGCTACGAAGATGCAGAACGGATGACCAGCGGGATCGGCGTAGACGTATAACGGCTCGTTCGGGTCGTCCGTACGATCGAACCGAAGCTCTGCACCCAGTGCCAGTGCCCTGGAATGGTGATGCTCGAGCGCTTCCCGGTCAGGAACGGTCAGATCGAGGTGCATCTGCATCGGCACATCGGGCCTGGGCCAGGTCGTCCGCTCCAGGTGGTCGACCTGCTGGAAAGCGAGGGTGCTGCTTCCCTGCCCGTCCGTGAGAACGAGCCAATCGACATCATCACGCGTGCCCTCATCCGCGGGCTCGTCTCCTGGCCGGTAGTGGAACCCGAGGAGTTGTCGGTAGAACTCCGCCAGCCCTCGCACATCGGTCGTGTCGAGAACCGTCTGCAGTATCCGAGGGAATCCGGTCATGAGCCGAGACTGACGTTCAACGGACACGAGTTGTGGTCTTCGGAGAACACCGCCGGTGACGTGTGCGTGCTCACGCCGTGGCTCTCCACGTGAGGACCGAGGCTCCTGCTTTCGTTGCAGGTCCGGCGGGCACCGCCCTCATCAGGGTGTTCCGCACAGTGATTCCGATCCTGCTCTGCACGTCAGCTCCGACCTGCCCGGCGCGGCGCGATCGGCTGATCATTTTCTGGGTGCGCGGGCGGCGGAGTGCGTCGAAAGAGCGCACAGCGGATTGCAGGGGCACTCCCTCCTTGACGCGTCGACCGATCAGAAGCCCGATGCATGCGCCGTCCTCCAGGGAGGAGTTCGCTCCTTGCCCCATGGTGGGGATCATGGCGTGTGCCGCGTCGCCGATGAGCACCACCCGTCCGAAGATGTAGGTCCGAAGGTTCGGGGGGAGGTCGTAGACGTCGTGACGCATGACTCGATCGCCCGGGGTGAGTTCGATGAGGGGTCGTACGGGGTCCGCCCAGTTCCTGAAATGGTGCATGGCGGCGGCCTTTTCATCCGGCCGACGATGGCCTTCTTTCGAAGAGGTGTACCCGTACCAGTACACCTGGGCAGCTCCGATACGCACCGCTCCGAACTCTGTTCCCGGGCCCCATCTGACGATGAAATCCTCCGTCACAAGTGCCGAGTCGGCGACGATTCCGCGCCATGACGACTTACCACTGAATCGGGGCCCTGTTCCAGGAGCAACGAGGCCCCTGACAGTGCTGCGAAGACCGTCAGCCCCGATGACGAGGTCGGCGTCATGGGATACGGCACCCTTCGCGCTGACACAGCCCACTCGCGCCGTGGCTCCGCCCGGTGAACCCGGAGCGACGCTGACGACGCGGGTACCGCTCATCAATACGGCCCCGTGGGCAGCGGTCAGCAACGAGTCATGGAGGTCTTGTCGGTGGATCCCGTAGACCTCCTGGTCCGAACCTGACGCACGCGGTACGCGCAGCAACCATGAGCCGTGTTCATCCGTGGTGCCGGCCATCCGCACCCGGTAACCGGCATCGCGGACAGCGGTGTCGACGCCGATGGATGCCAGTGCCGACATCCCATTAGGAGTGATTGTCAGACCTGCACCGACCTCGGTGAAGGCTCGCGCCTGCTCGAGCACGGTCACCCTCCAGCCCTCGTGCAGAAGGGATACCGCCGCAGCCAGACCTGCAATGCCCCCGCCGACAACTACTGCACGGTGCTCGACCGTCATGACAACACCTTTCAACTTGCCTCCACCAACCGGAGCCTACGCCGAGCAGTCTCCGATCAGGGTCAGGGGAACGCGGAGCGAGCAGAGCAGCAAGCTCTCACCTCGAACGGTAGCCGTGCTCCTGCTCGCAGTCCTGGTGCGGTAGCTTGGAGGCAATCCCGACGAACCGATGCATGGGCCGCTTCCGCGGCAACTCGTCAGGCCACTCACCGCAATCTGTCGACTCCTTGCTTTTCCGTCGCTCAGGAGATACTCATGGCCCCAAGCCGCAATCCACTCGATGACCTGCGCGAGACGCTCGGCCATCTCACGGACCAGCTCAAATCTTCGGGGTCGGACCGCGTCGAGGACCTGCGCGGCGAGTACTTCCCGGCGCGTCCCGGTCCCGCTCGCCCGCTGGCCGAGGTGCAGGCCGAACTCGACGCCCTGGTCGGGCTGGACACCGTCAAGGAGCAGGTGCGAGCGCTCGTCGCCCTCCTGCAGGTGCAGGCCCGTCGCAAGGCCCACGGCCTGCCGGAGGTCGCTACCTCCCAGCATCTGGTGTTCCTCGGGAACCCGGGCACCGGCAAGACCACCGTGGCGCGTCTCCTTGCCGAGATGTACCGCGCTGTCGGGCTGCTGCAGAAGGGACATCTCGTGGAGGTGGACCGGTCCGGCCTCGTGGGGCAGTACGTCGGTGCGACAGCCATCAAGACGGACCGCGTGATCCGGCGTGCTCTGGACGGCGTCCTGTTCATCGATGAGGCGTACGCCCTGACCCCGGAGGACGGCCGCATGGACTTCGGTCCTGAGGCCATCGAGGTCCTGCTCAAGCGGATGGAGGATCATCGTCACCGCCTCGTGGTCATCGTGGCCGGATACCCGCAGCTGATGGAGGCGTTCCTCCTGTCGAATCCCGGCCTGCGGTCGCGCTTCGCGCGGGAGATCACGTTCCCGGACTACTCGATCGACGCGCTCCAGACGATCTTCCACCAGATGCTCGCCCAGCACGAGTACGTCCTGGCGCCGGGGGCTGACGACATGCTGCGTCGCATCTTCTCAGGTCTCCATGTCGGTGAGGACTCGGGTAATGCCCGCTTTGCCCGGACGTTGTTCGAGCAGGCGCTGAACCGGCAGGCGCTGAGGCTGTCACTCGATGAGGGCCGCGACTTCGATGCGCTTGACCGGGAGGACGTCATGACGCTCACCGCGGACGATCTCGTCGAGGCTGCGCAGGCGCTGGGCGGCGAGCCGGAGCCGGAGCCCCGACCCGAGCCGGAGCCGACGCACTGGTGGAACTGGCGGACCTGGCCGTAGCCGGCAAGGACCGCTTGGATCAGTCCCAAAGATCCTCGTGCCCTACCGGTTCATCGTCCAGCCATTCCCCATCGAACCGCCACTGCAAGCCAGGAACCAATCGTCGATCGGCCCAGCACGAACCAGCCGTCGTCTCTTCCGATTCCGTGTCGCTGAACGGAGAGTTATGAGACTTCCTCGACCGGTCGGGAGCAACGCTGTCTTCATCGACTCACCCTGAAGCCTCGAGTCCATCAGCAGTCGAAGTTTGGCCACGGAAGCGCCTCGTCATGGAAGGGTCAAAGTGTTGCTTCAGAGCCTCCGCCAACGGGTCCGCTGCAGGGCTGCTCGAGCCGACTCCAGACGTGATCCTGTGCAGCTGTTTTCATCGATGACGGTTGGGTGTTGAATGGGCGCACCCCTTGCGGGGTCCACCGGGACGGGTTCAGCCGACCGGGCGGAGAAGAAGTTGTATCGGAATCTATGGATGGAAGAGGACATGATGCAGCGACGACACAATGGTGTGTATTCGTTCCTCGCCGTGACGCTCGTGGCGCTCACTGCGTGCTCGGGAGGATCCGGGGAAGAGTCTCCGGATCCTGATTCGCTGACGGTGTGGACGACGGAAGACCTGCCGGACCGGGTGGCTTCCCAGCAGGCCATCATGGATCGCTTCACCGAATCGTCCGGGGTCCAGGTGGAACTCGTCGCGATTGCGGAAGATCAATTGACGTCCGTGCTGTCCTCCTCGGCTGCCTCGGGTGAGCTACCGGACGTCATTGGAGCGCTCTCCCTGAACGGGATGAATCAGCTCTTCACCGATGGACTGCTGGACACATCGGCTGCGGCAGCGGTCGTGGAGGAACTCGGTACGGATACCTTTTCCGCCCGCTCCCTCGAGCTGACCTCGTCGGAGGACCAGCAGCTGTCGGTCCCCAGCGATGCATTCGCTCAACTCCTCTTCTACCGGCAGGATCTGTTCGACCAGGCGGGGCTCGACGTCCCGAACTCCTATGAGGCGATAGAGGCCGCCGCCGAAGAGCTGAACTCCGATTCCCTGGCCGGCATCGTCGCCGCCACGGCACCCGCTGATTCGTTCACCCAGCAGACGTTCGAACAGTTCGCGCTGGCGAACGGATGCGAATTGGTGGACGACGACGGCAACGTCACGCTGGACAGCAGCCAGTGCCAGGATGCCTTCACCTTCTACTCGGATCTCCTGCGCGACTATTCCGTGCCGGGCAACCAGGACGCGGACACCACACGAGCGAGCTACTTCGCGGGCGAAGCGGCCATGACCGTGTGGTCATCGTTCCTCCTCGACGAACTCGCGGGGCTGCGCAGCGACGCCTTGCCCACGTGCCCGCAGTGCGCGGACAACCCCACCTTCCTTGCCGAGAACACCGGTATCGTGACCGCCATCAAGGGTCCCGACGGCGATGAGGCTGCCGGGTACGGCGAGGTGGTGTCGTGGAACATCCTCAACGACGCATCGCCCGCCGCGCAGGAACTGGTCACTTTCATGATGAGCGACGGATACCAGGACTGGTTGGCAGTCGCCCCCGAAGGAAAAATCCCTGCACGGTCGGGGACTGCTGACAATCCGACCGAGTACGCCGATGCGTGGCAGGGACTCGAGGCCGGTGTCGACACCAAGGCCCTGCTGTCCTCGGTCTATCCCGCCGAGACGCTCGACGAGATCACCCAGAGCACCGACCGTTTCAGGCGATGGGGCATCCCCCAGGGCCAGGGCGCGCTGGCCTCGGCGGTCAGCGGACAGTTCATCGCCCCGCAGATCATCGCATCCATGGTCAGTTCGGGCACCAGCGGCGAGGACGCGGCGAACCAGGCCCAGGACGAGGCCGAGACGCTGAAGAACGATCTGGGCCAGTGACGATCGTGGGCCCGCAATGGGTGCACCGCGTGTCCGCCACGGCTTGCCGCTGAGGAGCAGGAGATGACGTCGACTCCCACGTCCCGCCGGCGGACGCTGTCACAACGGGACGCCCGCACGGGGATCCTCCTGATGTCCCCCACCCTGTTCATCGTGCTCGCCGTCGTGGTCCTGCCGCTGGTGTGGTCCATACTGATCGCGTTCCAGCAGTTGAGGCTGCTGGAAATCGGTACGGCGAGTCCATTCCGGCCTCTGACGACGGCCAACTTCGAACGGGTGTTCGCCTCGGGCGAGCTCTGGGTGAGTCTTGGTACGACCTTCGTCTATACCGCGGGCTCGGTATTGCTATCCATCACCCTGGGCCTGATCGCCGCGATAGCAGTGCGCAAGCCCTTTCGAGGCAGGACCTTCGTCCGGGCAGCGTTCCTCCTGCCCTACGTGGCTCCGGTCGTCGCCGTCACCTTCGTGTGGCGCACCATGCTGAGTCCGCAGTTCGGCATCGTCAACGAAGCGGGGCAGTCAGTGTTCGGGTGGGCACAGCCCATTCCCTTTCTTTCCGAAGCGCAGCGCACCCTCGAGGTCCTCGGTGCGGAGTTCCCGATACCGACCGCACTGATGACCGCGATCGCGTTCGAAGGGTGGAGGTACTTCCCGTTCGCTTTCCTGTTCCTGATGGCGCGACTCGAGGCACTGTCGGCCGAGACGGAAGAAGCGGCACTCGTGGACGGCGCCACACCTCTTCAGTCCTTCCGCTACATCGTCCTGCCGCAACTCATGCCGGTCATCGCCCTCCTCGCGATCCTCCGGACCATTTGGACGTTCAACGAATTCGACGACATCTTCCTGCTCACCGGCGGAGCAGCCGGTACGGGCGTTGCCAGCGTCCGTGTCTACGAATTCCTCACCGTGCAGCGCAATGTCGGAGCGGCATCAGCACAGTCCCTCATCCTGTCCCTGGTCCTGATCGTGATGCTCGCCCTCTACATGGCACTGCTGCGCAAGCGAGGAGAACGACTATGAGCACACCCGCTGCACAGACCCGACCCGACGCCCACAGCACCCCGGTGCCGACCAGCCGCACGGCGCAGTCACCGCCCCGGCGTCGCCCGACCCGCTATGCACTCGAACGGAGGATATTCGCCGTTCTGAGGTGGGTCGTGATCGCCGGCTTCCTCCTCGTGACTCTGCTGCCGTTCTACTACATGGTCCTGCTGTCGCTGAAGCCGATCGAATCACTGCTACGCGACCCCGCATCCGTGATCGTGACACCCGCGGAGTTCACCCTCAGAGCCTATGAACAGGTACTCACCCCCGTATCAGCAGGCGGCCAGGGATTCGGGACTTTCCTGCTCAACAGCGCCTTCGTCGCCATCAGCGCAGTCATCCTGTCCCTGATCGTCGCCGTCCCCGGTGCGTATGCGGTGGCACGTCTGCCCTTCTTCGGGCACCGTCAGGTGAACGCCCTGTTTCTCGCGGCGTACCTCTTTCCTGCCATCGTCATGGCCATCCCGCTGTTCGTCCTGTTCACTCGTCTGGGACTCCGCGGCTCTCTCGTGGGCCTGGTGCTGGTCTACATCGCCCAGACAGTACCCGTCGCCATCTACATGCTGCGCAACTACCTCGAGACGGTTCCCGTATCCGTCGAGGAAGCCGGTCTCGTGGACGGGCTGAGCCGCTTGGGCGTGCTCCGCCGCATCAGCCTGCCTCTCATCACACCCTCCATCATGGCTACCGGGCTGTTTATCTTCATGATTGCGTGGAACGAGTTCCTCTTCGCGCTCCTGTTCCTCGTGGAGAAACGTGAAAGCTGGACCGTTTCGCTGGGCTTGTCCCAACTGTCCGGAAGTGCGGAGATCCCCACGACGGTCCTCATGGCGGGCTCGGTGGTCCTCACGTTGCCCATCCTGATCGTGTTCTTCTCGACAGAACGTCTTCTCACCGGCGGGCTGACCGCCGGCGCAGAAAAAGGCTGATCACGCACCTCGCCGGCAGGCCTTCCGGGTGGACCTTGGTCAGGATGGCTCCTTGTCGTGCTGCGTCTCCAATTCCCTGCGCAGTTTCCTCATTCCGTCGCGGATCCGCGTTTTCGCCGTGGGGGCGGGGATCCCGAGGTGCTCGGCCACTTCGTTGTAGGTCAGGTGGGAGAAGTACGCCAGGGAGATGGCTTGATGCTGCAGTGGTGACAGGACGGACATGGCGGCCTGCACATCCGCTGAATTTTCCCGTTCCAGGACTGTTTCTGCGACCTCATCGAAGCCGGTGTCCCAGTTGCGTCGCCCCCACTTCTCATCGCGGGCCCGGCGGGTAGTGTCCATCCGAAGCCGGTCCACCGCTCGGCGATGCGCGAGGGTCATGAGCCAGGACACCGGGTGGCCGAGCTCCGGCCGGTAGCGATCGCCCTGCTCCCACACCATCAGGAACACCTCCTGGGTCACCTCCGCGCAACTGTCGGGGTTCTGCAGTGTCTTGCGCACCATCCCGTAGACCCTGCGCGCGCACTGCTCGTACAAGATCTGGAAAGCCTCCGGATCCTTGGACCCCACAGCGACGAGAACAGCAGCGAGATCCAGTGATGCATCCCCCGCACCCCGAAACGGGCCGCGATGAGCAGTGCTGGGACGGTAAGAGCTCCGCGGTTCGAGAGTGGAGCCACGGACGGAGGGAGGCGAGGTGGAGGAAATGGCGGGGCTTCCTGACTGAGACCGGAACCGGAGCGCTCGTGCCGCCGCTCCACAGGTGAAGAGCTACGCCCTTCGCCCTGAATGTAATCTGTTCCACCACGCACGTCCACCGAACACACCAGTCTCAGCTGTCACAATGGCCACCGCGGTTGCGCCAACCCAGCCTGCCATGCAGGTCATCATGACTGTACGAAGCACTGATACTGTTCGGGGCGCGGTCGATCCTGCAGCGGGCGACGTGCCGTCGCCCGCGCGTACTGGTTTAATGAGCAGGTTCATTGTCAGGGCAGGCAGCGCCGACGAGAGCAGAATTGCACAGGCAGAACAGGTGGAGGCATTGGAATGCGTGGAGGACCGCAGCGAGCGCTGATGATCCAAGCCATCGCCGCTGCGGCGCTGACCATGGACGTCATCACGGACCGGTACCTCACCTCGGGCGGCGCCGCGTCCCCTGAAGCCGTCAACAAGTACCTGAGCGGCCTGGGCGACCTCCCGTCCCGCGAAAGCGATCGACTCGCCGATACCGTGAACGACCTCGGCCGGAAGTCACCAGCTCTGCCGGTTCCCTATCGGGCGGAAGACACCGCCGGCGATTCTCCCGAACAATCACGACGCTCTCTCGGAGCCTCCGGCGCATTTCTACTCTCCGACTCAGAACAAGAACAAGCACGCATCGACGCCGTCACCCGCACAAACCTTCTCGACACACCTCCCGAGGAACGGTTCGACCGCATCACCCACACTGCGCAACGCCACTTCGAGGTCAGCACCGCGATCGTCACCCTCATCGACGACAAACGGCAATTCCTGAAGTCGGTCGTCGGCCCGGTGGAGCAGAACATGCCCAGAGCCCGGTCATTCTGCAACACCACCATCCGGACCCCTTCCCCACTCATCGTCCGCGACACCTTCCACGACGAACATTTTCGGTGGAACCCGCTCGTCCTCGGAGAGCCCTTCATCCGCTTCTACGCCGGATACCCGCTGCGAAGCCCTGACGGCTGGATCATCGGTACCCTCTGTGTCATAGACCAGCACGCACGCACCTTCTCAGACGCGGACGAGCACTCCCTGCGCCGCCTCGCGGAGATCACCGAACACGAACTCGCCGCCTGACCGAGCTCCCCCACCCCCAACGCTTCCTGCACCGGTCAAGGGCGTCTTGATCCTCGGCAAGCGTCGGAGAACCTTCGACGAGCAACCTCACCCGCTGGCGCCTGACACCCGCCGGCGACCTCCTGCAAACGCCCGACACCAGCGTCGCCCAGATCGCCCGCAGCGTCGGCTACACCAACGCCTACTCCTTCAGCACAGCCTTCAGAAGACAGGTCGGCGTCACACCATCCGAGTTCCGCCGACACCGCGCGGTCCTGCCAGCCGGGCTTGGGTGTGCTGTTGAGGTGAAGATCCAACGCGATGCCTTCGGGGGTGGCTGAGACCACACCCTTGAAGGTGGCGCAGTTGCCACATAGGCACTTCAGGAACTCCAGCTCATTGGCCCCCACTGTTCCGTGTTCGGCTGTGACGGCGGGGTATCCCTTTCGTCGGGGTCTGGCGGGTGGAGGCGGACCACCGGCTCAGCCTATGCGAGCGAGATCACGTCGGATGTAGCGCAGGTGCGCCCACTCCTCCTCCAGGATCACGCGGATGCAGTCACCGACGCTGGGACGCCAGTCGTCGCCGCCCCACGGGTTCTCACGTTCTTCCGCGAGCAGGTCCGTCGTAGCCGTGGCCAGGAAGTTGGTCACCTGTCCCTGTCGTTCGGCCCGGACGTCGAGGATCTCCTCGTACGTCGGCGGGTCAGCGCGGAAGATCGACACGTCGAAGCCCATCTGGTCGGCGCCGGTGAAGATCTGCCCGAGTTCGTGGAACGGCTGCTGTATCTGCAGGATCCCGCCGCGGAGCCAGGCGTCTGTCGCCAGGATGAGGTGCCGTAGGGTCTGGGCCAGGGACCACTCGTCCTCCACATGGGCATCGAC
Organism: Arthrobacter sp. MDT1-48-3; assembly: GCF_054511015.1. Lineage (NCBI taxonomy): Bacteria > Bacillati > Actinomycetota > Actinomycetes > Micrococcales > Micrococcaceae > Arthrobacter > Arthrobacter sp. MDT1-48-3. The sequence continues at coordinate 250,662 of NZ_JBTNDL010000004.1, forward strand.
CAGGTCCTGCGGCGTGCCCGTCACCGTCTCCTGCCACGCGGACTGCACCGCCATCCACCCCTCGCGGAGGCCTTCGGGCGTCCGGGCCTTCTGCAGCTCGCGGCCCGGGAACTGCCGGTTGAGTTCGGCGTCCACGAGCGGCACCACGTCAACGCCGTTGACGAACAGGCTGCCGAAGAACAGGTCATGACTGTCGATGTCGAGTCCGTCCACGTCGACACCGCGCATCGTCACACCACTGACGTCGGAGAATCGCAGAGTGGCCCCCTTGAAATTCGCTTTGACGAAGGTCGCGCCCTCGAATTCCTTCGTGCCGGAATAGGTCGTCATCGCTCCATTATCAGCGCCGCCGGGGACACTTCGAGGCTGGGACAACACAGCGCGCGATCCTTCGAGGCATACAGGCGAGCAGGTGTTCTGGTGGCCCAGGCTACGACGGCGCCGGGCCGGGCCCACGTGCAGTCGTAGCCGTCGCGCACGATGTCCTCTGGATCAGCACGTCATCGGTGTGGTCGATCGATTCCGCTACGGCCCGGCACCTCCTATCAGGAGGATCGGAGCAGGTCGGCAATGGCCGTGAAGCCCAGCCGCTCCGCGTTCTGCAAAGCCGTTCTGCCCTCGACATCCCGGATGTCGGGATCTGCTCCCGCTTCCAGGAGCTGACGCACCACCTCCACCTGGTTCGGCCCACCGTCGTTGAGCAGGATGGCTTCCTGAAGTGCGGTCCAGCCGAGGTTGTTGACATGGTCCACATCGGTACCGGCGGCGATAAGGATGCTCACCGTCTCGACATAGCCGTGCTCACTCGCCGGAATCAGGGCTGTTCCCCCGTATCGGTTGGTGCTCCGCACGTCAGCGCCAGCGGCAAGCGTCAGTTGCAGGACCTCATTGAACCCCTCCGCTCCCGCGTACAGGAACGCGGAATCCTGGAGGTCGTCCTTGGCGTTGACATTCCCGCCCGCGTCGATGAGTTGGCGGACCCGGGTGGGATCATTCGCTTTCGCAGCAAGGATCAACTGACGGTCGACGTCCGCCTGGTCCTCGGGTGAGAGCGCCGGTGGCTCGAAGGGCGACACCGTCGCTGACGGCAGGGGCGCGTCGGGCGGCGGGTTCGACGGCGTGGCCGGCGTGGTCGGCCGCGACGGCGGCTCGGTCAGCACCGTGGGAGGAGCCCCAGACCGGGACGGCCGGCCCTCCGTAGCCGTCCCGGTCCGGGTCTCCTCCGACGAAGACGAACCTCCGTCCACCGGTGCGCACCCGGCCAGAGCCAGGCCCGCGAGGAGGGTCGTCATCGTCATGGTCCAGAGGACCGGCGCACGCAAGCGCAACGTCGATATCTCCCGGGCGGTGAGACCGCCCGGGTGCGACCGTCCGGCGCGCGAACGACGCCGGAGGGTTAGAAGTCCCAGTCCTCGTCCTCGGTGTTCACGGCCTTGCCGATCACGTACGAGGAGCCCGATCCGGAGAAGAAGTCGTGGTTCTCGTCGGCGTTCGGGGACAGCGCCGAGAGGATCGCCGGATTCACATCGGTGACGGACGACGGGAACATCGCCTCGTAGCCCAGGTTCATCAGCGCCTTGTTGGCGTTGTAGTGCAGGAACTTCTTGACGTCCTCGGCCAGGCCCACGGAGTCGTACAGGTCGTGCGTGTACTGGACCTCGTTCTCGTACAGCTCGAAGAGCAGCTCGAACGTGTAGTCCTTGAGCTCCTGGCGGCGCTCCGGCGTCGCGCTCTCCAGCCCGCGCTGGAACTTGTACCCGATGTAGTACCCGTGCACGGCCTCGTCACGGATGATCAGGCGCACCAGGTCCGCGGTGTTCGTGAGCTTGGCGCGCGATGACCAGTACATCGGCAGGTAGAAGCCGGAGTAGAACAGGAAGCTCTCGAGCAGCGTCGAGGCGACCTTGCGCTTGAGGGGATCATCGCCGCGGTAGTAGTCCGTGACGATGCTCGCCTTCTTCTGCAGGTTCACGTTCTCCGTGGACCAGCGGAAGGCCTCGTCGATCTCCTTGGTGGAGGCCAGCGTGGAGAAAATCGAGGAGTAGCTCTTGGCGTGCACCGACTCCATGAACGCGATGTTCGTGAGCACGGCTTCCTCGTGCGGCGTGACCGCGTCGGGGATGAGGCTGACGGCACCGACGGTTGCCTGCACGGTGTCGAGCAGGGTGAGGCCGGTGAAGACGCGCATGGTGAGCGTCTGCTCCTCCGGCGTCAGGGTCGCCCACGACTGCACGTCGTTGGACAGCGGCACCTTCTCGGGCAGCCAGAAGTTGTTCACCAGGCGGTTCCAGACGTCGACGTCCTTGTCGTCCTGGATGCGGTTCCAGTTGATGGCCTGGACCTGGTCGACGAGCTTCAGCTTCTCGCTCATGGTGTGTTCCTTGTCTGCGTGTAAGTAATGCCGGTGATACCAGTGGAGCCTGGAGCGTCAGGCCGGGCGGAATGCCCGGCCTGACGACTTAGTTGCCTAGAGCATGCAACTGACGCAGCCCTCCACCTCGGTCCCCTCCAGCGCGAGCTGGCGGAGACGGATGTAGTAGACAGTCTTGATGCCCTTGCGCCAGGCGTAGATCTGCGACTTGTTGATCTCACGCGTGGTGGCGGTGTCCTTGAAGAACAGCGTCAGGGACAGGCCCTGGTCCACGTGCTGCGTAGCAGCGGCGTAGGTGTCGATGATCTTCTCGTAGCCGATCTCGTACGCGTCCTGGTAGTACTCCAGGTTGTCGTTGGTGAGGTACGGGGCCGGGTAGTACACGCGGCCCAGCTTGCCTTCCTTGCGGATCTCGATCTTCGACGCCACCGGGTGGATGGAGGACGTCGAGTTGTTGATGTACGAGATGGACCCGGTGGGCGGGACGGCCTGGAGGTTCTGGTTGTAGATGCCGTGCTCCATGACCGAGGCCTTCAGGGCACGCCAGTCCTCCTGCGTGGGGATGTGCACGTCGGCGAACAGCTCACGGACGCGCGGCGTCGCCGGCTCCCACACCTGATCGGTGTACGTGTCGAAGAACTCCCCGCTCGCGTACTTGGACTTCTCGAAGCCTGCGAACCGGCGGCCGGTCTCGATGGACATCAGGTTCGACGCCCGGATGCAGTGGTACACCACGGAGTAGAAGTAGATGTTCGTGAAGTCCAGGCCCTCCTCGGAGCCGTAGTGGACCCGCTCCCGGGCGAGGTAGCCGTGCAGGTTCATCTGGCCGAGGCCGATGGCGTGCGAGGCGTCGTTGCCCTTGGCGATCGACGGCACCGAGCTGATGTGGCTCATGTCCGAGACGGCCGAGAGGGTGCGGATCGCGGTCTCGATGGTCCGGCCGAAGTCGGGCGAGTCCATGGTCTTCGCGATGTTCAGCGAGCCGAGGTTGCAGGAGATGTCCTTGCCCACGGAGTCGTAGGACAGGTCCTCGTTGTACGTGGTGGGCTCGGAGACCTGGAGGATCTCGGAGCACAGGTTCGACATGATGATCTTGCCCTCGATCGGGTTGGCCCGGTTCACGGTGTCCTCGAACATGATGTACGGGTAGCCGGACTCGAACTGGATCTCCGCGAGGGTCTGGAAGAACTCGCGCGCCTTGATCTTGGTCTTCTTGATGCGGGCGTCGTCCACCATCTCGTAGTACTTCTCGGTGACCGAGATGTCGGAGAACGGCATGCCGTAGACGCGCTCGACGTCGTACGGGGAGAACAGGTACATGTCCTCGTCGCGCTTGGCGAGCTCGAACGTGATGTCGGGGACCACGACGCCGAGGGACAGCGTCTTGATGCGGATCTTCTCGTCCGCGTTCTCGCGCTTGGTGTCCAAGAAGCGGTTGATGTCCGGGTGGTGGGCGTGCAGGTACACGGCGCCGGCACCCTGGCGGGCGCCGAGCTGGTTGGCGTAGGAAAAGCTGTCCTCGAGGAGCTTCATCACGGGGATGACGCCGGAGGACTGGTTCTCGATCTGCTTGATCGGCGCGCCGACCTCGCGGATGTTGGTGAGGGCGAAGGCGACGCCGCCGCCGCGCTTGGAGAGCTGCAGGGCCGAGTTGATGGACCGGCCGATCGACTCCATGTTGTCCTCGATGCGGAGGAGGAAGCAGGAGACGAGCTCGCCGCGCTGGCGCTTGCCGGCGTTGAGGAACGTGGGGGTGGCGGGCTGGAAGCGGCCGTCGATGATCTCGTCGACCATCTGCTCGGCGAGCTGCTCGTTGCCGCGGGCCAGGTGCAGGGCGACCATGCAGACGCGGTCCTCGTAGCGCTCGAGGTAGCGCTTGCCGTCGAACGTCTTCAGCGTGTACGAGGTGTAGTACTTGAAGGCGCCGAGGAAGGTCTCGAAGCGGAACTTCTTGGCGTAGGCACGCTTGAAGAGGTCGCGGATGAAGTTCATCGTGTACTGGTGGAGCGTCTCGCGCTCGTAGTACTCGTTCTTCACGAGGTAGTCGAGCTTCTCCTCGAGGTCGTGGAAGAAGACCGTGTTGTTGTTCACGTGCTGCAGGAAGTACTGGTGCGCAGCCTCGCGGTCGGCATCGAACTGGATCTCCCCGTTCGGTCCGTACAGGTTGAGCATCGCGTTCAGCTCGTGATAGCCCAGGTCCTTGAAGCGGTCGGCCGCGGCAGCGGGTGCGCCCGTCTCCGTCTCTGCAACACTCATGTCCAAAACTCTTCCAATCCTTTGGTTACTCGGTCCACGTCCTCGGACGTGCCCATGACTTCGAATCTGTACAGCACCGGCACATGGCACTTGGCCGCGATGATGTCGGCGGCAAGACAGTAGGTCTCACCGAAATTGGTGTTCCCCGCCCCGATGACCCCCTTCAGGAGGCTGCGGTTCTGCTCGTTGTTCAGGAACTTGACGACCTGCCGGGGCACCGCGCCCTTACCGGTGATCCCTCCGTAAGTGGGGAGGACCAGGACGTACGGGCGGGTTGCCTGCAGGGTCGGCTCCTTGGTGAGCAGCGGCATGCGGGCGGCCCGGACCCCCAGCTTCGTGACGAAGCGGTGGGTGTTGTCGGAGACCGACGAGAAGTAGATCAACGGGGCGTCGGTGACCGGCCCCTCCCCGTCCTCGGCAGCTGCCGGATCAGCGGAGGTGGTGCGGTCGTCCACAGCGGTGGCGGTCATGGCCGATGCCGGTCCCGTGGAACCCTCTGAAGGATCCGTTCAGGCTACCGAGCTGACGACGGAGTCCGCGAGGGAGGCGATCTTGTCGGGGCGGAATCCGGACCAGTGGTCGTTGTCCGTGATGACGACGGGAGCCTGCATGTAGCCCATGGAGCGGACGCGCTCGAGGGCGGCAGGATCCTGCGAGATGTCGACGCTCTGGTAGGCGATGCCCTTCTTGTCCAGAGCCCGGTAGGTGGCGTTGCACTGTACGCAAGCCGGCTTCGTGTAAACCGTGACGGTCATGTCTAAGTCCCCTTTTCTCTACTGCTGTCGTGCTGTGTCATGGGTGGCGCGCGGCCCCGGAAAGGGGAAGGAAATCCGGGGATTTCCGCGCCTCCGGGCCCATGCCCGTCCAGCGGTTGTTTCTGTCCTTCGATACTACATCTAGTGCGGCCCGCTGGCGCAGACCCCAACATGATGTATTACAAGTATGTCATTCCGGGAGCGAGTAGTCCACACGATGTCCACAGACGGAGCCCTCCGGAAAGCCCGGAAACGTGCCGATCCGGCGCGTCCACAAGGCATCTCTCCACACGCTGTGGAGTACTTCCGCACAGGTGCAGAAACTGCCGTGTCGCGCTTCGTCCGGCGTGTCGCGTGCCGACGGTCGACGTCGTCGCATTGCCTCTGGACAGGCGTGCGCGCAGCGCGTACAGCGACAGCCGGTGCTGCTCCTGGCGAGCGGCACCGGCTGTCGGTGTGGCGCGTGAGCGGGCCGGCAGGCCACCCGGCGAGCGGGCGCCCGGCCGGGGCTGCCGTTCAGGGACGCCGGTCGAAGATCAGTTGCTGGACGTCGAGATAGCCGGCCTGGAAGCCCGCCCTCGAGTAGCAGAGGTAGAACGTCCACATGCGCTCGAAGGTCTCGTCGAAGCCCAGGGCCGCGACCTCGTCGTGCCGGGCGAGGAAACGCTCCTCCCAGAGGCGGAGGGTCTGCGCATAGTGGTCGCCCATCGAGAGGCGCTCACGCACCCTCAGGCTCGTGTAGCGGTCGGTGACGTCCTCGATCGCGCGGACGGACGGGATGAATCCACCGGGGAAGATGTACTTGTGGATCCACGTGTAGGTCCGCCGCGTCGCCATCATGCGCTCGTGGGGAAGCGTGATGGCCTGGACCGCGACCCGGCCGCCCGGCGCGAGGACCCGATCGATGGTCTGGAAGTAGACGGCCCAGAACTCGTAGCCCACGGCCTCGATCATCTCGACCGAGACGACGGCGTCGTACTGACCCTCGACCAGCCGGTAGTCCTTCAGCTCGACCCGCACGCGGTCCGCGAAGCCGGCCTCCCTGATGCGCTCCTCGGCGAGTTCCTTCTGCTCCCGGGACAGTGTCACGGACACGACCGTCGCTCCCCTGGCCGCGGCGCGGAGCGCCAGTTCGCCCCAGCCGGTGCCGATCTCGAGGACACGGGTCCCCTGTCCCACGTCCGCCTGGTCGAGCAGGCGGTCGATCTTCCGCTGCTGCGCGGCGGCGAGCTCGTGCCACTCGACGTGCAGCAGGTCCTTGCCGGTCGCGTCGAACAGGGCGCTCGAGTAGGACATGGTCGGGTCGAGGAAGAGGGCGAAGAGTTCGTTCGACAGGTCGTAGTGCCGGGAGATGTTCGAGCGCGTGTTGGCCGTGCTGTTCCGTTCACGGCGGGGCGGCTTGGGCAGGTAGAGACCGCGCAGCTTCTGCAGCGGGACGGGTACGAGGTGCGCCGCACGCTCGGCGAAGACCTCGAGGACCTCGGTGAGGTCCGACGCCGTCCAGTCCTCCGCCATGTAGGACTCGCCGAGGCCGATCAGGCCGTTGTCCCCGAGCCTCGCGTAGAAGTCGGCGGGCCGGTGGATGCGCATCTCCGGCCGCGGTCCGCCGCCGGGCGCGCCCAGCACGGTGCCGTCGTCGTGAATGACCCGGAGCTGGAGGGTGTTCACCGCGGCGGAGAAGATCTTCTCCGCGATCGTCGCGGCGATCCTGTTCCTCGCTCCGGCGGGGACGCCGGCGATCCCCGGCCAGACCGCCGGATCGACGTCCGCCTGCGAAGGAACAACTGTGGTGCTCATCGAACTACCTCCCGGGTCCACAGGCGCTCCCTGCTGGTGGGTAGCCGCCGTCGCCAGAGTCTAATCTCCTGCCCGAGGATCTCCAGCGCCACGTAACGCTGGGACATCAGGCCGGCCGGCGACACGTGGACGGCGGGAACGCAGGAGATCGCTGGTGGCCACGGGTAGGCTCGACGGGATCCGTTCGTCCTCCCGGGGCGCCTCGTCCGGCGGCGGCGCTGGTGGGGGTCACATCACGCGAGCTGGCTCGCGACGGGAGTCCCACCACCGGGAGAGTGCTACTTGGTCAACCCGATCCACCTGCGGACCCTGCTCGAGGTGATCCGCCATGGATCGTTCAGCGGGGCCGCCACGAGTCTCGGCTACACGGCGTCCGCCGTCTCGCAGCAGATGTCGGCCCTCGAGCGTGACACGGGCGCCACGCTGTTCACCCGGTCCGCCCGCAGCGCCGTCCCCACGGACGCAGCCGTCGCGATGTCCCGGCACGCGGCGAAGGTGCTCACGGACATCGACGCGCTGCTCGCCTCCACGGCGCGCTCCGGCAGCGGACCGGAGCACGAACTCAGGCTCGGCATCTTCCCGAGCCTCGCCACGTTCGCTCTGCCGCGGCTGCTCCGCATGCCGGAGTGGCAGCGGCTGGGTGTCTCCCTGCGCGTGTTCGTCGGCGAACCCGCTCACACGATCCAGGGGCTGCGGACCGGCGGAGACCTGGACCTCGCCCTCGTCTACCAGGTCGGTCAGGCCGGCCTGGCCTGGCCCTCGACGCTCAGTCGGCAATGGATCGGCGACGACGACTTCCGGGTCATCCTGCCGGCGAGTTGGGGAATCCGCAGCGGTTCCCGCGTGACCGCCGACCAGCTCGCGGACATGCCGTGGATCATGCACCACCCGGGCACGGCGGACGCCACGGTCATCGAACGGCTGTTCGCGAGCTGCAACCTCCATCCGCGCATCGCGGCGTACTGCGACGACTTCAATGCGAGCCTCGAACTCACCGCGGCGGGCCTGGGAGCTGCGCTGGTGCCGGAACTGGCCATGGTCAACCGGCCCGACGGCATCGTGGCCCTCGACGTTCCCGAGATCCGGCTGGCCCGCAGCATCTTCGCCCTGCGGACCGGCGACGCCGACGACGCCAGGGTGCGACTGTTCATGGACCAGCTGGCCGAGATCCTCCGGAGCCAGAGCATCGGCCCGAAGCACACGGCGCCCGGATACGCACCCACCTCGGGCCGCTGAATCCCGTATTGCATGCGCCCTCGCGCCGTCCGTACCGTCGGGGCAGGCGTGGGCGCCGGCCCGCGGGCTTCCACAGCGTCCGAGGAGGACCCCCATGCGGATCAAGAACAGCGTTGTCGTCATCACCGGGGCGGCGAGCGGCATCGGTCGCGCGACCGCGCTCCGGTTCGCCCGCCGCAGGACGAGCCTCGTCCTCGCGAGCAGACGTGTGGAGGCACTCGAATCGCTCGTCGCCGAGTGCACGGCGCTCGGCTCCCGCGCCGTCGCGGTCCCCACCGACACCTCGGATCACGACGCCGTGCAGGAGCTGGCGAGCAGGGCCGTCGAGGAGTTCGGGCGGATCGACGTCTGGGTGAACAACGCCGCCGTCTCCTTCTTCTCGCCGTTCCTGGAGGTGCCCCTGCGTGACTTCGAGCGCGTGATCGACGTCAACGTCATGGGCTACGTCTACGGTGCACGGGCGGCTCTCGAACGGATGCAGGACCAGGGCTCGGGCGTACTCGTCAACGTGGCCTCGATCGTCGGGGAGGTCCCCCAGCCCTACACCTCCGCGTACTCGGTGTCGAAGGCGGCGGTCCGCGCCCTCGGCGTCAGCCTGCGGTCCGAGCTGACGCTGGACCGGAAGAAGCACATCCACGTGTGCACGGTCCTTCCGCCGACCATCGACACCCCGTTCTTCAACCACGCGGCCAACTACACGGGCCGACGCGCCGTGGCCATGCCTCCGGTCTACAGCCCGGATCGCGTCGCGAAGACGATCCTCGACGTCGTCGAGGTGCCGACCCGCGAAGTCGCCGTCGGGCGGATCGGCCGGTCGATGGTGCGGCAGCACCGCCTCATGCCGGGGCGGATGGAGAAGCTGATGGCGCACCAGGTGGAGCACACCCACCTGTCCAGGACGGAACCGGCGGAGGACTCGACCGGGAACCTGTACGGCCCCTCGCTCGATCCCGCGAATGCGGCGGTCACGGGCGGATGGAGCGGAAGACGCCGCACCGCGCAACGCCTGGTCCTCGGTACCGTCCTCGCGGGAGCGGGTGCCGTCGTCTTCGCCGACACGCTGAAGTCGGCGGCTCCAGCGGTGACGGGGGCCATCGCCGCCGCGGGCCGGGCCGTCGCCAGACCCTCCTGAACGTCGAACGGGCAGGGGGCGCCGTAGCCCCGGGGGTGCGGGTGGCCGGTCACAGGGAAGCGGCGAGACCGGCTTCCGGGGGTCGTTCGAGGTCCAGGGCGTCGAGCACGTCGAGCGCGGCGGAGTGCTCGTTGAAGGTATAGAGATGAAGGCCGGGAGCGCCGTCGTCGAGCGCCGCCCGCGCGAGTTCGACGGTGGCGGCGACGCCGACCCGACGACGCTCGTCGTCGGTCCGGGCGCCGTCGAGCCGCGCCTGGAGTCCCTCGTCGACGTCGATCCCCGCGAGTCCGCCGAGCTTCTTCAGCCGGCGGGAGCTCGTCATCGGCATGACGCCGGGGATGATCGGGATGGTGACACCGGCCCGACGGGCACGGGCCACGAGCCCCGCGTAGTCCGAGGAGTGGAAGAAGACCTGGGTGATGGCGAAATCCGCGCCCGCCGCCTCCTTGGCCAGGAGCACCTCGATGTCCTGCTTCACGCTCGGCGAGTCGGGGTGCCGCGTGGCGTACGCCGCCACTCCCACGGACACCTTGCCGGCGGCGAGATGTGCGGTCCGCTGCGCCTCGACCTCGCGGATCAGGCGGACGAGTTGATCGGCGTGCTCTACCTCGCCCGGCTGTCCCTCGGACCCCTCGGGCGTGTCACCGCGGAGGGCGAGAATCCCCCGGACCCCACCGCCGATGAGCCGTTCGACGATCTCGGTCAGTTCGGCACGGCTGCTGCCGACGGAGGTCAGGTGGGCCAGCGGTTTCAGCGTGGTCTCGGTGAGCAGCCGCCGCAGGAGATCGACCGCGGTCTCCCGGTTGCTGCCGGCCGCGCCGTACGTGACCGACACGAAGTCGGGGCGGGTGCGCTCGAGGCGGCGGATGGTCGTCCACAGCGCGTCCTCCGCCGCCGCGTTCCGCGGCGGATACAGCTCGTAGGACAGCGCCGGATACGTGGCAGGCGGCATCTGGATTCCTTCCCGTACGTGTCGTCCTCTGGGTGCGGCGAGTTCGGGCGACGGAGGCGGCGTGTGCAGGACGGCGGGTCCCCGGCCCGCCGGGATCAGGACGATGCCCGGAGGGGCGGGGTCAGTCCGCTTCCTCGGGCACGTCCGCCGAGCGCACTTCGCTCCGGATGATGCCGAGTTCCTCCAGCTTTGCCGACATACCTGCTCCGTCGGGAGCGTAGATCCACGGGATCCCCGGTGTCGTCGGCACCCCGGCCTTCGAGCGGCCACCCGCGAGCACCGCCTCTCCGACCGACAACTGACGGATCGCGATGGCGCGGACGTTCTGCGGATGGCGCTGCGCGAACTCCGAGTAGATCGCCTCGTCATGCTGGCCGTCGTCGCCCACCAGCAGCCACTTCACGCCGGGGAACTCCTCGGCCAACCGCTCGAGCGACGTCCGCTTGTGTTCCTGGCCGCTGCGGAACCAGCGATCGCGGGTGGGCCCCCAATCGGTCAGGAGCTTGGGCCCGGCAGGATAGAGATTGCGGGAGAGGAAACGGGAGAGGGTCGGCGCGACGTTCCAGGCACCGGTCGAGAGATAGAGCACCGGCGCCGACGGCAGCGTCCTCACGATCCGCTCGTACAGCACGGCCATGCCCGGCGTCGGCATGCGTGCGTGCTCATCGAGCACGAAGGTGTTCCAGGCCGCCAGGAACGGGCGCGGCAACGCGGTCACCATCACGGTGTCGTCGATGTCGGAGACGACGCCGAAGTCCGTCCCGTCCGCCACCACGCGCATCGGGGCTTCGACGACCCTGGAGGCACCGGAGTGGAGCGAGATGGTGTGCCAGCCCGCCTCGAGGTCCACCGGGATGCGAGCGTCGACGATGCCGCCGCGGTCCGCCGTGACGTCATGCAAGACGCCGTCGATGGTCACGTGCACGACGGCGTGGGCCACCGGAGCATTCGTGAAGTTGCGCCAGCCGCGCATGCCCTCCTTGATCGGCTTCAGGGGGCCGTCGTCCGCGCCGTGCCCGGTGTCCCTCGGATCGCTGAGGACGACGCGCGCCAGTACCCGGACCCACGACGTCGTGCCGTACCCGGTGTAGGGGATGACGGTCTCGACCCGGCCGCGCCGGACGGCGAGGCGCGTCTGCAGCCTCAGCCAGGCGTCGTCGAGGCGGACGGCGAGGTGGCGTCCCTCCGGTCCGGACGGCGTCGTACTGCTGTTCTCGGCGTCGGCTGATGGGTCGTGAGGCTCCGCGGGGCGTGGACACATGCCCACCAGTCTGGCACGAGCGGATGTGGCCCACGACCCTGCGGCGCGAACGCGTACGATCCGCGTCGGCTGCACAGGTCACGGGCCGCTAACAACTTCGCATCCAGGTTGCGGCCGGCTTGTCGCCCGGAACCACGCCTGCGACGCTGGGATCTCGAGGGACGGGACGATCATCGGGGGACGACGTGGCGAACAGTTGGGACGACGCAGGGGTGCGCCTGAAGGAGGACGCCGCTCTGCGGGCCTGGGACGCGTCGGCCGCCGAGGACCCGGGTACCACCGCCCTCGACCTGGCCCATGCCGTCCTCTTCGGGAAGGCCCAGGCCGCGCTGGAAGCCGTCGCGGCGGGTGGTGTGGGGCTCACGACCGATCATGCGAGGGCGTTGCATTTCGCCAACGAGATGGCGCAGCTGCGGCATTACGGTCCGCTGACCGCCGTCGATGACGGCCTGCCGGTCCTCGCCCCCGGAGTTCGCGCCATCATCGCCACGTTCGACGCCCATGGTGTGTGGGACGGCCGGCCCGCCTGGAACCTCTGACCTCCGTCGGGGAGCGCTGCCGACGGATCCGAAAGTCTTTCGTCCCGTGACCCATCCGTCCGGGATGCAGGTCCGAATGCATGTCGGTCGGCGTGCTCCTGCGCGGGCTGCCGCCGGCGAGCGGCCCGGCCGAGATGCCCGACAGTACTGTGAGTTGCCGCTCCGAGGTCGCCTGAGGCGGTTACCCGATATGGATACACACGTGATGCCCCGATGCACGGACCAGGCACCGGGCAGGACCGGCGAGAGGCGGCTCTCGGTGACCGCCCTGCCCTTCATGCTCTGCCTGCGCTGGCAGCCGCGGATCGTCATCGACCGGGAGGACATCACGGTCGCGGGATCGGCGATCGCCGCATCCGGCCGCGGCGGTCTTCCCCTGCTGGTCGAGGTCTCCGCCCTTCGGGAGGTCACCTGGGCAGCGAGGGAGCTCGTCCTCGCCTACGAGCATCCAGCACGGATCGCCATCCTCGGGTACGACGACGTCGACCGCGTCCTCATGGCGTTCATGGTCAGATCGGCGACGAAGACCCGATTCTTCCTGGACCGGGACGCCGCGGTCCGTTGGTTGCTGCGGGCCTGACGCCCGACGAACCACCCCGGCCGTCCTCCGGACCCGTCCGGGCGCCCGGTCGTGGCACACTCGATGGCATGGCGGCACTGATCATCGGGTGGGACCCCGGGCAGCCGGGGTGGACCGGCGTCTACGCGGCGGACGTCGAAACGGTCCGGAGGACCGGCGTCGTCCGGCAGGAGTGGCAGGTGCCGGGCGACCCCGCCCTTGTCGAGGGCCTGGACGTATGGCTGCTCGCGGTGGGCGCGCGTCCCGCCCAGCACGGCCTGATCGGGCACGGGATCCTTGCCGCAATCCGCTTTCCGACGTGCTCGGAGGCCGGGTCGGTGGAGATCGACGTCGATCTCGACCTCCTGCTGCCCAGCGGCGACCAGGTGCCATGTGCCGACGTCGCCGGACGGCTACCGGATCTCCGCACCGGAGAACCCCCGGTGCGATTCATCGACGGTCCGGCGGAACTCGCCGTCCGGATGCTGTGGGCGGAGGCCAACCCCGCGGACCCCGCGTCCCTCGACCCGGTCCCCGGCGCCCTGCCCGCGTCGGCCGTCCGACGCGTGCCGGTCAACGGGTTCGAGCGGGACCAGGACCTGCGGCGCGTCGCGATGGCCCACCGGGGTTCTGTATGCCATGCGTGCGGGCTGGATCCCGAACAGGTCTACGGGATCGAGGGCCCCGCGGTGATGCAGGTCCACCACATCACGCCGCACGCGCACCTCGAGGCCGGGTATGAGGTCGACCCCCTCGTCGACCTCATACCCCTGTGCCCCACCTGCCACGTCGTGGCCCACAGCCGCTGGCCCGAGCCCTACGGCGTCGAGGACATCAGGACGATGCTGCGTGGGGCGGGATTCCTGCGCGGATCGGTGCTCACCCCGGAACAACTCGAGTCCGAGGCGGCTGCGGCGCGGATCCTCGGCACCTGACCCCGCTACCGCGCGTCGACCGATGACCGGCTCAGGGGACGACGACGATCCGGTATTCGGCGGGGAGTTCCGGACCCGCGGCGCCCTCGAAGGCGATGGGCAGGCCACGGGCGAGCGGCCAGTCGATGCTGTCGGTCGCCTGGACGTGCACATGCGGTTGTGTGCTGTTCCCGGAGTTCCCGCACGCCCCGACCAGGGCACCGGCGGTCACCCGGTCGCCGCGCCGGACAGCGAGCGAACCCTGGCGCAGATGGGCGACGAGCACGAAGGGGCCGCCCGCGGCGAGGGCGATGACGACGTGATTGCCAGCGATCGCACCCGCACCGTCCCGGAGACGGCGCGGTTGGCCCAGCGCGTAGGCGAGCAGGTGGAGCTGCGACCGGCGGGCCTCGTGGTCACTCTCGCCGTCGTGGGCGACGACGACGACGCCCGTGCAGGGTGCCAGTACCGGGACCCCGAACCCGAAGAAGTCCTCCGGCGGTTCCGTCGCGACGAGCGCGCGCCAGCCCCAACGGGCCGTACGGTGGCGAGCATCGACGGGCACGAGGTCGATGGCGTAGGTGGTCCCCATCCGATCGGTGCCGTGACTGGGTACCCTCCGGGCCGGGCTGTTGCGGACCAAGAGGAGGCCCCGGAGGGGATATCGCAGAAGGACGGGATGCTGCTCCGGGGCATTCGGCGCCACAGCACGGTCCTCCTTCGTCGTCCCGATACGTCCATCCGATACGTCCATCCTGCCCTGCGGCAAGCGTTCCCGTCCCGGTTCATTCTCAGTACACTGGGGCGCATGACCGGGCAGGAACCGGTCCCGCCGGGGGCCGCTGCGGTTCCGCATGGCAGCACGGGCCTCTCCGAGGACGTCGCCGTCCCTTTTCGGCAGCCCGGCGACTCCGAGGACCGGCCCGACAGCGAGTCGCTCCACACGTCCGTCCGCAGTCCGGCGGAGCGGTCCCGCACTTTTCTGCGCATCCTGGTGAACACCGGGGTCGCGAACATCACGACCAGTTACCTGTGGTTCGCCCTCACGTTCTGGGCCTACCTGCAGACCCGCAACGTGATCGCCACCGGAGTGATCGGCGGTGCCTACATGCTGTTGATCGCCCTCTCCAGCATCAGCTTCGGCACCTTCGTGGACCGCTACCGCAAGCTGGCCGTGATGCGCTTCGCCGCTGGCTTCACGCTGGTGATGTTCGTGCTGTCCGGAGGGATGTTCCTGCTGACGCCCGCCGCCACCCTGCTGGATCTGCGACAGCCGTGGTTCTGGGCCTTCACCCTGATCATCCTGATCGGTGCCGTCGTCGAGAACATGCGGAACATCGCCCTCGCCACCACGGTCACCATCCTCATCGAACCGGACCGGCGGGCCAACGCCAACGGGCTGGTGGGCATGGTGCAGGGACTCATGTTCATCGTGACCTCGGTGCTCTCCGGGTTGTCGGTCGGGCTGATCGGCATGGGCTGGACCATCGTCGTCGCCCTTGTGCTCACGGCTCTTGCGTTCGCGCACCTGCTCACGCTGCGCATGCCCGAAGAGGTGCGCGCGGCCGCGACGGACGCCCACGGCGGCTTCGACCTGCGTGGCTCCTTCGCTGCCGTCCTGGCCATCTCCGGACTGTTCGCGCTGATCCTGTTCTCCACGTTCAACAACTTCGTGGGCGGCGTCTACATGGCCCTGATGGACCCCTACGGGCTGGAGCTGTTCCCCGTGGAGCTGTGGGGGACCTGGTTCGCGGTCGGCGCCACCGGGTTCCTGGTGGGCGGCGCCCTGATCGGCAAGTTCGGCCTCGGAGCCAACCCGCTGCGCACCATGCTCATCGCCGTCGTCCTGATGGGGATCGTCGGTGCGGCCTTCACGGTGCGCGAGTGGGCGTGGCTGTACGTCGCCGGCATCTGGCTCTACCTCGTCCTGGTCCCCTTCGTGGAGGCCGCCGAGCAGACGGTCATCCAGCGGGTGGTCCCCCTGCAGCGGCAGGGGCGTGTATTCGGATTCGCCATGGCGTTCGAATCGGCGGCAGCACCCGTCACCGCGTTCCTGATCGCGCCGATCGCGCAGTTCTGGATCATCCCCTATGCACGATCGGCCGAGGGCGGCTCGCACCTCGCCCCCCTGCTGGGCGAGGGCACCTCCCGGGGCATCGCCCTCGTGTTCCTGGTGGCGGGGATCATCATCATCGCGGCCGCGGTGCTGGCGTTCCTGACGCCTGTCTACCGCCGGGTCTCGGAATCGTATGCCCGGACGACCGCCGAGGGTGCGGAACCGTCGCAGGAGTAGTCGGGTTCCGGCGTGGAGCAAAGCGCTCCGGCACGGGACAGGCGGAACTCCGACCATCCCGGCCGTCGAGGCCGCAGACGGACCTGACGCTTCCTTCCGATCGATCGATACCGATATAATCGTCGAATGGCGATGAATTACGATCTGCACCAGCATGACGCGGTCGCGCGGTTGTTCCGTGCGCTGGCCGAGCCTGCCCGGCTGTCCCTGGTGCACTGCCTGGCGGACGGCCCGCACCGGGTGGGCGAGCTCTCCGCGCATCTCGGCCTGGCCCAGTCCACGGTGTCGGCCCATCTGGCGGTCCTCAAGGGTGCCGGCCTCGTCGAGGCGGCCCCTGACGGTCGTGCGACCCTGTACCGGCTGGCCACCTCCGGCCTCGATGGACTCCTGCACGCCGGCGAACGCCTGATCGATCCGCACGGACCGGACCAGGATCCGCTCGACCACCATGCGGCATCAGGGACGGACCGGGACTCCGCCCGCCTGCCGGGCGGTGGGCGATGAGTGGCAGCCACAGCCACGGCCACAGCCATGGGATCAGCACTGCTCCGACCGCCGGCGGATCCCACCGGCGACGGCTGATCGGGGCACTCGCCATCACCGTATCGGTGATGCTGATCGAGGTCGTCGGCGCACTCGCGTCCGGATCGGTGTCACTGCTGGCCGATGCCGGACACATGCTCAGCGACTCGGCGGGTCTGGCGATCGCGATCGTCGCCACGGGCCTGGCGGCCCGACCCGGGACCGAGCGCCGCACCTTCGGGTGGAAGCGCGTGGAGATCCTCGCCGCCCTCGTGAATGGCCTGGTCGTCGCTGTCATCGGGGTCCTGATGCTCATCGAGGGAACCAGGCGGGCCCTGGGCCCGGCCGACGTCGACGCACCGGTCATGCTGGTGGCGGCCGCACTCGGCCTGGTCGCGAACATCGTCGCCCTGCGCCTGCTGGCGGGCGGGCAGAAGAAGAGCCTCAATGTCCGCGGCGCCTACCTCGAAGTGCTGGGTGACCTGCTGGGCTCCGCCGCGGTGATCGTCGCCGCCCTGGTCATCTGGTCCACCGGGTTCCTGGCGGCGGACGGACTGGCCGGCATCGCCATCGGCCTGCTGATCCTCCCGCGCGCCTACGGCCTGCTCAAAGCCGTGGTGCTCGTCCTGCTGGAGGCCACCCCCAGTGACACCGACCTGGCCGAAGTGCGCCGACACATGGAGGAGGTCCCGGGCGTGGTGCTCGTGGAGGATCTGCACGCCTGGACCATCACCTCGGGCCTGCCCGCACTCACCGCGCACGTACAGGTCGACGACGACGCCTTCGACAACGGATCCGCCCCCCGGATCCTCAGCGACCTCAACACGTGCATCGGCGACCACTTCGACATCCGCCACTCCACCCTGCAGCTCGAGCCCGCCTCGGGCCGCCACAACCACTGCTGACGCCCGGGCCCGCCGTCAGGTCCCGGCGTCGATGGTGGCAGCGGCCGGACGTGCGTCAGCCGGCGGCGGGTCCGGTCAGCAACGTCCCTGACGGAAGCCGCAGGAGGCCGGCGATCCGGGCGGGAAGCGGCTGGGCGACGGCCGCCGATCGCGCGCTGTCACTCACGCGGAAGGTGGCGGGGTCGGCGACGGCTCCCCCGGTCAGTTCCGTGTCACTCCTCCCCTGTCCCGTCGCGGCCCTGAACGTGTCGAGGGTCGCGAAGACGGCCGGGTTGCCGGCGCCCCGCGACCAGACCACGAGCCAGGTGGGAGCGGACACCGTCGCGCGGTGCAGGACGTTGCCCGCCGTCGTCACGCCCATGGCTTCCGCCGAGAACTGGCCCGAGTAGTCCTCGACGCACAGCAGGCAATTGCCGATGGTACCGCTGATCACGTTGTTGCGGACGGTCACCGGACCGTTGATCCAGGACATCGTCGGATCAGGGAACGCCTGGCGAGGGTCGTGGCCCGGTGTGCCGCGGTCCGCGGCGCGTCGTGCGTCCTGGACGATATTGACGGGTCGCCCGTTGCTGATGAACGAGTTGTTCCAGACCTCGACGTCGCTGGTGTTGTTGATCTTCAGGCCGTGGCCCTTGTTCCCGGCGACGACGTTCCCGGCGACGACGGCACGGGCTGAGATCTCGACCGAGATCCCGTGGCCGCTGTTCCCGGTGATCCTGTTCCCGGACGCGGTGAGATCGACCACGGACTCGTCGAACCAGAGTCCGGTGCCGTTGTTCGCGGTGAACGTGCTGTCCTGGACCTGCACGGTCCGGGTGCGGCCGATCTTGAAGCCACCCGCCACCGGTGCACTGTTGAAACCCTCGGTGTTGTTGTCCGTCACCTTGAGGTTGGTTGCCGACAACCGGTCGGCGTACGTCGCGGACGCGCCGAGCATGCCGTTCTGCGTGAGCGTGATGCCCTTCAGGCGGACGTCCGTCCCGGATACCGCGAGTCCGGTCGTGGAGGTCTGCTCGATGACGACGTTCTCGACCGCGATGTTGCTGCTCTCCAGGGTCACTGCGGCCATGTGCGGCACGGAGGGTGAGAAGCGGCGGACACCGATGCCCTTGAGCTCCGAGCCGGCGGACTGCACCGAGATAGCCTTGGCGATCGAACCGGCCCTGACCTGCCTGCCGGCGGGGTCCGATCCTAGGAAGAGGCGGTCAGCGCCGTAGTCGACGTAGAAAGAGCCGGCGGTCAGGTCGGCGAGGGATCTCACCTGGCGCTGGGCCGTGCCGTCGATCCACACCTGGTCCGGGTGCGCGGCCATGGGGCGGCTGGGGTTGACGAAGGACCAGCCCGGCTGGGTGCCGTCGGCGCTGCCCCAGGTGTACGTCGGGCTCGCGTCGAACTCGGCCGTCCAGCCGTCGACGACGAAGACCCTCCCCTCGGGCGTGAAACCGGAGACCGGGACGCTGCCGTCGAGCCACACCTCCTCGTGAGGGAACGCCTGGAGCGTGATGCGCTTGGTGGACGGGATCTTGACCGCTTCGAGGTACGAACCGGCGCGGAGGACGATGGTCTGCCCGCTGACGGCCTTCGTGACCGCGCCCTTGATCGTCTTGAGCGGTGCGTCCTGCGTGCCGCGCGCCGTGTCGCTCCCGTTCCCGGCGACGAAGATCGCGTCCGCGGGGACGGGGTACGACGTCGTGCCGACGGGGGCGGAACCGGACGCCGCGACTGCGACCGGAGCGGGGACGACAGGAGCAGGTGCGGGAGCCGGAACGACAGGTGCCGGGGCCGGGGCGGGAACGACCGGAGTCGGGGACGGTGACGGGGAGGGCGTAGGAGCCACCGTCGGGACCGGGGTCGGCACCGGTGTCGGCGACGCCGCGGGCGTCGGGGTCACGACCGGTGCAGGGGCAGCGGTCGTCGGCGCGGGCACCGGAGCCGCGGTGAGGGCCGGACCAGGTGCCGGAGCGACGGCGGTCTGCGCCCAGAACTTGGCGCCTTCGTCCTTCCAGCCGGCGGCCTTGAGCTTCGCCTGGTCCGCCGGTGATGCGGAGAAACGGTGGAGGGCGCCCTTCTGGTAGCGGCGCACCTCGAGCCCGCAGCCGACCTTCGTCGCGGAGGCGTAGAACTCGATCTTCTGGCTGACATACCCGTACCTGGTCTGTGCGTTCTCGTACTCACCGACGCCGGCAGTATCGGCGACGAACAGGAAGTCACCACCCTTGTACATCCGATGGACGGGCACCAGTCCGGGCCTCGCCGCCGGGGAGACCTTGAAGACGACACCGCGCTTGTCGGTGAAGCCGTTCCTGGTGGCCGCGCTGGTCACCTCGGTCGACGACGTGGTCAGCAGGGAAGCCCCGGACGTGGGGTTGATGCTCTGGTGGACGCTCTGCGTCATCGGCGTGCAGACGGTCGTCGCCGCCGTGGCCGGCAGCGCCACCCCTGCGAGCAGGGGCAGAACGGCGGCCGTGACAGCAGCGGCCGCCACGGATCGGCGGAGGTGGTTCGTGAACAATCTCGGTCCTTCGTACGGGCAGATGGCGTCTGCAGTCCGGGCCCTGTCCAGACCGGGGCGACCCCGGGGCCTGTCATGCCTGTGTGCGGCCTACTATCGGAACGCGCGGCGCCGTCGTTAGGATCCGTCGGGACCCGGTTACCAGAGGACCGGACGGGTACCATGACGCCGGGCAGCCGATCCAGGGCCGGCCTCCTCATGCGAAACGGTCGCACGTGCGTGCTCGTCCGGAGGAGCGCCGGCGAACACCGGCTCGTGCCACGTCGGTCGGACCGTTCAGCGTGATGCTCCGCCGTCCTCCGCCTTCGTCAGCGTGAAGATCCCGTAGCGCATGGCACCGGTGCGGTAGGCCAGGATCAAGCGGGGCACACTCAGGAGGAAGATGCGATTCCGTCCACCGATCGCGAGACGACGGGTCTCACGATCGACGAGCAAGGCCTTCGCAATGCGGCGGGCACAGATCGACCATGTGCGCGCGACGTTGCGGCTGACGTCCTCGTAACTGGTGACCGCGAAGCCCGCCGCTCGCGCCATCGCCTCGTACTCCTCGCGCGTGCCCATGGAGGGCAGACGCCCTTCGCGGCAGATCGGCTCGAGCAGATGGCGGACCTTCACGTCGCTCGCGTCGGTCTCGGCGAGCCACGCGCAGACGACCAGACGGCCGCCGGGTGACAGGACACGATGCGCCTCGGCGAAGAACCCGGGCTTGTCGACCATGTGCTCGCTCGACTCGATCGCCCAGGCGGCGTCGGCCGATGCGTCGGCCAGTCCGTTGACGAGCCAGTCACGAAGCGTGATCTCCACGTCGGGGACGGGATGTGCGGCGGCATAGTCGACCTGCGCGGCGGAGAGCGTGAAGCCGGTGACGATGACCTGGCGCGTCGCCGCGAGCCGCCGTGCGGTGGATCCGTAGCCGCAGCCGATGTCGACGCAGCGCTCGCCGGGCGAGAGATGCAGCCGGTCGCCGACAGTGTCGACGAGCGCCTCGACGGCCTCGGCGGGCGTCTCGCGCCCTGTCGTCCATAGCCCGTGATGGACGTGCTCGCCCCAGACGCGACGATAGACCGGATCGAGCTCGTCGTAGTGATCCGCGACGGCGACGGCGTCCTGGGAGATATCGGGGGCGATCACGCGATCACAGTACATCGGTGATGCATTTCACCGGAAGGTCCCGGCTCGCGACGCGTCGCTTCCGGTGCGCGGTGATGGACACCAGCGCGGCCGGACCGCCGTGGCAGGCCCGACCACCTGCCCGATCAGTGCTCGAAGTGTGTGACCGGTGCCTGCCCGCTGACGGAAGCGACAACGGCCGCAGCCAGGTTGCGGAGCTTCCTGTTCCTGGCGCTGGCGGCGGCTTTGAGGATGGTCATCGCCTCATGCTGACTGCACGTGTTCTGGGACATGATGATTCCGGCCGCGAGATCGATCGTCGTTCGCGAGGTCATCGCGACCGTCAGATTCTGTCCCGTGTCGGTCAGGTGCGCGATCCTCACGGCCAATCGCAACCCCTGGGATGCTTCGTCGGCGAACTGCTGCGCCAGGGCGATCCGTTCCGGTCCGAACGCATCCGGTGTGTCCGCGTACAGGTTCAGGGCGGCCGCCGCTTCCCCGCTGAGGAGGACTGGTACGGCGAGGATCGATCGGACACCGTGGG
The DNA here is from genome assembly GCF_054511015.1 of Arthrobacter sp. MDT1-48-3. Taxonomy (NCBI): domain Bacteria; kingdom Bacillati; phylum Actinomycetota; class Actinomycetes; order Micrococcales; family Micrococcaceae; genus Arthrobacter; species Arthrobacter sp. MDT1-48-3. The sequence continues at coordinate 272,320 of NZ_JBTNDL010000004.1, forward strand.
CGTGGGCCAGGGTGAAGTACTCCGGCCACCGATCGTCGTCGGCGACGTCGCGCACGTACACGCGCGTCTCGGTGCGGGTCGCTTCCAGGCACGGTCCGTTCCCGGACGCGTTCTGCAGTTCGTCGAGCCGCCGGGCGACCTGGTCGCTGCTGGCTGCCGTCCCCTGCTTCCTCGGACGCAGCAGGGTCACTCCGCATCGGACCGTGGAGTCGTGCCCGGAGAGGCGCTCTGCCGCGAATCGGGCGAGATGGGTCAGGAATTCCTCGACGTCGGGGCTGTCCAGGACCAGGTTCTGCAGGACGACGGACGTCTCGCCGGTCCCGTACTCGGTCTCCCCTGTCCCGTACTCATCGGGACGATCGTTCGGTGTTTGCTGGGAGGTCGCGTCACGGTGAGTACCCGTTGCAGCAGTCTCGCGGTTCGTCATCAAGGAAATCAACCTCGCTCGGCAGTCATCGGCAGGCGGCGCAGGAACCCATCTCGATGGGCGCACGCGCTCGTGCACTGCCGCTTCTGCTCATCGACAACTCACAACCCTACCCCCCACCTCTGCCCCATCCGGAGTCAGGGGCGTTCCCGGTTGTGGTCCGGTTGTCCCGACCAGGATCCGTTCCTCCGACGAGCCGGCTCCGCATCAGCCGGACAGAGGATCCGCGGCCCGCGCGCTTCGGCGCACGGCGTCGGAGCCCGCTCGAGTCCTCGTCCCTCTCCCCCACTCCGGCATCACCCACGATTCTGGCAAGCGTGCCTTCACGTGCCGTTCGGCGTGAAGCGGTACCCCATACCCGCTTCAGTCAGCAGGTACCGGGGCGAACCTGCATCCGGCTCGAGCTTCTTCCGCAGCTGACTGATGTACAGGCGGAGATACCCGGAGTCACGAACGTGCTCCGGCCCCCATACTTCTGTGAGCAGGTGCTCCTGCGTGACGAGACGCCCAGGGTTCAGCATCAAGGTCTCGAGCAGGCGCCACTCGGTGCGGGTCAGATGGATGGCGGTACCGTCGGTGGTCCGGACCACCGATTTGGCGACGAGGTCCACGCGCACGTCTCCGAAACTTGCGCCTGCTTCTTCCTGCGCGGGCAGGCGCCGTCGTGTGAGGGCCCGCATCCGAGCCAGCAACTCGTCGGTCAGGAACGGTTTGGTGACGTAGTCGTCCGCACCGGCGTCCAGTGCCTGCACCTTGTCGATCGAGTCCATCCGGCCCGAGATCACGAGGATCGGCACCGAGCTCCAGCCTCGGAGTCCGTGGATGACGTCGATGCCGCTGAGATGGGGCATGCCGAGGTCCAGCACCACGATGTCGGGGTGGTGCTCGGCCGCGCGCCGCAGGGCTGCAGCCCCATCAGCGGCTAGGACGACGTCGTAGTCCGACGCTGTGAACGTGATGCTGAGAGCCCGCAGGATCTGCGGGTCGTCGTCGGCGATGAGGACCTTCATGCCCCTCCGACACTGTTCCCAGTGAGTAGAGCCTCGTGCGGTTGGGGGGCGCGCGGCAGTGATATCACGGAGGTGAGTCCGCCCCCGGGGGTGTCCTCGAGTGTCAGGTGACCGCCCATGCCTTCAACGAAGCCCTTAGCCAGTGCCATACCAAGCCCGAGGCCGGTGTCATTGTCGGTATCGCCCAGCCGTTGAAAGGGCATGAGTACCTGGTCTTTCCGGTCGTCCGAGATGCCGGGCCCGCGGTCGATGATGCGCAGTTCTGTTCGCCCGCCGAAATCGCTCACCGACAACACCGGTGGTTCCCCGTGGCTGGCGTATCGGATGGCGTTGGACAGCAGGTTCACGAGCACGCGCTGCAGCAGGACGGCATCGGCAAGGAGTAGCTGCGGCTCGGCAGGGGTATCCAGCTCGATATCGCCCGGGCCGAGGTCCAGTTCCTCGAGTGCGGGAAGGATGACGTCCTCGGGCCGCACGGGTTCGAGCACGACGCCGAGCACGCCGGCCTGGATGCGGCTGGCGTCGAGCAGGTCGGTCACGAGGTCCGACAGGGTTCCGAGGCTCTGTTCGGCGGTCTCCAGGAGCGCGCCCTGCTCGTCCGGGGAGAAGATGATGGTGGATGATCGAAGACTGGTGACGGCAGTGGTTGCGGCGGTGAGGGGGCGGCGGAGATCGTGCCCGACGGCGGCGAGCAGCGCCGTGCGTACCCGGTCGGCTTCGGCGAGGGGGCCTACTTCACTCGCGGCCCGGGAAAGATCCCGGTACTCGAGGGCTGTGTCCACTTGGGTCGTGATGACGGCGAGCAGTCTCCGGTCCGCAGCTGCCAGCGGCCGGCCATCGAGTTCGAGGACTGCACGCTCGCCCACGGGGACAGTCACGGTCTCGGCCTGCCCGGGCGATGGCGGCAGGGAGGTGGCCTCGCTCAGCAGGGTACCGTCGACACCCCGCAGTCGAACGGCGTCGAGCCCGAAGGCCTCCCGGGTCCGGGTCACCAGTGCCCGCAGCGTGTCCTGCCCGCGGAGCACCCCTCCCGCTATGGTCGCGAGTAGTTCGGATTCCGCGGCAGCGCGCGACGCCGCGCGGGTCCGACGCGCAGCCTGGTCGACGACGTAGCTGACCAGGACGGCGTTGACGATGTAGAGAATGAGCGCGGTGAAGTGCGCCGGCTCGCCGATGGTGAGGGTGCGGACCGGGTCGATGAAGAAGAAGTCGAGTGTCAGGCCGGACAGGACGGCGGCGAACAACGCGGGCCAGATCCCGCCGATCAGGGCGACGACGATCACGAGCAGCTGGTAGCTGAGCACGTCCCCGGTGATGGACTCCTGAGACCGGAAAATTGTCAGCAGCAGGGTCAGGAGCGGGCCGCCGACCAGAGCCACCAGGGCACCGAGCGCCCGACGCCGCCAGGACAGTGCCCCGCCGGGATGAGGCAGCGCGAACCTGCGGCCGGCCGCAGCATGAGTGACCATGTGCACGTCGATCTCGCCCGACTCCCGGATCACGGTGGCGCCGATCCCGGGACCGGTGAGAAGGGCGGCGAGGCGCGACCTGCGGCTCACGCCGATGACGAGCTGGCTGGCGTTGGCGCCCTTCGCGAAGTCCACGAGAGCCTTCGAGGTCTGGTCACCCACCACCTCGTGGTACGTGCCACCGAGCTTCTGCACGAGGCCCCGCTGCGCCGCGAGCTCGGCCGGATCGGCGTCGCGCAGGCCGTCCTGGTTCGTGACGTGCACCGCCAGGAGCTGCCCTCCCGCGGACCGCGAGGCGATCCGCGCCCCGCGGCGGAGCAGTGTGCGGCCCTCCGGCCCGCCGGTCAGCGCCACGACGACCCTCTCGCGTGCCTCCCACTTATCGTCGATGCCCTGCTCGGACCGGTACCGCTGCAGCGCGCTGTCCACCTCGTCCGCGAGCCACAGGAGCGCGAGTTCGCGCAACGCGGTGAGGTTGCCGACACGGAAATAGTTGGACAGCGCGGCGTCGATGCGCCCGGACGGGTAGATGCAGCCGTCGGCGAGGCGCCCGCGCAGGGCCTCCGGCGCGAGGTCCACCACCTCCACCTGGTCGGCCCGGCGCAGCACCTCGTCCGGGATGGTCTCGCGGTGCGGCACACCCGTGATGCGCTCTACGACGTCGTTGAGGGACTCGATGTGCTGGACGTTGATGGTGCTCAGGACGTTGATCCCGGCGTCGAGCAGCGCCTCGACGTCCTGCCACCTTTTCTCGTGGTCGGTCCCCGGGGCATTCGTGTGAGCAAGTTCGTCGACGAGCGCTATCTCGGGGCGACGTGCCAGGACACCCTCGAGGTCGAGGTCGGTGAGGTGCACGCCGCGGTGGTCCACGGTCCGGCGCGGCAGCACCGCGAGGCCGTCGGCCATGGCCTCGGTGGCAATACGCCCGTGCGTCTCGACGATGGCCACGACGACGTCGCGCCCCTCACCGAGGAGCCGACGGCCCTCCTCGAGCATCGTGTAGGTCTTGCCCACCCCGGGTGCCGCTCCCAGGAACACCTTCAATCGGCCTCGTGTCATGGGCCTAAGTGTCCAGCTGCGCGAGGGCCATGTTCAATTCGACCACGTTGACCGTCGGCTCCCCGAGGTACCCGAGGTCGGGGCCCTGCGTGCTCTCCTCCACGAGGGCTTCGACGTCGCCCTTTTCAAGTCCGCGTTCGGCGGCCACGCGCGCCACCTGCAGCTGCGCGTACGCGGGGCTGATGTGCGGGTCGAGCCCCGACGCCGATGCTGTGAGCGCATCTGCGGGAACCATGGCCGGATCCACGCCTTCGAGCTCGGCGACGGCGGCCCGCCGCTCCTCGATCGCCGTGACAAGGTCGCGGTTCTCGGGGCCGAGGTTGCTGCCGCTGGAGGCGCCGCCGTCGTACCCGTTCCCCGCGGCGGACGGACGGGACTGGAACCACTCCGGGAAGGCGGCGCCGTCGGCGTCGGCGAAGGACTGGCCGATGATCGCTGACCCGACGGCGGTGCCGTCGAGGATGAGCGGCTGCCCATCGGCGCGGTTGTTCAGTGCCAGCTGGCCGATGCCCGTGATGGCGAGCGGGTAGCCGATGCCGAGGACGAGGGTCAGGACGACGAGCGCCCGGACTGCGGTACCGAGCTGTCGGACGGTGCTGCGGGAAGAACTCATGACAGGCCTTTGCGGTGGTATGGCAGGAATGGAGGATCAGAATCCGGGCACGAGGGACAGCACCAGGTCGATGGCCTTGATGCCGATGAACGGGGCGATGATGCCGCCGAGCCCGTAGACGAACAGGTTCCGGTTGAGAGTGCTGGACGCCGACGCCGCGCGGTACTTCACACCGCGCAGGGACAGCGGGATCAACGCGACGATGATCAGCGCATTGAAGATGATTGCGGCGAGGATCGCCGACGACGGCGAGTGCAGCTGCATCACGTTGAGTGCCGCGAGGCCCGGGAGGGCGCCGGTGAACATGGCGGGAATGATCGCGAAGTACTTCGCGACGTCGTTCGCGATGGAGAACGTGGTCAGCGCCCCGCGTGTGATGAGCAGCTGCTTGCCGATCCTGACGATGTCGATGAGTTTCGTGGGGTCGGAATCCAGGTCCACCATGTTTCCCGCCTCCTTCGCGGCGGAGGTGCCGGTGTTCATGGCCACGCCGACGTCCGCCAGTGCCAGGGCAGGGGCGTCGTTCGTACCGTCACCGGTCATCGCGACGAGAGAGCCTCCCTCCTGTTCCTTGCGGATGAGGCGCATCTTGTCCTCGGGCGTCGCTTCGGCGAGATAGTCGTCCAGACCGGCCTCCGCGGCGATGGCCTGTGCGGTGAGGTGGTTGTCGCCGGTGATCATGACGGTGCGGATGCCCATGGAGCGCAGCTCCGCGAACCGCTCCGGGAGCCCTTCCTTCACGACATCCTTGAGGTGGACGACGCCGAGGACCCGGGCCCTACCCGTGACGTCCCGCACGGCGACCACGAGAGGCGTCCCACCCGACTGGGAGATGCGGTCCACCGTCTCCCCGAGCTCCGCAGTGACCATGCCGGAGGCGGCCGTGACCCACTCGCGGACCGCGCTCCCGGCGCCTTTGCGGACGCTCGATCCATCCACGAAGTCGACACCGCTCATCCTGGTCCGAGCCGAGAACGGGACCACATCGCCGTCCACCTCCTTGCGGACGAAGCCCTCGGTGACCGCGAGGTCCACGATCGAGGTTCCCTCCGGAGTGGGGTCGCTGAGGGACGACTGTGCGGCGGCGGCGATCAGCTCGTGGCGGTCTGCGTCGGCGACGGTGATGAACTCGCTCGCCCGCCGGTTGCCGTAGGTGATGGTGCCGGTCTTGTCGAGGAGGAGGGTCGTGACGTCACCCGCCGCCTCGACCGCCCGGCCGGACATGGCGAGGACGTTGTGCTGCACGAGCCGGTCCATGCCCGCGATGCCGATGGCAGAGAGCAGCGCCCCGATCGTGGTCGGGATGAGGCAGACGAGCAGTGCCACCAGCACCGGTACGCTGACCGTGACGTCCGAGGAGCTCGCGATCGGGTTGATGGTGAGGACCACCACGGTGAACACGATCGAGAGCGTGGCGAGCAGGATGTTCAGCGCCACCTCGTTCGGAGTCTTCTGACGTTCGGCGCCCTCGACGAGCCGGATCATGCGGTCCACGAAGGTGTCCCCCGGCTGGCTCGTGATGAGGACGACGATGCGGTCCGACAGTACACGCGTGCCGCCCGTGACGGCGGACCGGTCGCCGCCGGTTTCGCGGACCACGGGGGCTGACTCGCCGGTGATCGCCGACTCGTCCACAGAGGCGATGCCCCAGATGATCTCTCCGTCACCCGGTACTGTCTCATCGGCCTCGATCAGCACGATGTCGCCGCGGGCGACCTCCGAGGATGACACCGCGGTCACGGTCGCCCGCCAGGCACCCGGGTCGGTCTCGGGTGCGTAGTCGCGTACCACCCGTGCCGTCGTGCCCGTCCGTGCCTGGCGCAGGCTGGAGGCCTGCGCCTTGCCCCGACCCTCGGCGACGGACTCGGCGAGATTCGCGAACAGAACCGTCAGCCAGAGCCAGCCGGCGATGAGCCAGGTGAACGAGGGTGGGACCTCGCTGCCACCCGATGCCTGTGGCCCTCCGAGGAACGGTTCGGCGATGGCGATGGCGGTGATCAGCGCCGCTCCTGCCTCGACGATGAACATGACGGGCGTGCGGACCATCTGACGCGGGTCGAGCTTTCGGACGGCACCGGGCAGAGCCTGAGCAAGCTGGGCGGCGGAGAACGCCGAGGCCCTTCTCGGCGGTGTGGGCCGGGGACTGGCGCTGTCGCTGCTGCTGACGGCGGATGTTTCGGTGATGGTGGACATGATCTAGAGCGTTCCTTCCGCAAGGGGACCCAGTGCGAGCACGGGGAAGAAGGTGAGGGCGGTGACGACGACAGTGACCCCGACGAGGAGGGTGACGGACTGGATCCGGTCCGTGGGCACCGTCCCGGCGGTGGCGGGCACCCTGTCCTGTATCGCGAAGGACCCGGCAAGGGCGAGGACGAAGACCATGGGCAGGAAGCGTCCCAGCAGCATGACCACACCGAGCGCGGTGTTCAACCACGGCGTGTTCGCGGTGAGACCTGCGAAGGCCGATCCGTTGTTGTTGGCCGCGGAGGTGAACGCGTAGAGCACTTCGGACAGACCATGGAGGCCGGGGTTGAGGATGGACGTGCTGTCGATGTCCGTGCGGAGGGCAGGCACCGCGAAGCTCAGGGCGGTTCCCGCGAGGACGAGTGTCGGCATGGTCAGGATGTAGAGGCTCGCGAGCTTGATCTCCCGCGCACCGATCTTCTTGCCGAGGTACTCGGGCGTCCGGCCCACGAGCAGACCGGAGATGAAGACGGTGACGACGGCGAGGATCAGCATGCCGTACAGACCCGACCCCACGCCGCCCGGGGCGACTTCGCCGAGCATCATGTTGATCATCGGCAGCATCCCGCCGATCGCGGTGGAACTGTCATGCATCGAGTTCACGGCACCGGTGGAGGTGAGCGTGCTGGCAGAGCCGAACAGCGTCGACCCGACGACCCCGAAGCGTTGCTCCTTGCCCTCCATCGCGGCCCCCGCGGCCTGCGGTGCGGTGCCGTTCCCTGCCAGTTCGGCCAGGGTCGCCGCGGTCGTTGACAGCAGGAAGATCGCTGACATGGCGCCGAGGATGGCGTAGCCCTGGCGGCGCTGGCCGATCATCGTGCCGAAGGTGCGGGGCAGGCTGAACGGGATCGCGAGCATCAGGATGACCTGGAACACGCTCGTCCAGGGTGACGGGTTCTCGAAGGGGTGCGCGGAGTTGGCGTTGAAGAAGCCGCCTCCGTTGGTGCCGAGCAGCTTGATGGCCTCCTGTGAGGCCACCGGGCCGCCGGGGAGGGTTTGTCCGGCACCTGTCAGGGTGGTGACGGTCGTGAAACCGGCGAAGTTCTGGATGACCCCGCCTGCGAGCAGCACGAGAGCAGCGATGACGGCGCCTGGCAGCAGAATCCGCCAAAGCGACCGGGTCAGGTCCACCCAGAAATTACCGAGAGCCGCGTTCCGACGGGCCGCCAGCCCCCGCACGAAAGCAATTGCGACGGCGAGCCCGACGGCCGCGGAGACGAAGTTCTGCACCGCGAGGGCCGCCATCTGCACGGCGTAGCCCAGGGTCACCTCCGGCGAGTAGGACTGCCAGTTGGTGTTGGTCACGAAGGAGACAGCCGTGTTGAAGGCGAGTCCCTCGGGAACCGCCGGTAGTCCGAGCGAGTAAGGCAGCACGGCCTGCGTGCGCTGCAGCACGTACACGAGTAGGACACCGACCACGGAGAAGGAGAGGACAGCCGTGAGGTAGGAGCGCCAGGACTGGAGCGACGCCGGGACGACGCCGAGCACGCGGTAGAACCCCCGCTCCATCCGGAGGTCCTTCGTGCCGGTGAAGGTCCGGGCCATGTAGTCGCCCAGCGGACGGTGGAGCAGGGCGAGCACGACGACGACGGTCAGCAGCGGCAGAAACGCCGCGGCCTGGGTCATCAGAAACGCTCCGGCCGCACGAGGGCGTACACCAGGTAGCCCAGGGCCGCGACACCGAGGACGACGGCGATCAGATTGAAGACGATCACAGTTTTTCCACCGCCCTGGCGATCAGGGCGATCACACCGAACAGGGCTGCGCTGCCCACGAGATATACGACATCAAGCACGAGTAACTCCATCAGACGGGATAGTGCACTTCGATCCGCAGGCTTCCTGCCGGGCGGGTGCCACGGCGGGCACGGAATCGAGTACACACCCCGCAACGGAGCGGAAAGCCGATCCTTACGCTTTCCTAACGGCTACACCGCGCATCTCTACGCTTTCTTGATGCTCGAGGTCCTTCGGTCCGCGGAGGACCGCCGCCTGTGGAACGCGGAGCGTGAGGGTGTGCACACAGTCGCCGGAACTCGTGGGTGCTGGGAATCCCGGTACGGCCAGGCAATAGCCGCAGCCCTGTCCGCGGGATGTAGGCGTAGCCCGCCTCCTCGCGCAGGAATGCTTCAGGTCGCGGGCGGAGGCGAGGCTTGGACGGTGATGGCGGTGGTGGTCGCATTGATCTGCGCGAGGATCAGCCAGGTCACGAGGCACCCACCGATGAGGAACACGGTCAATTGGAGGAGCACGGGAAGGGCCGGGGTGACCACGGTGACACCGACGCACAGCCCCAGCCATACCAGGGCGGCTGTGCGCGGGGGTTGCAGGCGCAGAATGCAATGCGGGGACCGAGGATGGCACGCAACCGGCAGGTGTACGCGGATGGGTCTACGGTGGAACCACGACCTCGTGAGGAGGGGCAGTGATGGGCAAGCCGATGAACGCCGCCGAGCATCACACCGCGCTCTCCGACGCCGCTCACCTCATCGGGGTGCAGCCCTATGCTCTGTGGCTGGACTACTTCGGACTGTGCGGAAACCTCACCCCCCTGGACATCGAGGCCTACATCTGTGGGCTTGCCCCTCTCCCGGCAGCGGACCGGTCCATCCTGGAACAGGCGCTGTGGGAGCTTGATCCCGTCCTCTACGGTCTCGCCGTCCATGCGACCCGAACCTCCTGACCCTCCCGCCGGAGGGAAGCTGCTCGTCCGCGCATCGATCTGCATCCCGGGCAGGTGTAGGTGGACTCTCGTGTCGGTGAGGCTTGCTACTCTTCGGTACGAACAGAGTTGAGCAGCCAGCTCTGCGACGTCCCGTAGAGAGCCGTCTCCTCGTGCAGTCATCCAACCCGTCGCCTCCGACCCGTCGGGGCTTCGACGCGCCGTCCGACATCTTCGAGAATTGCCCGACAGGCACGTTCCAGTACATCTTCGCCACCGATACTTTTCACTGGTCCGACGAGATGTTCCTCATGCACGGGTACGAGCCCGGCGAGATCGTACCGACATATGAGCTCGGTCAGAGCCACGTCCACCCGAGCATGCGTGAGAGCAGTGCTGCGTTCTGGGCCGAGGCGACCGACCTGGACGGCCCACTGTCCGCCTATCTGACCCTGCAGGACCGCAACGGCAAGGACTTCCAGACGCTCGTCGTGGGAGGGCCACTCTTGGAGGACGGGGAACGCATCGGCGTGTGGGGCCTGCTGATCGACCTCACCCACTCCATCCACGCCGATTCCCACCGGCTCGCGAACGAAGCAGTCGCCGCTTCGGTCGCCAAGCGCAGCACCATCGACCAGGCCAAGGGGATCCTCGCCGGCCGCATGGGTATCAGCCTCCAGGATGCGTTCGACGTGATGAGCCAGCACAGCCAGGACACGAACCGGAAGGTCAACGCCATCGCCCAGGATGTCGTCGAAGCGCTTGGACAGCGACTCACCTACCAGGTCGACGGCAGGGAGCAGGCCCGCAAGTTCCTGCGCTCCCTCTGACCACCCTGGCGCCCGCCGAGAGGTTCGACGCGTTCGGATCGGTTGCTCCGGGAAGGCCGGCACCACGCTGCCCGCCGAGCGATGGGCCGCCGTGCCGGGCATGCGCGGGCGTCCTGGACCATGCACGGAAGCGACGGCGAGCCGGACTGTCATGGGTAGACAGGCACCGGGACGTGTGGTGTCCGGTGGCGGGCTTCGGCGCGTAGTCCGAGGTAGGTGCCGGTGATGATGAGGACGGCTCCGATGATGCCGAGGACATCGAGTGTTTCCTGCCCGATGCTGAGTCCGACGAGGACCGCCCAGATGGGTTCGGTCCCCATGAGGAGACTGGCCCTCGATGCTGAGGTGCGCTGGATGGCCCAGGTCTGCACGAGGAACGCGAACACACTGCAGGCGAGTCCGAGGTAGAGGACGCCGACCCACTCGCCGGTATCGAAGTGCCGCACGGCGTGGAGCACGCCTCGATAGTCGGCGAGGGTGTAGATGAGGGCGCACACCGCGCTTTGAATCAGGGTCAGCATGAGCGCGCTGAATCCGCGTCCCCGGGTGAGGACCGAGACCGCGGTGACGTGGACAGCGCGTACGAGTGCGGCCGCGAGGACGAGCATGTCCCCGAGCGTCGGTGCCACGAACCCGTCCCCGGAGACGAGGAGACACACGCCGACGACCGCGACGATCCCGGCGATGAGCACCATGCGCGGCAGTGGTACGCGGAACGCGATGCTCTCAGTCACAGGGGTGAACACGATGACGAGACTGATGACCAGCCCGGCGTTCGTGGCGCTGGTGCCGGCGATCCCGTGGGTTTCCAGGATGAGCACAGCGGCCTGGGTGCATCCCAGAACCGCACCGACGACCGTTTCGCGGCGGGAGGCCCTACGCCGGTTCCAGAACAACCAGAGTGCCACCAGGGCCACGGTGGTGATGAGGAAGCGCAGGGAAAGGATGACCGTGACCCCGACGGTCTCCGTGAGGGTCTTGGCCGCGAGGTAACTGCTGCCCCACACGAGAGCGACCAGCAGCAGGAGCAGATCCACCCGGCGTGCAGCAACAAACCCCCCGAACGTGTCTCGATGACCGGCGAGGACGGTTCCCGGTGTCCGGGACAGCAGTGATGACAGCACTTCGCCATTCTGCTGGTCGAACATCGGTAAGACGAGAGGGTCGTTGGTGAACTAGGGGTTTAGGATTCGCTTATGGATCTTCACCAGTTGCGGCTGCTTCGCGAGTTGGGCGAACGGGGCAGCCTCGCCGCGGTGGCCCGGTCCCTCCATGTCTCGGCGTCCGCCGTGTCGCAACAACTCACTGCGCTGCAACGCAGGGTCGAGGTACCCCTGACCGAACGCAAGGGACGGAACCTTGTCCTGACAGGCGCCGGCCGGGCCCTGGCATCAGCTGCGGTGGACATCAGTGTCGCGATGAGCTCCGCCGAGCAGGCCGTCAGCCGGTACGTGCAGGACCCCACCGCGACGGTGAGTATCTCGGCGTTCACCAGTGCCGGCCTGACCTGGTTCGGCCCCCTCCTCCACGCTCTGTCCGCCGACGGGAACCCGCGGGTGGTCCTGCACGACAGGGACGTGGGACAGGAGGCCTTTCCCGCCCTCGCCGCCGACTACGACCTGGTCATCGCGCACCGCCTCGAACACAGCAAGCCGTGGCCGGACACCATCTCCGTCCTACCCCTGGTGCATGAACCCCTGGACGTGGCCATGTCGGACCGACACCGGCTCGCCCTCGCCCCCAGTGTGGGTGTCGCAGACCTCCTCGATGAGGAGTGGGTGTCCGTCCAGGACGGATACCCACTGGAGTCCGCCCTGCAAGCCATCGCCGTTCATGCCGGCAGACCCCCGACGGTCACGCACCGCATCAACGAGTTCCTCATCGCGGCCGCGATCGTCTCAACCGGTTCTGCGATCGCCCTGATGCCCCGCCGCACCGCACCGCCGCCACCGGGCGGCGGGATCGTCCTGAAATCGCTCCACGACCTACCCCTCGCCCGGCACGTCGACATCCTCTGCCGCCCCGAAGCCCTCCACCGTACTGCCGTCCGCACGGTCGTCACCACGCTCCAGAACCACGCGTCCGGTGGTCCTGACCAGACGGGCTCTGGAGCCTCCGCGTCATGATCCGCGAAGTCGTCGGCAACGCAAGGATGAACCTCCTCCGCCTGGACGACATGGAGAAGGCATACCCCGGCTTTCTCCCCGCCGTCCTTGCCGGCTCAGCCACCGTCGGCTAGAACACGACGTCCTGCACTGACGCTCGAGCGCGACCTTTCCGCTGCATCCTGCTACCCAGCGAGCCTTCCGTACCTCCGGCATACGAGGTGCCCCCTTCCCAGGGGCTCCGACCCGTCCCCCGCGCTCATCCGTAGATGGATCGGTTGAGGGCAGCGATCTCGTCGGAGGTCAATGATTCGAACTTCTCCCCGATGGTCGCCATGGCCTGGTCACGTCGACCGGGCAGGAGGTCCTTCTGGGCCCGCGCGAGGGCTGCCGGCAGCTCGTCCCGGGTCAGCGCGGTGCAATAGGCGGGGGCGCCAGGCTGTTGGCGCCACGACTCGGAGAGAGAACCGGCATCGACGGCATCGAACCCCGTGTCCTCCACCAGGCTCATCGCAGCCCGCTTGCCGACCGCATCGTCGCCTGCGACAGGAATGGCGAGGCGGCCTGCCTGCCCTGCCGGTCGTCCTTCGGTTTCGAAGGTGCCCGAGAGGATCGCGTTCCAGGCCTTCGTGACGGGGCGCCCGATCTGTTCGCCGACCCATAGACCTTCCACCTGCCCGCTGTCGAGGGCTTCGATGTGGCCGTCGCGCAGCGGGTAGTAGTTCGACGTGTCGATGACGACCGCGTGCGCGGGAAGCCCCTCGACGAGGGCGCGGATGCCCGTCATCCGACGGAGTGGAATCGACGTGACGAGCACGTCGACGTCCCGGGCGACGTCGGCCGATGCGACCGCAGTCGCCCCTGTCACCAGGACGGCCGCATCGATGGTCTCCGGGCCGCGGGAGTTGGCGACCTTCACCTCATGCCCTGCCTCCGCGAGCTTGTGCGCCAGCGTCGAACCAATGAATCCTGCTCCGAGGATGCCGATCTTCATGAATGTCCTTCCATCGAACCCACTGTGGGTTCCCAGTCTCCAACGTTCCACCGATGGCAAGGTCAAATCGTGGCGACGGCGAGCGCCCTCCAGATGTCGTGTGACGAGTGTCTCAGCCCTGCGGATTTGACCTTGCCACTAATGAGAAGGTTGCACGATAGGACGTGAGGCTCCGCCAGGCCGCGTTCCCCGCAGCCCAGAAGTACGCCGCGAGCGGCCGACCGCTCACGCGCACTCCCTGCGGCACCGCCGTCGACGAGCCTCGTTCCGACCCCTTCGTCATGATCAGGAGAACCCCGTGCCGGGATCGACACCGAATGAGACAGCCCTGACCGCACCCCACCCACTCCCCGACGCCGCAGCCGCGTACACGCCTGGCGCAGGCCCGGATGAGACCACGCCTGCTGCCGGCGCTCCTGGTGATCGGATGGCGCCCGGAAGCGCGATGATCATCGGTCTGCTGATGGTCTCGGCGTTCGTGGTCCTGCTGAACGAGATGATGCTCGGCGTCGCCCTGCCGACGCTGATCGCGGACCTCGACATCACCCCGACGACGGGTCAGTGGCTGACGACGGGGTACCTGCTGACCCTGGCGGTGCTCATTCCGGCGACGGGGTTCGTGATGCGCAGGTTCACCACGCGCGGGATCTTCCTCGGCTCGATGTCGCTCTTCCTTCTCGGCACGGTCATCGCCGCGGTGGCTCCGGGCTTCGGCGTGCTTCTCGCCGGCCGGATCATCCAGGCGATGGGTACAGCGGTGTTCGTGCCCTTGCTGATCACCACGACCATGCGTCTGGTGCCGGCGTCGCGGCGGGGCAGGATGATGGCCCTCGTCACGGCGGTGCCCGCCATCGCACCCGCGGTCGGACCCGCAGTCTCGGGAGTGATCCTGTCCCAGCTCTCCTGGCGGTGGCTGTTCCTCCTCATGCTGCCCATCGTCGTGGTGGCACTGGCGCTGGGCGCGCTGAAGCTACGGAACGTCACCACACCCGAGCGGGTGAGCCTGGACGTGGTGTCCGTGCTGCTGTCCGTCGTCGGGTTCGGCGGGCTGGTCTTCGGCCTGGCGTCGATCGGCGAATCGGTCTCCGGCCACGCACCGGTCGCGCCCTCCATCCCCATCCTCATCGGCCTGGCCGGCGTGGCGGCCTTCGTCCACCGGCAGGTGAAGCTGCAGAAGAACGGGGGTGCATTCCTGGACATGCGGATCTTCTCCACCCGCGCCTACGTCATGCCGACGGTCGTGATGACGTTCGTCGCGCTGAACGGCTTCGGCGTGGTCCTGGTCCTGCCGCTGATCCTGACTGCCGTCCTCGGACTGGACACCCTGCAGATGGGCCTGTTCCTCTTCCCGGGCGGGGCGATGATCGCTATCGTCTCCGCACTCGGCGGACGCATCTACGACAGGGTAGGGCCCAAGCCACTGGCGATTCCCGGCTCCATCATCTGGGTGGGGACCATCTGGTTCCTCACGACCATCGACGAGAACACGAGTGTGTGGCTGGTCCTGGGCGTCTACCTCGTCATGACCGGAACGCAGGCACTGATGTGGGCGCCGATGACAACCTCCGCCCTGGGCTCACTGCCGGCGGAGCTCTACCCGCACGGCACCGCAGCGTTCTCCACCGTCCAGCAGTTGGCCGGCGCGGCGGGAGGCGCGATCCTCATCTCCGCCTTCACCATCGGCGCGAACGCTCCTCAGGCGGGTGCCCTCAGCGCCGCCCAGAGCATCGACGCCGGACAGGCCGCCTTCACCGTCGCTGCGATCCTCGCCCTCGGCGCCGTCGTCGGCGCGCTCTTCGTCAGCAAGGCCCGCACCACCCATGACGGGTGATCCGCGTGGATCCCACGAAGACAGCGGACCACCGGCCCCGTGCTGTGTCAGCGCAGGCTCACCCTGCTCTGAGCGGCCGCTCCTGGGAGCCGGCCTCGTCGATGGCCTGGATGTACCGGGTGATGGAGTCCCGGTTGTGGGTGAGGAAATCGATCTTCTCCGACATGCGGTCCCGCTCGGTCACCAGCAGCTCCCGCAATCCGGGCTCGGCGTTCCTCACGACGATGGTCTGCGGCTGGTCCAGGCAGGGCAGGATACTCGAGATGATCCGCGTCGGGATTCCCGAGTCCACCAGCCCACGGACCTTCTTCACCCGGTCCACCAGGTAGTCGTCGTACGTCCTGTACCCGTTGTCCAGACGCCGGGGCGAGATGAGGCCCTGCTCCTCGTAATACCGCAGCATCCGGGCAGGAACGCCCGTCTTCTGGGCGAGCTCGCCGATACGCATTGGACCTCCGGGACATGTGATCGGAACCGCCGATTTGACCTTCACATTAGTGGCAAGGTTGACACTTATCAAGATGGCCGGAGCGACCAGCACGCGCTACGAGCGTCAGGCATTGGTAACGACCACGTGTACGAGGAGAACCTTTGAAGAAGTCGCAGATGATCCTGGGTATGCACCTGGGCAACGGCTACGGGTCCCAGAGCTCAGCCTGGCGGGCCCCCAACGTGAACCCGGCGAACTATGCGAGCTTCGACGCGCAGGTCCGGTACGCGCAGGCCGCCGAGCGCGGGAAGTTCGCCTTCCTGTTCCTCCCGGACTTCCCCGGACTACAGGCCGACGTGGATCATGAAGCACCGCAGATCACCCTCGATCCGATGATGACCCTCGCGGCGATCGCCCGGGCCACAGAGCGCATCGGGCTCGTCGCCACCGGTTCCACGACGTTCAACGAGCCCTTCAACATCGCCCGCCAGTTCAAGGCCCTGGACGTGATGAGCCACGGACGCGCCGGATGGAATGCGGTCACAACCAGCGACCCAAATGCTGCAGCGAACTTCGGCCAGGGTATCGCGCCCCGGCCGCAGCGATACCAGCGTGCCCACGAGACCATCCAGATCACCCAGGCCCTCTGGGGTAGCTGGCAGCAGGACGCGTGGATCAAGGACCAGAAGACCGGGCGGTTCGCTCACCCCGACAAGATCCAGCCCATCAACATGCAGGGCGAGTACGTCGCCTCCCGCGGACCGCTGCCCATCCCACCGTCCGAGCAGGGCCAGCCCGTCATCTTCTCCGCCGGAGGAGGCGCCAACGGGCTCGAGATCGCCGGACGCTACGCCAACGGTGTCATCGGCGCCACATTCACCATCGACGACGCCCGCAGGCAGCGCCAGGCCTACCGCGACGCCGCGGCCAGGGCAGGGCGGAACCCCGACGAGATCAAGTTCTTCGCCGGAGTCATGCCCGCCATCGGCAGGACCAAACGCGCAGCCCTGGACCGGCGCGTGCAGCTGGCAGAGCTCACGGCAGCATCCCGCGTCCCCTACCTCGGCTCGATGCTGAGCCTCCAGCTCGACCCGAGCCAGCTCGACCAACCCCTCACCCCCGCTCAGCTGGCGGCTGCGTCCCCGAGCCCATTTGATCCCCGCTCCCCCCGGGCCCTGGAAGTTGCACGCGAGGGATGGACGCTCCGCGACATCCTCGCCCACGGGGTCATCGACTACCACCCCACCCCTGTCGGTACCGCATCGGAAACCGTGGACCACCTGCAGGAATGGTTCGAAGCCGGGGCCTGCGACGGATTCTGGGTGTCCATCGACGTGAACGAGGACGGCATCGACACCTTCGTCGACGAGGTCGTCCCCCTCCTGCAGGAGCGCGGCGTCTACCACCACGACTACGACGGCGCCACCCTCCGCGACCACCTCGGCGCCCCCGCCCACTACGGACTCGACCCCCGCCTCGCCCTCCAGTAACGACCGACAGGAGCGTGTGAGACAACGGACGTCGCGTGGAGACTTGACCATCACCCGGAGTTGACGGTGTCGATTGGCGAGCTCACCTCACGACCATCTGAGGCGGGCGGAGCCGGGGGTGAGTCCTGTCCTGCGTCCTCGTCCCGACGTCGATCGGTCCGTGGGCCAGCTGCCTGGACGCAAGCGGTACGAGATCGTCCGCCCCTGGGATACGGGCTGTTGCTGGTGCGCACAGGACGTAGTGGGCCGGGAGATACGGGTATCCGGCTGGCCCGGTGGGGTGGGTGGTACTCGTGCGCGCTGCAGGTCCCCCCCCGTAGCTTCTACAGCATCAGGGCGCCCGCGCCGGCTCCCGTGCACGGGAGTGCCGGGAGCGTCCCTGTTCGACAGTCCCTCTCTGAATGGAGCTCGATGCCTACTTCTCTTATGCTGTCAGGACCTTCTGGGCGGGAGCAGGCATGAGGATCACCCTCCTGGCGGACTCCTGCACGACGGGCTGGCTGAACTGGGGCCATGGTGAACTGTGGCTGACGCCGCATCACGTGGTGCGGATCGGTCGGCGTGAGCTCACCCTGAGGTCCGCCGCGAAAGGTGGTGCGATGGGCGGTGCCGTCGCTGCGGCAGGAGGTCTGGGACTCCTCGCAGTGCAGGCGGCGGACAAGAAATTCGCCAGTGGTCGACCCGCACCCGGCGCGGTGGTCGAGGTCGAGAAGGACACCTGGGAGGGCGAGCTCGACGGTCAGCCGAAGGCCTTGATTCTCGGCCGCGACGATATCGACTCCCTCGACTATCGGCACGGAATCAGCTCTTCCCGCCTGCACATCAGGATGACCGACGGACGTGAGCACAAGCTGCTGTGGTTGCCCAATCCTTATGCCGGGAATCTCCTCGCCCACGCTTTCGGTCCCCGGATGCACCGATCGTGACGGGCAGCGTAGCGGCACCGTTCCACGGACACCGTGATCAGCCGGAATTCGGTTCCCATCAGTACAGGCTGCGTTCACGCCGCTGACACGTGGTTTCCCGATGGCTGTCAGCATCCCTGCCTACCGTCGGACCCATGAGCTTCGATCTCGATCTTCGTCCTGTTCACGCCCTGTCGGTCCTCGCGGCAGGATCGACCGTCCACGCAGCAGGACGTTCGCGTTCCATCACTGTCGGGCTCCGACTGGCCGAGGCAGTCCACGTACGGCAGGCCCTGCACAACACGGATCTGTCCCCGTCGGACTACCGCCGAGTCCTCCGGCAGTTCCTCGGCCGCGACGTCGAATCCCTGGTGCAGATCGATCGTCATGAACTGCGGCCATTGCTGCGCCGGCTGGACTCGCTCTGACTGCTCTCGAACGGAATTGTCAGCCGGTGGGAGGTCGCGTTCCGTCCTACGTCCCGGTCACGGGCACGGGCACGGGCAGCGCCGTCGGACAGGGTTGCCGGGTCGGGTGGGAGGGTGACGCGTGCACCGTTCATACCGTTGCTCGACGCACAGCTCGAGCGTAGGTTGACTGCATGGATCGAGCCCCTGCGAGTCGGTTGCCGGTCGTGCCGGTCGTGCCGGTCGTTGCGCCGGTGCTGGCCCTGGGTGGTGGGGCAGCTCTCCTGATGGCCGAGCGGATCGGTTTCATCAGTGAGGCGGCCGAGCAGGTCTCGACGCTTCTGTGGCTCGGAGGGTGGGTGGTGATCGTCTGGGCACTACTGCTCCTGGGTGCCCAGCTGGTGACGCTGGGCGTGCAGCTTCACGCTCATCGGTCCGTCAGTCGCTGGGACGCTTGCAGTGTCGGAGCGACGACCCTCCTTCTTGGCGTGGTGATCGCGAGTCATCCGCTGTGGGGAACAGGATCGGGCGTCGGAGGCTGAGGGCATCACTCGAACAGGACCTCGTCGGGGATGGCAGAAGGAGTGCATCCCGTGGTTCAGGGCAAGAAAAAAACCGCCGGAATCAGGACCTTCACCCTGATTCCAGCGGTTCGTGGTGGAGCTAAGGGGATTCGAACCCCTGACCCCCTGCATGCCATGCAGGTGCGCTACCAGCTGCGCCATAGCCCCGTGCCGTGCTGCTCCAGGAGGCCTTCACCCCGCCGAAGCAACTTGACCAGTCTAGTAAATTCTCACGACTTCGCCAAATCGGCCGTTCGGGCATCTCAGCCCTCCAGGGGCTCCACGGGAAGCGACCCCAGACCGACGTTGTGCTCGGTCAACTGCCACGAGAACAGCGCTCCGGATCTGCCGACGACCTCGTGCACTTCCGACCAGTGGCAGTTCGAGAGCCCCGCAAGGGCACCCCAGCGCTCCGGCGGCAGCCCCATCAGGGCGGCCAGGGCCGCCCTGATCGCTCCACCGTGGCTGACGACCACGAGGGTCTCCGACGGCGCGATACGGGAGACGGCATCCGTCACCGCGGCGAGCATGCGCTGTCCCACCTCGATCCGGTTCTCCGCACCACCGGCCCGCACTTCGGGGTCTCCCCCGCGCCAGGCGGCGTTGTCGTCCGCGAACTGCTCGTCGATGGCGGCGAAGGACAGTCCCTGCCACTCGCCGGCGTCGGTCTCACGCAGCCGCACGTCGTAGGAGACGTCCATGCTGCTGAGACAGGCCAGTGCGGCGGCGGTGTCGGCCGCGCGCCGCAGGTCGGACGAGATGATCATCGAGGGCTGCCGCGTGACGAGGACCTCTGCGGCGCGCGCAGCCTGCTCACGACCCGTGTCGTCGAGGTCGATGTCCTCCTGGCCCTGGAACAATCCGGACCGGTTCCACTCCGTGCGGCCGTGGCGCCAGAAGATGATCCGCCGGGCCGCCGGATGGGTGTGGGGGTTCCGGGTCACTCCGCGGCGTCGTCGGCTGCTACGACCTGCGGTGAGGTCTGCAGCTCACCCTCGAGCTGGAGGTCCACGGACGGGCAGTCCTTCCAGAGCCGGTCCAGGGCGTAGAACACCCGGTCCTCCTCGTGCTGGACGTGGACGATCACCTCGGCGTAGTCGAGGAGGACCCAGCGGCCCTCACTGCGCCCCTCACGCCGCACGGGCTTCAGGCCCTGCTTGGACAGTTCCTCCTCGATGCCGTCGACGATGGCATTGACCTGCCGCTCACTCGGCGCGGACGCGATGACGAAGACGTCCGTGATCGCCAGCCTGTCGCTGACGTCGAGGGCGACGATATCCTGGGCGATCTTGTCCGCCGCGGCGTGCGCCGCGGTGCGGGCAATGCCGATGGACTGTTCGGTAGCGCTCACTGATCTCCTTGTGTGGTGCCAGCGGTTTCACCCATTGAGGGAGCTGACGGTCATTATTATCCCGGTTGCGAGCGCTGCTGCGCCCACCCCGAGCAACGAATACTGGATATAGCGCAGCCGGCGCAGCCGTCCGAGGCCGGCGGTCATGGCGTCGAGTGGCTCCAGGCCGAACGCGCTCCGGGCCCCGATCGGTTCCGTCGGGCCGCCGTCCGAAGAGCTTGCAGACACGCCCTCGCCCGTGGCGGGGTTCCGCTCGGGACGCGGGATGACCACCGGTATCAGCGAGGTCGACGGCGCCCGCAGGACGGATCGCGTGCCGCCCGGAAGCCGGACGAACTCGGGTGGCGCGACGAACGAGAGGTTGTGTGCCGCGGTCGGATCATGGGGGACGGACGGCTGCGGCGGCCCCTGCGCCGCGACCTGCTGGATGTTACGGGCGCGGGCGTTGAGGGCCGCCGCCCGCTCGGCCAGCGCCTGCTGGCGTGCCAGCATCGCGGGGTCGACGGAGAAGGGGTCGTCGGTGGCAGCGGCCTGCAGGCCGGCCGCGTGCGCGGCGGCGTCCTCGATCAGCGCGTTGCGCCTGGCGAGGGCCTCCTCGATGCTCATGTCCTCGACGCGGCGCGTATCCGTCCCCCGGGAGGCCGTATCGCCGAGGGGCCGCCGCGCGCCGTCGTCCGCGTGTGCCTGCTGCTGCCGACGGCGGTCCCTGCGCCCGCCCGGCAAGGGTTCGGTGGAGCGCACGGCCAGGGACGCACCATAGCCGACGGCAGGGCCCGCCACGTCCGGCCGGACCGACGGGTCGACGGCGACCGCCGACACGCCGTCGGCGGTGGGGGCGACAGCCCTGCCCTGCGACCGCAGCAGCCTCAGTTGCCTGCGGGTCGGTAGTTCGACGCGCACACCCTCGAGCAGGGCGGCCTGGTGCTCGGCCAGGGCGCGCAGAGCCCCGAGCGCTTCCCGGTTCCGTGCGGAGATCTCCGACTCCTGCGCTCCTGGCGCTGGACGGTCGGTCTCCTGCGACCCGGCCGTCCGTGCGGCGTCCTCTGCCTTGCTCATCGCTGATTCATCCAGTCGGTTGTTTCTCGCCCTCGACGCCCGAGGACGGCGCGCCCTCCTGCCGGATGTCGCGCCGGTAGAGCCGGTGCTTGGCGATGTACTGCACGACGCCGTCGGGCACCAGGTACCAGACCGGCTTGCCCTCGCCCACACGGCGCCTGCAATCGGTGCTGGAGATCGCCATGGCCGGCACTTCCAGGAGGCTCACGTCGCGCCCGCGGCCGTTCAGCTCGTGCCCCGGCCGCGTCACCCCGATGAAGTGCGCCAGGGACCAGAGTTCCTCGGCGTTCTTCCACGTGAGGATCTGGGCCATGGCATCCGCGCCGGTGATGAAGAACAGTTGCGCATCCGGCCGTTCGACCTTCAGGTCGCGCAGCGTGTCGATCGTGAAGGTGGGGCCCGGCCGGTCGATGTCCACGCGGCTCACCGTGAAGCTGGGGTTCGACGCCGTGGCGATCACGGTCATCAGGTACCGGTGCTCGGCCGCCGTGACGTCCTTGTCGGCCTTCTGCCAGGGCTGGCCCGTCGGGACGAAGACCACCTCGTCCAGATCGAAGACCGATGCGACCTCGCTGGCGGCCACGAGGTGACCGTGGTGGATCGGATCGAAGGTGCCGCCCATGACGCCGAGGCGCCACGGCGAACCATCACGATGCCGCTGCCGGAGGCCACCCATGACGTCCCGCTCGATACCCTCTGCCACCAGGACTGCTAGTGCCGGTTCGCTTCGCCGTGATCGTGGTTGTTCGCGTGCTGCTTGTGCGGGTCGATGTGCTCTTCGACGGCCTCGTGGCGGTTGCGAACGTTGGAGAAGGAGATCGTCACGATCATCAGGGTGAGCAGGACACCCATGGCGATCAGTCCGTACGCGATCGCCGGCATCGGCAGCTCGGAGTGGGTTTCCAGGGCTTCGTTCGCCAGCAGTGCGCTGCCGAGGGAGTAGAGCATCGTGGTTCCTCTGTCGGGTCAGGTTCTGCCGGTGGTTCCGGTCCGGCGTGGGCATTTCCTCCAATGGTACGCGCAACGGGGCACGGGGCTCCGCCGACGGGAGGTCCGTCAGCGCCGGACGTGCCCCTCGCCCTGCACGATCCACTTGGTCGTCGTGAGCTCGGCCAGCCCCATCGGTCCCCTCGCGTGCATCTTCTGCGTGGAGATCCCGACCTCGGCCCCGAGGCCCAGTTCGCCGCCGTCGACGAACCGTGTCGATGCGTTGACCAGCACGGCGGCGGAGTCCACGCCGGCTACGAACTCCTCGGAGGACGCGAGGCTGTTGGTGATGATGGCCTCGCTGTGCCCGGTGCTCCAGCGTCGGATGTGCTGCAGCGCCTCGTCGACGCTGTCCACGGTGCGGACTGCGAGGTCGAGCTGCATGTACTCGCGGTTCCAGTCGTCGTCGGTCGCCGACGGGGCAGCCGTCCCCTCGGGCAGGAACGCACGTGAGCGGTCGTCGACGTGGAGCGTCACCCCGGCGCGCGAGAGGGCGGCGAGGACTGCAGGAGCGGCTCCGGAGCGGCTGTGCACGAGGAGGGTCTCGACCGTGTTGCAGACGCTGGGGCGCTGCGTCTTGGCATTGAGCAGGATGTCGACGGCCATCTCCTCGTCGGCGCTCTCGTCGAGGAGGATGTGCACGTTGCCCTCGCCGGTCTCGATCACGGGAACCCGGGCGTTCGCGACGACGGACTGGATGAGCTCGCGCCCGCCGCGCGGGATCAGCACGTCCACGCGTCCGCGGGCCTCCATGAGCACGCGGGCGCCCTCCCGCCCGAACTCGTCGATGGTCAGGACGGCGTCGTCGGGCAGCCCGTGGTCCTCGAGGGTGTCCCGGATGATGCCAACGAGCGCCGCGTTCGTGGCGGCGGCCGCGCTGCCCCCGCGGAGGATCACGGCATTCCCGCTCTTCAGGGCCAGGCCGGCAATGTCGACCGTGACATTCGGGCGGGCCTCGTAGATCGCCGCGACCACGCCGAGGGGCACCCGGACCTGCCGCATCCGGAGCCCGTTGGGCAGCGTCTCCGCACGCACGGCGGTCCCGACGGGATCAGGAAGGGCGGCCAGCTGGGCGAGTGCATCCGCGAGCCGGCCGATGCGCTCCGGGTCCAGGCTCAGCCGGTCCAGCAGGTAGTCGGAGGTCCCGGCGGCACGGCCGCGCTCGACGTCGGCCCGGTTGGCGGCCAGCACGAGGTCCCGCCGGGCGACCAGCGCGTCGGCGATCGCCAGCAGCACGCGGTCCTTGCGGGCGCGGTTCGCCCGGCCGAGGATCCTCGAGGCGGTCCTGGCCCGGTCCGTGATCGCGTGGACCGCCGCGGTGAGCTGTTCCGGGGTGAGCGACGGCGTGTCGTCGGTCCGGGCGGTCGTGGGCTCAGCCTGCAGATCGGTCATCCCAGCAGTCTAGCGAGGAGCCGGTTCGGAGGACGCCCGGAGGTCGGGTTATGACGCGGCGGCAGGCCGCAGCACCACGAGGTCGTTCACGTGCACCACGGAACGCTCGTACTCGGCGCCCAGCTCCTCCGCGAGATCATGCGTGGAGCGTCCGAGCATGCGCGGCAGCTCGGACGAGCTGTAGTTGACGAGTCCGCGCGCCACCACGGTCCCGTCGCTGCTCACGAGCTGCACGGGGTCACCGGCCTCGAAGACGCCGGAGACGCCGACCACTCCCGCGGGGAGGAGGGACCGCCGCCGCTCCCCCACGGCGCGGACGGCGCCGTCGTCGAGCACGAGGGTGCCGAGGACCCTCGCGAGGTGGGCCAGCCAGAGCAGGCGGATGGGCTGCCGCTTGCCGGTCGCCGTGAACCAGGTGCCCACGTCCTCGCCGCGCAGCGCAGCGGCGGCATTCGCTGTGGACGTCACGAGCGCGGGGATGCCGGACGCCGCCGCGATGGTGGCGGCCTCGACCTTCGTGACCATGCCGCCCGTGCCGACGCCCGCCTTGCCTGCACGCCCGATCGTGACACCGTCCAGGTCGGCCGGCGACTCCACGAGCGGGATGCGCAGGGCACCCTCGCTCGGTGGGCCGTCGTAGAGCGCATCGACGTCGCTGAGGAGCACCAGTGCCTCCGCCTTGACGAGGTGGGCGACGAGGGCGGCCAGGCGGTCGTTGTCCCCGAAGCGGATCTCATGGCTGGCCACGGTGTCGTTCTCGTTGACGATCGGCACGACGCCGAAGTTCAGGAGCCGCTCCATCGCCCGGTGCGCGTTGGCGTAGTGGGACCGCCGGATCAGGTCGTCCGCGGTCAGCAGGATCTGGCTCACCGTCACGCCGTGCGCGGCGAAGGCCTGCGAGTACTGCGCCATCAGCAGGCCCTGGCCGACGCTCGCTGCGGCCTGCTGCGTGGACAGCTGCGCGGGACGCCGGGCGAGACCCAGCGGCGCCAGACCTGCCGCGATCGCACCGGAGGACACGAGGATCACCTCGGTCCCCGCGGTGCGCCGCGCGGCGAGGACATCGGCGAGGCCCACGAGTGCCTCGCCGGAGATGCCGCCCGAGACGGACGTCAGGGACGACGAACCGACCTTGACGACGATCCTCCGCGCGGACGGTAGTCCCGCCCGGGAGGCCAGCGGATGCAGTGACGTGTCCAGGCCCACGGCTAGCCCTCGGACTCGCCGTCCGCTTCCTGCGGCGCAGGGGCAGGCCGCGTCCGGTTCTGCACCGATTCGGTCCAGATGCCGGCCTTGCGGTCCGCCTCGAGATCGGCACGGGCGGCAGCCTTCGCCTCCTTGCGCTCCTGGTACTCCTCACGCTTCTGCTCGCGCGTCGGCCGGACGTACTCGGCCAGGCGCAGGTCGGAACCGCGCGGTCCGGCGAGCAGCTCGGCGCCGCCCATCATCGTGGGCTCCCAGTCGAAGACGACGCCGTCGCCCTCGCCGATCACCACGGTGTCGCCGGGCTTGGCGCCGACCTTGAACAGCTCCTCCTCGACACCGACCTTGGCCAGGCGGTCCGCGAGGTAGCCGACGGCCTCGTCGTTGGTGAAGTCGGTCTGCTTGACCCAGCGTTCGGGCTTCTCGCCGAGCACGCGGAAGAGGGGAAGGGCGTCCTTCTCCTCGAGGCGGATCCGGAACGGTGCGGCGTTGACGCCTCGGGGGCGCAGCACGGGCGGCGCGACCTTCGGAGGTGCGGCGGCAACGGTTTTGCGCGCGTTCTCGACGATCTCCGCCATCGCGAACCCGAGCTGGCGCAGTCCCTCGTGGCTCGACGCGGACACCTCGAAGACGCGGTAGCCGCGCTCCTCGAGCTCGGGACGGACGAAGTCCGCCATGTCCCGTCCGTCCGGCACATCCACCTTGTTGAGGGCGACGAGGCGCGGGCGCTCGTTGAGGGGGACGACGTCGCCGTCGGGCCCTGCGTAGCTCATGTCCACCGAGTACTTCTCGAGCTCACGCTCGATGATGCCGAGGTCCTTCAGCGGATCGCGGTCCGTCTCGAGGGCGGCGCAGTCCAGCACGTGCACGAGGGCGGCGCAGCGCTCCACGTGGCGCAGGAAGTGGTGGCCGAGGCCCTTGCCCTCGCTCGCACCCTCGATCAGGCCGGGGACGTCCGCGATGGTGAAGCGCGTGGAACCCGCTTCGACGACGCCCAGGTTCGGCACGAGCGTGGTGAAGGGGTAGTCGGCGATCTTCGGGCGGGCCGCC
Organism: Arthrobacter sp. MDT1-48-3; assembly: GCF_054511015.1. Classification (NCBI taxonomy): domain Bacteria; kingdom Bacillati; phylum Actinomycetota; class Actinomycetes; order Micrococcales; family Micrococcaceae; genus Arthrobacter; species Arthrobacter sp. MDT1-48-3. The sequence continues at coordinate 298,397 of NZ_JBTNDL010000004.1, forward strand.
GACATCGCGGCGATCAGGCTGGACTTTCCGGCGGAAGGGAAGCCTACGAGGGCGATGTCCGCGATGGACTTGAGCTCGAGGACGACATCCCGCTCGTCACCGGGGATGCCGAGCAGCGCGAACCCCGGGGCCTTGCGCTTCTGTGAGGACAGCGCGGCATTGCCGAGGCCGCCCTGGCCGCCGGCCGCCGCGACGAACTCGGTGCCTTCACCGACGAGGTCGGCGAGGACCTCGCCGTCCTTCGACTTGACCACGGTGCCGTCCGGCACCGGCAGGACGAGAGTCTCCCCGTTCTTGCCGCCGCGCCAGTCACCCATCCCGTTGCCGCCGTTCGTGGCATGCCGGTGGGGGGCGTGGTGGTAGTCGAGGAGCGTGGTGGTCTGGTGGTCGACGCGGAGGATGACGTTGCCGCCGTCGCCGCCGTTACCGCCGTCGGGCCCGCCGAGGGGCTTGAACTTCTCGCGGTGGACAGAGACGCAGCCGTGGCCGCCGGTGCCTCCGGATACGTGCAGGACTACGCGGTCAACGAAACTCGCCACGTCGGTCTCCTTCTACAAATGCTTCACTGTGCCGAGTCGGGTCGGCTTAAAAGAAGGTGGGGCGAGCCATAGAGGCTCACCCCACCCGAATGCTTGGTGCACCGTGCGCTGGCAGAGACTACTCTGCTGCCGCGCCCACGATGTTGACGACCTTGCGTCCACGACGGGTACCGAATTCCACGGCACCTGCCTCGAGTGCGAACAGGGTGTCGTCGCCGCCGCGGCCGACATTGGCGCCCGGGTGGAAGTGGGTGCCGCGCTGGCGGACGATGATCTCGCCGGCCTTGACGACCTGGCCGCCGAAGCGCTTGACGCCGAGGAACTGTGCGTTCGAGTCGCGGCCGTTGCGAGTGGAGCTTGCGCCCTTCTTATGTGCCATGAGTTATGCCTGCCTTCGCTGAAGTGTCTACGTGACCGATCGGTAGCCCGAAGGGACTACGCGATGCCTGTGATTTTGACGCGGGTCAGTTCCGAACGGTGACCCTGGCGCTTCTTGTAGCCGGTCTTGTTCTTGAACTTCTGGATGACAATCTTCGGTCCACGAAGATTCTCGACGATCTCGGCAGTGACGGTGACCTTCGCGAGGTCCTCCGCTGCGGAGGTGATCTTGGCGCCGTCTACCAGAAGGAGGGCGGGAAGCTTGAACGTGCTTCCTGCCTGACCGGTGACGCGGTCAAGGGTAACGAGGTCTCCTACAGAAACCTTTTCTTGGCGGCCGCCTGCGCGGACAATCGCGTACACCACTTGGGAACTCACTTCTCTCGACAATCTTGACTTCTGATGAAAAAACCTGGGTGCGCCTCGGCGGCAATCCTGGGGTTGCTCGTCGTGCGGGACCCGCACTGGTGCCTTCGACGTCGCCGCCCGGAGGCCGCTCGTGTCTGCTGAACATCCCAGTCTGCGAATCCTGCGCAGTTGCCGCCGGACATGCCGGTTGACAGGCAAGTGCACCGAGGGTTCAGATTACGCCAGTACAGCGCCCTCCCGCAAATCAGCGGGCGCGCGGCGCGCGGCAGCGCGGGCCCTCGGGGCGTCGAAGAAGTCCCGTTCATAGGCGGCGGACCAGCGGAACGCCGCGAGCATCGCCGTGCGTTCGACCGGGGACGCCCGTCGGTGCGCACCGTCGGCGATCTGCTTGGCGCGCGCGGTGGCCTCCGCGAAGCCGGGGTCGGCGTAGGTCGCGATCCATGCGGCGTAGGGATGCGGGCCGGACGGGCCGTGGCCTCCGGATCCTCCCTGCGGTCTCTCCTGCACCCTCTCCTGCACGTGGTCGCCGACCGCTGCGTAGAGCCAGAAGCACGGCAGGACGGCGGCGACGAGTTCCGCGTACGATCCCCGCCCGGCGACGGCCCGGAGGTGGTCGCAGTAGGCGCGGGTGACGGGACCCGCATCGCCCTCCCCTGCCCGGATGCCGGTCTTCCCCGACAGCCAGGTCCGGTGCAGCTCCGCCTCGGTCTGCAGGCACGACGTCGCCGCGGACAGCCAGAACAGCTGCTCGTCCTCGGCCGGCGCCATGGCGGCGGCACGGGCCAGGACGGCGGAGTAGTCGCGGAGGTACAGCGCGTCCTGCTGCAGGTAGTAGGCGAAGTCGGTCGCGGGAAGATCCCCCTCCGTCAGCGCGGTGAGGAAGGGCAGCTCCAGGAGGTTCCGGCGCAGTCCGGCGATGTCGCGCCAGGCGAGCTCCGTGAAGCGCTGGTGCGCGCGAGGATCAGGTCCGGCGTGGAAGTGGTGCACCGGTCCGCTGCCTGCTCCCACGTCCAGCAGGTCGGCGCCCTGCAGTGCCCCTTCGAGCCAGGACTTCGCCTCCCGCACCGCCGCGGGCCAGTCGCCGGTCACGGCGAACCGCGTGGCGATCGCGGACGACAGCGAGCAGCCCGTACCGTGCGTGTTCTCGGTCGGCACCCGGCAGCCGTCGAGGACCACGGCGTCCGCGCCGCCCGGTGCGTCCTGCGGGGCGGGGATGAGGGCGTCCGGGCATCGTTCGCCGGGCAGGTGTCCGCCCTTCACCAGCACCCGGGTGCCGAGCCGGGCCGCGAGGACCCTCCCCTGCTCGAGCGCTGCGGACCAGGAGGCGGCAGGATCCGCTCCGACGAGGACGGCGAGCTCCGCGATGTTCGGGGTCACCAGCGACGCACGCCGGGCGAGGTCGACGACGGCGCGTACCGCGTCGTCGTCGAGCAGCCGCGCACCGCTGGTGGCGACCATGACCGGATCGAGCACGACGACCCGCGGGCGGGCGTGGTCGAGCCATGCGCCGACGCAGCGCGCCACGGCGGCGGAACCGAGCATCCCGATCTTCACGGCGTCGATGCGCACGTCCTCGGCGATGGCGTCGAGTTGCTGCCGGAGGAAGTCCGTGGGCGGGGTGTGCACCGCGGTGACGCCGCGGGTGTTCTGCGCCGTCAGGGCGGTCACCACGGCCATCGCGTACCCGCCCGTGGCGCTGATGCTCTTGATGTCCGCCTGGATCCCGGCGCCGCCGCTCGGATCCGAGCCGGCGATGCTCAGGATGTTGGGGATCCCGGAGATCGGATCGCACGCTGTTCGGGCAGTGTCCATGACTGACATCCCTCCGCTAGGCACGGGCGCGAGGCCCACTAGATCAGGTTCGACGGGTGTGATCTCAGCCCTGCATCCGGCAGGGCACCCCGTGTCACCGACCAGCCTATAGCAGCCGGGCGCCCATGGACGGGACACGCGAAGGCCGGAGCCCCTGGGGACTCCGGCCTTCGCGTGCCTGCCGATCCGTCGTGCGTGGAGCTGCTACAGCTCCGACGCCGGCACGCCGACGCCGAAGATCAGCGGCTCCGCACCGGACGGCTCCGGCTTCCGCGCAATCGGCCCGGCCTTAGCGACGTGCCGCGTCCCGGAGGGCTCGGCGGCGCTCTCGGCACCCTGGGTCTCGATGGTGGTGTCCGCAGCGCCCTGCGCGCTGCGGGCGACCCGGCGTCGCGGCCGGGACCGGCGCGCCGGCGCCTCGGGCGCAGGAACGACGACGGGAGGCGCGGCGCTGGTCGCGGGGACCGCCCGGACCTCGGCGGCCTCCTCGCGGTCGCCGTCTGCCGCGGCGCCGTCGCCAGCGGGCGCGACGTCGACGGCCGGGACGTCGACGGCCGGGACGTCCACATCGGCGGGCCGGCGGTTGAAGGCCTCGCTCAGGCTGTCCAGCGTCAGGCGCGTCGCGGGCGCCTCCTGGGCCTCCTCGACGGCCGGCCGACGGCTCTCCGCCCGTGGCAGTGTCACCGTCTCGCCGTTGATCGTCAGCACGGCTTCCGTGACCTGGACGTCGGCGTCGGCAGGGGCCTGCTCCGCGTGCTCCTCGTGGGCGTGGTGCGTGGCGGCCGCGATGCTGGCGAGGGCGGCCCGGGCCGCTTCGGCCTTCGCCGCGCGGTCAGGGGTCTCGGCCACGGGGGCCGGGGGCAGTGCGATGCCCTCGTCCTGCTGGTTGCCCCGTCCCCGGTTGCGCTTGCGCTCGCTCCGGGACGGCTTGTCCTGGCGCAGCTGCTGCTGGTTGTCGGGCGCAGGCACGGAACGGCGGTGCTCCACGGGCTCCATGTGGGTGACGACGCCGCGGCCCGCACAGTGCTCGCAGTCCTCGCCGAAGACCTCGAGCAGGCCCGTGCCCATGCGCTTGCGCGTCATCTGGACGAGCCCCAGCGAGGTCACCTCGGCGACCTGGTGCTTGGTCCTGTCACGGCCGAGGCATTCGACGAGACGGCGCAGCACGAGGTCGCGGTTCGCCTCGAGCACCATGTCGATGAAGTCGATCACGATGATCCCGCCGATGTCGCGGAGCCGCAGCTGGCGCACGACCTCCTCGGCCGCCTCGAGGTTGTTCTTCGTGACGGTCTCCTCGAGGTTGCCGCCGCTGCCGGTGAACTTGCCCGTGTTGACGTCGACCACGGTCATGGCCTCGGTCCGGTCGATCACGAGCGAGCCGCCCGACGGCAGGAACACCTTGCGCTCCAGGGCCTTCGAGATCTGCTCGTCGATGCGCGAGGCGGCGAAGATGTCCTCGTCGCCCGTCCACTTCTCGAGCCTGCCGACGAGGTCCGGCGCCACGTACATGACGTAGGCCTCGATGGTGTCCCAGGCCTCCTCGCCGGAGACGACGAGCTTGGAGAAGTCCTCGTTGAAGACGTCGCGGACCACCTTGATGGTGAGGTCGGGCTCACCGTAGAGGAGTTCGGGCGCCAGGGTCTTGGTCGAGCCGGCCTTGCGCTCGATCTCCTCCCACTGGGCACGGAGGCGGTTGATGTCGTGCGTCAGCTCCTCCTCGCTGGCACCCTCCGCCGCCGTCCGGACGATCACGCCGGCGTTCTCGGGCAGGCGGTCCTTGAGGATCCGCTTGAGGCGGTTGCGCTCGACGTCGGGCAGCTTGCGGGAGATACCGGTCATGGAGCCGCCGGGCACGTACACGAGGTAGCGGCCGGGCAGGGAGATCTGGCTCGTGAGCCTCGCACCCTTGTGGCCCACCGGGTCCTTCGTGACCTGCACGAGGACGGGATCGCCCGACTTCAGCGCGAGTTCGATGCGGCGCGGCTGGCCGTCGAGGCCGGCCGCGTCCCAGTTGACCTCTCCGGCGTACAGGACGGCGTTGCGGCCGCGTCCGATGTCGACGAACGCCGCCTCCATGCTCGGCAGCACGTTCTGCACCTTGCCGACGTACACGTTGCCGATCAGCGAGTCCTGCTGCGTCCTGGACACGAAGTGCTCCGCGAGGATGCCGTCCTCGAGAACGCCGATCTGGATCCTGTCATCGCGCTGGCGGACGATCATCTGGCGGTCCACGGATTCGCGGCGGGCGAGGAACTCGGCCTCGGTGATGACCTGGCGGCGGCGGCCCGTGTCACGGGACTCGCGGCGGCGTTGCTTCTTGGCCTCCAGCCGGGTGGAGCCGCGGACGCTGGTCACACGGTCCGAGACGGGCTCGCTGGACTGGCGGGGAGCCCGCACGCGGGTGACGGTGTTGGGCGGATCGTCGTCCTCGCCGCCGGTCAGCTCGAGGTCCTGGTCTCCACGGCGGCGGCGACGACGACGGCGCGACGTGACGCCCGCGCCCTCCTCGGGGCCGTTCGCCGGGGACCGTCCGTCGGTGTCCTCAGGACCCTCTGTCTGGCCGTCGTCGGTTCCGGCGTCGGCCTGGCCGGCATCGCTGCGGCTGCGCGTGCGACTCCGACGGCTCCGACGCGAGCGACGACCGGACTCGTCCGACTCCTCCTCGTCCGTGTCCTCCTGCGGCGGCGCCACCTTCACGGACGGCACGGTGACGGTGCTGAGATCCGGTGCGTGGAACAGCAGCGACAGCGGCGACTCGGGGACCGCGAAGGGATCGAACCGGTTCTCGTCCGACGGCGTGTCCTCCTGGCCGGCATCGACCTGCGTGACGTCGCCCTGCGCGGCTCCGTCCTGGGGCTGCGCGGACTGCCGGGACTCCGACGCGGCCTCCGGGCGCCCTGCGGGAGTGTCGGCTGCTGCGGGAGTGCCGTCTGCTACGGGTTCCGCCACTGCGGCGTCGTCCGACTGCGCGGGCTCCGACGCCCTGCGGCTGCGCGTCCTCGTCGAGGTACGGCGCGCCCGTGCGGGCTTCTCCTCGGCCGGAACGGCGGGGATCGAGGCGGCGTCCGCTCCGACTGCGTCGGGCGCGTCGGCGGGTGAGGCAGCGGTTGCGGCGTCGGCTGCGGTTGCGGCATCGGCTGCGGGTGAGGCTGGAGGTGCAGCATCGGCTGCGGGCTGCTCGACGGGACGGGCTGGGCCGGCTTCAGCGGTCGCGGCGCGTCGGCGGGTGCGGGGGGCACGGGCGGTGGCCGTCGCTGCAGGGGCGTCGGAGGCCGGCGGTGCTGCTCCGTCGCCGGCGGGTCCGGCCATGGCGTCCGCCTCGGTCTCGTCCGTCACCACGACGGGCTTGCGCGCCCGGGTGGCCCGCTTGCGGACGGGGGCGGCTGCTTCCTCCTCGGGGGACGCCTCCGGTGCCTTGGGTGGTGCTCCCTCGGGGGCACTCGCGGTGCGGCGCTTCCGCGGCGCCTTCGCCGGTGCGGCCTGCTCCTGGGATTCCGGCGCGGTAGCGGGTGCTTCCGTCACTGCCTGTTCGATTCCCTGCTGCTCTGACTGATCCATGCGTGCTCGCTCCAAACCCCTGCGGCACCGTCCACATTCCAGCGCCCTCCAGGGCGGTATGTCGGCCGGCCGCGGGCCCTTCGCCCGGCGGCTGACCGGAAGTCGTTGTCATGCCGTCCGAGGTCACACCGTCATGGGGGTGCGGAATCACTCGGAGGCCAGTGGCGCTTTTCCAACTCAGCCGCCCGTGTGGACGGTGGGTCCCGCCAGCGGATTCCGCCTACGTCCGCCGATGGGGCGGAGTCGATAGGACGGAAGCATCGCTCACGGAACGGAAGCCTGTCACCGGACCGGCGTGGGAATGTGGTTCCCCCACCAGCCATCGCCATTGTCTCACACCGGTCCCGGAAAGGGACCGATGGTGCGGGCTGCACTCGCGGACAGGAGCCGGTCCCTCGTGCTCCGGGCGAGCGGTTCGGGCGTTCCCGGACCGCTCATCGGCGTCCGCCGTCGACGGATGCCGGCCGTGTCCGCCGTCGTCGCGTTCGCGGACGCCTCCCCCGCGGGGTTCGGGCGGTGGCGTGCTGCGGGAAGCGGCGATCCACCGCTTCCCGCAGGGATCAGTGCTTCGGGAACTGCCCGGTGACCGGCGATGCGTCGTCGGCGAGCGGCCTCGCGACCGGCACCTTCGTGCCCAGGACCTGCGCGACGACGTCGTGCGTGATCTGCTGGGCGGTGAGGCCGACGCGCTCGAGGACCTGGTTCCGGGAGCCGTGGTCGAGGAACTCGACGGGGAGTCCGACCTCGTTGAGCGCGGTGTCCACGCCCGCGGACCGCATCTCCTGGCGGATCCTCGATCCCACGCCACCCGCACGGACACCGTCCTCGATGACGATCACGATGCGGTGCTCGGCTGCGAGGTCGATCACCGAGCGGCGCACCGGCAGGAGCCAGCGGGGATCGATCACGGTGGAGCTGATGCCCTGCGCGCCGAGCCTGTTCGACACGTCGAGCGCGAGCTCGCTCATGGCCCCGACGCTGACGATCAGGACGTCGTTGGCGCGGGAGCCGGCGGGCCGGCGGGACAGCACATCGACGCCGTCGTGCAGGCGTTCGATCGCCTCCACCTCCGCGCCGACGGATCCCTTCGAGTAGCGGACCACGCTCGGGGCGTCCGAGATGGCGACGGCCTCGCGCAGTTCCTCGCGCAGCCGCGTGGCATCGCGGGGGGCGGCGAGGTGCAGGCCCGGGACGGCCTGGAGCAGGGCGAGATCCCACATCCCGTGATGGCTCGCGCCGTCGGGTCCCGTGACGCCCGAGCGGTCCAGGACGATCGTCACCCCGGCCCGATGCAGGGCCACGTCCATCAGGAGCTGGTCGAACGCGCGGTTCAGGAAGGTCGCGTAGAGGGCGATGACAGGGTGCAGGCCGCCGAAGGCCATCCCGGCCGCGCTGGCCACGGCGTGCTGCTCGGCGATGCCGACGTCGAACACGCGGTCCGGGTGCCGGGCGGCGAAGCGGTGCAGTCCGACGGGGATGAGCATGGCGCCGGTGATGCCGACGATGTCCGGCCGCTCGTCGGCGATGTCGGCGATCTCGTTCGCGAAGACCGAGGTCCAGGACTGCTGGCCCGCGGCGTCCACCGGTTCGCCCGTCTCGGGGTCGATGATGCCGACGGCGTGGAACTGGTCGGCCTCGTGGGCCCGGGCCGGGGCGTACCCGTGGCCCTTCTCCGTGATGGCGTGCACGATCACGGGCCCCTCGTAGTTCTTCGCGAGGTGCAGTGCCTGTTCGACGGCGGCCTGGTCGTGGCCGTCCACGGGGCCGACGTACTTCATGCCGAGGTCCTCGAACAGGCCCTGGGGTGCCCACCAGTCCTTGATGCCCTTCTTCATGGCGTGGAGGCTCTTGTAGCTGAACGCGCCGGCCGTGCCGCCGTTCTGCATGCGGGTCTTCACCCAGTCGAGGGTGCGCTCGTAGACGCGGTGGGTGCGCACGGAATCGAGGGTGGGACGCAGCGAGGCGAGATAGTCGGCCACACCGCCGATGGTGGGCGCGTAGGAACGGCCGTTGTCGTTGACGACGATCACGACCCTGCGCCGCTTGTCCGCGGCGATGTTGTTGATCGCCTCCCAGGCCATGCCGCCGGTGAGCGCACCGTCGCCCACGAGGACGACGGCGTAGCGGTCGCCCTCGCCGTTGAGGACCCGGGCCCGGGAGATGCCGTCGGCCCAGGAGAGCGAGGACGAGGCATGGGAGCTCTCGACGACGTCGTGCACGGACTCCGCGCGCGACGGGTAACCGGACAGGCCGCCCTGCTGGCGCAGGGTGCTGAAATCCTGCCGCCCGGTCACGAGCTTGTGCACGTAGGACTGGTGGCCGGTGTCGAAGATGATGCTGTCCCGCGGTGAGTCGAAGACGCGGTGGATGCCGAGGGTCAGCTCGACGACCCCGAGGTTGGGCCCCAGGTGTCCTCCGGTCCGCGAGACGTTGCTGACCAAAAAGGTACGGATCTCCTCGGCGAGCGCTGACAGTTGCGCGTCGCTGAGCTTGCTCAGGTCCTGTGGGCCGTGGATCGTCTCCAAGAGTCCCATCGGCGCCTCCTCGGTTCGTTCGGCGTGGCGAGGGATCGCCCTCGATTGACCTTAACTCTAACGTCCGGGTGTCCGGCGGGGTGCCTCGATCGTCCGCCCGGCTCGCCCGAGCCCTCCGTCGTCAGGCCGGCGGCGGCAGGAGCCGCGCGAAGGATTCCATGTGGTGCGTGTGCGGGTAGAGGTCGAAGACGCGCAGGGAGTCGAGCGACCAGCCCGCGGCGAGGAAGTAGCCGAGGTCGCGGGCGAACGACGCCGGGTCGCAGGACACGTAGCCGACGACGCGCGGGCGGGCCTGCACGATCTGCCGGACCACCTTCCTGCCGGCCCCCGCCCGCGGCGGGTCGAGCAGGACGGCGTCGAGCGGTTCGCTCCAGCGGCCGAGCACGGCGTCCACCCGCCCCTGCACGATCGACACGTGGTCCTGGCCGTGCAGGTTGCGCCGCGCATCGCGGCTCGTCCCGGGCGCACCCTCGACCGACAGCACCGAACCCTCCGGCCCGACGGCGCGGGCGAGTGGCACGGTGAACAGACCCGCGCCCGCGTAGAGATCGGCGATGCGTTCACCCGGCGCCGGCTGCAGCCCGTCGAGCACCGCGGACACGAGCGCCTCGGGAGCGCCCCGGTGGATCTGCCAGAAACCGGCTCCCGTGACCCGGTAGTCGATGCCGAGGACGCTCTCCTGCAGCCACGTCCTCCCCTTCAGCCGCTCGACCTGCCCCGACGCGGGATCGAGGACGCCCACGGAGGCGCCGTGGACGGACGAGGCCACCGAGGCGACGCGCCGCGGGGACGTGCCCGCCGCGGGGACGAGCAGCACGAGCGGCTCACCCCCGCCCGACGGGACGGCGACGTCCACCCTCTCGATGCCGCTGAGGTCCAGCGCCCACAGCCGCAGGTCGTTGACGGCCGCGACGGCCAGCGGCATCTCCCGGACGGGGACGACGCCGTGGGAACGGTGCAGGTGCATGGCGAGACGGCCGGCGGAATCCACGGCGAAAGCCGCGCGCGTGCGCCAGGCCAGGCCGTCGGGTGCCTCCCCCGGCGCTGCCTCGACCGTCACCGCCCGGTCGGTCTTCGCGAGGCGGGCCAGCTGCTCCTCGACGATGGCACCCTTGAGCCGGCGCTGCTCGTCGAGGGCGATATGGCCGAATTCGGCGCCCCCGACGGCGGAGCGTCCCTTCGCGGCGGCCGTGAGGGCGTCCGCCAGGGGCCAGGGATGGGTCACGCGGTGCGGGGAGGGCTCGATCACCTCGACGACATCCGCCCGCCAGAAGCTCGCGGCCTCGTCGGTGTCGGTGAACCGCACGCGGACCACTTCCCCCGGCAGGGCGTGGCGGACGAAGACCACGCGGCCTTCGTGCCGGGCCACGAAGTGCCCGCCGTGGGCGGGCCGTTCGATGGTCAGCTCGGCCGTGCCGGCGGCGGAGCCTGCTGCCCGGTCCAGGTTCTCGGTGGGGTCGGCGGCTGGTACGGCGTCGGTCATGGTGTCTTCCTACTTCAGGTCCTGGTAGATCTGGGCCGCGTCGGAGGACGCGAGCTGCCACGGCACGCTGGCGACCATCACGCCGGGCACGAAGTGCAGCCGTGCCTTGATGCGGAGGGCGGTCTGGTTGTGGACCAGCTGCTCCCACCACTTTCCCACCACGTACTCGGGGATGTAGACCACGATCAGGTCGCGGGGCGAGTCCCGGCGCATCGTCCTGATGTACTCGAGGATCGGTGTGATGGTGTCCCGGTAGGGCGAGGCGAGGACGGTGATCGGCACCGGGATCTCGTACTTCGCCCAGTCGGCGAGGGTTCGGCGGGTCTGCTCGGGATCGACGTCGACCGTGATGGCATCCAGGCGCGACGGACGCGAGGCCCGGGCGAAGGCGAGGGCGCGCAGCACCGGCTTCCGGACGTGTGAGACGAGGATCACGGCGTGCACGCGTGAGGGCAGGGCCCGCAGGCGGACCGCGTCGTCGATCGCGAGTTCCTCGGCGACGGCGTCGTAGTGCTTCTTGATGCTGCGCATCACCGCGAACAGGATCGCCATGGCGAGCACCGCGATCCATGCGCCGTACTCGAACTTGGTGACGAGGATGACGGCGAGGACCGCGGCGGTGAGCCCGAAGCCGAGGGAGTTGATGGCACGGGACTTGTGGATCCTCCACCGCTCCTGCTTGCCCACCGTGCTGCGGAGGGTCCTGTTCCAGTGCCGGATGAGGCCCAGCTGGCCACCCGTGAAGGAGACGAACACCCCCACGATGTACAGCTGCACCAGCGCCGTGACGTCGGCCCGGAACACGAGGATCAGGACGATGGCCCCCAGCCCGAGGGCGAGGATCCCGTTGCTGAACGTCAGCCTGTCCCCGCGGGTGCGCAGCTGGCGCGGCAGGTAGCCGTCCGTCGCGAGGATGGACGCGAGGACGGGGAATGCGTTGAAGGCGGCGTGGGCCGCGAGGAGCAGGATCAGGGCGGTCGCCGCCACGACCGCGTAGAAGGCGGGAGACCCGGCGTCGAAGACGGTCCTCGCCAGCTGGCTGACCACGGGCGCCTGGATGTAGTCGTCCGGGACGGGCGCGCCGTCGAGCAGCAGCTGGGCCTGCGGGTCCTGGACCACGTGCACGCGGGTGGCGTTCGCGAGGTAGAGGACGCCGGCGAGCATCGCCGAGGCGACGACGCCGAGGATCACGAGCGTCGTCGCCGCGTTGCGGCTGTGCGGAGCCTCGAAGCGCGGCACGTTGGCACCCGGCCCTTCGAGGCCCGTGAGGGCCGCAGCACCTGCGGAGAACGCCCGGAGGATCAGGAGCGCGCCGGCCAGCCCCACGAGGCCGGCGTCGAGGGCGGCATCCGGGACGATCTCGAACCGCGCGCTGGGCGCCTGCGCGAGCGTCCCCGTGACCGCCTGGCCGATGCCGGTGGCACACAGCGCGAGGATCCCGGCGAGGAAGGCGTAGGTGATGACGGCGCGGGCGCGGATACCGCGCGTGATGCCCCGCAGGTTCAGCAGCACGAGCACCGCGACGCCGACGACGGCGAGGACCACGCGTCCACCCTCGAGGCCGGGCGCGAGGGAGACGACGTACTGTGCGGCGGCGGAGACCGAGACGGCCACGGTGAGCAGGTAGTCGATCATCAGCGCGGACGCCACGGTGGTGCCGGCGCGGGGTCCGATATTCCGCTTGGCGATCTCGTAGTCGCCGCCGCCCGAGGGATATGCGTGTACCGCCTGGCGGTAGGAGGCGACGACGACGAGCAGGACGGCGATGACGGCCAGGCCGACCCACGGCGAGACGGCCACGGACGCCACACCCGCGAGCGCGAGCGTCAGCAGGATCTCGTCCGGGGCGTAGGCCACCGAGGACAGCGCACTCGCCGAGAAGACGGGCATGGCGAGGCGCTTCGGCAGGCTCCTGTTCCTCAGCCTGTCGCTGGCGAAGGGCTTGCCCACCAGCACCCGCTTGACGGCCTCGAGAAAAGTCAGCACAGCCCACAGACTAGCGCGTCGGCGCCGGGACCAAGCCACTAGGCTTGATGCTGGTACAGCAGGGAACGGCAGGATCTACACCAAGAATCAGGGGTGCCCCCGGTGGCTCATTTTGTGATCATGGGATGCGGCAGGGTAGGCGTCAGCCTCGCCCACACGCTCGACGAATCCGGTCACTCGGTGGCGATCATCGACCAGGACGACCGCGCCTTCCGCCGCCTGCGGTCGTCCTTCGGCGGGCGCAAGGTCACGGGTGTCGGGTTCGACCGGGAGACCCTCAAGTACGCGGAGATCGAGGATGCCTACGCCTTCGCCGCCGTCTCGAGCGGCGACAACTCCAACATCCTCGCGACCCGGGTCGCCAGGGAGACGTTCCACGTGCCCCACGTCGTCGCCCGTATCTACGACCCGGGGCGCGCCGAGATCTACCAGCGGCTCGGGATCCCCACGGTCGCCGCGGTGCGCTGGAGCGCCGACCAGGTGCTGCGTCGCATCCTGCCGGAACAGACCATCAACGGCGATTTCCGGGAGACCTCCGGCCGGCTGATCCTCGCCGAGCTCGCGTTGAGCGATGCCTGGCTGGGCCGGTCCCTGCGCAGTATCGAGTCCGCGAGCGGGGTCCGGGTCGCGTACCTCACCCGATTCGGGGAGGGGATCCTGCCGACCGCCGAGACCAACTACCAGCAAGGGGATATCCTGCACGCCATGATGCAGACGACGGCGACGGACGAGATCGGTCGCATCCTCGCGGCCGCACCGCAGGAGGATCTCTCATGAGGGTCGTCATCGCCGGGGCCGGGAGTGTCGGCTCGTCCATCGCACGGGAGCTGCTGGGCAACAAGCACGAGATCCTGCTCATCGACGAGAAGCCGGAGGTGATCGGCCGCAGCGGGCTCAAGGGAGCCAAGTGGCTGATCGGTGATGCGTGTGAACTGACGACGCTCAAGGATGCCCGCCTGGAGGAGGCCGATGTCGTGGTGTCCGCCACCGGTGACGACAAGGTCAACCTCGTGGTGTCGCTGCTCGCGAAGAGCGAATTCGGTGTGGGCCGCACCGTGGGGCGCGTGAACAACCCGAAGAACGACTGGATGTTCGACGACTCGTGGGGTGTGGACGTCGCCGTCAACACCCCGCGCCTCATGACGGCCCTCGTGGAGGAAGCCGTCGAGATCGGCGATCTGGTCCGCCTGCTGACGCTCCAGACCGGTGTGTCGTCGATCGTCGAGTTCACAGTCCCTCAGGACTCCCCGCTCGTCGGCGGGACGGTCGGCTCCATCGAGCTGCCGGTGGACTGCGCCGTGGTGGCCCTGCTGCGGGACGACTCCCCCATCACCCCGAGCCCCGACGACGTCGTCGAGGGCGGCGACGAGATGTTCTTCCTCGCGGCGATCGCGGCGGAGGACGAACTGCGCGTCGCGCTCTCGGCGCGGAGCGACGGGGCCGGGAGCTAGCTGCGCGGGCCCGCCGGGGGAAGATCTCCACGATCGCGTCGAGGTCCGCGCACGTGCCGTGCGGGGTGGGACTTACCACCAGGGCGGCGGGAGCTGCCGCAGGTCGGGAAGAACGCCTGGTCCGCCCCGACTCGGCCCTGCCGGTGCGCGGGCGGCGTGTAGCCGTACCGATCGGGTTCCTGGTGCTCGGCGTCGATCGTCACGACTCCTGGTTGCTGCTGAGCAGGGCCGAGGGGGCCGGATCCTGCAGCGGGGTGGCCGACAGGACCCCGACCACCACCGCGTCGGCGATGACGTCCCCGAGGCTGCCGGCCCTCGCGTAGGCGGTCCGCTGACGGCCGGCACCGGTCCCCCGCGCCAGGAGCTGGAACAGCAGGAACTCCACGGTGCCGAGTTCGCCCTGGTCCTCCAGGACCGGTTGGAGGTGGTCGAGCAGAGCCATGACCACCTCGAACGCGCCGCGCGGCTCGCCGGACAGCGGGTGCATCAGCCGGTCGTCGAGCCCGAACCTGCTGGCCTGCCAGCAGGCGAGCCGGAGCTGCACGGCGGGGGCCGGTACGGGTGCCACGCCGGCGCGCCACTGTCGCGCTGCCGTCTCCACGAGGCCCCGCACCAGGGCCGCGAGGAGAACGGCGTCGTCGGCCTGCAGGCAGACGTCGCCCACCCGGACCTCCACCGTGGGATGGCGGTGGCTCAGCCGGGCGTCGAAGTAGATCTGCCCCTCGTCGAGGGGGACCCCGGACCGGAGGATCTCCCGCACCTGGGCGCGATAGGCCTGGGCGGACCCGAAGATCTCGCAGGGACCGACGGTGGGCCAGCGGTTCCAGGCCTGGGAGCGGTAGCTCGCATAGCCGGTGTCCGTGGCGTTCCAGAAGGGGGAATTGGACGTGATGGCGGCCAGCACCGGGAGCCAGATCCGGATCCGGTCGAGGACGGCGACGCCCTCCTCGTCCGACACCACTTCCACGTGGACATGGCAACCACAGGTCAGCTGCTCCACCGCGGTGAGGCCGAACCGCTCCACCATCCGCTGGTAGCGCAGGCCAGGTGTCGTCGTGCTCGTCGCCGGAAGTGGTGATGTGGCGAGGGCGACGGCCCGGGCACCGACCGAGCGGGCCGTGGCGTCCGCTCGAATGCGCTGTGCGGTGATGTCACGGGACAGTTCGGCGAGGCCGATCCGCGGAGGGGTGCAGGTCTCGATCTGTTCCTGCTTCATCTCACTGCTGAGGCCGTCGGCTCCGCCGAGGCGCTCCAGCACGTCGCCCAGCGCGACGGGGTGTCCGTCGACGCCGTCGACGATCAGGAATTCCTCTTCGACACCTGTTCGACGCATCTTCGCGATCCTGTGGCACTGGATGGAGGGCCGGGCGCCGTTCGACCGACCCCCGGAGTGCCAGCATCGTAGGCCTGCCGAATCCGGCTCCGCAAGGAATGCTGCCGGGCCGATCGGGCTTGAAAAAGGGGATCCGCGACGGTCGCCGCGAGGACGACGACGAGGGGTGCCCGGCTACGTGCCGGGGACGATGCCCGAGTCGGAGTCGGAGTCGGAGTCGGCCGGGCGCGGCCGAGAGACGACCCATGCCAGCCACAGCCCGAGGGCATACAGCGGCAGGCCCATGGCAACGCGCATGGAACCCAGCGCCGCCACGTTCTCCGTCAGGTAGAGCGGCACCTGCACCACGAGGCGCAGCGCCAGCACCGAGACGATGATCCAGGTGGCGAGGGAGTACGCGCGGACGCGGACGGGATCCTTCCGCCACTCGATGCCCTCGTTGCGGAGGAGACCGAACAGGAGTCCTGCGAACGGCCAGCGGAGGACCACCGACGCGGCCATCGCGAGGATGTAGGCACCGTTGATGAAGAACCCGGGGAGGAAGAAGTCCTCCGCGTTGCCCGTGCGCAGGGCGACGAAGGCGCAGAAGGCGACGCCCACGAGTCCGGCGAGGGCCTGCGTGACGGGCGTGCGCGAGACGAGCCGGATCCCGGTGAAGACGGCGGAGACCGCCAGCGCCGCGACGAGCGAGACCGGGAGGTCGGTGGTGATCGTGAAGAGGACGGTGAAGACCAGGCCCGGCGCGATGCTCTCGGCGAGTCCCTGCACGCCACCGATCGAGGACAGGACGTCGATCTGGCCGGAGTGGTTGCGCTTCACCCCGGACCTGGCTGCGTACTGCGTGGCCAGGTCGGCCGCCGTGGGCCGGGCCTGCTGCGGGTCGGGGCGGGAGGCCGGGCGTCCATCGGCGCCGGAAGGCTCCGAGGACGCGCCGGGCTCGTTCGTGGGGTGGCTCATTCAGGACTCCTCGGGGCGGCCGATGATCTCGTAGCGGGGGTTGTACACGGTGGGCAGGCCGTCGACCCGGCTCAGCATGCCCTCGAAGCGCAACGCTACCCCTGCCTCCATGCCGGGGATGCGGCGCTGGCCCATCCAGACGATGCGCACGTCCTCCCGGGCGCCGTTCCAGTCGATCCGCGCCAGGACGGTGAACGACGGCGATGCGGTCACCGGCGCGATGGTGATCCGGTCGATCACGCCCCGTGCCTTGATCCTGCCGCGTTCCGGCAGCGCTGCGGGCACACCGGACGTACCCGCGGGCCCGCCCGTCGGTATGGACGAACCGGCCGGGCCTGGTGAGTACTGCCGGGAGGGCACGTCGGCTAGCGGGTCTCGGTGATCTCGGGCCCGCGCTCCAGCGGGTTCAGGTCCGGGCGGGCGGCAGCCGGAGCAGCCGGCGGGCCGGCTGCGGCGTCCTTCGGCAGCCGGAGCTGCAACAGCTCCCGGGGCGGCAGGGGGTGGTCGCCACGGACCACGACGACGCTGCGGAACAGCTTCTCGATGGGCGCCGCGGCGCTCGGGTTCAGGGCCGCGGGGCCGCCGAAGACACCGCGGAGGAACCAGCGGGGTCCGTTGATCCCCACGAAGCGGGCGACGCGGACGCCGGCCTGCCCGTCGGGCGTCTGTGCCGGCAGCTTGGCGAGCAGCTCCGTGCCGAGGCGTCCCGGGCGCTCCTCGACGGTTCCGCCCTGGGAGCCGACGGAGGTCCCGATCTGCTCCCTGATCTCGTCCCAGAGCCCCTCCGTCTTGGGCGCGGCGAAGGCCTGGAGCTGCAGGGTGGATCCGGCCAGGTCCAGCGTCACCGCGATGACCCTCTTGCTCCGCTCCTCCACCTCGAGGCGCAGCTGGAGTCCTTCGGCGGCATTGATGCGAAGGGCACCGAGGTCGATGTAGCCGTGGTCGGTGTCCTGCTCGGAGGCGTCGAACGGACCCTGGGCGGCGCGGTCGTAGTCGGCACTCGCCACGTGGCCGGCGGGTGCGGCCGGTTCGAGGGGGGCTCCGGCCTCGTCCGGGGCTGCTGCCGGTGTGTCCGCCGGTACCGGCGCGTCGTCGACGGCGTCCGCCGCCGGCTCCTGCGTCAGCGGCGCGTCGGCGGCGTCGTCCTGCTTCTTCTTCCTGAGGCGCCCAAAAGCCATGTCCGGGGTCCTTTCCTGATGAGGTTCTCGTGGGGGTGCGATATTCCGTGCGACGCGGCGGACGCCTGCGGGAGGCGTCAGCCGCCGGCCGCGGAGCGGAGGTCCGCGGGTGTCGCGTCGAGGGCACCGAAGCCGCCGGTGGACCCGAAACCGCCCGTGCCCCGCACGCTGTCGGGCAACTCGTCAACCACGGCGAAAACCGCGTGCTCGACCCGCTGGATGACCAGCTGCGCGATCCGGTCACCGCGGGAAAGCCGCACCGCCTCGGACCGGTCCGTGTTGAGCAGGCAGACCTTGATCTCCCCGCGGTAGCCCGCGTCGATGGTGCCCGGCGCGTTGACGATGGTCAGGCCGTGGCGTGCAGCGAGTCCGGACCGCGGATGGACGAGCCCGGCGTACCCGCGGGGAAGCGCCAGGGCCACTCCCGTGGGGACGAGCGCCCGCGCACCGGGCTCGAGGACGACGTCGACGGCGGTGCGCAGGTCCGCGCCCGCATCGCCGTCGGTGGCGTAGGCGGGCGGCTCGAGGCCGTCGTCGAGCATCAAGATCTGGACCCGGAGGTCCTGCTGTGTACCCATTGACCGCATCTCCCACGCAAGCTATCCGGTTACCAGCGTCCCACTTTAGCGCCTTTGCCGGTGCCCTACCCGACAGGCCCGGGCCACACCGACGGTGGCTCCTCCCGGACGAGGGCGGGGACGTCCCGGCCCCCGTCCGGGAGGGAGGGACCGTGCCCCACCCGCCGCTCCTGCGGCCCGGCCGGGATGAGACCGCCGCCAAATGATGGAATGCTGGTTCCATGTCCAGCGCGCCAGGGGAAGCACCCCGCAACACATCCGACGAGGCCGTCCTGTACGAGGAGCGCCTCTGGCCCTCACCCTGGATCTGGCTGATCGCCGCGGGATTCTCCTCGGCCGTGATCGTGATGTTCGCTCCCATCTCGATGGGATTCGGCTACGGTGCGGCGCTCGTCGTCGCCGTCATCGTGTTCACCCTGCTGATCCTGTCGACACCGCGTATCGCCGTCACCGGGACGACGCTGACCGTCGGGCGCGCGAGCATCGAGCGGAAGTACCTGGGCTCGGTGGAGTGGTTCGGCGGCGACGACGCGACCCACCAGCGGGGCCCGGGCCTGAACGGGCTCGCGTACCTCTGCATCAGGGGGTGGATCTCCCCCGTGGTGCGCATCGAGGTCACGGACCCCGAGGACCGCACACCCTACTGGCTGACCTCGTCCCGCACCCCGGAACGCCTCGTGGCCGCGCTCGCGGCCTGATCCGGCGCCCGCGCCCGGTTGGGACGGGGAACGACGCCGTCGGTCGACGGTGCCACATCTGCTGTGGTTGTGTCAGCCCTCGCAGTCCATGCAGTACAGCTGCCCGCCCCTGTCGAGTGCGATCTGCGACCGGTGACGGACGAGGAAGCACGAGGCGCAGGTGAACTCGTCGGCCTGCGCGGCGAGGATCTGCACGGAGATCTCCTCGCTGGAGAGGTCAGCTCCCGGCAGATCGTAGGAATCCGCCGCTTCGAGTTCGTCATCGTCGACCGGTGCGATCATCTGCGCGGTCTGCCCCGCCGGCCGATGCCTCCCGAGAACGTCCGTGCGGGTGTTCGAGTCGTCGTCGTCGACCGCCGTGCGCGGCGCGTCGTAGTCTGTCGTCATACCTGTCTTCCGCTCCATACTCTCTGGCCAACGCCGGGGTCTGCCCCTCCGGCTCCAACAACGCCGAAAGGCCGGGATTTGTGCCCGCTCCCGGTGTGCCGGCCGCCACGCCTCACCGCGTAGTAGGAAAGGCCGACATTCAATGGCAAAGTTTCACGTAGCAATTATTGTCGGCTGGAGGAATTGATGCAGGAGTTACGCCTGGTGGGTGTCCATGAGGATGGCGAACATCTGCTGTTGAGCGGCGGGGACGGCACGTCCTACCGCCTTCCCATCGACGATGCGCTGCGGGCCGCGAGCGACCGGATCCCGGACGCACCCCTGGCAGCATCACCGGAGGCTCCGGAGGCTCCGGAGCCGGTCCGTCCGAAGCCCGCGAAACCCCCGAAGCCGCCGAAGCCGCCGGTGCATCTGACCCCTCGGGACATCCAGTCGCGTATCCGCTCGGGCGCCACGGCCGAACAGGTCGCCGCCGAATCCGGACTCGATCTCGCGCACGTCGAGCGGTACGAGGGACCGGTGCGTGCCGAGCGCGACTACGTGGCCTATCTGGCCCAGCGGGTGGAGGTCGCCACGCCGCTGCCCAGCCACGACGGCTACCGATCGGCCTTCGGGGACGACCCCGCACTGCTCGGGGACATGGTCGCCTTCCGTGTCCAGAGTTACGGGATCGACCCCGTGTCGCTCGAATGGGACTCCTGGCGCCGTCCGGACGGCTCCTGGCACGTCGAGGCGTCCTTCGACCTGCCGGACGATTCGACGGTGGACCTCGGCGAACAGCCTCCCGCCCAGTGGACGTACAACCCCACGCGCAAGACCGTCGCCAACGCCAACCGCTGGGCGCAGGTGCTCAGCGAACTGGAGCCGCTCGACGGCCCGCTCCCCTCACGCCGGCTCAGCGCCGTGGCGGACCGTGTGTTCGACTTCGAGGCGGAGAAGGAGGACGAGGCTCCGACGCCGGACCAGGACGGTCTGCTCGATGTGCTCCGCTCCCGTCGCGGCCAGCGCCTCGGCGCCGACGAGGAAGGCGACGACGCCCTCGCCGAGCTGCTGACACGCGGGAGCATCCCCGCCGCGCATCCCCGTGACGAGGACGCGGACCAGGAGACGCCGGAGGGCGAGGAGGTCCCCATGCCGGGGCTGGCCCTCGCTCCTCGGTCCGGGGTCGCCGCCGACACGGAGACGGACACCGGTCAGGACGACGGCAGCGACACCGATGACGGCACGGACGAGGAGTCCGCCGACGACGGTCAGGGCGGCGACGTCCTCGGGAGCGCGGCCGCCGATCCCACCCACCACGAGGACGGCACGCCCCGGCTGTACGAGGGCGTCAGCACGGATACGCGCGAGATCAGCATCTTCGCGCGACCGACGCGCAGGCTCCAACCGCCGGCAGCGACGCAGCAGGGGACGGGGTCGCCGGCGGCACGCGCCGGCGGCCGCGGCGCGGCGGCGGCAGCGAAGGGCCCCGACAAGGATCCCGCCGAGCAGACGGTCAAGAATGCGGGCA
Organism: Arthrobacter sp. MDT1-48-3; assembly: GCF_054511015.1. Classification (NCBI taxonomy): domain Bacteria; kingdom Bacillati; phylum Actinomycetota; class Actinomycetes; order Micrococcales; family Micrococcaceae; genus Arthrobacter; species Arthrobacter sp. MDT1-48-3. The sequence continues at coordinate 319,148 of NZ_JBTNDL010000004.1, forward strand.
AGGACCCCATCAAGGATCAGGGCAAGGACGCAGCGGAGGCCACCCCCGAGCGGCGCGTCAAACCGAAACGATCCAGCGTCCCCAGCTGGGACGACATCGTGTTCGGACGCAAGGGCGACTGAAGCGCGCTGCGTGCCTCCGCGCTGTCGGTGGCGGCGCCGTTCTGCGGTGCGCCCGGCTCAGGAGCCGCTGGCACCCGGTTCCGCGTCCTGCAGGGTCGGGGTACCTCCGCTGCGCGGCGGGATCGCCCTCTCCTCGAAGGGCAGCGGCATCTCGTTGGAGACGAGGGACGGCGACGTGCGGGACGTCTGCCGTCGCATGTGGTGCCGACGGCAGAGCGTCTCGTAGCCCACCACCGGCACGCGGACGGACGTGACCGGGTCCGCGGCTGCCCCGGCAGCCGGTGCCGCAGGCGAGTCCTCGTCGCCGGGCTGGTCGACGTCTCCCACCACCATCTGGTCGCCCTCGACCACCATGACGCCGTCGACCGTGCGCGCGTTGTGCGTGGCCCGCTTGCCGCACCAGCACAGGGCCTCGACCTGCAGGACCTGGACGCGGTCCGCGAGCTCGATGAGGCGCTGCGACCCGGGAAACAGCCGTGTCCGGAAATCGGAGGTGATGCCGAAGCTGAACACGTCGATGTCCATCTCGTCCACGATGCGGGCCAGCTGGTCGATCTGGTCGACGGTGTAGAACTGCGCCTCGTCGCAGATGACGTAGTCGATGCGTGCGCCCATGGTCTGCCGCAGCGTCAGTTCGACCCAGAAGTCGGTCTCGGGGAAGACCTCGACCGCCGGTACCTGCAGGCCGAGCCTGCTCGAGATCATGGATTCGCCGGCGCGGTCGTGGGAGCTGAAGAGCAGCCCGCGACGCCCGCGTGCCTTGTGGTTGTGGTCCATCTGGAGCGCGAGCGTCGACTTGCCGCAGTCCATGGTGCCGGAGAAGAACAACAGCTCAGCCACGGCCGGCACCCTTGCCGCTCCCCCGTCGGGAACCGCCGGCGGGGGGTTTGCCCAGGACCAGCAGCGGGATCTCCCGCTCGGCCCGCGTCAGCGAGCCGTGCTGCCCGACGACGTCGAACGCGGCCGGCTGGACGCGCCGCCCGTCGAGGAGGGCGATGCCTTCCCGTGCGAGGACCAGGAGGTCCCCGATACGTGGCAGCACCGTGTCCGAGACCGGTCCGAAGTAGCCTGCGGCCACGGCCTCGTCCCGCGGGAGGATCCACGCCCGGGTACCGAACGCCTCGTGCCAGCGCAGGGCGAGCGAGTCGCGGTCGCGGACGGCGAGATCCTGCTCGAGGTACAGGTGGAGCATGCGCGGCTCGCCCCCTGTGTGGGCCACTCCGTCGACGAGATCGGCGCGCTCGGAGTAGTCGATGCGCTGCGACGGCGGGATGTCCACCATGCCGTGGTCGGCGGTGAGGAGCAGGAGAGTGTCGGGCGGGACCCTCCGGGCCAGGAGCCTGAGCGCGGCGTCCAGGTCCTCCAGGGTCCGCAGCCACTCCGCGGAGTCGACGCCGTACCGGTGTCCGGCCTTGTCGAGGTCGTTGAGGTAGAAGTACATGAGCATGCGCGGGGCGCTCGCCAGCTGCTCGGCCGCCGCGTCGATGCGGGCGTGGATGGTCTGCGCGCCGACGAAGGCGCCGCCCCGCAGGGCCGCCCGCGTCATGGGCGAGTCAGCGAAGCGGGGCTGGCTCACGGTGACGACCGGAAGGTGCTGGGACACGCGCTCGAAGACCGTCGGGTGCGGTTGCCAGGCGAGCGGGTCGACGCCGGCGTCCCAGCGGCCCAGCATGTTGACCACGCGTCCCTGCGCAGGATCGAGGACGTCGTAGCCGACCATGCCGTGCAGGCCGGGTGCGAGGCCCGTACCGAGGCAGGCAAGGGACGCGGCCGTGGTGGACGGGAAAGCCGAGGACAGCGCTCGGGCCGCGTCGAGGCTCTCCCGGAGGTACGGAGCGTGGGCCGCGTACTTCCTGAGCAGCGACAGACCGAGGCCGTCCACCATGACCACGGCGATCCGGCGGGAGGCCGGCAGGGCGAGGGCGTTGCCGAAGCCATCGACGCCCAGGGCCGCGGCCGAACTGGTGAGGACCTCGGCGACGGTGGCGGTCCCGTAGGCGGGCGCGGGCGGGAGGCGCTCCAGGTGCTGGAAGGGCATCAACCGCTACCGCTGGTGATGGGGGCGGTTGAAGCGCCCGCCGAAGCCGGGTTGGCGGCGCGGGGCCACGTCGGATCCGACGTACCCACCCGACGCGGGGCTCGCCGTGTTCACCTTCCTCAGGGCACGGGCGAAGGCCTTGGCGTTCTGCACCGCCTGGGCGCCGTCGGCCTCGGCACTGACACGCAGCACGATGTCCTCCTGCGCCACCGTGCCCGTGAAACCGTGGTCGGCGTCGCACTGCGGGTCGCCGCAGCTCGCGGGGCCGATGTCGAGGCGCTGGCCGCCCGACCAGGCGATCGCGAGCGTCATCTCGCGGACCTGGTCGCTGGGCTTGTAGTCCTGCGGCTGCGCGTAGAGGTAGCTGAGGACCACCGATCGGATCTGGCTCACCGGGACGGATTCGGTGGAGATCTGCGCCATCACCTGCTCGCCCGCGTCGTCGAGCTGCTGGTCGTCCACGTGCGTGATGACCAGCATGTCCTCGGTGAGGACGAGCACCGTGATGTGCCGGTGCACCTCGGTGCGCTCGAAGTGCGTCTCGAGGTGGGCCACGTGGGACAGCGGCTCGCGGCCGTCGAGGGCGTCGTGGACGACGTCGGCCACGAGACGCGGGTAGAAGCCGGCCCGCTCGAGCGATGCATCGAGGTCACGCCGCTGGGCGGAAAGCGATGGGGTCATACCCCCAGTTTCCCCCACCGGGCCGGGTTGTGCCTAACCAGCGGGCGTCAGTCCCGCATGGCGCGGCGGGCGCTGTCCGTGCGCCGCTGGGGGTTCCCGACGTCGATCGCGGCGCTCAGGACCGCAAGGCCCGACGTCGCGACGAGGACCGGATTGAAGTCGAGGCGGGCGATCTCGGGGTGGTTGTCCTTCAGGAGCGCCACGCGGGCCACGAGGTCCTCGAGCGCCGGAACGTCCGCGGCAGGGAGCCCCTGGTAGCCGAAGAGCTTGCGGGAGGCGCGCGGTGCCCGCACGAGATCGGCGAGGTCCCCGGTGCTCAGGGGCGGGACGGCGTGCGCCCAGTCGTCGAGCAGGTTGACGGCGTCACCCGCGAGGCCGAAGGAGACCACGGGCCCCATGAGGGGATCCTCGATGGCGCGGATGCTGCAGGCCTGGCCGGAGGGGGCCATGGACTGCACTTCCATGCCGAAGCTGCCGAAGGGCGCCAGGACGTGCGCCATCTGCGTGATGTTGCGTCGCAGCGATTCGGCGTCGTCGATGTTGAGCCGCACGCCGCCGAGGTCCAGGCGGTGGCGGAGGTGCTCGTCCATGGTCTTGAGGGCAACCGGCCAGCCGAGGCGCTCGGCCGCCTCGACCGCTTCGTCGGCCGAGGCGAACCGCACCGACGGCAGGAGCCGGATCCCGTACGCCTCCATGAGTGCCCCGCACTCCTCGGGGGCGAGCCGGGTCAGCTCGACATCCGTGACGCGCGCCCGGACGCCGGCCAGGACGCGGACGGCCTCGTCGACGTCCACGCCGTCGGGGTCGAGGAACTCGCCGTGGTCCCGCGTGCGCCACAGTGCGTAGCGCACCACGGCGCCCAGGGCGGCCAGGGCGGCGCCGGGACTCGGGAAGCAGGGTATGCCACGCTGCAGGGGTAGGACCGTGTCCGCGGCCTGCGGTTCCGGGGCCGCACCGGCGAGGGGGGCCCGGACCGTTCCGGGGCCGCCCGCCGCCGCCTCCGCCGGGGACCCCGGTGACAGCCGATCGGACGACAGCGCCGCCGTCCTCCGAGGGTCCGTCACCCGGGGATCCGGCGACGGCGCGGAGGCGACGAGGCCGTCGAGTTGGAGGCGTGTGTCCAGGGTGCCGGTGAACGAGGCGATGACGGGCTTGCCGGCCTCCTCGGCGCATTGCTGGAGGCAGGCCGCGATAGTCTCGGCCGGGAGTCCCCGGGCGGGCAGCGTCGTGACCACGGCGGCGTGGACCGCATCATCCCGCAGTGCATCCGCGACCACCGACCTGAGGGCGGGAAGCGCCACGGACTGCCCGGTGTCGAGCTCGAGCCCGGCCTCCAGCCGCGCGACGGTCATGCCCTGCGAGGCCACGCCGTCGGCGACCACCTTGCCGAGGGCCGAGGAGTTGCTGAAGACGGCGACGCCCGGTCCCTGCGGCAGCGGCTGGCTCGCGACGATCTGCGCGATGTCCATCAGCTGCTCCGTCGTCTCGACCCTCATGACGCCGGACTGCCGGAGCATCGAGTCGAGCGCTCCCGGCGGTGCCTGGGTGGTGCGGACCGCGTGTCCCGGCGGCAGCTGCAGGCCCGTGACATCGGACTTCGCCACGATGACGGGCTTGGTGAGGGCGAGGCGGCGGGCGATGCGCGAGAACTTCCTCGGGTTGCCGATCGACTCGAAGTAGAGACCCACGGCGCGCGTGCTCGGATCGTCCTCCCAGAACTGCATGGCATCGTTGCCGGACACGTCGGCCCGGTTGCCGGCGGAGATCACCGAGGACACCCCGAGCCCGCGCCGCCGCGCGCTGGCGTAGAGGAGGACACCGAGGCCGGCGGACTGGCTGAACAGGGAGAGCGCTCCCCGTTCGGGCAGGCCGGGCGCCATCGAGGCGTTCAGCCGGACCGCGGGGTCGGTGTTGACGAGGCCCAGGGATGCCGGCCCCACCACGCGCATGCCGTGCGCCCTGGCCTTGTGCACGAGGGCGCGCTGGCGCGCCAGCCCGTCGCCGCCGTCGTCGGCATAGCCTGCGGTGGCCACGAGGAGTCCCCTGACGCCTGCACGGGCACACTCCTCCACGACGGCGTCCACCTGCTCGTGCGGCACGGCGATGACGGCGAGGTCCACCTGCTCGGGTACCTCCGCGAGGGAGGCGTGGGACATGATGCCGTGCAGTTCGAAGGCCTCGGGGTTGACGGCGTACACCGTGCCCGTGAAGCCACCGTCGATCAGGTGCTCGAGGAGGGCATGGCCCACCGTCCCCCACTCGCGGCTCGCGCCGATCACCGCCACGGACGACGGCGTCAGGAGCTCCGCCATGCTCCTGGCCTCGGCGCGGTGCTCCCTCGACTCCATGACGGCCTGCGACCGGCGGGTGGGATCGATGTCGAAGCCCAGCATCACGACCCCGTCGTCGAAGTGCCGATCGACCTCGTAGCCGGCCTCGGCGAAGACGGTGATCATCTTGCGGTTCTCGGGAAGGACCTCGGCCGAGAACCGGCGGATGCCGTTCTCGCGGGCGGCCGCGGCGAGGTGCTCGAGCAGGATGGAGCCGACCCCGCGTCCCTGGTGGTGGTCCGAGACGTTGAAGGCGACCTCGGCCTCGAGCGGATCGTCGAGGCGGTCGTAGCGGCCGATGCCGATGATGTCCGTGCCGCGCGTGATGACGAAGGCCACGCGGTCCCGGTGGTCCACCTCCGTGAAGCGCTTGAGCTCCTTCGCGCTGAGCGTGGCCTTGTACGTGAAGAAGCGGAGGTAGATCGAATTCTGCGACTGGCGCACGTGGAAGGCCTGCACCGCGTCCGCGTCGAGGGGCGAGATGGGCCGCAGGTGCGCCGTCCCGCCGTCGCGCAGGACGACATCAGCCTCCCAATATTCCGGGTATTGTCCGTCCGCCACCATAGACTCAGGGTAGTCGGCATCCCCTCGACCGTGGGTCGGTCCGCTGCCGGAACCGCCCGCGGACCGCGGATGCCCGCCGACCACCCGATCTGCCCACCCGAGTTGTTGAGGAACCGCACCGCACATGGCCAGGCGCCAGAACTCCGCACCGCCGGAGGATTTCACCGAGAAGATCATCGACATCGATGTCGAGACCGAGATGGAGGAGTCCTTCCTGGAGTACGCGTACTCCGTGATCTACTCGCGCGCCCTGCCGGATGCGCGCGACGGCCTCAAGCCCGTCCAGCGGCGCATCCTGTACATGATGACGGACATGGGCCTGCGCCCCGACCGCGGGCACGTGAAGTCCGCACGCGTGGTCGGTGAGGTCATGGGCAAGCTGCACCCGCACGGTGACAGCGCCATCTACGACGCCATGGTGCGCATGGCGCAGGACTTCTCGCTGAGGCTGCCCCTCATCGACGGCCACGGCAACTTCGGGTCGCTCGACGACGGTCCGGCGGCCGCCCGGTACACGGAGGCGCGCCTTGCGGCGGCCGCCCTGGCGCTGACCGACCACCTCGACGAGGACGTCGTCGACTTCGTCCCCAACTACGACAACCAGCTCACGCAGCCGGAGGTCCTCCCCGCGGCGTTCCCCAACCTGCTCGTCAACGGTGCCAGCGGGATCGCCGTCGGCATGGCGACGAACATGCCGCCGCACAACCTCGGCGAGGTGGTCGCTGCGGCACGCCATCTCATCGCGAACCCGGATGCCTCGCTCGAGGACGTGATGCGCTTCGTCCCCGGGCCCGACCTCCCGAGCGGTGGCAGGATCGTGGGGCTCGACGGCGTACGCGACGCCTACGCGACGGGCCGCGGGTCCTTCAAGACCCGCGCGAAGGTCACCGTGGAGCAGCTCTCGGCGCGGCGCACGGGCCTCGTGGTCACCGAGCTCCCCTACACCGTGGGCCCCGAGAAGGTGATCGAGCGGATCAAGGACGCGGTCACGTCGAAGAAGCTGCAGGGCATCTCGGACATCGTGGACCTCACCGATCGCACGCACGGCCTGCGCCTCGTGATCGAGCTCAAGAACGGCTTCAACCCGAACGCCGTCCTCGCGCAGCTGTACCGCTTCACGCCGATGGAGGACTCGTTCGGCATCAACAACGTGGCCCTCGTCGACGGTCAGCCCCGCACCCTCGGGCTCGTGGAGCTGCTCCGGGTGTACATCGCCCACCGCATCCTGGTGGTGCGCCGTCGCACCTCCTACCGGCTGCAGCGCAAGCGCGACCGCCTGCACCTCGTGGAGGGGCTGCTCATCGCGATCGTCGACATCGACGAGGTGATCCAGATCATCCGGTCCTCGGACGAGGCGTCCGCGGCGCGCGAGCGCCTGATGTCCATCTACGACCTGTCCGAGACGCAGGCGAACTACATCCTGGAGCTCCGGCTGCGGCAGCTGACCCGGTACTCGCGGATCGAGCTGGAGAAGGAACAGGACCAGCTCCGCCGCGAGATCGCCGAACTCGAGGCGATCCTCGGCTCCGAGGAGCGCCTGAGGACCCTCGTCTCCGACGAACTCGCCGGACTCTCCGACCAGTTCGCCACGCCGCGGCGCACGGTGCTCCTCGAGTCGGAGGCCTCGGCGCCGCTCAAGGGGACCCTGCCCGCCGCTCCTGCCGGCAAGGGCGCCAAGGCGGTCCTCCCGCTGGAGATCGCCGACGACCCCTGCTGGGTCCTCCTGTCGGCCTCGGGGCAGCTCGCCCGCACGTCCGACCGCCAGCCGCTCGGTGACGGCCAGCGCATCAAGCACGACGCCTTCCGGTCCGTGCTGCCCTCGACGGCCCGGGGCGAGGTGGGAGCCGTGACGTCCGGGGGACGCATGATCCGCCTCCAGGTGATGGACATGCCGGCCCTGCCGCCCACCGCCGGCGTGCCGAACCTGGCGGGCGGAGTGCCGTCGTCGGAGTTCATCACGCTCGAGCGCGGCGAGTCCCTCGTGGGACTGGCACCGCTGAGCGGCGTCGTCGCCCTGGGTACCGCGCAGGGCGTGGTGAAACGCGTGCAGCCCGACTACCCGCTGAACCGTGACGACTGGGAGGTCATCTCCCTCAAGCCGAAGGACAGGGTCGTCGGTGTCGCGACGGCCGGCGACGAGGACGACCTCGTGTTCATCACCCGCCTCGCACAGTTGCTGCGTTTCCCGGCGTCGGCGGTACGGCCGCAGGGCCGGACGGCCGGCGGCATGGCGGGCATCAAGCTCGCGGCCGGGGACGCCGTCCTGCACTTCGGCGCGATCGCCCGGGGTGACGAGCAGGGCGTGGTGGTCACGGTCTCCGCCGCGGACGACGCGCTGCCCGGCACGACGGCCGGTTCGGCGAAGGTCACCGAGTTCTCCGAGTACCCCCCGAAGGGCCGGGCGACGGCGGGGGTCAGGGCCCACCGTTTCCTCCGCGGCGAGGAAGCCCTGTCGCTGGCGTGGGCGGGCCATGGGCCCGCGCGCGCGGCGTCCGCGAACGGTGTGGCCCGGGCGCTGCCCACCGAACACGGGCGGCGCGACGGTTCGGGCGTCCCCCTCACCCAGCAGATCGACGCCGTCGGGCCGAGCCTGCTCGGTCTCATCGAGGCGTCCCGCCCCGTCGCTCCCGTCGCCGGCGTGCGCCTGGTGGACGGGTCGGCGCCGGATCCTGTCGTGCACGGAGGACCGGCGGCCGGAGCGGACGACGAGGGACAGGGCACCCTGCTCTAGCCGGTGGGTGCCCGCGGCGTGCCTCAGCCGGTGGGTGCCCGCGGCGTGCCTCAGCCGGTGCGGGCGGGAAGCGGGAGGTCGAACACGATCGAGCGCTGCGTCGGCACGTAGCCCATGCGTTCGTAGAGGCCCAGCGCACCGGACGGATTCTCGGTGTCCACGCCGAGCCCGGCGTTGTCGATGCCCGCCGCACGGTACCGCCGCATCGCCTCCGCGAGCAGAGCCGGAGCGAGACCGCGTCCGCGCCACGTCCTGCGGACGCCCAGCAGGTCCGTGTAGCCCTCCGTGTGGCCGAGCAGCTCCTTCGAGTCGGGGTCGTAGCTGGCGAGCTGGTATGCCGCCACCTCGCCCCTCGCAGGGTCGAGCAGTGCCAGGCTCCAGTCGGCGCGGAACTCGGGGTGGGTGACCGTGAACTGCCAGGATTCCTGGTCGCGGGGTTCGCTGCCCCAGTGGTCCTGGAAGGCGTCGTTGTGGGCGAGGCGGACGAGTTCGCTGATGTTCCTGTCGGATCCCTCGGCGAAACTGACGAGTTCCAGCTCCGGAGGGATCGGCAGGTCCGGGATCGGCTGGTCCAGCGGCCTCGTCATCTCGGTGAAGTACCGGACGATACTGCTCCCGCTCGCCCGCAGCAGCGCAAGGTGCGAGGGGTTGCGTTCCTCGACGTAGTTCCGGAAGATCCCCTCCTCCTGTCCGGTCTCCAGCAGGCGCATCCCGGCCCGCCACGCCTGCCAGGCGAAGACGGCACGGCCGATCCCGCGCCCGCGCCACGCGGGGTCCACGCCGCCCGCGCCGTGCACCAGGGAGGAGCCGGTATTCATGGAGAGGCGTCCGAACGCGCGCGGCACGCCGTCCCCGTCGAAGCCGGCGATCGTGTCACGACGCGAATCGTTCTTCGACGCCCGCAGCGCCTGCTCGAGGTCGGCGCGTTGCTCCACCCAGTCCGGCTGGTCCTCCTCCGCGATGCGCCTGACCAGCTCGAGCCAGGGGTCGATGTCGGCGTAGGCGAGTGGTCGCCACTGCAGCAGGGCGGGGAGGTCCGGAGCCTCGGCGTCCCGGGCGCGCGTGGTACGGGCATCCGGGGTGTCTGCGGTACTCATGACCCCAGCGTATTGCAGGGCGGGGACGCGCGCCCGGCAGGCGCGGCGCCTAGCCCCGCTCGGCGCCCGTGCGGGCGCCCAGCGCCATGACCCCGTCGCAGAGCGCCGCTTCGTCCCGATCGTGCGTGACGAGGAGGACGGCCGTGTCCGGGAGCCCGCGCCGCAGGTCCGCGAGCAGCGAGCGGGCACCCTCGGCGTCGAGGTGCGCCGTGGGCTCGTCCAGGAGGACGACGCCGGAGCGGGTCAGCAGGGCGCGGGCGACGGCGAGCCGCTGCCGCTGGCCGCCCGAGAGCCGGGATCCGCCGGGACCCACCGGAGCGTCGAGACCCTTCTCGAGGCCGGCGACCAGCCCGGCGAGCCCCACGGCCTGCAGTGCCGCCTTCAGCTCCGCCGGGGTGGCGGGGTCGTCGGGAGTGCGTGCGAGCTGCAGGTTCGCGCGCAGGCTCGAGTTGAACAGATGGCTCTCCTGCGGGCACCAGGCGATGCGCGGCACCTCGCCCGCCGTCACCGGCCGGCCGTCCACCAGCAGCCTGCCGTCCTCGAGGGGCAGGAAACCCAGGAGGGCTCCGATGACGGTCGACTTGCCGCTGCCGGAGGGTCCGGTGAGCCCTGTCCAGCGTCCCGGACGGAGGTCGAGATCGACATCCTGCACCACGGGATGTCCGGGCTCGTAGCCGATGGCTGCCCGGTCCAGGGCCACCGTCCGCACCGGCAGGCCGGCCCCGGGGCCCCGATGGCCCTCCGCGCCCGTGGTGGATGCACTGAGCGAGGGCTGGATGCGCCGTGTGACGGCCGCCAGCGGACCCCAGTGCTGCACCGCCGAGCTCCCGGCGACGAACGGCTCCACCAGGGCGAGTTGCATGAGGACCAGGACGGCGGTGAGGTCGGCGGGCAGGCCGGTGGCCGTCGTGAGGATGCCGAGGGACGCGGCGCAGCAGGCCGCCACGATCACCGCCGTCGAGGTCCCGGCCGCCGCCGCCGACCGACGGGCGGCTGCTGCGGCGCGGCGGTCGAGTCGCCGGGTGGAGCCCAGCGCCGCGTGGTGCGCGCCGTTCACCCGCAGGTCCGGCGCTGCCCTCAGCAGGCCGGTGACGCGCTGGAGCGCGTCGGCGCGGACCTGCACGGCGGCTGCTCCGGCGGCCCGCTCCCGGACCACGGCGATCAGCGGGGCGACGACGAGGGCGGCGCCGACGGACAGGGCCTGCCAGCCGAGGGACGCGGGATGCAGCGCGGCGGTGGCGGCCAGCGCGGCGACCCCCGTGAGGACCGCGGTCGCGAAGGGCAGCAGGGCACGCGAGGACAGGTCCCGCAGTTCGTCGATGTCACCGACGAGACGTTCGATCCCGCCCGAGCCGCGGGCGAGCAGCCGCCAGGCGCGGCCCGCCCCGAGGAGCCCGGTCCACAGGCGCAGCCGGGTCTCGTCGGCGCGGTGGAAGACGGCACGGTGCAGCCAGAGGCGCTCCTCGTAGCGCAGGAGGGAGCGCCCGATGCCGAAGAACCGGACGCCGACGATCGCGGTGAGGAGATGGAGGATGGGCGGCTGCTCGGCGGCGCGGACGATCAGCCAGCCGCTGAGCGCCGTCAGTGCGACGGCGAAGACCGAGGCGCCGAGCCCCAGCCCCGCGGCCGCCAGGAACCGGCGGTCCCACGGCCGGACCAGGACCAGCACGTCGCGCGCGCCGGCAAACCACGACGTGCCGGGACCGGCGGCGCGAACGCCCGGGAGGACGTCCGGTCCCGGGGCCTGCGGCCTGTCCGTACCAGGCGTGCCGGCCGGTGCCGGACGGGCGGCTCCGAGGGTCGCATCCCGCCGTCCCCCCACGCCGAGCCGCACCTCGGCCGATGCGATGGCGGCCGTCTCGTCGTCGTGCGCGATCAGGAGGACGGCCAGCCCTGGCCGGCGCCCCTCGATGGCGGTGCGGATGGCACGCGATGCTGCGGGATCCACGTGCGCCGTGGGCTCGTCGAGCAGCAGGAGCCGGACCGACGGATCCTGCGCCCGCAGCAGCGCGCGTGCGACGGCGACCCGCCGCAGTTCACCGGGGCTCAGCTCCCCCGTGTGCCGCCCAGCGAGGTCCGCGGCGCCGACGGCGGCGAGCCCGGTCCCGATGGCGGGGTCGTCCTCGGACAACCCGGCGTACAGCGCGAGTTCGGCGCGGACCGTGTCCATCACGAGTTCGGGATGCTGCGGGACCCAGGCGATGCCGCCGTCCACCGGCCCTGCGATGCTCCCCTGCAGCCGGAGCCCGGCCGGTGCCGCCGCTCCCCCGGCCAGCGCCCGCATCAGGGTGGACTTGCCCGAGCCGCTCGGGCCCCGCAGCGCCGTGATGGAGCCCGATCCGAGGACGAACGACACGTCCTCGAAGACCGGCTCCCGGACGCCGTCGTACCCGGCCGTCAGCCGATCGACGCGGAGGAGGACTCCGGTCTCCTCCCGCACTGCGGGAGCGGAGGCGGACGACAGCCCGGAACGGGAGGGAGCCACCGGGGCGTCGACGACCGCCCGGACCCGGGCTCCGGCCTCCTCGCCGTCCTCGCTGGCGTGGTGGGCCGCACCGACGTCGCGCAGGGGTCCGTAGCACTCGGGCGCGAGGATCAGCGCGATGAGGGCCGTCTCCAGGCCGAGGTCCCCGTGGATGAGGCGCACACCGGCGAAGACCGCGACGACGGCGACGGAGATCGTGCTGATGAGCTCGAGCGCGAGGGACGAGAGGAAGACCGTGCGCAGCGTGGTCATGGTGCGGGACGTGTAGGTGCCGGCGATGTCGCGCAGGGCACGCGTCTGCTCGGCGGCACGCCCCAGGCCCACGAGGACGGGCAGGCCCCTGGCGAGTTCGAGGAGGTGGTCGGACAGTCGCCCCAGCGCGTCCGCGGCCTGCCGCGTCCGCTCCTGGGTGTGGAGGCCGATGAGTGCCATGAAGACGGGCACGAGCGGGACGGTGAGGACGATGATGAGGGCGCTCACCCAGTCGGCGGCGAGGATCCGTGCGCCGACGATCAGCGGCACCACGGCGCAGGTGATGAGCGCGGGGAGGTACTGCGCGTAGTACTTGTCCAGGCCGTCGAGTCCGCGGGTGAGCAGTACCGCGAGGGAGCCCTGCCCGCTGCCGGCAGGAGCGGCCTGCGTGGTGCCGCCGTCGTCCAGCACGCGCACCAGGGCGGCCTCGCGCAGGCGCTCGCGCACGCCGAGGGCGAGGCGGGCTGCCGTGGCGTCCTGGCCCCACGCCGCGATCGTACGCAGCGCGGCACCGAGGACGCCCTGCAGCAGGACGGCCCGGACGTCCGGCGACCCGCTCGCGACGGACGCGATGCCGAGCGCGAGGGCCTGGGCCATGAGGACCAGCCCTGCGGCCCGGGTGGCGGCGAGGACGCCGAGAAGGTAGACGGCCGACGTCGAACCGGCCGCCCCCGCCGGCCCGCCGGACCTGAGCACGGCCATCGGGGACGGGCGGCGGGGTGCCTGCCCGTCCCCGCCCGCGCCGGTCCCCGCGGCGGCCGGTGGGGTGCTGTACGGCCGCATGGCCGTCCTGGTGGCTCCACTCACAGGGCTGTCACCGCGTGGGCGGCCGGGATGCTCGCCTCCGACACGCGCCGCCGGAAGACCCAGTACGTCCAGGCCTGGTAGGCGAGGACGAGCGGTACGCCGAAGCAGGCCACCACGCTCATCAGTCCCAGCGTGTAGGGCGAGGACGAGGCATTCTGCACCGTGAGGTCGAACGCGGGGTCGAGGGTGGAGGGCAGGACGACGGGGAAGACCGCGCCGAAGATCGATCCCACGAGGGCCAGCATCCCGCCGCCGAGCGCCGCGAACGCCCGCCCGTCCCGACCTCCCACGGCGGAGCGGTACGACGCGGTGAGGCACGCCACCGCGAGCACGACGGCGAGCCAGGTGACCACCGAGCCGGTGCGCACCTGCACGAGGACCGTCCAGCCCAGGAACGGGATCAGCGCGAACGGCAGGAGGCGGCGGAACAGGCGATCGGCCTGGCCCCGCACGCCCCCCTCGGTCTTGAGCGCCACGAACGCCGCGGCGTGCACGAGGCAGAACAGGACGACGGCGGCCGCGCCGAGGAGCGCCGGCGGGGTGGCCCACGCGAAAGCGCCTCCCACGCGGTCACCGTTCGCATCGAGCGGCAGTCCCGTCGTCGTCAACGCGAGCGCGGCACCGATGCCCGCCGCAGCGGTGAAGGAGCCGACGGCGATGGCCCAGTCCCAGCGGTTGCGCCAGGAGTCGCTGTCCTGCTTGCCGCGCCACTCGAAGGCGACCGCACGGAAGATCAGGCCGAGCAGCACCAGCAGGAACGGCAGGTAGAGCGCCGACAGCAGCGAGGCGTACCAGTGCGGGAAGGCAGCGAAGGTCGCACCGATGGCGGTGACGAGCCACACCTCGTTGCCGTCCCAGACGGGGCCGACGGTGTTGAGCAGGACGCGCCGCTGGGTGTCGTTGCGGGCCAGGAGCTTCATGAGCATCCCCACCCCGAGGTCGAATCCCTCGAGGAAGAGGTAGCCGGCCCAGAGCACGGCGATCAGCACGAACCAGAGGGTGGGCAGTGCCTCGGTCATCGGGGAGCCTTCCATGGGTCAGGGTGGTTCGTCGTCGCGGGGGTGATGTCGACGCCGGTGGCGGAGCTGGTGGAGGGGGTGTCAGTAGGCGAAGGCCAGGACATCGCCGTCGTCCTTCCTGCCGCCGTGCGGGCGTGCCGCGTCCTCGTCCTCGGCGGCGTGTGCGAGCTCCGGCATGGCGGACGCGGTTCCGCCGCGGACGTAGGTGACGAGCAGCCGCACCTCGACCACGAGGAGGACCGCGTACACCGAGGTGAGCACCACGAGGGAGGCGATCAGCTCGGCCAGGGAGACACCGGGTGAGACGGCGGCGGCGGTGAACATGAACACGCTGTCGATCCCCGACGGGTCCGGGTTGGGCGCGACGACGAAGGGCTGCCGTCCCATCTCGGTGAAGATCCAGCCGGCCGAGTTGGCCCCGAAGGGCGCGAGGATACCGAACACGGCGAGCCTCATGAGCCAGCGGGACTCCGGGACGGTTCCCCTGCGCAGGACCCAGAGGGCCGCGGCGGCGGCCGCCGCGGCGATCGCGCCGAAGCCGATCATGATGCGGAAGCCCCAGTAGGTGACCTCCATGACCGGCAGGTAGTCGATCTCGGTGCCGGCGCGCTCGCCGTACATGGGGTCGTCGGGCAGGGTGGTGCCGTACTTCTCCTGGTACTCGGGCAGCAGGGTGTTGACGCCCTTGACCTCGGTGGTGAAGTCGCCGTTGGCGAGGAAGGACAGCACACCGGGGACCTCGATCACCGCCGTGATGTCGTCGCAGCTCTGCGCCCCGAGGTTGCCGACGGACAGGATCGAGAAGCCCGTGCCGTCATGGCACGCTGCTTCGGCGGCGGCCATCTTCATGGGCTGCTGGTCGAACATGAGCTTGCCCTGCAGGTCACCGGTGATCCCGGTGCCGGCGAACGCGATCATCGCGACGACGGCGCCGGCCCGGGCCGAGCGGAGCCATACGGCGTGGTCGACGGCGTCCCGGGCGCCGCGCGGGTTCCCGACGACGAGGCTGCCGTCCGGCCCGAGGCTGTCCAGGCCGTCGCGGCGCCGCTTCCACAGGTGGTACCAGCTGATGCCGAGGAGGAAGGCCCCGGCGACGGCGAGGGCACCGAAGACGGTGTGCGGGAAGGCGACGAGGGCCGTGTTGTTCGTGACGACCGCCCAGGCGTCCACCATGACCGGCCGGCCGTCGACCATCTCGACACCCACGGGGTGCTGCATCCAGGAGTTCGCCACGAGGATGAAGTACGCGGAGAACACCGAGGCCAGGACGGCGGCCCACAGGCTCAGGAGGTGGATGAGGCGAGGGAGGCGTCCCCACCCGAAGATCCAGAGGCCGAGAAAGGTGGACTCGACGAAGAAGGCGAGGAGCGCCTCCATGGCCAGCGGCGCTCCGAAGACGTCGCCCACGAAGCGGCTGTACTCGCTCCAGGCCATGCCGAACTGGAACTCCTGCACCAGCCCGGTCGCCACGCCCATGATGAAGTTGATGAGGAAGAGCTTCCCCCAGAACTTCGTCATGCGGAGGTAGTGGTCCTTGCCGGTGCGGTGCCACAGGGTCTGCATGCCGGCGACCAGCAGCCCCAGCCCGATGGTGAGGGGGACCATGAGGAAGTGGTAGACAGTGGTGATCCCGAATTGCCACCTGGCAATTTCCAAGGCTTCCATGGGGCCCTTTCAGCAGCGCCTGGCGTCGGCGACGACGGAACTTCTACAACCCGTAGAACAAGTTCTTCTACACATCGTAGAACAAATCCACACCAATTTCTACGCGGAGTAGAAATGTCTGCGCGGACGCTGTACTTTAGAGGCATCACGCTTGATCGCTCCCTGCGGGGAGCGGATCCGGGTTCGAGGCGGACCGGGATCGCGCAGAAATTGAAGGAAGAACATGGCAACGCTCGGAGACCTCGAACGCACGGTGATGGACCTGCTGTGGACAACGCCGGAAGCGATGACCGCGAACGAACTACGGGACGCCATCGCGGAGGCACCCTCGGGTGAGGTGGGACGCGAACTCGCCGTGACGACGGTGCTCACCGTCCTCTCACGCCTGGAGAAGAAGGGCCTGGTCGAGCGGGAGCGCGACAGCCGCCCCCACCGGTACAGGTCGGTGACGAGCCGCGAGGACCACACGGCCGAACTCATGCACGAGGTGCTCGTGACGGCGCCGGACCGTGAAGCCGTGCTCGCCAGGTTCATCGGCAGCGTCTCCGAGGCCGAGGCCGAGACCCTCCGCAAGCTGCTCGGCGGCAGCTGACCCGCCCGTGTTCTGGGCCTCGTACCTGCTCGCTGCTCTCGCGATCATCCTTGCGTGGCCCGCGCCCATCGCGTTGTCACGGGCCTCCTGGCCCGCACGCGCGCCCTTCACGGCCATGGTGCTCTGGCAGTCGATAGCACTCGCCGGTGGCCTGTCCATGATCGGGGCCATGCTCGTCTGGGGCCTCGAGCCGCTGGGTGACAACCTCGTGTCGGCGTCGGCCGGATTCTTCACCATCCTGCTCGACGACGAATCGGCGCAGACGCTCGGCGTGGTCCACGTCTTCGCCATCAGCGCGGCGACCCTCCTGTTCGCGCACCTCCTCTTCACCCTCGCGCTGACATTCATCCGGATCCGGCGACAGCGTCGGCGCCACCGCGACATGCTCACGCTACTCAGCTCACCCGCCGCCGACCAGCCCTCGACCCTCGTGATCAACCACCCCGCGCCCGTGGCCTACTGCCTGCCCGGCGGGGCCCGCTCCGTCACCGTCATGTCCGACGGCCTCATGGACCTCCTGTCGCGCGCCGAGCTCGACGCCGTCCTGACCCATGAGAACGCGCACCTGCACCAGCGCCATCACCTGCTGCTCTGGGCATTCGCCGCCTGGCGTTCCGCCCTGCCGTGGCTGCCGACATCGCAACTCGCGCAGCGGGCCGTCAGTGAACTGATCGAGATGCTGGCCGACGACGAGGCGCTCCGCCACGTGGACGAGCCCACGCTCGTCCGGGCGATCGCCATCGTCGGATCCGGCGCCCTGCCCTCGTCGCCGGACGCCCTCGACGATCCCCTCGCCGAAACGGGCCGGAGCGGTGGGGCGGTCCGAGCGGACGTGACCGGCGGTACCGCCGACGTGCAGTCGACGGCCCACCGGCTGCGCCGCCTGCTCACTCCCCTGCCGCCCCTCAGCCGGCTCCAGCAGGGGGCAGCGCTCTCCGCCGCCGGTCTGCTGCTGGTGGTCCCTCCGGCACTCCTGGTGGCACCCGAGCTGCTCGGCTGAACCCGACCTCCCGGAAGGATGGGCGCCGCCTCCTCCTCGCCACCGGTCGATCGTCGGTGGCTCGAGCGGCCGGAAGACCGGTGACTCCTCCTCTTCCGCCTGTTCCGGGCCGTTAGTAGACTTCGCGGCACGGGCCTCAGCAGGCTCGGAGGGAGCAGACCTGCGCTGGGCAGTGTCGCGGTTTGCAACCACTACCGCGCGCATGCGTCGGCGCCCTGGAAGTTGGAGCACTTCTAGAGATCGAGGCACGTCATGCGCAAGACATTCCTACTCGGCGCCGCAGCCTGCGCCCTGGCACTGACCGGTATGGGCTCGTCCCCGGCCTTCGGGGCGGGCCCTGTGGAAAGAGGCCCTGATAAGGACCGGGTCAACTATGAGAAGGGCACGGAGCACGCCAATTCCATCTGTGCGTTCTCGGGGCAGAACGACGACCCCGAGGAGGCCTATCCGTTCGGCGGCCGGGTGCAGTCCTACGGACAGCTGGTGAGGCTCGGGCTCAAGGGTGACTTCCCGAGCCCGGGTGAGGTGTGCAGCCTGCCCTACACCCCCGGGGCAGAGGCCCCCTGACGGACGGCCGGGCCGGCCCCGGTCTCGGGGCCGGCACCGGCACTGCACCAGGCGGCACATCCGGAGGAAGCACACCCCCGACGGTTCCGGGAGTTCCGTGCGGCTTCTCCCGGAGCCGGCGGCGCCGGTCAGGCGTCGATGCGGTCCCGATCGAGCGACGAAGCGCCCGCGACGATGAAGTCCTTGCGCGGTGCGACGTCGCTTCCCATGAGCAGGCCGAAGACACGCTCGGCCGACTCGGCCTCCTGGATGCGCACGCGGCGCAGGGTGCGGTGCCGCGGGTCCATGGTGGTCTCCGCGAGCTGGCCCGCGTCCATCTCCCCCAGGCCCTTGTAACGCTGGATGGGCGACTTGTACCGCTTGCCCTGCTTCTCCATGGCCGCCAGCAGCCGCGTCAGCTCCGCCTCCGAGTAGGTGTAGATCATCTCGTTGGCCTTCGACCCGCCGTTGATCACCTCGACACGGTGCAGCGGTGGGACGGCGGCGTAGACGCGGCCGGCCTCCACCAGCGGGCGCATGTACCGGAAGAACAGCGTCAGCAGCAGCGTCCGGATGTGGGCTCCGTCGACATCGGCGTCGGTCATCAGGATGATCTTGCCGTAGCGTCGGGCGTCCAGCTGGAAGCTCCGCCCCGAACCCGCCCCGATGACCTGGATGAGGGCGGCACACTCCGCGTTGGAGAGCATGTCCCCGACCGAGGCCTTCTGCACGTTGAGGATCTTGCCGCGGATGGGCAGGAGCGCCTGGTAGTCGGAGGACCGCGCCAGCTTGGCGGTCCCGAGGGCGCTGTCGCCCTCGACGATGAACAGTTCGGAGCGCTCCTGGTCGTCGATGCGGCAGTCGGCGAGCTTGACGGGCATGCTCGACGTCTCGAGGGCGTTCTTGCGCCGCTGGGTCTCCTTGTGGACCCGGGCCGAGATCCGCGACTTCATCTCGGCGACGACCTTCTCGAGCAGCAGCGCCGACTGCGCCTTGTCGTTGCGGGCGGAGGAGGACAGGCGTGCCTGCAGTTCCTTCTCCACCACCTTCGCGACGATGGCCTTGACGGCCGACGTCCCGAGGATCTCCTTGGTCTGCCCCTCGAACTGCGGCTCGGCGAGGCGCACCGTGAGGACGGCCGTCAGCCCGGCGAAGACGTCGTCCTTCTCGATCTTGTCGCTGCCCGCCTTCAGCTTGCGGGCGTTGGCCTCGATGACCTTCCGGAAGGTCTTCAGCAGCGCCTGCTCGAACCCGCTCTGGTGGGTGCCGCCCTTCGGCGTGGCGATGATGTTCACGTAGCTCCGGACCGTCGTCTCGTAGCCGATGCCCCAGCGCAGCGCGATGTCGACGTCGCAGTCGCGTTCCACCTCCGCCATCTGGCTGTGTCCGCGCTCGTCGAGGACCGGCACCGACTCCTTGAAGCGGCCGGACCCCTGGAAGCGCCACACATCGGTGACCGCGGTGTCGAGGGCGAGGAACTCGGCGTACTCGGAGATCCCGCCGTCGTGCTGGAAGATCTCCTCCACCGGACCGGACTCACCCGGCGTTCCGGGAAGCCTCCGTTCGTCGCGCAGCGTGATCCGGAGCCCCGGCACGAGGAAGGAGGTCTGCCGCGCGCGGGTCTGCAGTTCCTCGTAGGAGAACGTGGCATCGCGGGTGAAGATCTGCCGGTCGGCCCAGTAGCGGATGCGCGTGCCGGTTCGCCCGCGCTTGGCCGTGCCGACGACCTCGAGGCGCGAACCGTCGAGGAAGGGTTCGAAGGACGACTCCGGCGAGGGCGTCCGGCCGTCCCTGAAGACACCGGGCTCTCCGCGCCGGAAGGACATGGCGTACGTCTTGCTGCCGCGGTCGACGAACACGTCGAGACGGGAGGACAGCGCGTTGACGACGCTCGCTCCGACGCCGTGGAGGCCGCCCGACGCCGTGTAGGACCCGCCGCCGAACTTGCCGCCGGCGTGCAGCTTGGTGAAGACGACCTCGACGCCGGTGAGTCCGGTCTTCGGCTCGATGTCCACCGGGATGCCTCGGCCGTCGTCATGGATCTCGACGGATCCGTCCGCGTGCAGGATCACCGTGATGCTCTGGCCGTAGCCGGCCAGTGCCTCGTCCACCGAGTTGTCGATGATCTCCCACAGGCAGTGCATCAGGCCGCGGGAGTCCGTCGACCCGATGTACATGCCGGGACGCTTGCGCACCGCTTCGAGGCCCTCGAGGACCGAGAGGTGCCGGGCGGTGTAGTCCGAGGTGGGGGGTGTCACGGGGGAAGAGTCTCCTTGGCGGAACGGGCACGATCCAGGACAGGCGTCAGGAGGGTGAGGGGGAAGAGTAGGACCAGTTTATTACGTGCCGCCGACACGACGGGGAAGACGCGTCCCGAGGGCGTTCCCGGGCCTGCCGGACCCAACCCCTACCCCCTGGTACGCCCGGAGCGAAAGGAGGCCCAGCCTGCGAAGGGGCGGCGACGAATAGTGGTTATATGAGTACACGATCCACATGAGGAGGCTTTCATGACCACTGCAGTAGCAACTCGCGAACTCACTGCCCTGGACCGCTGCGACCGATGCGGCGCCCAGGCCTACGTGCGGGCCGTCCTTTCGTCCTCCGGTGGAGAGCTTCTGTTCTGCGGCCACCACGCGCGCGCCGTCGAAGCGAACCTGAAGCCGCTCACGTCCGAGTGGCAGGACGAGACGAAGCGGCTTCACGAGAAGCCGGCCGTCGTCGGCGACTGATCGTCGTCGGACGCCGCACCCCACGATCCGAGAACAAGCGCTCCGTGTACAGGCGCTGAAGCGTAAGGGCCCCTCCGCCAGGAGGGGCCCTTCCTGCGTCGTGGGGCGGGGACGGGATCGCAGTCCCCGCCCGGCACCGATGGTCCGCCCGGCGGTAGGGCTCTCCACCGGGCGGACGCGGACGGACGCGGGCGGACGCGGGCGGACGCTCACGGATGCGGCGGTACCGGAGCGGGTACGCGAAAGGGCCCCTCCCGGAGGAAGGGCCCTTTCGGAGGTCCTGTGATCAGTCGAGGTAGTCCCGCAGCACCTGCGACCGCGACGGGTGACGCAGCTTGGACATCGTCTTCGATTCGATCTGGCGGATGCGCTCACGCGTGACCCCGTAGACCTTGCCGATCTCGTCCAGCGTCTTCGGCTGGCCGTCGGTCAGCCCGAACCGCATGGCGACCACGCCCGCCTCCCGTTCGGAGAGGGTGTCGAGGACCGAGTGCAGCTGCTCCTGCAGGAGCGTGAAGCTCACGGCATCGGCGGGCACGACGGCCTCGGAGTCCTCGATCAGGTCACCGAACTCCGAATCGCCGTCCTCGCCCAGGGGCGTGTGGAGTGAGATGGGCTCGCGGCCGTACTTCTGCACCTCGACGACCTTCTCGGGGGTCATGTCGAGCTCGAGCGCCAGCTCCTCGGGAGTGGGTTCGCGGCCGAGGTCCTGCAGCATCTGGCGCTGCACGCGGGCCAGCTTGTTGATGACCTCCACCATGTGCACCGGGATGCGGATGGTCCTGGCCTGGTCGGCCATGGCACGGGTGATGGCCTGGCGGATCCACCAGGTGGCGTAGGTCGAGAACTTGAAGCCCTTGGTGTAGTCGAACTTCTCGACGGCGCGGATCAGGCCGAGGTTGCCTTCCTGGATGAGGTCGAGGAAGAGCATGCCGCGTCCGGTGTACCGCTTGGCCAGGGACACCACGAGGCGGAGGTTCGCCTCGAGCAGGTGGTTCTTCGCCCGCTTGCCGTCGTGGATGACGAACTCGAGTTCACGCTTGAGCTTCGGATCCATGTCCGGATCGGCGGCGATCTTCTCTTCGGCGAACAATCCGGCCTCGATGCGGAGGGCGAGATCGACCTCCTGCTCGGCGTTGAGCAGTGCGACCTTGCCGATCTGCTTCAGGTAGTCCTTGACGGGGTCGGCGGTCGCGCCGGCAGAGACGACCTGCTGGGCGGGGGCATCGTCGTCATCGGCGTCCGAGTAGACGAAGCCGGTGGTGGTGCCGACCTCGGCCGCCTCGGGCTTGAGGTCCTCCGGGTCCACCTCGACGGCGACGTCGACGGCGGGGTCCGCTCCGTCGAGCGTATCCACCGAACCCTGTGCATCCGAGGTCGAAGCCTTCGCGGCCGCAGCGGACGAAGCAGCTTTCGTGGCAGGCTTCTTGGCCGCTACCCGTCGCTTGGTAGTGGTGGTACCGGCGTCTGGCGACGCCGGTGCTGCTGTCTTCTTGACCGACACAGAGAACCTTTCGTACGGCGGTGTGTGGTGCCATCAGAGGGACAACACCACTATGACCCTGTCAAGTCCGCGCTGTTCACCAGAGGTGTCCGGCGGGGCGGGTCCCTAGGGAACGGCCCTGCCGCCCGCGCTATTCCCCGTGGGTCCGCCTTTCGGCGTGGATCCCGGGAAATGCTCGGTGACGTTCTGGTACGCGGACCCAACCGGGTCTCACTACCATTGTCTCACGATCGGCGTCCACGCCGGAAATCATCGGCCGGGCTGTTCAGCCGTCCCGGCGTGCTGCGGGACGGCTGTCGGATCCTTCCCCGCCGCACCTGCCGGCCAGGCCGTGGACCTGCTCCTGGCCCAGGCCGGCAGCCCCCCGCGCCGGAGGAGTTCGTGGAGCAGGCGGGCGAGCCGGTACCCCGGTACCGCCCGTTCCGCGGCGTCGAGGTAGACCGCCGCCCTGGATCCGCGTCCGCGGGCGTACTCGAACCAGGCCGACATGGTGAGACCGGCGGCCCTGGCCTCACCGTCCGATACCTCCGCCAGTCGTCCGAGGACGACCGTCATGCCGTCCACGCGGTCCCAAGCGATGGCGCCGGTGAACCTGCCGGCCAGCACGTCCGCGTAGACCGGACCCGCATCGCCGACGATCGGGCCTCCACCCGGTGGTGACGCCGCGGGCGCTCTCCCCGCCCGGCCGGTGCCGGTCCCCGGGTCCCGGCCGCGCTCCGTCGATGCCGGCAGGCGCAGGGCCGCGCGCAGTCCCGTTGCCTCCCGCACGTCCGGCAGCACCCGGTCTCCGCGGACCGCGCCATTGTCGGCGCGTGTCCCGGCGGGTCCGGAATCGTCGATGAGGCCGCATGCCGCGACCCCGGCCCGAGCCGTGCCCGACCCGACACAGGCACTCACCAGGAGGAAATCACGGACGGTCCGCGACTCGATACTCGCCAGGAGGAACGCCGCGACATCGGGCTCGGCGTCGACGACGAGTGCTTCCGGCCGCAGGAGGACCGCATCCCACACGTCCGATACCGCCTGGAACTGGGCCGGGGACGTCCAGCGACCGGCGCAGCCGGACGCGTAGCGTGCGCGGGCCTCCTCCACCACCCGGAGGCGGTGTACCGGCGAGGAGGTCCGTCGTGCCACGGACGGAGCGGCGCGGAGCACGGCGTCCGACGCCGAGGCATCGAACGCGCTTCCGCTGAAGATCAGCTCGGCGTTGAGCGGACTGAGGACCACGGCGTCGAGCGGTCGGCCGGGCCATGGGCAGCACTCGTCGTCGCTGCAGAAGTAGTCGCGCCAGGCAGAGGCCGAGACGAGCCAGCCCCCGTGGACCGGCAGTCCGGCGGCTTCCAGGACCGCTTCGACGACTCGGACCAGTCCGTGCCGGGGTGGGAGTGCCTGCCGTGGCCAGCCCTGCTTCGTGTAGACGACGAGGAGGGTGCCGTCGGCGTCGGCGTCCCCCCGCAGGAAGGACACCACCCCTTCGGCGAACGCGCGGGAGTCCCTGCCGTCGGGCGGCAGGTCCACCCGCAGGGTGGCGCCGAGCCTCCGGCCCTGCGTCGTGAGGACCACGAGGCTCTCGTCGGGCAGGAATCCGAGGGCGTGCGGGACGTAGGACAGGATGTCCGCCGGGGACGAGACGGCGATGGGAGGGGACGGTGGGATGCCCGGTGCCGGGCTCGCAGGGGATGACATGCCGCCAGCCTGCTATGCAGACAGGGCCCCCGCTCTGCCCGCCGACGTCATGTGGACAAGCCCGCCGCTTGGATGGTTCCCGATGCGACCTAGTCGCCGGAGGGCCTCCGGGCAGCCTTCTCGTTCCGGCGGCGGCGGCGCTCACGGGCCAGCGCATCGCGGATGGGCGGGACGACCACGCCCTGCTCCGCCATCCGCCGGCGCACCCTGCGCCGGGCGATGACGACCGCCACGACCCCCGCCGCCAGGAACACCAGCTGCACGGCCATGGCGAGGCGGAAGGACGCGAGGGCGTAGAGGTCACCCCGGGAGAAGCCGCTGCCGAGCAGGACGTCGAGGACGACACCGATGACGAACATCGACAGTAGGGACGCCATGAAGCCGCCGATGTTGACGATGCCCGTCGCGGTTCCCATGCGGGCCGCGGGGTTGAACGTACGGGCGAAGTCGAAGGCGATCATCGACCCCGGCCCGCCGACGGCCAGCGCGACGACCAGCAGCGTCAGCAGCGGCAGCGGAGCCGGTCCGGGGTAGAGCAGCACCGCCAGCCAGGCGGCGGCCATGAGGGCGGCGATCGCCAGCACCATGGTGGATCGCCGCAGGGGATGCCGACCCACGTACCTCCCGAGCAGTGGTCCGCAGGCGATCCCCACCGCGACGAACAGGGTCATCAGGGCGGAGGCGACACCCTCCCCCACCTTCTCCGCACGGACCAGATAGGGGTAGCCCCACATGAGGACGAAGACCGTGCCGGGGAACTGGATGGTGAAGTGCGACCACAGGCCGAGGCGCGTCCCCGGTTGTCTCCACGCCGCGGCGAGCGAGGTGCCGGTCTGCCGCAGCGTCTGCGGGGAGCGCTCGATCCCCGCCAGCGGCGAGTCGCGGATCACGGTGATCGAGAGGACGACGGCGAGCACCGAGAGGGCCGCGGCCGAGAGGAAGGCCGGCTGCCAGCCGAAGGTGGACAGCAGTGCCACGAACGGGATGACCGAGACCACCTGCCCGAGCTGGCCGATGATGCCCGTCCACTGCGTGAGGACCGGGATCCGCCGGGGCTCGAACCACGCGGGCAGCAGCCTCAGGACACTGATGAAGGTCGTCGCGTCGCCCGCCCCCACGAACAGCCGTCCGACAATTCCCGCACCGACCGAGTCCGCGAAGGCGAGCTGCGCCTGGCCGAGCGCCATGAGGACGCCTCCGGCGACGATGAGCGTCCTCGGCCCCCACCGGTCCACGAGGACACCGACCGGCACCTGGAGGCCTGCGTAGACGAGCAGCTGCACCACCGTGAACACGGACAGCTGCGAGGCGGAGGCGCTGAAGCGGTCCGTCGCCTCCAGCCCGGCGACACCGAAGGTGGTGCGCTGCGTCACTGCAACGAGGTAGGCGGTGACACCGGCCGCCCAGACAAGAAGTGCCCTCGAGGATCTCACAGCCCCATTATCGCGTGGCGGGTGACCCATCCACTCCCGCGTTACGGCTCGTGGCCGGCAGCGCGCCCGCGGGCGGACGGCCTGCCGTCCGGATCGCGACCCATTCGGCGACGGGGCTACGCCGCGGAGCGCGACTCCGGACCGGCCGGTCCTTCGTCGTCGCGTCCCGCGGCGTCCCCTGGTCCCGGCTCCCGGTCACGACTTTCGCCGCTCTCGTGGCTGCTGTCGTGGCTGCCGTAGTCGATGGGGCTCGCGCCCAGGAACTCCGTGTCCCAGAGCAGCGTGGACTCCTCCTCCGCCTGCGGGCTCGCGAGGTACGCCTCGACGGCCGCACCGAGCTCCTCGGCGCTGGCCAGCTCGCTGTTCTCCTTGACCAGCAGCGACCTGCGCGCGGCTCCGTCCGCGTACTCGTCGTAGCGCTTCTCGAGCGACGCGACCACCGACTGCACCTCGGCCGAGTTGCCGACCTGCCGGGCGATCTGGCGCTCGACGTCGCGCCCCGTCTCGCGGAGCCGGTCCGTCGGCAGCACGAGCCGCGCCGTGGCGCCCAGGTACTCGAGTCCGGCGACGGCTGCCGGCGGATACTCGGCCTCGGAGAGGTAGTGGGGCACGTGGATGACGTGACCCACGACGTCGTTCCCCGCCTCGACGAGGCGCAGCTCGAGCACGTGACCGATGGACGCCTGCAACTCCGCGGTCGGGCGCCAGGCGTTCATGCCGTCGATCAGGTCGGATCGGTTGCCGTGCAGGGTCACCCCGATGGGTCGCGTGTGCGGGACCGGCATCGGGATGGCATGGATCCAGGAGACGAGCGGCACCTCGAGGTCCTCCACCAGGCCGACGACGGCGCTCGCGAAGCGCTCCCACTGCAGATCGGGTTCGACGCCGGTCAGGAGCAGGAACGGCTCCCCCAGTCCGTCGAACAGCCGGTGCAGCTCGAGCCGGTGCGGCTGGTAATCGGTCAGGTGGTCCTCGGCGAACGTGATCTTCGGGCGACGGCCGCGGTAGTCCATGAGCTGGTCGGCGTCGAACTCGGCCACCAGCTCGTGCTCGAGGACTTCGAGCAGCTCCTCGCTGACCTGCGAGACGACGTGCCCGGCATCCAGGAAGCCGGTGAGGCTCACGAGCAGGGGGAGCCCCTTGATCCGCGGGTCGCCGAAGACGTCGGCGTCGGTGTTGTACAGGGTTCGTGGATCCAGCATGGCTCTCTCCTCCGGTTGGGTCCTGCTCCTGTCAACGCCGTCCGCGCCCGCTTCATTCCGTACCACGCGATGCGTCCCGGGAGGAGGATCCACCCCCACCGACCGCCCCGCCCTCGGCGACGCCGCACCTCGCGGGGCAGCGACTACGATCGTCAGGACGGTTCCCGGACCACCAGATGCCGGAGCCGCGCAGAACCTGGACAACCCATCCGGACACGAGGAGACATATTCCGTGATCAAGACGACCGAACTACACCTGACGGCTTCCGCGAAGGACCTCAAGAAGATCCCGAGTGACGCGCTCGTGATCGCGGTCGCCAAGGGGACGGACGGGCCGGTCCTCCTCGACAGCCCGCTGCCCCCGAAGGCGGCGCGCGCCCTCGGGGACTCGCTCCAGGTGCTCGGCATCACCGGTGCCGCCGACGAGGTGCGCCGCCTTCCCGGGCTGCCCGACACCGGAGCCGACTCCCTCGTCCTCTCCGGCGTGGGCAGCGTGGCCGACGGCGAGGCACTGTCCCCGGAGACCCTGCGCCGTGCCGCCGGTGCCGCCGTCCGCCAGCTCACCGGCCTGGAGATCGTCGTGCTCGCGCTCCCGGCCGGCACCGTCGCCGCCGCCGCCGCCGTCGCCGAGGGTGCCGCGTTCGGCGCCTACAGCTACGAGGGCCACAAGTCGGGGATCAGGGCCGACGGGACCGTGGCCCCGTCGAAGGACCAGGCCGCCGTCCGCACCGTCGTCGTCCACACGTCCGCGGCCGACGACGTGAACCTCGCGCCTGCCTTCAGGCGCGCCACCATCCTGGGCAAGAACGTCAACGCGACGCGCTCCCTCGTGAACCAGCCGCCGAGCCACCTCTACCCCGAGACGTTCGCCCAGGCCGCGAAGGACCTCTCGCGGGGGCTCCCCGTCAAGGTCACGGTAATGGACGAGAAGCGCCTGGAGCGCGACGGCTACGGCGGGATCCTCGGCGTCGGCAAGGGCTCCACGCGGCCTCCCCGCATGGTGAAGGTGGAGTACTCCCCCGCGAACTCGGCCGTGCACCTCGCCCTCGTGGGCAAGGGCATCACGTTCGACTCCGGCGGACTCTCCCTCAAGCCCGCCGCAGGGATGCAGACCATGAAGCTGGACATGGCCGGCGCCGCTGTCGTCCTCACCACGCTCCTCGCCGTCGCGGAACTCGGCCTCCCTGCCAAGGTCACGGCGTGGCTCTGCCTCGCCGAGAACATGCCCTCGGGCTCCGCGCAGCGCCCCGAGGACGTGCTGTCCATCTACGGGGGCCGCACCGTCGAGGTCCTGAACACCGACGCCGAGGGCCGCCTCGTGATGGCCGACGGGCTTGCCGCCGCGAGCGAGGAGTCCCCCGACGCCATCATCGACATCGCCACCCTCACCGGCGCCCAGATGATCGCCCTCGGCACCCGCGTCTCCGGCGTCATGGGCGACGACGGGGTCCGCGACGCCGTCAAGGCCGCCGCGGACCGCGCGGGCGAGCAGTTCTGGCCCATGCCCCTGCCCGAGGAACTGCGTCCGAGCCTCGAGTCGCAGGTCGCCGACATCGCCAACATCGGTGAACGGCACGGCGGCATGATGACCGCCGCCGTGTTCCTGCGCGAGTTCGTCGGCCAGGTCGACGGCGAGAAGATCCCGTGGGCGCACCTCGACATCGCCGGACCGGCCTTCAACGAGGGGTCCCCCTACGGCTACACCCCGAAGGCCGGAACCGGCGTCGGCGTCCGCACCCTGCTGGCCTACGTCGAGGACGTGCTCGCCCGCACCGCCTGACGGAACGGGTGCCGCGGCGGACTACCGCCGCGGCACCCACCCAGCCTGCCCGACCTGCCCGACCTGTTCGCGTGACGCTGGGCACATCCGGGCGCGGACGGCACGTCCTCGGCACACTTCAAGTGGATGCGGGCTTGTTCTGGGGATAGGGTGAAAAACGAGAGCACACCAAGCACCCGCCGTGTGCCCCGCGACCGCATCAGCAATCGATTTATCAACCGACGCGTCCTGCGCGTCAACAGACCACGCGAGGGAGCGTTCAAGTGGCCGGATCGGCAACTGCGCAAGAATTCGACATCCTGGTACTCGGTGGAGGAAGCGGCGGCTACGCTGCCGCACTCCGTGCGGTGCAGCTGGGCTTCACCGTGGGACTCATCGAGAAGGGCAAGCTGGGCGGCACCTGCCTCCACAACGGCTGCATCCCGACCAAGGCACTCCTGCACTCGGCCGAGATCGCCGACGGCGCCCGCGACTCCGAGAAGTACGGCGTGAAGGCGACCTTCGAGTCCATCGACATGAACGCCGTGAACGCGTACAAGGACGGCATCATCGCCGGCAAGTACCGCGGACTCCAGGGCCTCATCAAGTCCAAGGGCATCACGGTGATCGAGGGCTCGGGCAAGCTCGCGTCGCAGAACACCATCGACGTCGACGGCACCGTCTACACCGGCAAGCACATCATCCTCGCCACCGGTTCCTTCTCGCGCAGCCTCCCCGGCCTCGAGATCGGCGGCAAGGTCATCACCTCCGACCAGGCCCTCACGATGGACTTCGTCCCCAAGACCGTGGTCATCCTCGGCGGCGGCGTCATCGGCTGCGAGTTCGCGTCCGTCTGGAAGTCCTTCGGCGTGGACGTCACCATCATCGAGGCGCTCCCCTCCCTCGTCCCGAACGAGGACGCGTCGATCGTCAAGAACTTCGAGCGGGCGTTCAAGAAGCGCGGCATCAAGTTCAACACCGGCACCCGGTTCAAGTCGGTCCAGCAGAACGACGACGGCGTCGTCGTCACCCTCGAGGACGGCAAGACGTTCGAGGCCGATCTCATGCTCGTCGCCGTCGGCCGCGGCCCCGTCACGCAGAACCTCGGCTACGAGGAAGCGGGCCTCACGATGGACCGCGGGTTCGTCATCACCAACGAGCGCCTCCACACCGGCGTCGGCAACATCTACGCGATCGGCGACATCGTCCCCGGACTGCAGCTGGCCCACCGCGGCTTCCAGCAGGGCATCTTCGTCGCCGAGGAGATCGGCGGCCTCAAGCCCGTCGTCGTGGCCGACCTCAACATCCCCAAGGTCACCTACAGCGATCCCGAGATCGCATCGGTCGGCTACACCGAGAAGGCCGCACGCGAGAAGTTCGGC
Source organism: Arthrobacter sp. MDT1-48-3 (assembly GCF_054511015.1). Classification (NCBI taxonomy): domain Bacteria; kingdom Bacillati; phylum Actinomycetota; class Actinomycetes; order Micrococcales; family Micrococcaceae; genus Arthrobacter; species Arthrobacter sp. MDT1-48-3. The sequence continues at coordinate 348,772 of NZ_JBTNDL010000004.1, forward strand.
GACGACCGCGTCGAGACGCACGAATACAACCTCGCCGGCAACGGCAAGAGCTCGATCATCGGCACCGGCGGCATCGTCAAGCTCGTCCGCGAGAAGGACGGCCCGATCGTCGGCGTGCACATGCTCGGCACGCGCATGGGCGAGCAGATCGGTGAGGCCCAGCTGATCGTCAACTGGGAGGCGTACCCCGAGGACGTCGCCCCGCTGATCCACGCCCACCCCACGCAGAACGAGGCGCTCGGCGAGGCGCACCTCGCCCTCGCCGGCAAGCCGCTGCACGGCTGAGCCGGGCACCCGCACCACCCCGAGCCTGGTCCACGCCCCGAGGGCGTGGACTAAGCTCGGAACCAGGAATTGCAAGCACGTCCAGCTGAGCGGGCCCCGGTCGTCGACCAGCTGCCAAGGAACGATCTATGAAGGAGAAACGGGCGCATTATGTCTGAATCCGTGAACTTGCCCGCTCTCGGTGAAAGCGTCACCGAAGGCACCGTCACCCGCTGGCTCAAGCAGGTCGGTGACCGCGTCGAGGTCGACGAGCCCCTCCTCGAGGTCTCCACCGACAAGGTCGACACCGAGATCCCCTCGCCCATCGCCGGAGTCATCGAGGAGATCCTGGTCGCGGAGGACGAGACCGCGGAGGTCGGCGCACCGCTGGTACGCATCGGGGACGGTTCGGGTAGCGGTTCCTCCGACGCCGGCAGCGCCGCTCCCGCCGCCGAGGAGGCCCCGGCCGAGCCCGAGCAGCCCGCCGCCGAGGAAGCCCCCCAGGCGGATGCCGCACCCGCAGCGAGTGAGACCTCCGACGATTCCGATTCCGGCGAAGGCACCGAGGTCACCCTCCCCGCCCTCGGCGAGAGCGTCACCGAGGGTACCGTGACGCGCTGGCTCAAGGCCGTCGGCGACGACGTCGAGGTCGACGAGCCCCTGCTCGAGGTCTCCACCGACAAGGTCGACACCGAGATCCCCTCGCCCGTGGCCGGCAAGCTGCAGGAGATCCGCGTCAACGAGGACGAGACCGCCGAGGTCGGCGCCGTTCTCGCGGTCATCGGATCGGGCGCGTCCGCGCCGAAGAAGGTCGAGGCCGCGTCGGGTGAGCCGCTCGTGGCCGCACCGGCCGAGGAGCGCAACGACGCCCCCACCGAGAAGCAGGGCGCAGGCCAGGAGGCACAGCGCGCATCGACGACCTCCGAGCCCGACGACGACGCCAGCGGCGCGCCCGAGCCCGCCGCCGCCGAGGAGAAGCCGGCCGCAGCGCAGGAGCCGGCGCCGTCGGAGGACTCCGGGAACCAGGACGCCACCGCCTACGTGACTCCCCTGGTCCGCCGCCTCGCGAACCAGAACAAGGTCGACCTGTCCACCGTCAAGGGGACCGGCGTCGGTGGACGCATCCGCAAGCAGGACGTCCTCGAGGCAGCGGAGGCGCAGAAGGCCCAGCAGCCGGCTCCCGCCGCACCGTCGGCGCCCGCGGCACCGGCTCCGGCCGCGCCGTCGAAGCCTGCCGCTCCCGCCGTCGAGCCGTCCAAGCTCCGCGGCACCGTCGAGAAGGCGCCGCGGATCCGGCAGACCATCGCGAAGCGCATGCGCGAGTCGCTCGAGGTCTCCGCCCAGCTCACCCAGGTGATCGAGGTCGACATGACGCGCATCGCGAAGCTGCGTGCGTCCTCCAAGGACACCTTCCAGGCACAGAACGGCGCGAAGCTCACTTTCCTCCCCTTCATCTCGAAGGCGGTCACCGAGGCGCTCAAGCAGCACCCGAAGCTGAACGCATCCTTCGACGAGGAGAAGAAGGAGGTCACGTACCACGACGCCGAGCACCTCGCGATCGCCGTGGACACCGAGAAGGGCCTGCTCGTTCCCGTCATCAAGGACGCCGGCAACCTCAACCTCGGCGGACTCGCCAAGAAGATCGCCGACGTCGGAGCCCGCACCCGCAACGGCCAGATCGGTCCCGACGAACTCTCGGGCGGCACCTTCACGATCACGAACATCGGGTCGGCCGGAGCGCTCTTCGACACCCCGATCATCAACCAGCCGCAGGTGGGCATCCTCGGCACGGGCATCATCGTCAAGCGCCCCGTGGTCATCACGGGCGTCGACGGCGACGACACCATCGCCATCCGGTCGATGATGTACCTGAGCCTGACCTACGACCACCGACTGGTCGACGGCGCGGATGCGGGTCGTTTCCTGCAGACGCTGAAGGCCCGCCTCGAGGGCGGCGCGTTCGAGGCCGATCTCGGCCTGTAGTCCATCCCCGGCTCCGGCCGGCCGCACAGGAGCCGCTTCCCACCAGGGAGGCGGCTCCTGTGCGTCCGACGCCCTGCGGAGGACCGCTCGAGGCCCGGCGGAGGCCGCCTCCCGTGATGGAACTCCGCCCCGGGGCTCCCTAGGATGGGTATGAAGAACCCCGGCGTGACATCCGCGCCGGTCCGACCGCAAGGAGAACCATGGCTACCGTACGCACAGCCCACACCGTCTGGAGTGGCGACCTCCCCTCCGGCTCAGGCCAGGTAACGCTGGATTCGTCCGGTATCGGGACCTACGACGTCACCTGGAAGGCGCGTGCCGAGCAGTCCGAGGGCAAGACGAGCCCCGAGGAACTCATCGCCGCCGCGCACTCCGCCTGCTTCTCGATGGCCTTCAGCCACGCCCTCGGCGAAGAGGGGAAGACACCCGAGCGCGTCGAGACGAAGGCGGAGGTCGACTTCCAGCCAGGAACGGGCATCACGGCCATCCGACTGACTCTCGACGCCACCGTGCCGGGCCTGTCCGAGGAGGACTTCCAGCGCCTGGCGCAGGCCGCCAAGGAGGGCTGCCCCGTGTCGCAGGCCCTCGCCGCCGTCAAGGACATCTCGCTCACCGCGACGCTCCAGGGCTGAGCTCCGCACGCGAACGAGAAGGGACCCCGGACATCGTCCGGGGTCCCTTCTCGTTCTCGCCCGCAGCCGTGGGACTACTGGCCGAGGAGGTCCTGCGGACGCGGCGGCAGCGGACCGGGCCGCAGCGCGGGGTAGCCCTCCCTGGCCGGCGGCACGGCGGCGGGATCCTCGGCGAGCAGGTCCCGCAGGATCCCGACGCCCCGCTCGAGCTGGGGGTCCTCGCCCGCCGCGTGGGCGTGCGGCGGGAAGGGCACCTCGACGTCCGGATCCACGCCATGGTTCTCGATGAACCAGCCGATCCCATCCGTCACGTGGAAGCCGTAGCGCGGCTGGTTCACGCCCGTCCCGTCCGCGAGCTTGAAGCGCCCGTCGATACCGACGACGCCGCCCCACGTCCGCGTGCCGACCACGGGCCCGATCCCGCGCAGCTTGGCGACCTGCGTGATGATGTCGCCGTCGGACCCCGCGAACTCGTCGGTCAGGACGACCACGGGCCCGCGTGGTGCGTGGGCCGGGTACGTGCCCGGCGCTTCTCCACGAGGCATCGACCAGGCCGTGACGCGGCGCCCGATCAGCTCCGCGACGAGCTGCGAGGTGTGCCCGCCCCGGTTGCGGCGCACGTCCACCACGAGCGCGTCGCGTGCCGTCTCCCGGTCGAGGTCGCGGTGCAGCTGGCCCCAGCCGTGCGCCACCATGTCGGGGATGTGCAGATAGCCGAAGCGCCCGCCGGACGCCTCCTGCACCGCCGCCCGATTGGCCGCGACCCACGTCTGGTAGCGCAGGCGCTCCTCGCTGCGGAGGGGCACGACGGCGACGCGGCGCCGCTCCACGGCGTCTCCCCCCGAACCTCCGCCGGCACCCGACCTCACCGTCAGCTCGACGGTGACCCCGGCTGCTCCGGCCAGGAGGACCCCCGGCCCGAAGGCGGCCGGCACCGGTACGCCATCGATCGCCTCGATCACGTCGCCGGCCTGGACGGCGGCCCCCGGTGCACTGAGGGGCGAGACGGCCTTCGGGTCCGAGGACTCCGTCGCGAAGACCTTCGTGACGGCCCAGCCACCGTCGGCCGGCGCGAACTCCCCGCCGAGGAACCCCTGGTGGCCCCCGGGCTCGGTGACCAGGACCGGAGCGACGTAGGCGTGGGAGGTCCCGAGTTCACCGTGCAGCTCCCACAGCAGATCCGCGAGGTCGTCGTGGCTCCCCAGCCGGGCGACGAGCGGCAGGTACCGCTCCCGGACCCCCGCCCAGTCGATACCCGCCATGTCCTCCGTCCAGTAGAAATCACGCTGCAGGCGCCATGCCTCCTCGAACGCCTGGGTCCAGACGCTGACCGGATCGAGCATCACGCGGATGCGGTCCAGGGTGACATCGACGTACCTCGGGGAATCGGCGTCGACCTTGCCATCGGTGGGGATCGCCGTGACCTTGCCGCCCGAGGTGTGCACCGCCGTCGAGCCGTCGGCGCTGACCTCGTACGCGTCGACGTCCCGCGCGAGGACCTCGACGGTCCTCCGGGCGAGATCGAAGCGCTCGAGCCGCCGCGGCGGCTCCTCCTCCGAGGAGGATGCACGGCCGTCCCCAGTGACGCCCCCGATGTCGCCGGCGGTCCACAGCAGCCCGCCCTCGACCGCCCGGAGGACGTCGTAGGTCCCCTGCCCGACGGGCAGCGCGATGGTCCGCGCCATCAGGAGCTCGGCATCGACGACGACGCGCGGGGCCTCCCCGGCCGCGTCGGGGGCTGTGCCGTTCTTCCCGGCGTCCTTCCCGGCGTCCTTCCCGGCGTCCTTCCCGGCGTCCTTCCCGGCGTCCTTCCCGGCGTCCTTCCCGGCGGAGGCAGCGGTGGGTCCGAAGGGGGACGGCGTGCCGGCCGCGAGCGCCACGAGGTACGGTTTCGTCGAGGCCGGGAAGCTGAGGTCGAACCGGTGGGTGTCGTAGACGGGGTCGAAGCTCCTGTCCGAGAGGAACGCCAGGTACTTCCCGTCCCGGGTGAACGTGGGCGACCAGTCACGGAACCGACCGTCGGTGACATCGATGACCTCCTCGGGCGCCGCCACGGCGGCGAGGCGCACGCGGTTGCGCGTCCCCTCCTGCGCCATGGGTTCCGCCCAGGCCAGCCACGCCGAGTCCTGTGAGAACGTCACGGCCTCGATGGGCCCCTGGTCGGTCGCGACGATCCGCCGGCGCTCCCCCGACGCGAGCGTGACGACGTCCAGCGCCCCCGTCTCGGACGCGACGGCGATGCGCGTACCGTCCGGGCTGACGGCGAGCGCCGAGGCCCGGAAACGCCCGTCGAAGGCTACGCGCTGCAGGACGTCGTCGGCGGCGACGGCCTGGGCGCCGACCCGGGCTGCTTCACCGTCCCCGGCGGACACATCGGACGCCGCGATCCTCCCAGGAGGTGCGAACACCTCCCGGATGTAGAGGGCCTCCTCGCCCTCCGTGTCCGCGACATACGCGACCCGCGAGGAGCCGACGGGACGGCCGAGGCGCGCCCGGACACCCGCCGCGGCTTCGACGACGCGTGAGGGACCGTCCCGGTGGGTGAGCCAGTGCAGGGTGCCGTGCGCCTCGATGATCGATGCCCTCCCGTCGGCCGTGGGGAAGGCGCAGGCCAGGTGGCGATCGACCTTGAGCGGCTGGGGGCGGCGTGCGGTCGACGCCGACCCGAGTGCGATGGACAGCCGGACGGCCTCCCCGCCGAGCGAGGGCAGGTGCCACAGGGTCCCCGCCGATTCGAAGACGACGCCGGTGCCGTCCGTGCTCGCATGCCGCACGTAGTACTCGTCGTGGTCGGTGTGGCGGCGCAGGTCGCCACCCTGCGGGTCCACGGAGTACAGGTTGCCGTGACCCTCGTGGTCGGACAGGAAGGCGAGGCGGCCGGCCACCCACATGGGGTCCGCGAGGTTGCCGTCCACCTCGGGCAGCAGGCGCCGGAAATCACCGCTGCCGTCGGCGTCGATCCAGAACTTGCCGGCCGTGCCGCCCCGGTAGCGCTTCCACCAGGCCGGTTCGCGGGTGAGGACGCTGCCGATGACCACGGGCTCCCCGTCGCCTGACAGGGGATCCCCGGCGATCGTGTCCACGGGACCGAGGGGGATGACGGTCTGCTCCGACCCGTCGACCGGCACGCGGTAGGCCCAGCTGAGGCGCGAGTCCTCGTGGCGGAACGCACTCGTGGCAAGGACGTCACCGGACGCGGTGAATCCCTTGACACGCGTACTCTGGTGGCCCCAGTAGGTGAGTCTGCGGAAATTCCCGCCCTCCACGTCAGCGGCGACGACCTCCGGCGCTCCACCCTGCACGACCGTCCAGGCGATGGTCGTGCCGTCCGGCGAGAAACAGGGGTTCCTCGCAGCCAGCTGCATGGCCGAGATCCGCCACGCGCGGCCCCCCTCGAGTGGCGCGACCCACACGTCGTTCTCGGCGACGAACGTGACGCGGTTGCCGTGGATATGCGGATAGCGCAGGTAATCGGAGTCCATCGGTCGATCTTAGCCACGGGACCGCTGGCACCGGGATGACCGCCGCGCGCTGCAGGGCCGGGGCCCGAGGACGCCGCCCGCGACGACGCCGCCATACCGCTCGGCGATGACAAGTGGTTCGATGGAGCCATGCGTATCCTCCTCGCCGGCGCGTCCGGGACCATCGGTACAGCCCTCATCCGCCAGCTCGAGAAGAACCACGAGGTCACGCGCCTCGTACGGCGCGCTCCGAAAGGCCCCGGGGAGATCCGCTGGAACCCCTCCTCGGGTGAGCTGGACGTCGCGGCCGTGGAACGCGCCGACGCCGTGATCAACCTGTCGGGCGCGGGCATCGCGGGTGGTCCCTGGACGAGGGGCTACAAGGAGACCCTCTACTCCTCGCGCATCCTCCCCACCCGGACGCTGGTGCAGGCCATGCGCGCGGCCGCCGATCCGCCGCAGGTCTTCATCAGCCAGTCGGCGTCCGGCTACTACGGGGACCGGGATGATGAGCTGCTGACGGAGAATTCCGCCTCCGGCGACACCCTGCTGGCCGATATCTGCCGATGCTGGGAGGCCGAGGCCCGCAACGCCCCGGACGCCGTGCGCGTCGTGCTGGCCCGCACGGGGATCGTGATGGCGAAGGAGGGCGGCGCGCTCCCCAACCTGCTGGTCCCCATCCGGCTGTTCGCCGGGACGTCGCTCGGCTCGGGACGCCAGTGGTGGCCGTGGATCAGCCTGAACGACGAGGTCAGGGCCCTCGAGTTCCTGCTCACGGCACCCCTGTCCGGTCCCGTCAACCTGAGCGCACCCGCTCCCGCGACCCTCGATACGATCACGCTGCAGCTCGGCCGGGTGTTCCACCGCCCGGTATGGTTCCGTGTGCCGGGCGCCCTGCTGAAGGCGGTCATCGGACAGCTCGGGTACGAACTGCTGCTGGTCAGCGCGCGCATGGAACCGCGGGCCCTGACAGCAGCGGGCTTCACCTTCGACGAACCGACGCCGGAAGCGCTCGCCGCCTGGGTCCACCGGCGCGTCACCGGCTAGGACGGCGGGCGCATCCATTCGGTCGTCTCACCCGGGTGACACGACCGAATGGATGCGCCAGCCGCCTCCGGAGTCCCAGAGGACGAAGATCAGGTCCTGCAGGCCCGCTGCCATCAGCGGGCGCGGCGCGTCCGCAGAAAGCCCTGCCGGGCCTGCCGCCTCCGTGTAGGAGGACACGGCCGCCGTCGCCCGGACCAGCGACACCTCCGTGCCGGCAGGTGGCGTCGAGGCCGGAAGGCCCGCGACCGCCGTCATCGCCGCCTGTTCCTCCCCACCGAGTGCTGCAGGATCGCGGATCGTGATGGACAGGTCCCGGAGGCTCCGCCCCGAGGCCGCGAGCGCGGTGACGGCCTCCTGGTCGGCCGACATCGCGGGTGAGCCCTGGACGTCGACGGTCGCCAGCAGGGACGGATCGGCGGTCGCGAAGGCCTCGGCCCGGAGGGCGGCGAGACCGACGAGCGCCGTGACCGGGTCGGCGTCCAGCGTGACCCCGGCCGGCGCCTGCGGATCCGGAGGCCCTGGAGCCGCCTGCTCCTGCCCGGCTCCTCCCTGCGCGGCATCGTCCTGTCCTGCCCTTTCGTCCCCGGCCCTCTCCTGCCCGCCACCTTCCTGCCGAGTTTCTTCCTGCCGGGTTTCTTCCTGTGCGGCTCCCCCTGACCGCCCGCCGTCCACCACCGAACCCTCTCCCGTCGCCCTCTCCGGGGCCGGGACGATCACACCGCCGGAAGTGGCGGCCCCCGGTCGGTCCGCGCCCGGCGCACCGGGCCCGCCCAGCGTCAGCGCGATGCCCCCCAGCAGCAGCACGAGGGCAGCCACCCCCGAGACGATCGCGAGCAGCGTACGGATGCGCCCGGGTCCGGGCCGCACACCTCCCCGGCCGACGGCGGGAACCCCGGGAGTCCTTCGGCCCGCGGTCGCCCCGCGCGGACGCGGTCGCCCGTCCTTCCGGTCCCGGTCCCGGCCCCGGCCACCTGCGACGCACTTCCAGCGCCGGGTCAGGCCGGAGGGAGCAGTGCCCGTACGCCTGGTCAGCAGGTGCGGCAGCACGCTGGGATGCACGGCCGGTACGAGGTCGACCGGCCCCGGCTCGGTGCTGGACAGCAGCACGCGGGCGAAGGAGTCGGCGGTAGGCCGTCGGGCCCGGGACGGGTCCAGGCCGTCCTCGATGAGCTCCATGAGCTGCGGCGGCACGTCCGGGATGATCAGCGCGAGCGGCGGGCGGTGCTCGGCGGGCCCGGGGACGCGGCCGGTCAACGCGAACCACGACACCGCTGCGAGGGCGAAGACATCCGCTCCGGTGTCGAAGGAACCGTCGCGCAGCGGGTCGATGAAGCCGGGCGTGCCCGCGCCCGGAACGGGATCGGCCCCGAGGAGCCGCGCGGTCCCGAAGTCGCCGAGCAGGGGCTTGCCCTCCTGCGTGAAGAGGATGTTGCCGGGCGTCACGTCCCCGTGCAGTGCCCCGGCACCGTGCAGGTGGGCGAGCACCTGGGCGATGGGCGCCAGGGCCGTGACGACCTCCGGGATCGGGAGGGGACCGCGGCTGGTGACCAGGTTGAGCAGGGATCCACCGGGAGCGAGGTCCATCAGCAGCCCGGGACCCGCGTCCGTTCCCACGATGCGGAGCACCCTGAGGAGGTGGTCGTGGCGGAACCGCTGGAGGGTCAGCAGCTCGCGCGAGATGTCGTCGTCCGTCCGATCGGACGGCCCGTGCGGCCCGGACAGCCCGTACGGCCCATCGGCACCGTCGGACGATCGCTGCCCTCCGGCGCGGGGCGGAAATCCGCCGTCGGGGGGTCCCGCGGCGCGGCGCCCACGCCGTCCCGCGACCAGGGCGGATGTCGGGGAAGCCTGCGTTGGCGTTGCCGTCCGGGGCGCAACGGGGACCTTGAGCGCGAAGGATCGACCGTCGTCGTCGGTCACGAGCCACACGGCGGACGTCCCGCCGCGGCCGAGGAGCCGTCCGACCCGGAAGCCCGCGGCCACCGGCCGGGGGACCTCCTCGGCATCGGGGGGAGTCGAGCGGGCGTCCGCCCGGACCTCGTGCAGCGTTGCCGTGGTCGACGCATGGTCCGCGGGTCGTGCTGATGCCGTGGGATCGCTCATGCATCAGTTCTAGGGCATGAGAGCGGGTGACCGGCGTTATCCACAGGCCCGAGCGCATCGCTGATCCACCCGGCCACGGCTTCGAATATGTGTTCTAATTTTAATCCTCAGATACACCGAAGGCAGGTAGGTCATGATTCCCTCACCAGCGGATCCGGTCGGCTCCTGGCGGACGTTCGATGACGCGGTCGCACTCACGTTCGACGCCACCGGCGGTGAGTCACGGCCCTCCTGTCTGCACTGGCGCGGGTCGGCTTGGCACGTCGTGGACGGGTGCATGCACTGGTCCACCTGGCGCGCGCTGCCGGTGGCTCCGTCTCCGTCGCAGGGGACTGCTCCGACGCGCGGCCTCAGGGCCGACTTCTGGCGTTTCCGCGCGCAGACGAGCGGGTTCTCCCCCGTCCTCCACTTCGAGGTGCGGCGCGCCGAACGGGAGTGGCGGCTCGTGCGGCTCCGCGCGACGTTCGAACTGCCGGAGAAGGGAACGGAGGGCTGATCGACCCCGACGCGGCCACCGCGGAGCAGGACGGCGCGATGTGTCGGTCCACCGGACTACCCTTGCTTCATGACTCTCGTACTGTCGCGCGTCGGACTCGCTCCGGACTACATCGAGTACACGGACGGCTGGGACCGGCAGAAGGCCCTTCACGCGCAGGTCGTGGACGGCACCGCACCCAGCACGGTCCTGCTCCTCGAGCACACGCCCGTCTACACCGCGGGCAAGCGGACGGAGGACCACGAGCGACCGTTCGACGGCACACCCGTGGTCCCGGTGGATCGCGGCGGGAAACTCACCTGGCACGGACCGGGGCAGCTCGTGGGGTACCCGATCCTCGCGCTGCGGGATCCGGCCCGCGTGGCCGAGTACGTCCACATCCTCGAGGAGGTCATCATCACCTCGCTCCTCCACTTCGGGATCGATGGCATCAGGATCGAGGGCCGCTCGGGAGTATGGCTGGCGGCGACGGACGAGCGACCCGCCCGGAAGATCGCGGCGATCGGCATCCGGGTGAAGGACCGCGTCACGATGCACGGTTTCGCGGTCAACTGCAGCAACGACCTCGCGCCGTTCCAGCAGATCGTCCCCTGCGGGATCAGTGACGCCGGCGTCACCTCCATCTCCGCCGAATGCGGCAGGACCGTCACTCCCGTGGAGATCGTTTCGCTAATAGAGGCCGGACTGCGTAACAATGAGGCGGTGCTGGTGGGCGAGGACGACACCGACGCACCCCGTATCGGCACTGCCGACGCCGCCGACACGCGCGCGGCCGGCCCCTCCCGGAACACCCCGTCAGAAGGAGCTTTACTGTGAGCCTTGCACCCGAGGGTCGCCGCCTGCTGCGCATCGAGGCGCGCAATGCCGAGACGCCGGTGGAGCGCAAGCCGGACTGGATCAAGGCGAAAGTCAACATCGGTCCCGAATTCGTCGCGATGAAGAACCTCGTGAAGAAGGAGGGGCTGCACACCGTGTGCGAGGAGGCGGGGTGTCCCAACATCTTCGAGTGCTGGGAGGACCGCGAGGCCACCTTCCTCATCGGAGGGTCCGAGTGCACCAGGCGGTGCGACTTCTGCCAGATCGACACCGGCAAACCGCAGCCGCTCGACCGCAGTGAGCCCTTCAAGGTCGCACAGTCGGTGCGGTCCATGAACCTGCGCTACGCGACCGTCACGGGCGTGGCGCGTGACGACCTGCCCGACGAGGGGGTCTGGCTGTACGCCGAGACCATCCGGCAGATCCACAGCATGAACCCCGGCACGGGCGTGGAGATCCTCATCCCGGACTTCTCCGGTCGGCCCGAGCACATCGCGGCCATCTGCGATGCCGCCCCCGAAGTCTTCGCACACAACGTGGAGACCGTGCCGCGCATCTTCAAGCGCATCCGGCCGGCGTTCCGCTACGAGCGCTCGCTCGATGTCATCACCCAGGGACGCGACCACGGCATGGTGACGAAGTCCAACCTGATCCTCGGCATGGGAGAGACGCGGCAGGAGATCTCCGAGGCGCTGCGGGACCTCCATGCCGCGGGCTGCGACCTCATCACGATCACGCAGTACCTGCGCCCCAGCGAACGCCACCTCCCCGTCGACCGGTGGGTCAAGCCCGGCGAGTTCGTCGAGCTGAGCCAGGAGGCCGAGGAGATCGGTTTCCTCGGCGTCATGAGCGGCCCCCTCGTCCGCTCCTCCTACCGTGCGGGCCGTCTCTGGGCCCGCGCCATGCGCAAGAAGGGGCTCGAACTGCCGGCCGAACTCGCCCACCTCGACGAGTCGGGCTCCGCCTCGCAGGAAGCCTCCTCGCTCCTCGCCGGCTGACGCGACTCCCACCCGCCGCCACGGGGTGCCTGCTCAGTCGGCACTTCCCGGCCATCCCGTAGAATCGAAGAACTATGTCGCACACGATCGATCCTTCAGGCTCACCCACGCCCAAACGCCGTCTTTTCTCCCGCAAGCCGAAAGCGGAGAAGGGGCCGAAGAAGACCGGGCGGATGAAGCAGATCGTCGAGGTCTTCAAGATGACGCGGCGCAACGACCCCAGCGCCGTCTGGTTCATGCTGCTCGCCTTCGTCGGCATCATCGCGGTGGGCCTGCTGATCGGCCTGCTGATCGACAACATCATCACCCTCATGATCATCGCGATCCCGCTCGCGTTCCTCGCGGCGATCTTCATCCTCTCCCGCAGGGCCGAACGTGCTGCGTTCTCGCAGATCGAGGGCAAGCCCGGCGCTGCCGGTGCAGCGCTGAGCGTCCTGCGCCGCGGATGGATCCTGCAGGAGCAGCCGGTCGCCGTGAACCCCCGCACACAGGACGCGGTGTTCCGGGTCATCGGCCGGCCGGGGGTCATCCTCGTGTCGGAGGGGCCCTCCACCCGGGTGAAGCAGCTGGTCGACGGCGAGAAGCGCAGGATGGCGCGGATCATCCCGAACGTCCCGGTGCACGTCATCGAGACGGGGCGCGGCGACCGCCAGGTCCCTCTCGCCAAGGTCCCGAAGGCCGTGCAGAAGCTGAAGAAGACGCTGACGAAGCAGGAGGTCCACGCCGTCGACAAGCGACTGAGCGCGCTGGGCACCAAGATGCCGATCCCGAAGGGCGTCGATCCCTTCAAGGCCCGCCCGGACCGCAAGGCGATGCGGGGACGCTGAGTCCCGCACCCGATCCTGATGAAGAGAGCCCCTCCCGCCGGCAGCGGGAGGGGCTCTCTCTCTGAGGACGGGACGACGTCCTCAGATGCGGAACAGGCCGGTGTTGCGGACGCGGTCGTGGAGTCCGCGCTGGTCGCTGTCGATGACGAGCGCCGGGATGACGAGGCACAGCAGGACGCTGCGGATGAGCGCCGTCAGGTAGCCGGCGGGTCGGCCGTCGAGCGTCTGGACCTGCATCCGCAGCAGCCGGTGCCCGATGCTGTAGCCGAAGAAGCCGACGAACAGGACCTGCTCCACGAGGAAGATGTACAGCGTCGCGAAGCCGTCGTAGCCGAAGAACGCGGCCGACAGCAGCGAGCAGAGGATCCAGTCGATGAGCAGCGCACCGGCTCTGGGGCCGAAGCGGGCGATGGACCCCGGCCCCGACTCCGGCCGTCCGAGCCGCTGCCCGGGCCACTGCTGGTTGCCCGACGGCGACGGACCTTCCATCCATGAGCCGATGTCGTTTCTGTTCACCACCGTTCCAGCCTACCCGCGGACCGGGTGGAGGGGTCCGCATTATGCCTCCGCCTCCGCGGGGGCGCTAGGGTGGGAGGCGCAGTTCCCCTTCTGTAACGTCCCGGAAACAATGACGACACCAGCGAGAAACTGCCCGCTCCTACAGTTGGAACGAGTCGGCGGCAGCGTTCCATCCTGCCAGAGCTCGTGACATCCCGTGCGGTGCAGGGACACGCGCTGGCGCCGGGTCATCACCCAGCCATGCGTTAGGAGCATGATTCGATGTTTAAGAATGCGGACGAGGTCCTCAAGTTCATCGCCGACGAAGACATCAGGTTCGTCGATGTCCGGTTCACCGACCTCCCCGGAGTGCAGCAGCACTTCAACGTTCCCGCCAAGTCGGTCGACGCGGACTTCTTCATCCACGGCCAGCTCTTCGACGGCTCCTCCATCCGCGGGTTCCAGGGCATCGCGGAATCCGACATGCAGCTCATCCCGGATGTGACGACGGCGTTCATCGACCCGTTCCGCACCGAGAAGACCCTCGCGCTGAACTTCTCCATCGTCAATCCGCGCACCGGCGATCCCTACCACCGCGATCCCCGCAGCGTGGCCGAACGCGCCGAGGCCTACCTCTCCTCGACCGGCATCGCGGACACGGCGTTCTTCGCCCCCGAGGCCGAGTTCTTCATCTTCGACAACGTGCAGTACGAGTCCTCCCCGCAGGGCAGCTTCTACAAGGTGGACTCCATCGAGGCGCCCTGGAACAGCGGCCGCGAGGAGGTCGGCGGCAACCTGGGCAACAAGACGCCGTTCAAGGGCGGCTACTTCCCGGTCTCCCCCGTCGACAAGCAGGCCGACCTCCGCGACGCCATCTGCGTGGAGCTGGACAAGGCCGGCCTCGAGGTCGAACGCTCGCACCACGAGGTGGGCGGCGCCGGCCAGGCCGAGATCAACTACAAGTTCACGACCATGACGCACGCTGCGGACGACCTGCAGAAGTTCAAGTACATCGTCAAGAACGTCTCCAACGCCTGGGGCAAGACGGCCACCTTCATGCCGAAGCCGATCTTCGGTGACAACGGGTCCGGCATGCACTGCCACCAGTCCCTGTGGAGCGACGGTCAGCCGCTGTTCTACGACGAGCGCGGCTACGCCGGCCTCTCGGACACGGCCCGCTGGTACATCGGCGGCCTGCTGAAGCACGCCTCCGCCGTCCTCGCCTTCACGAACCCGACGGTCAACTCCTACCGCCGCCTGGTCAAGGGCTTCGAGGCCCCCGTCAACATGGTCTACTCGCAGGGCAACCGCTCCGCCGGTATCCGCATCCCGATCACGGGCTCGAACCCGAAGGCGAAGCGCATCGAGTTCCGTGCGCCGGACCCCTCCTCGAACCCGTACCTGGCCTTCGCCGCACAGCTCATGGCAGGCCTCGACGGCATCAAGAACCGCATCGAGCCCGCCGATCCGATCGACAAGGACCTCTACGAGCTCCCGGCCGAGGAAGCGAAGGACATCCAGAAGGCCCCCGGCTCCCTCGAGGAGGCCCTGCTGGCCCTCGAGGCGGACAACGAGTTCCTGCAGGCCGGCGACGTCTTCACGCAGGACCTGATCGACACCTGGATCGAGTACAAGCGCGAGATGGAGATCAAGCCGCTCTCGCTGCGCCCGAACCCCTACGAGTTCGAGCTCTACTACGGCGTCTAGCAGCACCCGCACCGACGACGACGGCGGCTCCCCGACAGCGGGGGGCCGCCGTCGTCGTCTCCCCGGACGGCTGCCTAGTACCCGTAGAAGTGCCGCTCGAACACGGCCCTGCTGCGCCGCGTGAGCCGCAGGTAGTCCTCCTCCAGCTCCGATCCGCTCCCCGGGCCGTACCCGCACCATCGAGCCACGGCCTCGAGGTCCCGACGCGACGACGGCAGCAGGTCCGAGCCGCGCCCGCTCCAGATGACGTTCGCGGCACGGATCCGGGTCGCGAGGGTCCAGCTGTCGCGCAGCAGCCCGACGTCCTCCGACGGGAGCAGTCCCTCGTCGCCGAGGGCGTCGAGGGCGGCGAGGGTCGACTGGACCCGCAGGGCCGGAACGGCGTGGGCGTGCTGCAGTTGGAGGAGCTGCACGAGCCATTCGACGTCGCTGAGGGCGCCACGGCCCAGCTTGAGGTGACGGGACGGGTCGGCGCCGCGCGGGAGCCGCTCGGACTCCACGCGCGCCTTGATGCGCCGGATCTCCCGGACACCGGTCTCGCCGAGGTCCTGCGGGTACCGCACGGGATCGATCAGCGCGAGGAACTCGGCGGCCAGGTCGTCGTCGCCCGCGAGCGGCCGCGCCCGCAGCAGCGCCTGCGCCTCCCAGACGAGGGACCACCGGCGGTAGTACTCCCGGTAGGAGGAGATGGAGCGCACCATCGCGCCCTGCTTGCCCTCCGGGCGCAGTGCCGTGTCGATCTCGAGGACCCGTTCGGCGAGGACCGGCGGTTTGCACGGCTGGGTCAGCAGCGCGGCGAGGCGGGCGACGACAGCCTCGGCCTGCTTCTGCGCTGCCGCCTCGTCGGCCCCGGGCAGCGGGCGGTGGACATAGATGACGTCGGCGTCCGACCCGTAGGTGATCTCCCGACCGCCCTGGCGTCCCATGGCCATGACGACGACGTGGGTGAGCTGCTCCTCCTGCCCGAACACCTGGTTCTCGGCCACGTGCAGGGCACCGAGGATGGCGGCGCGGTCGGCGTCGGCGAGGGCCTCCCCCACCTCTGGCTGTGACAGGAGGTTGGAGCTGTCCGCTATCGCGATGCGGAGCAGTTCGCGGCGGCGGATGAGCCGGATCAGCCGGATGGCCTCGTTCGGCGCAGGATGCCGCGACATCTTCGACCGGATCTCCTGCCACTGGGTGTCGAAGGTGTCGGGGACCAGTTCGGCGTCGGACCCGAGCCACTTCGTCGACTCGGGCGAGACCTCCAGCAGGTCGGTGATGAAGCGGCTGCTCGACAGGACGGCGCAGAGCCGCTCGGCCGCCGCGTTGGAGTCGCGCAGCATGCCGAGGTACCAGTGGCTCTCGCCGAGGGACTCGCTGAGCCGCCGGAATCCGAGCAGGCCGGCATCGGGATCGACCCCGTCGGCGAACCAGGCCAGGAGGATGGGCAGCAGCTGCTTCTGCAGCATCGCCCGTCGGCGCAGGCCACCGGTCAGCGCCTCGATGTGGCGCATGGCGCCGCGCGGGTCCTGGTAACCCAGGGCAGCCAGGCGGGCCTGGGCGGCCTCGGCCGTGAGCTGGACGTCCTCGGGCTGCAGTGTCGCCGCGTTGTTGAGCAGGGGCCGGTAGAAGATCGATTCGTGGAGGCGCTTGACGAGCTTCCTCGTCCGCTGCCATGTGTCGTGGAGGCTCTGCGCGCTGGGCCGCACCGTGACCATGCATCCCTCGGAGGACCGGGCGAGGGCGCGGAGGGCTGTCTCGTCCTCCGGCATGAGGTGGGTCCGGCGCATCTGCATGAGCTGGATCCGGTGCTCGAGGACCCGCAGGTACCGGTAGGCGTCGTCGAGGTCCAGCGCGTCCGAGCGCCCGATGTACCCTCCGGCGCTCAGCGCGCCGATCGCGGAGACAGTGTCCCTGGCCCTCAGCGACTCGTCGAGCCGGCCGTGCACGAGCTGGAGCAGCTGGACGGTGAACTCGACGTCGCGCAGGCCTCCCGGTCCGAGCTTGAGCTGGCGTGCCTCCTCGTCGCGGGGGATGTTGTCGGTCACCCGGCGCCGCATGGCCCGGACGGCCTCCACGAATCCCTCGCGCTGGGACGACGCCCAGATGAAGGGGGCTATCGCCTCCTCGTACCGCCGGCCCAGCTCCGGGTCGCCGGCCGCGGCCCGGGCCTTCAGGAGAGCCTGGAACTCCCAGGTCTTCGCCCATCGCTGGTAGTAGGACACGTGGGACTGCAGCGTGCGTACGAGCTGCCCGTCCTTGCCCTCGGGCCGCAGGTTCGCGTCCACCTCCCAGAGTGCCGGTTCGGTGCCCGGGGAGTAGACGCCGCGGGACATCCCGGAGGCCAGGCCGGTGCCGATCCTCGTGAGCGTCGAGTCGTCGAGGTCCTCGCCCTCGGCGACGTAGACGACGTCGACGTCGGAGATGTAGTTGAGCTCGCGGGCACCGCACTTCCCCATTGCGATGACCGCGAGCTTCACGCGGGCGACGGTGTCGGCACCGTAGACCTCGCCGAGGTCCGCGCGGGCGACGGCGAGGGAGGCCTCGAGGGCGGCGGTGGCGAGGTCGGCGAGCTCGCGGGCGACCACGGGCAGGTAGTCGACGGGGGCGCATTGGCAGAGGTCCCGCACCGCGAGGTCCGTGAGGTGGCGCCGGTACGCCACCCTGAGCCTGCGGTACGCCTCGATCCCGCCGACCCCCGCCACGGGATTGGCCTCGGCCGGATCCGCGTCGACCGAGGAGAGCAGCGCGGCCCGGAGCTCCTCCTGCGTGACCACCGGGAGGACCGCAGGAGCGGGCCGGACGACGTCGAGGTGCCGGGGGTGCCGCATGAGGAACTCGCCGAGGGCCTCGGAGGCTCCGAGCAGTCGGAAGAGGGGCGCGCGCCTGCCCTGGTCCGAGAAGGCCGCACCCACCGCCCTGCGGTCGACGGCCAGGAGCCGCACGAAGGACTGCAGCGCGAGGTCCGGATCGGCCGCCACGGCCAGCCCGGCGAACAGGTCGTCGTCGTTGAGTCCCTGCAGCTCAGGAGCGCCGAGGAACCGGCGGCTCTTCTCGAGGTCCGTGAAGCCGTAGCTGATCAGCTTGCGGTTGAGGCTCATGCGCCAACACTAGCCAAGCCGCGGGCGGCCTAGAGGATGTTGAGGTTGCGGCGCAGCTCGTACGGGGTCACCTGGATCCGGTAGTCGTGCCACTCCGCGCGCTTGTTCCGCAGGAAGTTCTCGAACACCTGCTCCCCGAGGATGTCGGCGACGAGCTCCGAATCCTCCATGACGCGGATCGCGTCGTGCAGGCTCGCGGGCAGCGGGTCGTGTCCCATCGCGCGGCGCTCCGCCGCGGTCAGGCTCCACACGTCGTCCTCGGCGGCGGGCGGGAGTTCGTACCCCTCCTCGATGCCCTTGAGCCCTGCGCCGAGCAGCACGGAGTAGGCGAGGTAGGGATTGCTCGCCGAGTCGATGCCCCGGTACTCGATGCGCGCGGACTGCCCCTTGTTGGGCTTGTACAGCGGTACGCGCACCAGGGCGGAGCGGTTGTTGTGGCCCCACGAGAGGTAGCTGGGAGCCTCGCCACCGCCCCAGAGCCGCTTGAAGGAGTTGACGAACTGGTTGGTCACGGCCGTGAACTCCGGGGCATGGCGCAGGATGCCCGCGATGAACTGGCGGGCGGTCTGCGAGAGCTGGAACTCCGCGCCCGCCTCGTAGAAGGCGTTGGTGTCGCCCTCGAACAGGGAGAAGTGGGTGTGCATGCCCGAGCCCGGATGTTCCGAGAAGGGCTTGGGCATGAACGTCGCGTAGCTGCCGGAGGTGAGCGCCACCTCCTTGATGATCGTGCGGAACGTCATGATGTTGTCCGCGGTCTGCAGCGCGTCGGCGTAGCGCAGGTCGATCTCGTTCTGCCCCGGCCCGGCCTCGTGGTGGCTGAACTCGACGGAGATGCCCACGGACTCGAGCATCGCCACGGCGGTGCGGCGGAAGTCCTGGGCCACGCCGCCGGGGACGTGGTCGAAGTAGCCGGCGGAGTCCACCGGGACGGGCTGCCCGTCGGGGCCGAGTTCCGCGGACTTGAGCAGGTAGAACTCGATCTCCGGGTGGGTGTAGCAGGTGAACCCCATGTCCGCGGCCTTCGCCAGGGTCTTCTTGAGGACTCCCCGCGGGTCGGCGGTGGAGGGCTGCCCGTCCGGCGTCAGGATGTCGCAGAACATGCGCGACGTCTGCTCCTTGTCGCCGCGCCAGGGCAGGATCTGGAAGGTCGACGGGTCGGGCTGGGCCAGCATGTCCGACTCGTAGACACGGGCCAGGCCCTCGATCGAGGACCCGTCGAAACCGAGGCCCTCCTCGAAGGCGCCCTCCACTTCCGCCGGGGCGAGGGCGACGGACTTCAGCGAGCCGACCACGTCGGTGAACCACAGGCGTACGTAGCGCACGTCGCGCTCCTCGATCGTCCGCAGTACGAACTCCTGCTGCCGGTCCATGACCACCCTCATTCCTTGTCTCGTTCCCCGGGCCGCCCCGTCGGGGCAGCGGGCTGTCCATGCCCGACGTCGCTCACGTCGGCTCACGTCGGCGCGCCGCGGCGGCGGTACCTCGGTGCCGCCGGGCACGCGTGCGCCTGCCGTCCTCACTCTACTGACCTGCGCGGGCGGCGACGGCTCCGCCCATTCTGGCGTGCCGAGATTAACGCGCGGTTACACGGTGCGCAGGTACGGTCCATCCCGCCCGGGACGGACGGGTCACGGCCGGGAGGCGGGGCCGTGGTCCGCTAGTCTCGTGGCATGACTTCCGCCGAATTGCCAGCCCCCTACGGAGGGGGAGCAGCCGCGCCGTCGACCCCGGGGACCGCGAGCGGGTCGAAACGGCCGGGCCGGGTCCGGATCCATCATCTGCAGCAGGCCAAGGACCAGGGCGCGCGCTTCGCCATGCTGACGGCGTACGACCAGTACGCCGCGCAGGTGTTCGACGAGGCCGGGATCGAGGTGCTCCTCGTGGGCGACTCGGCCGCGAACAACGTCCTGGGCCACGCCACCACGCTGCCGATCACCCTCGACGAGATGATCCTGTTCAGCCGCGCCGTGAGCAGGGCCACGACACGCGCCCTCGTCGTGGCGGACCTGCCCTTCGGCAGTTACGAGGTGTCCCCCCAGCAGGCCGTCGAATCCTCCGTCCGCCTCCTGAAGGAGGGCCTCGTCCACGCCGTGAAGATGGAGGGCGGCGCGGACTACGCGGACACGGTGCGCGCCCTCGTCCGGGCGGGCATCCCGGTGATGGCCCACATCGGCTTCACCCCGCAGAGCGAGCATGCACTCGGCGGCTACCGGGTCCAGGGCCGCGGGGACGCCTCCCGTCGCATCGTCGACGACGCCGTCGCCCTCGCGGACGCCGGAGCGTTCTGCGTGCTGATGGAGATGGTGCCGGCGGAGACGGCGGACGCCGTCGACGCGGCCGTGCGCGTCCCGACGGTCGGCATCGGCGCCGGCGCCGGCACGACGGGCCAGGTACTGGTCTGGCAGGACATGGCCGGGCTGCGCGGCGGCCGGCAGGCGACGTTCGTCAAGCAGTACGCGGACCTGCGGACCGTCCTCTCGGATGCCGCCAGGGCGTACGCGGACGAGGTCCGGGCCGGCACGTTCCCCGGCCCGGAGCACACCTTCTAGCGGCGTCCGGAGGCGAGGGCCTCAGTCGTCGTCCTGGTCCCACGCGTCGTTGCGCTGCTGGACCTTCTCGAGGGCCTTCTCCGCCTCGGCCCTCGTGGCGTACGGCCCGATCAGCTGGGACCAGTCCGACTGCCGGTCCTCCTCCACCTCGTGCGTGCGCACGTTGAACCAGTACTCCGTCACGTCGACCTCCTAGATCCAGGGCAGGGGCGATGTCACCCGGTGATCCGGCCGACGGCCCCCTCGGGGAGGCCGACCCGGCCCGCTATAGGATCAAGGGTATGCCCCAGTCCTCCGCCACCGCTCCCGTCGGGACCCTGACCCCCGGCACCGTCTCGCCGCAGCGCCCCGTCCCCTCCGGCATCGCCCGCCCAGAGTACGTGGGCCGCACGGCGCCCGCCCCCTTCACCGGATCCGAGGTCAAGACGCCCGAGACCATCGAGAAGATCCGCATCGCCGCGCGGATCGCCGCGCAGGCCATCGTGGAGGTGGGCCGAGCGGCGAAGCCCGGCGTGACCACCGACCAGCTGGACCGCGTCGGCCACGAGTTCCTCCTCGACCACGGGGCCTACCCGTCCACGCTGGGCTACCGCGGCTTCCCGAAGTCGCTGTGCTCATCGCTGAACGAGGTCATCTGCCACGGCATCCCGGACTCGACCGTGATCGAGGACGGCGACATCCTCAACATCGACATCACGGCCTACAAGGACGGCGTCCACGGGGACACCAACTACACGTTCTGCATCGGCGACGTGGACGAGGAGTCCCGCCTCCTCGTCGAACGGACCGAGGAATCCCTGAACCGGGCGATCCGTGTGGTCGCGCCGGGGCGCGAGATCAATGTCATAGGACGCGCCATCGAGTCCTACGCGAAGCGCTTCGGTTATGGTGTTGTCCGTGACTTCACCGGGCACGGCGTCGGAGAAGCGTTCCACACGGGCCTGATCATCCCGCACTACGACGCCGCCCCCGCCCACAATCGCGTCATCGAGCCGGGGATGGTCTTCACCATCGAACCGATGCTGACGCTCGGGACCATCGACTGGACCATGTGGGCGGACGACTGGACCGTCGTCACGAAGGACCGGAAGAGGACAGCGCAGTTCGAGCACACACTCGTTGTCACCGACCGCGGCGCGGAGGTCCTGACCCTGCCCTAGCGCAGCCACCCCGCGGACCCCTGCCCGTACGCTGCAGTACCCTCATCCCGGCTCGCGCCGGTCCACCCTTCAACGGAGAATCATGGCCAAGGACACCGACAAGAAAAAATCGAAGAAGCTCCCCGCGACCGTCATCGGCGTCGACATCGGCGGCACCGGCATCAAGGGCGGCATCGTCGACCTCGAGAAGGGCGTGATCGTCGGTGAGCGCTACCGCATCCCGACGCCGAAGCCCTCCACGCCCGAGGCCGTCGCCGACGTGGTCGCCCAGATCGTCGCGGAGCTGTCCTCCCGGCCCGAGGGGCCGGGAGCCGACGTGCCCGTCGGTGTCACCTTCCCGGCCATCATCCAGCACGGTGTCGCTCGGTCCGCGGCG
Source organism: Arthrobacter sp. MDT1-48-3 (assembly GCF_054511015.1). NCBI lineage: Bacteria > Bacillati > Actinomycetota > Actinomycetes > Micrococcales > Micrococcaceae > Arthrobacter > Arthrobacter sp. MDT1-48-3. The sequence goes on from NZ_JBTNDL010000004.1 coordinate 370,772, forward strand.
AACGTGGACAAGAGCTGGGTCGATACCGACGTCGACGCCCTGTTCACCCGGGTGCTCGGCCGGGACGTGCACGTGATCAACGACGCCGACGCCGCCGGGCTCGCCGAGGTCCGCTACGGAGCCGGCAAGGGGAAGCTGGGCACCGTCCTGGTCATCACCCTCGGCACGGGCATCGGATCGGCGTTCATCTTCGACGGCAGGCTGGTGCCCAACGCCGAACTCGGCCACCTGGAGATCGACGGGCACGACGCGGAGACGAAGGCATCAGCGGTGGCCCGTGAGCGTGACGGCATCGGCTGGGACGAGTACGCCGTCCGCCTGCAGCGCTACTTCTCGCACGTCGAGTTCCTCTTCTCCCCCGAACTGTTCATCGTCGGCGGCGGCATCTCGAAGCGGAGCAGCGAATACCTGCCGGCGCTGCAGCTCCGCACGCCGATCATCCCGGCGCAGCTCAAGAACCACGCAGGGATCGTGGGCGGGGCGCTGCAGGCCGCCCTGCTCTTCAGCCCGACGGTCTGACCCCGTCACAGCAGGAGCCCGGTACGGATCCGTACCGGGCTCCTGCTGTCTGTCCTGCCCCTCCGGGCGGACGTGGAACCGGTGGTGGCGTCGGCTTCCCCTCCGCAGCCACCACCGGGGTCTTCGGTGCGCTATTGCGCTGTCAACGGCCGTTGCGCCCCGGAGGGGACGCGCTCGTTGTCCTTCGCCTGCTCGCGGAGGGTCTCGATGGCATCCTCGAAGTCCTCGAGCGACTCGAAGCCCTGGTACACGCTGGCGAACCGCAGGTATGCGATCTGGTCGAGCTTCCGCAGGGGTTTCAGGATCGCCAGTCCCACCTCGTGCGCATCGATCTCGGCGACGCCGCTGGCACGGACGTTCTCCTCGACCTCCTGGGCGAGGAGCGCCAGGTCGTCCTCCGTGACGGGCCTGCCCTGGCAGGCCTTCCGCACGCCGTTGATGATCTTCATCCGGCTGAACGGCTCCCCCGCACCCGAGCGCTTGATCACGCTGAGGCTCGTGGTCTCCACGGTGCTGAAGCGGCGGCCGCACTGGGGGCACTGGCGGCGGCGGCGGATGGCCGACCCGTCGTCCCCGAGGCGGCTGTCGACCACCCGGGAGTCGGGGTTGCGGCAGTACGGACAGTACACGGCTTCCCCTCCCGCTCGCTGATGGTCGTCCTGCCCATTTTAGGACTAGATGTGGTGAAACAACAATCCTGTAATTACCACATGTAGTGCTGGAGGAGCGATCCGGGGCTTCAGGAGCCAGCCGTCGGGAAGCGCGCCGTGACCGCCTCGCCGTGCGCGGGCAGGTTCTCCGCGGCCGACAGCGCCACGATCGACGTCGCCACCTCCCGCAGCGCCTCGCGGTCGTAGTCGACGAGCTGCACGGCACGCAGGAACGTCGTGACGTTCAGGCCGGACGCGAAGGCCGCGGTCCCGCCCGTCGGCAGGACGTGGTTGGACCCCGCGCAGTAGTCGCCGAGGCTGACCGGGCTGTAGCTGCCGATGAAGACGGCGCCCGCACTCCGGATCCGTCCCGCCACGGCTCTGGCATCAGCGGTCTGGATCTCGAGGTGCTCGGCGGCATAGGCGTCGCAGACGGCGATGCCGTGGTCCATGTCGTCGACGAGGACCACGCCGGACTGCGGCCCCGAGAGGGCCGTGAGGACCCGCTCGGCGTGGCGCGTCCGGGCGACCCGGGACCGGAGGGCCTCGACGACGGCGGCCGCGAGCTGCTCGGAATCCGTGATCAGGACGGACGCGGCCTGCGGATCATGTTCGGCCTGGCTCACGAGGTCCGCTGCCACGAGGTCGGCGTCGGCCGTCGCATCGGCGAGGACCGCGATCTCCGTGGTCCCTGCCTCCGAGTCGATACCGACCCGCCCGCGGACCAGGCGTTTGGCCGTGGCGACGAAGACGTTGCCGGGTCCGGTGATGACGTCGACCGGCTCGATGGCCGGCTGCGCGGAGCCGTCCGCCGTCCCCGCGATCCCGTAGGCCAGGGCGGCGACGGCCTGGGCCCCGCCGATCGCATACACCTCGGTGATGCCGAGCATGGACGCCGCGGCGAGGATGACCGGGTGGGGCCAGCCGCCGAACTCCTTCTGCGGGGGTGAGGCGAGGGCGATCGACCCGACGCCGGCTGCCTGCGCCGGCACCACGTTCATCACCACCGACGACGGGTAGACAGCGAGCCCGCCCGGGACGTACAGGCCCACACGGTGGACCGGGATCCACTTGTGCGTGAGGCGGGCGCCGGGCGCGACCTCGACCTCGACGTCCGTGGGGACCTGGGCGGACGCGAAGATGCGCGCACGCCGGATGGCCTCCTCCAGCGCCGTCCGCACTTCGGGGTCGAGCCCCGCGACTGCCGCCCCGATGACCTCGGCCGGCACGCGCGGGTGCTCCTGCTCCACGCCGTCGAACCGTCGTGCGAGGTCCCGGAGGGCGTCGACGCCCCGCGCGCGGACGTCGTCGATGATGGCCTGGACGGCCGCCTCCGACGAGTGGGCGCTGGCGGCAGCGCGCGGCATGGCCCGCTTGAGCTCACCCGGCGACAGCGCCCGCCCGCGCAGGTCGATGGTGCGGAAGCCGACGGTCGGGAAGCTGCTGGGCGCTGGATTCACCCTGAGAGTCTACCGGGACCCCGGGCGGAGCTGCTGCGGATCGGGCGGGGACGCCGCCCGAGGTCAGGACCGCCGGCGCGCCAGGCCGATCAGGGCCGTGGCGAAGATGATGAGGGCGGCGACGGCCGGCCAGATCAGGAGGGCGCCGTAGGACTGGAGGACGAAATCGGACCCGGGCAGCTCGGCACGCCCGTGGGGTCCGAACAGAAAGGCGAGACCCTCGCCGACCGCGAGTGCGAGGACGGATCCGAGGATCGACCCTCCGACGGCGGCCACGATGCGCGCCACAACTCCCGGCAGCCCGAGCCGCAGGGCGACGACGGTCCCCACGGCGATACCGGCCACGAACTCCAGACCGGCGAGGGTGAGATCGCGGAGCAGCCACTGGTCCGCCGACGCCGGATCGCCGAAGAGCCGCCCCGTGGGGGCAAGGAGCCACCAGCCCGCGCCGACGACCGCACCGAGCAGGATCGTCGAACCGAGCCACCAGAACACGCCCGCCGGCGGCACCGAGCGCCGGTCCTCTGCCACCGCATAGACCGGAGGCGGATAGTTGCTTGATCCGGTGTCCGGCTCCTCGTCAGCGCGCATGACTTCTACATTAACAAACCACTCCTCGCCCCGGGCACGCGCCTAGTGTGGGGGTGGCAGCGTGAACAGCCGTCCGCCTCGGACCGGCCCATCCGCACCGCGTTGTCCACCGCCGTCGATCCCCGGAGGAACCACGTGAACAACCCCAGCACCGCGCCGGCAGGCCTGCAGTCCGCCGAACTCCACGGCGAGTCGTTCCGCGAGGTCTTCCGCCGCCATGCCGCCGGCGTGGCCATCATCACGGCGACCTACGACGGCGTCCCCTACGGTTTCACCGCGACGTCCGTCGCGTCGCTGTCCGCCGAGCCGCCGCGGTTCTCCTTCAACATGGCCCGCACGTCCTCCTCGTGGCCCGCCGTCGCGAACACGAACTTCGTGGGGGTCCACATGCTCAGCACGGAGAACGAAGGCCTGGCCAACCGCTTCGCCCGCACCAAGGACCGGTTCACCGGCGACCACTGGGAGGCCGGGACCGAGGGCGTGCCGATCCTCAAGGACGTCGCCGGGTGGCTCGTCGGCCGCATCAGCATGCGCCTCTCCTTCGAGAACAACGCGGTCGTCGTCGCCGAGGTGATCGCCGGGAACATCGGACCCGACGGCGCTCCCCTGCTCTACCACGGCGGCAGTTACGGTACGCCGACGGCCACCGACTACGTCATCTAGGCGTCCTGCCCGCGCCGTCCGGTACTTCCAGTGAGCGCCGGACGACCCGCATGCGGGATCAGGCGTCCAGGCAGGCAGGTCCCAGCAGCACCTTCAGGTCGCCGAAGAGCCCCGGCGTCGGATTGACCCGCAGGTCGACGCCGAGCTTCATCACCTCGACCTTGCGGGAGCCGCTGAGCCTGATCAGGACCTCGCTCGTGCCCGGGTGCGTCCTCAGCACGTCGCCGAGCGCGGTGACCGCGGTCTCCGTGGCCTTGTGCTGCAGCATGGAGATCACCACGGGACCCGAGTGCCCCTCGCTGAGGTCAGGCACCGTCAGTTCCTGCGCGTTGAGCATCACGGCGCCGTCGTCCCGGCGCTGCAGCCGACCCCGGACCACCACGATGAGGTCCTCCGCCAGCACGGCCGAGATGGGCCCGTACACCTGGCCGAAGAACATGACCTCCATGGATCCGGCGAGGTCCTCGACCTCCGCCCGCGCATACGCGTTGCCGCTGTTCTTCGCGATCCTGCGCTGCAGGGACGTGATCATGCCGGCGATCGTGACGATCGCCCCGTCCGCCGGACCCTCCTCGCTGATGATCGACGGGATCGACGAGTCGGCGTGCTGGCCGAGGATGCCCTCGAGCCCCTGCAGGGGGTGGTCCGAGACGTAGAGGCCGAGCATGTCGCGCTCGAAGGCCAGCTTGTCCTTCTTGTCCCACTCGGGCAGGTCCGGCACCTCGACGGACAGGCCGCCCACGGAGCCCCCGGCGTCGTCGAACGCGCTGAAGAGGTCGAACTGGTTCGCCGCCTCGTTGCGCTTGAGGACGATCACCGAGTCCACGGCCTCCTCGTGGATCATCGCGAGGGCGCGCCGTGGATGGCGGAGCGAGTCGAACGCGCCGGCCTTGATGAGCGATTCGATGGTGCGCTTGTTGCAGACGACGGCGGGCACCTTCTGCAGGAAGTCGCTGAAGGACGTGAACGCACCCTTCTCCTCACGGGCACCGACCATGGCGCCGACGACGTTCGCGCCGACGTTGCGGATGGCACCCATGCCGAAGCGGATGTCCTTGCCCACCGGGGTGAAGTTGACGCTGGACTCGTTGACGTCCGGCGGCAGGACGGTGATGCCCATGCGGCGGCACTCGTTGAGGTAGATGGCCAGCTTGTCCTTGTCGTCACCGACGCTGGTGAGCAGGGCCGCCATGTACTCCGCGGGGTAGTGCGCCTTGAGGTAGGCCGTCCAGTAGGACACGAGCCCGTAGGCCGCGGTGTGCGCCTTGTTGAAGGCATAGTCGGAGAAGGACTCCAGCACGGTCCAGAGCTTGTCCATCGCCGCCTGGGAGTAGCCGTTGGACTTCATGCCGGCGAAGAAGTCGGCCTGCTGCTTGTCCAGCTCGGACTTCTTCTTCTTGCCCATGGCGCGGCGGAGCATGTCCGCCTGGCCGAGCGTGAAGTTCGCCAGTTTCTGCGCGGCCGACATGACCTGCTCCTGGTACACGATCAGGCCGTACGTCCCGCCGAGGATCTCCTCGAGCGGTCCCTCGAGTTCGGGGTGGATCGGCTCGATGTCCTGCAGGCCGTTCTTGCGCAGCGCGTAGTTCGTGTGCGAGTTCACCCCCATGGGTCCCGGCCGGTACAGCGCCAGGACGGCGGAGATGTCCTCGAAGTTGTCGGGGCGCATGAGCTTCAGCAGGGACCGCATGGGGCCGCCGTCGAGCTGGAAGACGCCGAGGGTGTCCCCGCGCGCCAGGAGCTCGTAGGACTCCTTGTCATCGAGCTCGAGGTCCTCTAGGACGAGGTCCACGCCCTTGTTCGCCGTGATGTTCTCGACGGCGTCCGTGATGATCGTCAGGTTCCTCAGGCCGAGGAAGTCCATCTTGATCAGTCCGAGCCCCTCGCACGTGGGGTAGTCGAACTGGGTGATGATCTGGCCGTCCTGCTCACGGCGCATGATCGGGATGATGTCGATCAGGGGGTCGGAGGACATGATGACGCCCGCCGCGTGCACGCCCCACTGCCGCTTGAGCCCCTCGAGGCCGAGGGCGGTCTCGAAGACCTTCGCCGAGTCGGCGTCGGACTTGAGGAGCTCCCGCAGCTCCTCCGCCTCGGAGAAGCGCTTGGCGTCCTTGTTGTGGACGTCCGCGAGGGCGAGGCCCTTGCCCATGACGTCCGGCGGCATGGCCTTAGTGAGGCGCTCCCCGGTGGAGAACGGGTAGCCCATGACCCGGGAGGAGTCCTTGAGGGCCTGCTTGGCCTTGATGGTGCCGTACGTGACGATCATGGCCACGCGCTCGTCGCCGTACTTCTCCGTCACGTAGCGGATGACCTCGGAGCGGCGCCGATCATCGAAGTCGACGTCGAAGTCGGGCATGGAGACGCGCTCGGGGTTCAGGAACCGCTCGAAGATGAGGCCGTGCTTGAGGGGGTCGAGGTCGGTGATGCGCATGGCGTACGCCACCATGGAGCCCGCACCGGATCCTCGGCCCGGACCCACCCGGATGCCGTTGTTCTTGGCCCAGTTGATGAAGTCGGCCACCACGAGGAAGTACCCCGGGAAGCCCATCTGGGTGATGACGCCGACCTCGAACTCCGCCTGCTTGCGGACGTCGTCGGGCACGCCGGCCGGGTAGCGGTACTGCAGCCCGGTCTCGACCTCCTTGACGAACCAGGACTGCTCGTTCTCGCCCTCGGGGACCGGGAACCGCGGCATGTAGTTGGCCTTGGTGTTGAAGTCGACGTCGCACCGCTCGGCGATGAGCAGCGTGTTGTCGCAGGCATCGGGGAAGTCCCGGAAGATCGCCCGCATCTCGGCCGGCGATTTGAGGTAGAACTCGTCGGCATCGAACTTGAACCGCTTGGGGTCGGCGAGGGTTGATCCCGACTGCACGCAGAGCAGCGCCGCGTGGGCCTTGGAGTCCTCGGCGTGGGTGTAGTGGAGGTCGTTGGTGGCGACGAGCGGCAGGCCGAGCTCCCGGGCGAGCTTGATCAGGTCCGCCTTGACGTTGCGCTCGATGTCGAGCCCGTGGTCCATCAGTTCGCAGAAGTAGTTCTCGGCGCCGAAGATGTCGCGGAAGTCCGAGGCCGCCTGCTTCGCCTCGTCGTACAGGCCGAGGCGGAGCTTCGTCTGCACCTCGCCGGAGGGGCAGCCCGTGGTCGCGATGAGGCCCTTGCCGTAGGTCTGGAGGAGGTCGCGGTCCATGCGGGGCTTGTACAGGTAGCCCTCGAGGGAGGCGAGCGACGACATCCGGAACAGGTTGTGCATGCCCTCGGTGGTCTCGGACCACAGTGTCATGTGCGTGTACGCTCCGGCGCCCGAGACGTCGTCGCGCCCGCCGCCGCCCCACTGCACGCGCGTGCGGTCGTTGCGCGCGGTCCCCGGCGTGAGGTATGCCTCGACGCCGATGATGGGCTTGATGCCGGCGCTCTTCGCCTTGCTCCAGAAGTCGAAGGCGCCGAAGACGAATCCGTGGTCCGTCGTGGCGAGGGCGCTCATCCCGAGTTCCTCGGTGTGGCTGAACAGGTCCGTCAGGCGGGCCGCGCCGTCGAGCATCGAGTACTCGGTGTGGTTGTGGAGATGGACGAACGAGTCGGTCGATGCAGGAGTAGCCACCCGCCAAGTCTAGTGCTCCGGGACCTGCCCGGCCGTCGCGGGGCGGGCTCGGGACTGTCTCCCGAGGTCGCTCCGGCGTGTCCTCGCGGCTCGCCCGGGCGTGTCACACCAGCCCGGTGGAGAGGGCGGTCAGTGCGTAGGCCAGGTCCACGGGGTACGGGCTTGAGACCGTGACCGGTTCGCCCGTCCGGGGGTGGGCGAAGCCGAGCCGGTGGGCGTGCAGCCACTGTCGCGTCAGCCCGAGCTCGGCCGCCAGCCGCGGGTCGGCGCCGTAGGTGAGGTCGCCGGCGCAGGGGTGGCGCAGCGCGGAGAAGTGCACGCGGATCTGGTGCGTCCTGCCCGTCTCGAGGTGGACCTCGACGAGGCTCGCGCGGCCGAAGGCCTCGAGCACCTCGTAGTGCGTCACGGAGTCGCGCCCGCCCTCCAGGACGGCGAACCGCCATTCGTGGTGCGGGTGGCGGCCGATCGGGGCGTCGATCGTGCCCTTGAGGGGTTCGGGCAGTCCCTGCACGACGGCGTGGTACACCTTGTCGACGGTGCGTTCCTTGAAGGCCCGCTTCAGTGCCGTGTAGGCGGGTTCGGTCTTGGCGACGACCATCGCGCCGGAGGTCCCGACGTCGAGCCGGTGGACGATCCCGACGCGCTCGGGCGCCCCCGAGGTCGAGATGCGGTACCCGGCCGCCGCGAGTGCGCCGACCACGGTGGGGCCGACCCAGCCCGGGGACGGGTGGGCGGCGACCCCGACGGGTTTGTCCACGACGACGAAATCCTCGTCGTCGAGCAGGATGCCCATGCCGTCCACGGCCTCGGGGATGACGCGGTGCTTGTCCTCCGGATCCGGCAGGTCGACGTCGATCCGGTCGCCGGCGTGCACGCGGTCGGACTTCGCGAGCGGCGACCCGTCGCGGTGCACGCGGCCGTCGGCACACCACTGGGCGACCGCGGAGCGGGAGGCGTCCAGCAGCCGTGCCAGCGCGGCGTCGGTGCGGCTGCCGCCGTCGGCTTCGGGGATGACGAGCTGCCGGCGCTCAGCGGGCATCGTCGCCCCGCTCCCGGTCCGCGGATCCGGTCGCCGAGTCCGGCGTGCTGTCCGGCGTGCTGTCCGTCGTGCTGTCCGTCGTGCTGTCCGTCGTCCTGTCCGGCGCTGCGGTCCCTGCAGTGGCCGGTGCGCTCCCTGCGTCGTCGGTGCTGCGCCGGCCGTCCATGCCGATCCCGCGCAGGGTCAGGAGACAGATCAGCACCACACCGCTGACGACGGCGGAGTCGGCGATGTTGAAGATCGCGAAGTTGGGCAGGGCGATGAAGTCGACCACGTGGCCCTGGCCGAACGAGGGTTCCCTGAGCAGCCGGTCGGTGAGGTTGCCCAGGGCGCCGCCGAGGACCAGTCCCAGGGCCACGGACCAGCCCCAGGAGGCGACCTTCCTGACCTGCAGCACGATGGCGACGGCGACAGCGACCATGATGATGGTGAAGAACCAGGTGTAGTCGGTGCCGATGGAGAACGCCGCTCCGGGGTTGCGGATGAACCGCCAGTTGAGCAGGGGCGGCAGGACCTCGGTGACCTGGCCCTCGGTCATCGTCGACACGACCCACCACTTGGTGAGCTGGTCGAACGTGTAGGCGACAAGGGTGCACAGGAGCATCACGATCCCGAAGCGCGCGGGGATCCGCCGGGCGTGGCCCGGCTCGGCAGCGGTCGCCGCTGCGGGGCCGCCGTGGTCCGCCGGGTCGCTGGGCCTGCGTTCCGGGGCGGTGGACTCCCGGGTGGTTTCCGGAGCTCGGCGCGGCTCAGGGGTGGGATCGGTCGGCTGGTGCTCGTTCACGGTGTATCCAAGGTCTAGTCGCTGGTGTCCGCCGAGGTGCGCGGCGGCTGGAACGGCGAAAGGGCCGGCCCCCGGGGTTCTGGCCCCGGCGACCGGCCCTTCTCCTGGTCCGACGGCGGTCGGACCCGGCATCCTGCTAGGACGCGGACGCGTCGGCCGCGAGCGAACCGCGGGCGTCGAGGTCCCGGAGCTGGCCCTCGATGTATGCCTTCAGGCGGGAACGGTAGTCGCTCTCGAAGCCACGGAGCTGTTCGACCTTGTGCTCGAGCACGGCTTTCTGCTCCTCGAGGTCGCCGAGGGTCTTGCGGCTCTTCTCCTCGGCGTCGTTGACGAGGCCGCTGGCTTCGATCTGCGCCTCGGCGATGATCTTGTCGCGCTGCTCGACACCTGCGTTGACGTACTCGTCGTGCAGGCGCTGCGCCATGGCGAGGACGCCGGCGGCGGCATCGGTGGACGCCGCGGGAGCAGCGGGTGAGGTCGCTGCAGGCGCGGCCGGGGCAGGCGCCGGGTTGGGCTCGTCGGCGGCGGGAACGGCGGTCGCCTCGTCCTCCGCGGGAACGTCCTCGGTCTGGGTGCTGGCGGCGACCGGCGCAGGCACTGCGCCGGACTGCAAGGTGTCGGAGGACTCGCCGGCGAGCTTGCGGCGCAGTTCCTCGTTCTCGGAGTTCAGGCGGCGCAGTTCCACGACGATCTCGTCGAGGAAATCGTCCACCTCGTCCTGGTCGTAGCCCTCGCGGAACTTCGTCGGCTGGAACCTCTTGTTGACAACGTCTTCTGGCGTCAAAGCCATCTGGTCACCTCATACTGATAGAGGCCGGTCCGCCGGAAGAGCGGGCACGGCTGCGGTACCGAATTGCGGACATGATCAGCTGGACTCACGTCGGACTGTGAATCAGCGTATAGCTTCTCGAACTTCATCACGAAACGGACTCGGACGCTAGGCGGCGAGACCGGCGGACACGGACATCAGGATCAGCACCACGATGAAGAGCACGAGGAACGCGAGATCGAGCTGGACGCCGCCGAGGCGAAGCGGCGGGATGAGTCGGCGAAGGGCCTTGATGGGCGGATCGGTCACCGAGTAGACACCCGAGGCGAGCACGAGGGCGAGCTTCTGCGGTCGCCAGTCACGGGCGAACCCCTGCACGGCGTCGTAGATGATCCGGAGGATCAGCGCGAGCTGGAAGAGCATCAGTACCAGGTAGATCAGGGCGAATACCAAACTCACAGAGCAGTTCCAGTCCTTCGGGCCTTATGGGTCGGGGGCGACCGTGGAGGCCGCTGGGGTCAGCTCTGGTTGAAGAAGCTGGTCTGCGCTTCGCTTGCCTTCAGGTCCTCGCCGAGGACTTCAATATACGACGGCGACAGCAGGAACACCTTATTGGTGACGCGCTCGATGCTGCCGTGGAGGCCGAACACGAGGCCCGCCGAGAAGTCGACGAGGCGCTTGGCATCGGCCTCGCCCATGTCCGTGACATTCATGATGACCGGGATGCCGTCGCGGAAGCTCTCGCCGATCAGCTTCGCGTCGTTGTACGACCGGGGGTGGATCGTGGTGATCTGGCGCAGGGCGCCGGAGTCCTCACGGGACGACGGCGCACGCTTGATCGGTGTCACGGGGGCGCGGTACTCCTCGGCGGGAGCGACCCGGGTGACGGCGGGAGCCGGCTCGAGGTGACGCTCGTCGCGGTCGTAATCCACTGAATATTCCTCGTTCCTGCTGTGCGCGCTTTTCGTTTCGGGCTCGTAGTGCTCATCACCGTCGGCGAGCCCAAGGTAGATCATCGTCTTGCGCAGTGCGCCAGCCATGGTGACTCCTGTTCTGGAAGTGGATTGGTGGGCTCCGGGGCCGTGCCGCACGCGGCCGGCCCGACTGCCCGTCGTGCCGCCGTTACAGCGTCGACGCTACCCCACGGCCGGACGGGGACCGAGGACATCAGAACCAATCCTCAGGTGTGTCGCCCCGGCAGCCACAGCGTCCTCGAGATCGCCGCTCATGCCCGCCGAAACGGCCGATGCGGCCGGATCCACGGCACGCACGGCATCGGCGATCCCCAGGAGTCGGGCGAAGGCCCGTGCGGGTGGGACGCCGAGCGGCGCCACAGCCATCACTCCGGCCAGGCGGAGGCCGTCCGTGGCGGCGACGGCCTCGGCCAGCGCACCCGCCTCCTCCGGCAGGGCGCCTCCGCGGCCGCCGGACCCGGCGTCCTCGTCGAGGGTGAACTGGAGGAAGCAGTGGAGATCGCTCCGGGCGCTGCTCCCCGCTGCGGCCCGCCGCTCCTGCTCCACGGCGACGGCCCTGCCCAGCGCGGACACGAGCGGGGCCCGGTCCACGGAGTGCACGCTGTGCGCGTAGCGCACCACCGACTTGGCCTTGTTGGTCTGCAGCTGGCCGATGAAGTGCCAGGCCAGGCCGAGCGGTTCGAGTTCGGCTGCCTTCGCGGCGGCCTCCTGATCCCGGTTCTCCCCCACGTCGGTGACGCCGAGGCCCGCCAGGATACGCACGTCGGATGCGGGGAAGTACTTGGTGACCACGACGAGCTCGGGCTCCGCGCGCCGGGCGGCGACCGCCGCAGCGGAGATGCGGTCGCGGACCGCGGCGAGGCGGGCCTCGAGCTCGCGTGCGCGGTTCCCGTCCTGCCCCGATGCGTCCACCGGATAGTTCATGCCCGCCACACCAGCCCGGCGATCCTGCCCGCTCCGGGTTCCCGCCGGTGCGAGTACAGTCCCGGGTTCTCCAGGGTGCAGGCCGGGCCGCACCCTTCGACCCGCTGGGCCCGGACGGACGACCGCTCGAGCTGGCGCTGGACGGCCGCCGGGAGGTCGAGCGCCGGCGTTCCCGTCGGCGTCCGCGACGCGGCCTCCGGGACGGTGAGCGCGATCGACTCCATCATCCCGGCAGGCACCTCGTAGCAGGATCCGCACACCGAGGGTCCGATCCACGCTGCCAGGTCCCGGGCACCATGGCTCCGCAACAGGCGGACGGCACCTTCGACGATCCCGTTGCCGACACCGGCACGGCCCGCGTGCACGACGGCCGTGGCGCCCGTACCGCCGTCGGTGACCGCCGCGTCCGCGAGGACGATCGGGACGCAATCGGCGACGAGAACGGCCAGCGGCTCACTGCCGTCGAGGGACACCATCGCATCCGCGCCCGGGGGGACGGGATCGCCGGCGGCGACCAGGGCGACCCGGTCGGAATGGGTCTGGCTCATGAACCGGAGTGACCCCGCGGGGACGCCCAGCGCTTCCTCGATCCCCCGCCTGTTGTCCCGGACGGCGTCCGGAGCATCCCCCACGTGGAGGGCGAGGTTGCCGGCAGCCGCGGAGGTGAAGGCGACGCGGAGACCCGGACGCACCTCCGCGTTCCAGTAGAACGGGGAGGTGCGTCCGGGACCTTCGGCTGCGTCCACCGACTACTTGAGGAAGTCGGGTACGTCGAGGTCGTCGGACCGTCCGGCCGAGAAGTCCGGCTCCACGATCGCGGGGAGGTCCACGTCGAAGCCCGAGTCCGCGGGCACTGCCTGCACGTTCTGCGCACGCTGCTGCGACCAGGCGCCGAGGCCGGCGGTGGCGGCGCCGGCCATGCGCTGCTGGTCCCCACCGACGCTCGGCGCGACGGCCGGGCGCGATGCGGGGGCAGGGGCGGCGGCAGGCTGCGAGGTGGCATCCACCTGGTCGAAGCCGGCCGCGATCACGGTCACGCGCGCCTCGTCGCCCAGCGCATCGTCGATGACCGCACCGAAGATGATGTTCGCCTCGGGATGTGCGACCTCCTGCACGAGGCGGGCGGCCTCGTTGATCTCGAAGAGGCCGAGATCCGAGCCACCCTGGATCGAGAGCAGCACGCCGTGCGCGCCGTCGATCGAGGCTTCGAGCAGCGGCGATGCGATGGCGAGCTCCGCGGCCTTGACAGCGCGATCCTCGCCGCGAGCCGAGCCGATGCCCATGAGCGCCGAACCGGCGCCCTGCATGACGGACTTCACATCGGCGAAGTCGAGGTTGATCAGGCCCGGCGTGGTGATGAGGTCCGTGATGCCCTGGACACCGGACAGCAGCACCTGGTCGGCGGAGCGGAACGCGTCGAGCATCGAGACGTTCCGGTCGCTGATGGAGAGCAGCCGGTCGTTCGGGATCACGATGAGCGTGTCGACCTCCTCGCGGAGGGTGTCGATGCCGCTCTCGGCCTGGTTCGAGCGCCGCCGGCCCTCGAACGTGAACGGACGGGTGACGACGCCGATCGTCAGGGCGCCGAGGGAACGTGCGATCCGGGCGACGACGGGAGCGCCGCCGGTGCCCGTGCCGCCACCTTCGCCGGCGGTCACGAAGACCATGTCGGCTCCGCGCAGGACTTCCTCGATCTCCTCGGAGTGGTCCTCCGCCGCGCGGCGGCCGACCTCCGGGTCCGCTCCGGCGCCGAGGCCGCGGGTCAGCTCGCGACCGACGTCGAGCTTGACGTCGGCATCGCTCATGAGCAGCGCCTGCGCGTCGGTATTGATGGCAATGAACTCCACGCCACGGAGCCCGACCTCGATCATGCGGTTGACGGCGTTGACGCCGCCGCCGCCGATGCCGACGACCTTGATGACGGCCAAGTAATTCTGAGGTGCTGCCACGTCCTGTGTCCCTTGTTCGAATCTGTGTGCTGTACGGGGGCTGCCGGGTGTTCCGGGTTCAACCTTTACCTTCGACAACGTTAACGTTCAGGTTGAGAGTTAACGTTATGTCAAGTAACTTCTATGTTCGACGCTAGGTGCAAGCGCTCCGCGTTGCAATGACCTGACGCCGCGTGTCGGTTCTGTCGACGCGCTGTGTACTCTTTTCACGCTCTGTTCGACCGCGGGCCGCACAGAGCGCGAGGCCGTGCCTCACCGGGTGACCGGTCGGTCGGGGGTGCTCACGTCGAACACCTTCACCGGCGGATCGGTGGCGGGCATCGCGAGCATCGCCTCCAGGACGCTCGCCTTCTCGGAGCTGCGCTCGGCGCTGCCCCAGAAGATCCTCCGGTCCCCGGCCAGTGAGAGCTGGATGGAGTCGACGCTCGCTGCCGAGGCGCTGTTGAGCCGGGACAGCACGGAGACGGGCAACTCCGCCAGTACCGCCGTGATCGAGGAGAAGACCTCGGAGTTGACCGCGTTGGTCCCGCCGTCGATCAGCGGGAGCTTCACCTCGTCGCGTCGCGCCACGGTGCTCAGCTGGCGGCCGTCCGCATCGATCAGCACGAAGTCGCCCCCGTTCTGCAGGACGGCGACGGGTACGCGTTCGCGGACGGTGACCACGAGCGTCGACGGGGGCTCGGCGGCGATCCCGACGTCCTCGATCGGCGCCTTGTCCGCCAGCAGCCCGCGGACCTGGTCCGGCGCGATCCTCGTCAGCGACGTCCCCATCAGCGGAGCGAGGGCCGTCTCGACCTCCGACGCGGTGACCAGCGAGTTGCCCTCCACCTCGACCGTCCGCAGCGCCAGCGCCGGCGAGAACACGACGTACGCGACCACGCCGCCGAGGACCAGCACGAGCGCGGTGATGGCCAGGACGGTGTTCCGCACCCGGTGGGAGCGTCGGGGCGCGGGGAACTCGAGGACCTTCCCGGCGGAGGCCGGCCGGTCCGCGCGGTCGACGCGGCCCGGCGCTTCCGCCCCGGCCGCCGCCCCGGCCTTCGGCACGGCCGGTACCCGGGCGATGCGTGGCTTCCTCGGCGTCATGCGCCGGTCCCCGCCGGTCCTGTTCCGTCCGCCCGCTCCTTCAGCAGGCGGACCAGCCGGATGCCGTACTGCGTGACGTCTCCCGCTCCGATGGTCAGGATGATGTCACCGGGTTCCGCCCGGTCGATCACGGAGCGGAGGGCCTCGTCCGGGTCCTCGCGATAGGAGGCGCCGGCACCCGGCATGAGATCGGTGATGGTCCAGCCGCCGATGTCGTCGACCGGGTCCTCGCGTGCCGCGTACACCGGCAGCACGGTCGCGGAATCCGCGAGGGACAGCGCCTCGGCGAAGCCCGCGGCGAACTCCCGGGTGCGGGAGAACAGGTGGGGCTGGAACAGGACATGCACCCCGTGCTCCCCCGCCACGGTCCGGGCGGCCGTCAGGGCGGCATGGACCTCGGTCGGATGGTGGGCGTAGTCGTCGAACACCCGGATGCCGTCGCCCTCGCCCCTGGCCTCGAAACGTCGCGCGGCGCCGGAGAAGAGCGACAGGCCGGTCGCGGCGACGGCCGGATCCACCCCGAGTTCGAGGGCGACGGCGAAAGCCGCGGCGGCGTTGAGGATGTTGTGCCGCCCCGGCACGCTCAGCTGCAGTTCCTGCTGTGCGTCCAGCCCGTCGACGGCGAAGGACAGGACGCTGTTGGTGGTGCTGCCCACGGCCCTCGTGTCACTGATCCGGATGTCCGCCGTCCCGGCGTAGCCGTAGGTGCGCACGCGGCGTGGTTCCGGTACCCCGGCGGCCAGTGCGGCGGCACCGGCGTCGTCGGCGCACGCCACGAGGAGCCCGTCCTCGGGGAGCCGCCGGGCGAAGGTGCGGAAGGCCGCATGGACCGCGTCCGCCGTCCCGTAGTGGTCGAGATGGTCCGCTTCGACGTTCGTCACGACGGCGATGCGGGGCTCGTAGTTCAGGAACGAGCCGTCCGATTCGTCCGCTTCGGCGACGAAGACGCTTCCGCCCGCCCACTCGGCGTTGACGCCGAGGGCGGCCACGTCTCCCCCGATGGCGAAGGACGGACCCACGCCGGCGTTGCGCAGGAGGACGGTGATCATCGCGGTCGTCGTGGTCTTGCCGTGCGTACCGGCGACGGCGACGGCCTGCTGGCCGGTCATCGCCGCCGCGAGTGCCTCCGAACGGTGCAGCACCGGCAGGCCGCGACGGCGTGCCTCGACCAGTTCCGGGTTCGTGTCGCGGATCGCCGAGGACACGACGATCGTCCCGGTGTCGGGTACCGCCTCCGCGGAGTGCCCCACGGTCACGTCGGCGCCGAGCGCGGACAGCGCACGGAGCCCCTTCGATTCGGCCGCGTCCGAGCCCGAGACCCGCAGGCCCTGGCCGAGGAGGACCCGCGCGACGGCCGACATGCCGGCACCGCCGAGTCCGATGAAATGTACGGGTTCCTGCAGTCCGGCGTCGAGCGCCGGCGCGGTGCTGGTGGTTGCGATGCCGCCGCCTTCCGTCCCTGCCCCTCCGGGGGCCGTCGTCGTGATCCGGGGCGCCGGTCCCGCCCGCCGGTCTGCTTCCTCGCGCTCCGTGGTCACCGGGCGCCTCCTGCGGCGGAGAGGACGAGGTCGGCCATCCGCCGGTCGGCGTCGCGCACGCCCAGGGCGTGCGATGCCCGTGACATCCGGACGAGCCGTGCCTCATCGGCGACGAGCGGACGCACGGTGTCGCGGATCCACTCCGCGGTGAAGGCCGCGTCGTCGACCAGGAGGGCGCCGCCGGATTCCACCAGCCCTGCCGCGTTGAGTCGCTGCTCGCCGTTGCCGTGCGGCAGGGGCACGAGGACGGCGGGAACACCCACGGCGCTGATCTCGCTGACGGTGGCGGCGCCGGCGCGGGCGACCAGGAGGTCGGCGGCCGCGTACACGTGTTCCATGCCGTCGACGAACTCGACCTGGTGGTAGCCCGGCATGGCCAGCACGGATCCGTCGCCGCCGAGGACCTGCTTGCCGCGTCCTGTGATGTGGAGGACCTGGATGCCGGCGGCGACGAGGCCGGGCACGGCCTCGGCGACGGACCGGTTGAGGCTCGCCGCACCGGAGGACCCTCCGGTCACGATCAGGGTGGGACGGTCCGGGTCGAGCCCGAGCGACGCCCGGGCGTCCTCGCTGCCGGCGGCGCGATCGAGGCCTGAGATGCTGCGGCGCATGGGCATGCCCACCAGCACGGCGTCGCGCAGCCCGGTGCCCTCGAAGGCGACGGCGACGCGCGCCGCGATCCGCGCGCCCACCCGATTGGCGATGCCGGCTCGTGCGTTGGCCTCGTGGATGACGATCGGCACCCGCCGCGTCCAGGCCGCGAGATAGACGGGTGTCGAGACGTATCCGCCGACCCCGACGACGACGTCTGCTGCGGCGTCCGCGAGGATGGCGCGCGCCTGCCGCACGGCCCGGACGAGGCGGACGGGCAGTTTGAGGAGGTCGATGGAGGGTCGCCGCGGCATGGGGACCCGGTCGATGGTGCGCAGGTCGAAACCGGCGGCGGGGACCAGTCGGGTCTCCATCCCGGCCTCGGTGCCCACGGCCGTGATGCGTGCGCCCGGCTCCCGTTCGACGATCGCCCCCGCGATCGCGAGGAGGGGGCTGATGTGGCCGGCCGTGCCGCCGCCCGCGAGGACGACCGACACGGGATGGTCAGGGGTGGAGGAGGTCATGAATGTGCGTGGTTTCTTCCGGCGGTGGAGGTCATGGCAGGAACCGTCGGAGACGGCGCCGGCGTGGGGACGTGCGGGGTCTTGCGTGCGAAGGACAGGAGGACGCCGACGGCGGCCAGCGTGAACGTCAGCGCGGACCCGCCGTAGGAGATGAAGGGCAGCGGTACGCCGATGACGGGCAGCAGGCCGGTGACCATGCCGATGTTGACGAAGGCCTGGCCGATCAGCCACACGAGGATGGATCCCATGAGGATCCGCACGAAGGGGTCGGTGTAGCGCAGGGCCACCCTGATGGTGGCGACGGCGAGGATGCCGAACAGGAGCACGACGACGAGGGTGCCGACGAGGCCGAACTCCTCGCCGATGATGGCGAAGATGAAGTCGTTGTGCGCCTCGGGGATCCAGTTCCACTTCTGGCGGCTCTGCCCGATCCCGACGCCGAACCACCCGCCCGACGCCATGGCGAACAGGCCGTTGTCCGACTGCAGGCAGAGATCGGCGCCATCGTCGCAGTTCAGGCCCAGCCAGGCGCTGATCCGCCCGCCGCGGTTGGAGCTCGTGGCGACCATGAGCAGGGCACCGGCCAGCGCCGCGAGACCCGTGAGCGTGAACAGCTTCAGCGGTGCGCCCGCGAAGAACAGCGCCGCACCGGCGATCATCATGAGCACGAGGCCCGTCCCGAGGTCACCGCCGATCAGGACGAGGCCGATCGGGAGTCCGCCGAAGGGCAGCGCGGGGATCATGGCGTGCTTCCAGTCCCGGATCAGTGCCTTCTTCCGCTCCAGGACGGCGGCGAACCACAGGGCGATGGCGAGCTTCGTCGGTTCGGACGGCTGGAAGGTCTGGCTGCCGATGCGGATCCAGTTCTTGTTGCCGTTGATCTCGACCCCGATGACGAGCACCAGGACCAGCAGCACCACCGCGATCCCGAGGCTCGGCCATGCGAGGGCCCGGTAGGCGCGGGGACCGAGCCGGGACAGGACGAGCATCAGGAGGAGCCCGGCGCCGGCCCACAGGGCCTGCTTGAGGAAGAGGTCGAAGCTGTCCTTGCCCTCGGAGATCGCTTCGACGGATGACGCCGACAGCACCATCATGAGCCCGATCGCGGTGAGGGCGAGGGCGGAACCGAGGATCAGGTAGTAGCTGGACCCGGTGGGCGCGCGGTCGGAGCCCTCGAGCAGCACCCAGCCGCGCTGCAGCCGGGCCCGGAGTCCGGTGCCCGCCCGGTCGGCGGAGCCGGTGGTGGCGGGGTCCGCCGTCGGAGCACCGGACTTGATGGTCCGTGCCTTCGCTGCGGCGCTCCCGCTGGGCGTCGCACTGTGTGCGGGGCCCGCGCCGACGGAGCTGACCGGTCGGCCCGTCTCCTTCGTCCGGGCGGGCCGGACCGAGGGCTTGCGTCCTCCCGGACGGGTTGGCGTGGCCACCATTACGACTCCTTCGCGGTTGTCCCCTGTCCGCCACGTGCACGGACGGCCGCCACGAAGGCGGCTCCCCGGTGCGCATAGGAGGAGAACTGGTCCATGGACGCTGCGGCCGGCGCCAGGAGCACCGTGTCGCCGTCCTGGGCGAGGCGCGCCGCTTCGGCGACGGCCCACTGCATCAGGGCGGCGGCCGGATCGGCTGACCCGCCGGCGCCGCGCCCCTGTCCAGTGTGAAGGGTGGGATGGAGGGAGACCGGAACATCGGGTGCGTGTCGGGCGAGGGCGCCCTGCAGCGGTGCGGGGTCCGTCCCGAGAAGCACGACGGCCTTCAGTCGGTGGGCATGCTCGGTGACGAGGTCGTCGTAGGAGACACCCTTGGACAGTCCGCCCGCGACCCAGACCACCGATTGGAACGAGGCCAGCGACGCCGAGGCCGCGTGCGGGTTCGTCGCCTTCGAATCGTTGATCCAGAGCACCCCGCCCTCGTTCTCGACGACCTGGATCCGGTGGTCGCCCGGCTGGAAGGCCCGGATGCCGTCGCGCACCGCCGCCGCCGGTATCCCTGCCGCACGGACGAGGGCTGCGGCGGCGAGGGCGTTGGCGACCAGGTGCCGCGGGACGACCTCGCCGAGTTCGCTGATGGAGGCGAGTTCGGCGGCGGAGTCCTTGCGCTGCTCGATGAAGGCTCGGTCCACGAGGAGGTCCTCGACGACGCCCATCATGCTGACGGACGGCATGCCGGTGGTGAACCCGACGGCCCGGCAGCCCTCGACGACATCGGCCTCCTCGACCATCTCCTCCGTCTCACGCTGCTCGACGTTGTAGATGCACGCGATCCTCGTGCGCTCGTAGACGGAGGCCTTGGCGGCGAGGTAGGCCTCGTAGCTGCCGTGCCAGTCCACATGGTCCTCGGCCACGTTGAGGCAGACGCTCGCGAGCGGCGAGATGGAGTGCGCCCAGTGCAGCTGGAAGCTGGAGAGTTCGACGGCGAGGAACTCGTACCCCTGAGGATCACGGATCACGTCGAGGATGGGTGTGCCGACGTTGCCGGCGGCGACCGCGCGCTTGCCCGCGGCGAGGAGCATGGACTCCGTCAGTCCGACGGTGGTGGTCTTCCCGTTGGTCCCGGTGATGGTGAGCCATTCCGCCGTCGGGCGGCCTTCGCGGGTCCGTACCCGCCAGGCGAGCTCGACGTCGCCCCAGATCGGGACTCCGGCCGCCGCCGCCTCGGCGAGCAGCGGCTGCGTGGGGCGCCAGCCGGGAGAGGTGACGACGACGTCGGCGGGTTCCCCGTCGACCGGGGGCAGGGACGCTGCGTGCTCCGCCCCGAGCAGGACGGCGTGCGCACCGACGATGCGCAGGGTGTCGGCCTTCGCCTCGTTCTCCTCGGTCGCGCCGGCATCGACGACGACGACGACGGCCCCGAGCTCGACGAGGGTGTCGGCCGCGGAGAAGCCGGAGGCGCCGATGCCCGCGACGACGACGCGCAGGCCGGCCCAGTCCGAGTCCCAGGTCGTCAGACCGGCGAGCCGGGGTGTCTCCCAGGTGTTGGGTGCCGTCGATCCGGTAGCGTCCGATCCGCTCATCCCACGACCCATTCCGCGTAGAAGATCCCGAGCGCCGCGGCGACGAAGAGTCCGGCAAGGATCCAGAACCGGACCACCACCGTGACCTCCTGCCAGCCCTTCAGCTCGAAGTGGTGCTGCAGCGGTGCCATCTTGAAGACGCGCTTGCCGCCCGACAGCTTGAAGTAGCCGACCTGGATGATCACGGAGAGCGTGATCATGACGAACAGGCCCGCGAGGATCACGAGGAGGAGTTCCGTCCGGGACAGGATGGCGAAACCGGCGATCGCGCCGCCGATGGCGAGGGAGCCGGTGTCGCCCATGAAGATCTTGGCCGGCGAGGTGTTCCACCAGAGGAAGCCGACCAGGGCACCGCACATGGACCCGGCGATCAGGGCGAGGTCCAGCGGGTCGCGGACCTCGTAGCAGACGCTTCCGGCGCCGGGCGAGCCGCAGCTCTGGTTGCCCTGCCAGATCCCGATGAGGAGGTAGGCGCCGAAGACCAGGATCGAGGCGCCGGCGGCGAGTCCGTCGAGCCCATCGGCGAGGTTCACGCCGTTGCTCGCGCCGGTGATGATGAGGTTCGACCAGATGACGAACAGGATCGCGCCGAGGACCGTGCCCGCGAAGGCGAGGTCGATCGGCGTGTCACGGATGAAGGAGATGGCGGTCGACGCCGGCGTCCGCCCCTCCTCGTTGGGGAACATCAGCGCCAGCACGCCGAAGATCACGCCCACGGCGGTCTGCCCGATGATCTTCGCGGGCGCGCTCAGGCCGAGGCTCCGCTGCTTCGAGATCTTGATGTAGTCGTCGGCGAAGCCCACCAGGCCCATTCCGGCGGCCAGGAACAGCAGCAGCAGTCCGGAGGCCGTGGGACCGCCCACGGAGGAACCCGTAGCCACCATCAGCAGATGCGTCAGGAAGTAGGCGAGCAGCACCGACGCGACGATCACCGCGCCGCCCATGGTGGGCGTCCCGCGCTTGATGTGGTGGGCCGTGGGGCCGTCGTCGCGGATGAACTGCCCGTAGCCCTTGTTCACCAGGAGCTTGATGAACAGGGGTGTCCCGACGAATGCGAAGAAGAGCGCGGAGGCAGAGCCTATGAGGAGTGCGATCACGGCTGCTGGGCCTTTCCGGGAGCGGCAGGTCCGCTGTCCGCTTCGACGACTGCTGCGGGGGGCTCGGTCGCGCCGGGGCCGGCCTGGGCGACTCGGTCCCCGAGATATCTCAGTCCCGCCCCGTTGGAGGACTTGAACAGGACGATGTCGCCCGGTTCCAGCTCCGCCTCGAGCATCCGCTCCGCGGCGTCGACGTCGTCGACATGGACGGCCTCGCTGCCCCAGGACCCCTCGAGCACGGCACCGTTGAAGAGTGCCCGGGTGTTCGGGCCCACGCAGATGAGCTTGGAGATGTTGAGGCGTACGACGACGCGCCCGAGGAGGTCGTGCTCCTCGATGGAGCTGTCCCCGAGCTCGAGCATCTCACCGAGCACGGCCCACGTACGTCGGCGGCCGCGGCCGAGTTCGGCGAGCGTCCGGAGCGCTGCGCGCATCGACTCGGGATTGGCGTTGTAGGCGTCGTTGATGACCGTCACGCCGTCGGCGCGCTCGGTGCGCTCCATGCGCCACCGGCTGGCGGCGGACTGGCTGCGCAGGCTCGCGGCGATCGTCCCGGGAGCGCAGCCGACCTCGTAGGCGACGGTGGCTGCGGCCAGCAGGTTGGCGGTGTGGTGCAGTCCCAGGAGCGGGGAGACGACGTCGTGGGCACTGCCGTCCGGGAAGACGAGGGTGAAGGCGGGGTTGCCCTCCGCCGTCGTGGTGCTGTCGCGTGCCCGGACGACGTCGGACCCGGCGGCTGCGAAGTCGTCCGAGGAGGTGAAGAAGGCGGTCCGGGCGCCGGTGCGCCCCTGCATGGCCAGGACGCGCTCGTCGTCGGCGTTGATGACGGCGGTCCCGGCGGCCGGCAGGGCCTCGAACAGCTCGCCCTTGGCCTTCGCGATGTTCTCGACGCCGCCGAACTCGCCGGCGTGGGCGGAGCCGACGCCGAGCACGACGCCGAGGTCCGGCTGCACGAGCGACGCGAGGTACGCGATGTGGCCGGGCTTCGTGGCCCCCATCTCGATGACGAGGTAGCGCGTGTCCCAGTCCGCCTCGAACACGGTCAGGGGGACGCCGACCTCTCCATTGTAGGACCCGCGCGGCGCGACGGTGGGGCCGTGGGCCGCGAGGATGCCGGCGAGCAGGTCCTTGGTGGTGGTCTTGCCCGCCGAACCGGTGATGCCGATGACGGTCACCTCGCCGTTCGCCCGCAGCCGCCGGACCGTCTCGGCGGCCAGCACGCCCATGGCGAGGACCGCGTCGGGGACGACGACGGCGGCGAACGGGGTCCCGTCCGGTCCGGTGACCTCCCGTTCGGCCAGCGCCAGGACGGCTCCGCACCCGAAGGCGGCACCGATGAAGAGGTGGCCGTCGGACTCCTCGCCGGGCTTGGCCACGAACAGGGACCCGGGGACGCACTCCCTGGAATCCGTGGCCGCGGAAGTGACGGTGATGGCCGACCTGTCCTGGTCGGGACCGACCAGGACGCCGCCCGTGAGTGCCGCGATCTCGGCTGCGCTGAATTCAATCATGACGGTTCAGGACTCTATCCCGGACGTCGAAAGCACAGAGAATCCGTGCCTTGTCAACGCGGAGCGCAGTTCCAGGCGATCGTCGAGCGACAGATTGACGCCCTTCACCTCCTGCCACACCTCGTGGCCGCGGCCGGCGATGAGAACGGTGTCGGAGACGGTGGACAGCGCGACCGCGTGGTCTATCGCAGCCGCCCGGGGGAAGACCTCGAGCACCTCGCAGTCGAGCCCCTCGTCGCGGACCGCGGCCTCGGCGCCGGCCCGGACGGTGCGCCGGATGACCGCCTCGTCCTCGTCGTGCGGGTCGTCGTCGGTGACGATGAGGATGTCGGACAGGCGTGCGCCCACCGCCCCCATGATCGGGCGCTTCGTCTCGTCCCGCTGTCCCGTGGCGCCGAAGACCGCGATGACGCGGCCGCCCGGCCGGCGCACCGAGGCCAGCGTCCGTTCGAGGGCGTCCGGATTGTGGGCGAAGTCGACGATCGCCGCGGGAGCCTCACCGATGAGCTGCATGCGCCCCGGGACCTCGGTGGTGAAGGGGTCCGAGTCGTCCAGGGCGCGCTGGACGTCCTCCACCGGGACGCCCGAGGCGAGGACCATGCCGGTCGCCAGGGCGGCGTTGGAGATGTTGAACGTCCCGGGCAGCCCGCTGCGGATCCGCAGTCGCCCGCCCGTCCGGCCCTGGAGCACGAAGGCGTGGCCGAGGCCGCTCGGTTCGACCCCGGTCACCGTCCAGTCGGCCTGCGCGTCCCGGTCGTCCGCCTGCGGATCGGTCCGCACCGTCAGCACGGGGACCTCCGCCGTGGCGGCCAGCCTGCGGCCCCAGGGGTCGTCCACGAGCACCACTGCTCGCCGGCACCGCTCGGGGGTGAAGAGCGCAGCCTTCACCGCGAAGTACTCCTCCATGGTGCCGTGCAGGTCCAGGTGGTCCTGAGTGAGGTTGGTGAAGCCCGCGACGTCGAAACGTACTCCGTCCACCCGGCCGAACTCGAGCGCGTGCGAGGAGACCTCCATGGAGGCCGCGGCGAGCCCACGCTCCCGCATCAGGGCGAGGAGGGAATGCACCTGGGGCGATTCGGGCGTGGTGAGCGCGCTGGGGATGGCCTCGCCGCCTGCCCGGATCTCGATGGTGCCGATCAGCCCGGTGGACCTGCCCAGGGCGCCCAGGAGGGCGTTGAGGAAATAGGTGGTCGTGGTCTTCCCGTTCGTGCCGGTGACGCCGAAGAGGGTCGGGGTCGGCTGCGCGGGGGCGCCCTCGGACCGTCCGGCGAAGATCTCGCGGGCGAGCGGGCCGACCGCGCGGCGCGGGTCCGGGACGACGACGACCGGCGGCAGCTCGATCTGCCCCGCCGTCTCGGCCGCGAGGCGGGCCCCTTCCTCGTCCGTCAGGATGGCCAGGGCGCCCGCCCGGGCGGCCTGCAGGGCGAATGCGGCTCCGTGGCGGGAGGCGCCCGGCAGGGCGGCGTAGACGTCACCGGGCAGGACGGAGCGCGAATCGAGCGTGATGCCGGCGACGGTGGGGAGCCCCGGTGGTACCGACGGGCCGGCCAGCGTGCCGATGGCGGCGAGGGCCGAGGACAGCTCGACCGGGCGCGGGGCGCGGGGCCGCATCAGGGAAGCCGTGCTCCCCTGCGGAGTGTTCGATTGCACGTTCTCTTGCCTCCGGGTCAGTATTCGACCGGGTAGATGTCCGGCTTCGTCGTCGAAGCCGGGACGTTGTTGGAGTTGAGGACCTGCTTCATGACCTTCTGGAAGGACTCGCCGGGAATCAGGTAGTACAGGTCGCCCTGCGGACGCTGGAGCGTGATGACGACGACGTACTCGGGATCCTCGATGGGTGCGATCCCGGCATACGACAGAGTGTAGCCGTCGTACCCGCCGGTGGCGCTCGGTGCCTCGGCCGTGCCGGTCTTCGCCCCGACGCGGTACTGCTCGAGCTCGCCGGACTTGCCGGAGCCCTCCTCGGTGACGGTCTCGAGCATCTTCCGCATCTGCGCAGCGGTCTCCTCCGACACCACCTTCGTGCCCTCGGCCTCGGGGACCTCGTGCTCCGTGCCGTCGGGGTCGATGTACGCGTCGATCAGCCGCGGCTGGAGCCGCACGCCGTCGTTCGCGATCGTCTGGTACACCATCGCGGTGTGCAGCGCGGTCTGCGTCAGGCCCTGGCCGAAGAGCACCGTGTACTGCTGGCGGTCGTCCCACTGGTCGGGCGGAGTGAGGAGGCCCTGGTTCTCCTCGCCGAGGCCCGTGCCGAGCGGTTCACCGATCCCGAACTTCTTGAGCCAGTCGTAGCGTTCCTGCTTGGACAGCTTCCCGCCGATCTGCACCGTACCGGTGTTCATGGACTTGGCGAGGATCCCTGCCGCCGTCCGCTTCTCCGTGCCGTGCTCCCACGCGTCCTTGAACGTCTGGTCGCCGATGGTGTAGCGGTTCTCCAGGGTGAACTTCGACGTCGGCTCGATCAGTCCCTGCTCGAGGGCGGCAGCCATCGTGATGACCTTCGTCGTCGACCCCGGCTCGAAGGACGCGCTGACCGAGTTCGGGCTGCGCTTGTCCGCGGGTGTCGCCTCCGGATCGTTCGGGTCGAGCGTCGTCGACTCGGCCATCGCCCGGATCGCTCCGGTCTTCGCCTCCACGACGACGATGTTGCCCCACTCGGCGTCGTAGTCCTTCACCTGCGAGGCGATGGTCTGCTGGGCGAACCACTGGAGGTCCTGATCGATCGTCAACCGCACGCTCTGGCCGTCGACCGCGGGCACGTCCTCGTTCGTGGCGTAGGGGATGCGGATCCCGTCCCCGCCGATCTCGAACGTGCGGCTTCCCGCCTCGCCGGTGAGCTGGTCGTCCAGGGACACCTC
This sequence comes from Arthrobacter sp. MDT1-48-3, assembly GCF_054511015.1. Classification (NCBI taxonomy): domain Bacteria; kingdom Bacillati; phylum Actinomycetota; class Actinomycetes; order Micrococcales; family Micrococcaceae; genus Arthrobacter; species Arthrobacter sp. MDT1-48-3. The sequence continues at coordinate 396,904 of NZ_JBTNDL010000004.1, forward strand.
CAGGCCGGAGCGCGGAGCACCGTCGGCGCCCACGTAGCCGATGATCGACCCGGCCACGGGTCCGGCGGGGTAGGTGCGCACACTGGTCATGTCCGCGTACACGCCCGGGATGCCGACGGCCAGTGCCCTGTCCTTGACCTCCGGCGTGACGGACTTCGCCACATAATTGAAGGACTTGTCCCCCATGATGGACGCCTCGAGCGTCCCCGCGTCGATGCCGAGCACGGCCGAGAGCTCGGCGAATCCCTGGTCCATCGGGATGTCCATCTCGCGCTCGTCGGAACCGGCCGGTGTCCGGTCGAAATCGTCGACGGCACTGAGTCGCTGGTCCACCACGATGTCGTAGCGCTCCACGCTGCGAGCGAAGTACTTTCCGTTCATGTCCACGATAGAGCCGCGGATGGGCTGCACGGCGGTGCTGGTGAGCCGCTTGGACAACCCTGCCTGCGCCATGCCGTTGAGGTCCAGCGCCTGGAGCTGGAACAGGCGTACGCCGAGGACCAGGAGCAGCACGAGGACGAAGGCCAGTCCCACGCGGAGGCGCGTCGACCCGAGGGCCAGTCGGAGGCTGTCGGGGCTGCCGATGCGTGCAGGGGTCACGGGGAATCCTTGTCGAGACAGTACGGGCGGTGCGTCGGGCGGCTGGGGCTGAGGCGCCGCCTGCTACCGGTCGGTGCCGGCCTGCTCGGGACCGGGGATCGTCCCCGATGCCACGCTCCCCGCGTCTCCGTCCGTGGAACCGTCCGCAGCGACGCCGGTGTCGCCTCCGGCCGTCTCCTCGACCGGTTCCGCCGGGGGCGCCTCGACGGCCACCGGGACGGGCTGCTCCGTGACGAGGTTCGGTGCGGCGATCAGGACCTCGGGCTTGCGGCCCTCCACCGCGGGTTCCGGAGTGCCCGTCACCTTCTTCGTCTCGAGCTCGATCGTCCCGAAGGTCGGGGAGGACACCATGCCGAGTTTCGTGGCGGCGGCTGCGAGGTTCTGCGGGGCCTCCTTGCCCTCGATCTCGAGGACGAGCGCCTCGTTCTGCTGGCTGAGGGCCACCTGCTGGTTCCGCAGCTGGACGAGTTCGTACTGCGTCCCGGAGACCGAGATGTTGAGCATCAGGACCGCGGCGAGGGCAGCACCGAGGACGAGCAGGCTGAAGACCGCCAGGGGCATCCGCCGGCGGGCAGGACGCGCTGGGACCACCGACAGGGGGGTGCGGGTCTTCTGCGCCGTGCCGGCCGGTGTGCCGGCCGTCGTGCCGGCCAGGCGCCCCGGGGCGAGGGCGAGCGCGCCGCTCCCGGAGAAGGCCGCAGTGCCGTGTCGCTTCTCGACTGTCAATGCCTGGCTCATCTGTTCTTCCTGTCGACGGGTCCTGCTTTGATTCGTTCAACTGCCCGGAGCTTGGCCGAGGCCGCTCGCGGATTCTCTTCGACCTCCGCTGCCGTGGGCGCCTCGGTGCCACGTGTCAGGGAGCGGAGGTAGGCCTTGTGCTCCTCGAGTTCCACCGGGAAACCGACCGGCGCCGAGGATCGAGTTCCTGCGGTGAACGCGCTCTTGACGATGCGGTCCTCGAGGGAGTGGTAGGACATCGCGACGACACGGCCTCCGGTCACGATCGAGTCGACGGCCGCGGGGACGGCCCGTTCGAGGACGGTCAGTTCCTCGTTGACCTCGATCCGCAGCGCCTGGAAGGTCCGCTTGGCCGGATGTCCACCCGTTCGCGCGGCCGCGGCGGGAACGACACTGCGGATCACCTCCACGAGCTGGGCGGTCGTACGGAGGGGTTCGGCCTGCCGCGCCTGCACGATCGCCGTGGCGATGCGGCCGGCGAACTTCTCCTCGCCCCACGTGCGGATGATGCGCAGCAGGTCTTCCGCGGCGTAGGTGTTCACGACCTCGGCCGCGGTGATCCCCCTGCTCGTGTCCATGCGCATGTCGAGCGGCGCGTCGAAGGAGTAGGCGAACCCGCGGTCGCGCTCGTCGAGCTGGAGCGACGAGACGCCCAGGTCGAAGAGGACGCCGTCCACCCCGTCGATCCCGAGGTCGGCCAGCACCTCGGGCAGTTCGTCGTAGACGGCGTGCACCAGATCGGTACGGTCCGAGAAGGCGGCGAGGCGCTCGCCGGCGAGCTCGAGGGCCTCCGTGTCCCGGTCGATCCCCACGAGGTGTGCCGAGGGGAACCGCTCCAGCATGCTCTCCGCATGGCCGCCCATGCCGAGGGTCGCATCGACGACGACGGCCCGGCGCCCGGCGGCTTCGGCGGAGGCTACGGACGGAGCGAGGAGGGAGACGCAGCGGTCGCGGAGGACGGGGACGTGTCGCTCGTCCGTCGGCCGGTCATCGCGCATCCAGCCTCTCCCTCCTGCAGCTCGTGGTACATCGTGTCGGTGTTTCCCTGCAGGCTGCCGGAAGGAGGGTCCGGCTTCTTGAATCAGACCCCCATCCGGCCGGATCGTCGTCGCCTGGCTCCGGGGAAGTGGAGCCAGGTGTCGAATCGTATCCGGCGGCTGGAGATCTCATCCAAGAGACGTTGCCCACCCGCGTCGTCATTACTGCGTTCTTGTCCTGCTGGTCCTGCCGGTCGGTCAGATGATGCCCGGGAAGGCATCCTCGTCCGTCTCCGAGAAAGCCGTCTCCTTCTCGTCGAGGTAGGACTCCCACGCCTCCGCGGCCCAGATCTCCGCACGGCTCCCCGCACCGATCACGGCCAGGTCCCGGTCGAGTCCCGCGTACGTGCGCAGTGCCGGAGGTATGGTGATCCTGCCCTGCTTGTCCGGCACCTCGTCCGAGGCCCCCGACAGGAAGATGCGGTTGTAGTCCCTCGCCTGGCGTGACGAGATCGGTGCGGCCCGCATCTGCTCGTGAACCCTCTCGAACTCACTCATGCTGAAGACGTAGATACAGCGCTCCTGGCCCCTCGTGAGGACCAGTCCCTCGCTCAGTTCCTCGCGGAACTTCGCAGGGAGGATGAGCCTGCCCTTCTCGTCGAGGCGGGGGGTGTGAGTTCCGAGGAACATCCCTGACCGCCTGTTCTGAGTCCGCCAAGCCCAGCCCGTTGCTGCCTTGCTCTTATGTTCCCCACTTTACTCCACAACCCTCCCCGGTCAATGCATCCCGGTCCCCGGCGCGCCCTCCGACTCCCGTCGCAGCGAGCGCCGACGCGGGGCAGGACATGGAGGCGGCGGTGGTGCATCCCGTGGAGGGAAGTGGAGGCCCGGTGGGCGGGAAGAGGGTGCAGGACGGCGGCGCATGGTGCCCGACTGGGGGGAAGCAGCACTTAAAAGGAAAGAACCCGCCGAAGCGGGTTCTTTCCTTCCATCCGGCCGACGAGGGCTCGGACGATGCCGGTTCCGGCAGGTCCTGCTAGGTCTGGTCCCGTTTGCGCTCGTCCCACTTGTCCTCGAGGCTGGACATGAATCCGCTCTTGCCTCCCGAGGGGGCGTTCGACGGCCTGCCGATGGGTTGTCCTGCCTCCACCTGCTTCGACTTCGTGGTCGCGAAGTACACGCCCGCACCCATGATCAGGAATCCTGCCACCCCGATGAAGATGTTCTGGTAGACGATGCCGGCGAGAAGGACCAGGATCCCCGCGATCGTGATGAGCGAACCGATGACCAGGCGCCGGGTCGACATCGACTTCCGGGTGTCCGAGGCCATCGAGTGCGCGAACTTGGGATCGTCGGCGTGCAACTGCTGTTCAAGCTGATCAAGCAACCTCTGCTCGTGTTCCGAGAGTGCCATGACCGCCTCCTTGATGTGGGTACCAACGTTCCTCCACCCAACCAACGCTCCGGACGCGGGCCAGGTTCCCGGCGGAAGGGTCGGCGACCCCAGGCTCCGGACGGCGGATTTGCGTACTCGACGGCAGTTGGACTACCTACTTAAAGACTAGTTTGCTACGTGGTGGGCGCAAAGTCACAATGCGGTGTTGATCGGCTTCTCCGCACAGTGTTATCGGGCACTCAAGCCGCGGGATCGCGCGGGTTCCGCCGCTCGCCGGCACGTCCGCCCGGGGGCGATCCGGACGGGCCGCCCGCCCCGGCGCCCGCACCTCCTCCATCCGGCGCAGCGGGACGTCCGCCGGGCCCGTTCGCGGGTCGTCCACGGCCCTTCGCGGAGAGGAGCCCCGCCGGCACCACGCCGGCCTCACCGAACTTCCGGTTCACATCGTCCAGGGCCCGTTCGGCGATCCGCCAGTTGTCGTCCTTGCGGTCGATCGTCAGCTGGCTGGACCCGTCCCCTCCTCCCTGGAGGGACTCGGCGCGGAGTCCGATCAGGCGGACGGCCATCGGACGATCGCCCAGGGCGGCGAGCAGCGCCGTCGCGGCCGCGTACAGCGCGTTCGCGCTGTCCACGGGTTCGTCGAGCTTCTTCGACCGGGTGAGTGTGGAGAAGTCGGCGTACCGGAGTTTCAGGGCGACTCCCCCGGCCCGGACCCCGGAAGCCCGGAGCCTCGTCCCCGTTCGGTGCGCAAGCCTCAGGAGTTCGCGCCGCAGGACGTCGGAATCCTCGATGTCGCGGGAGAACGTCTCCTCCGCACCGATGCTCTTCTCGGGCCGCGCGACCACGACCCTCCGCGGGTCACGGCCCCAGGCCAGGTGGTGGACATGCTCGCCCGACGCGCCCAGCAGCCTCTTCAGCGTGGACAGGGGCGTGTGGGCGACGTCCTCGACGGTGCGGATGCCGATCCGGGCCAGGACCTCCTGCGTCTTCGCGCCGACTCCCCACAGGGCCGAGACGGGCAGCGTGTGCAGGTACGCGACGGTCTGGTCCCCGGGAATGAGCAGCAGGCCGTCGGGCTTCGCCCGGGTCGACGCGATCTTCGCGACGAACTTCGTGGTGGCCGCCCCGACGCTCGCCGTGATGCCGAGGCTCGACTGGATCTCCGCCCTCACCTGCTCGCCGATCTCGCGTGGCCCGCCGAGGCGACGGATGGAACCCGCGACATCGAGGAAGGCCTCGTCGACGCTGAGCTGCTCGACCTCGGGGGTGACCGAACGGAAGATGCGCATGATCTCCGCCGACACCTCGGCGTACCGTCCGTGATGGGGTGGCAGGATGACGGCTGTCGGGCACTGCCGCATCGCCACGGACATCGGCATCGCGGAGCGGACCCCGAACCTGCGCGCCTCGTACGAGGCCGACAGGACGACGGAGCGTCCGGACGGCGAGCCGACGATGACGGGCACCCCATGCAGATGCGGATGGTCGAGGAGCTCGACGGAGACGTAGAAGGCATCCATGTCGATATGCAGGATGTGGCACTCGGCGTGCTCCGCCGCCGTCCTCCGCTCGTCCTTTGACACCGACACATCGTACGCAGCACCACCGACAGGTCCTCATCGGAGAGCTTCCGACCGTCCGGTGAGGTTCTTACCGCGCCCGGTCGGCGGGTAGCCGGCCAGCAGGGCCGCTCGGTGCCGCCGGTTAGAGTGGGAGCACCACGACCAGCCGAGCTGCCCGGGAGATCCATGCTGTCCGCACCTGCCACCCCCGACCAGGGCGGCCCTGTTCCCGATGCCATCACCGCCGAGCAGGAGCGGTTCCGCTCCTCCCTCACCCGGACCATCGAGGAGTTCCTGGCCGAACAGCGGGATGTCCTGGCCGCCATCTCCGACGAATCCCTGCCCCTCCTTGCGAGTATCGCGACGCTGACGGGCGGGGGGAAGCGGATGCGTGCGCTGCTGTGCTACTGGGGATGGCGTGCGGCAGGCGGGTCGCCCTCCTCGCCGGCGCCCGTCGTCGCGGGGACCGCGCTCGAGTTCTTCCAGGCGGCGGCACTGATCCATGACGACATCATCGACCGTTCGGACACGCGCAGGGGGCGCCCCAGCGTGCACCGGCAGTTCAGCGGGCGGCATGCCGACGCGGGGTGGCACCTCGATCCGGAACGCTTCGGCGTGTCGGCGGCGATCCTCGCCGGCGATCTCTGCCTCGCGTTCAGCGAGGAACTGTTCACGGCGTCGTGCGCCGACACGGCGGGTACCGGCGCCCGGACGATCTTCAATCGGATGCGGACCGAGGTGATGGCCGGTCAGTACCTGGACCTCCTCGAGGAGGCCGTCGGTCCAGATCAGACGCCGGCCGTCGCCGAGGAACGTGCGCTCAACATCCTGCGGTTCAAGTCCGCGAAGTACTCCATGGAGCGTCCGCTGATGCTCGGTGGAGCGCTGGCCGGGGCCGATGAGGCCCTGCTCACGGCGTTCTCCGCTTTCGCCCTCCCCCTCGGCGAGGCTTTCCAGCTGCGGGACGATGTCCTCGGCGTGTTCGGGGATCCCGTGGTCACGGGCAAGCCGGCGGGTGACGACCTCCGCGAGGGCAAGCGCACCTTCCTGATCGCCCGCGCGATCGGCTCGAGCGGACCCGAGGCAGGCGCGTCGATCAACGCGATGCTGGGCGATACGTCCCTCGACGACATCGCGGTCGATGCGCTGCGGAGCCTCATCATCGGGAGCGGCGCCCTGGCCCACACCGAACACCTCATCGCGCGGAAGTCCGAGGAGGCCTTCGAGGCACTGGCCGGGCTCCCGATCGATCAGGTGGCGAAGCGTGCACTCCGCCTGCTCGCGGAGGCGGCGGTCACGCGGACCGCGTGACCCCTGCGGAGGGATGCCTCCGCGCAGTCCCTGCCTACCAGGCGGCTGCCTGGGCGCGACGGCGGATCTCGGTCTTCCGCCCCTCGCGCAGAGCGTCGATGGGGCGGCCCGGAAGAGTCTCGTCCTCGGTGTAGAGCCAGCGGATGATGTCCTCGTCGCCGTAGCCGGAATCGGCCAGGACGACGACGGTCCCCCTCAGGCTGTCCAGGACGGTGCCGTCGACGAGGAACTCGGCCGGCACGCTGCGGACGTTGCGGTCGCCGATCCGCACGCTGACGAGCGACCTGTCGCTGATGAGCGAGTGCACCCTGGTGATCGGCAGATCGAGGGCCTCGGCCACCTCGGGGAGATTGAGCCAGGACGGGACGAGTTGTTCGAGTTCAGTCACCGTTCAAGGGTGCCATGCTCCAGCAGCCATCTCCACTCGGGCGAGTCGGCGGACAGCGCCCCCGCGGATCGCGTATCCAGGCGATACGTCTTACGACGGGGCCCGACACGCCGACAGTCGTCTGTGCCGCCTATTGTTCGGCTCTTGTGCTAAACCGCATTTCGTGTAAATTCACAGGAGTCACACAAGTAACAGTATCAACAGGTGACTCAATAGCATCACCAGCACGTGCACCGGCCCGGTTCCGAGCACCACTCCGGGCAGGTGCGTCCGCGCGGACTCAGCCGCCAACAGACGAGGAACGAACAATGACTGCCCAGCGATCGAAAGCACCGCTGAACGGCACCCGCAGGAAGGCCGTCGGCGCCAGCCCACGCGGCCTGAACGTCGCCGTGACCACCGCCGCCCTGCCCGCGGTGATTCTCTCTTCCGTAGCCCTCGCCCAACCGGCGACGGCAGCACCCGCCCCGCAGGCTTCCACCGCACGGCACCTCGCAGCGACGGTGACACCCGTTCCTGCCCGTTCCATCGTGCCCGCGGCCCTCGTCGCGAGCCAGGTCCCCGCGCAGAAGATCGCCATCGTGACGCAGACCGTGCCCAGCAGCTACACGATCAAGCCGGGCGACACGATCGGCGCGATCTCCAAGCGGTACGGGCTCTCCACGGACGCCGTCCTCAAGCTCAACCGGATGGACGCGCGCACCGTCATCTATCCCGGGCAGAAGATCAAGCTGACCGGGAGCACCGCCCCGACGGCCAAGCCGGCTCCCGCCGCCCCCGCCCCGCAGTCCGCGACGACCTACGTCGTCAAGCCCGGTGACACCCTCGGGGCCATCGCCGCCCGCAACGGCGTCAGCCTGCAGAGCCTCCTGGCCGCCAACAAGCTCTCGATGACCTCGATCATCTACCCCGGCCAGAAGCTCGGCCTCGGAGGCAAGGCACCCGCGGCGACACCGGCTCCCGCCCCAGCCCCTGCCCCAGCCCCTGCCGGCGGCACCTACACGGTCAAGCCGGGCGACACCCTCGGCGCCATCGCCTCGCGCACCAAGGTGGGCCTGACTGCACTCCTGAAGGCCAACAACCTGTCCATGTCGTCGATCATCCACCCCGGGCAGGTGCTGAAGCTGTCCGGCACCGCCGCGGCGCAGCCGACGCCACCGAAGGCCACCCCTCCCGCTGCTGCACCGTCCCCCGCGCCGGCGTCGGGCGCCTACACCGTCAGGGCGGGCGACACCCTCGGGGCCATCGCCTCCCGCCACGGCGTGGCGTTGAACAATCTCCTTACCGCCAACAGGATGACGACCTCCACGATCATCTACCCCGGGCAGAAGCTCACGATCCCGGCCAAGGGTGCCGCACCCGCTCCTGCTCCCGCGCCCGCTCCCGGGGGACTCGTGCCGTCGACCTTCCTCGGCTACCAGTACCCCGACAGGGTCGTCGCCGACGCGAACGCCAACAAGGCGCTGCTCAACTCCCTGCCGGCGCCGTCACCGGCCGAGATGAAGCAGATCGTCGCGGACACCGCCCGCTCCATGGGCGTGGACCCGAGCCTCGCCCTGGCCTTCGCCTTCCAGGAATCCAGCTTCAACCAGCGCTCGGTCTCCCCTGCCAACGCCATCGGCACCATGCAGGTCATCCCCTCCTCCGGGCAGTGGGCGAGCGAGCTCGTGGGCCGCAAGCTCAACCTCATGGATCCGTACGACAACGCGACGGCAGGTATCGCGATCATCCGGTCCCTCGTGCGCACCAGCCCGTCACTGGACATCGCCATCGCGTCCTACTACCAGGGCCAGTACTCCGTGCAGACCAGGGGTATGTTCGAGGACACGAAGCACTACGTCGCCGCCATCAAGGCACACCAGAAGAACTTCCGGTAGGCCTTCCGGCAGGCCGGCGGGAGGGGGCGGGATCGCGTGGTGGTCCCGCCCCCTCCCGCTGCACCCGTCTAGGATCGGAGGGTGCACCAGCATCGGAAGGACCCGCTCGAGGGCACGACTGTCGACGGACGCTACATCGTCCATTCGCGGCTGGCCCGTGGCGGCATGTCCACCGTCTATCTGGCCACCGACCGCCGGCTCGACCGCCGCGTGGCGCTCAAGGTGCTGTACCCGCACCTCGCCGAGGAACCCGGCTTCATCGACCGGTTCGAGCAGGAAGCGAAATCGGCCGCCCGCCTGTCGCACCCCCACGTGGTGGGCGTCCTCGACCAGGGCGTCGACGACGCGGGCGGGCAACCCGTCGCATACCTCGTCATGGAGTTCGTTCCCGGAAGGACCCTGCGGGACGTCCTGCGGGACCGCGGGCGACTGCCCCCGCGGGAGGCGCTGCAGCTGCTGGACGCCGTCGTCGAAGGACTGGCGGCGGCTCATGAGGCCGGCCTGATCCATCGCGACGTGAAGCCGGAGAACGTACTCCTCTCCGACGCGGGACAGGTGAAGATCGCCGATTTCGGCCTCGCCCGTGCGGTCTCGGCCACCACCGGCACCGCGACCCTCGTCGGCACGGCCGCGTACCTGTCCCCCGAGCTTGTCCTCGGCAGACCTGCGGAAGCGCAGAGCGACATCTACTCGACGGGCATCATGCTCTTCGAACTCCTGACGGGCCGGCAGCCCTTCACGGGCGAGACGCCCATCCAGGTGGCGATCCAGCACGCCCAGTCCGACGTGCCCGCACCGTCACTCCTCCTTCCCGGACTGGCCGCGGACATCGACGAGCTCGTCCAGTGGTGCACGTCGCGCGACCCGGAGGACCGGCCCGTGGACGGTTCCGCCCTCCTCGGCGAACTCCGGCACATCCGGGCGACCCTCAGCGACGGGGAACTGGACTTCGCGTCCCCGGACGCGCCCGCACCGGATCCGGGACAGGACCAGCTGACGGCTGCCGTCATCCCCCGGCTCCCGTCCGGAGACGCACGGACCGAGGCCCTGTCGTGGTCCGCGCTTGCGGGCGCGGACGAGCGGGACGACACCGCCGGGTGGACCGGAGTACTGCCCGCCCGGGGACGCGAGGACAACCGCACGAGCGTCATCGAGCCGGACCGCAACGCCACCCGCGTGCTCGGGGCGATGCCGGGACGCTCGCCGTCGTCCCCGCCGGCTCCCGGTACGGCGTCCGCGGCAGGGGCGCCCGGCGGTGCACCGCTGGTCCGGCCGGCGACGGACATGACACAGGTGATACGACCGGGAGTCGACGCCGAGGCCACCCTGCCGGGCCACGGCCTCTCCGGCCCGGCCGGGTCGGAGCACGATGCCCACGCCGCCGTGCGCGGTACCGGGGGCCCCGACGGCCGGCCTGCCGGGAGCACGGCTCGTGCCCTCACCCGACGGCAGCAGGCGCGGCAGGCGCAACGGCCGCAGAAAGCCCTGCTCGGGCGAACCGCGCGACGCTCCGTGCGGGTGTTCGTGGTGCTGCTGATCCTGCTCGCCGGACTCGTCGCCGGGGCCGGCTGGTTGTTCGGCTCGGGACCGGCGGGCCTGGTCTCGCTTCCCGATGTCGCCGACGTCCCGCTCGCGGAGGCACGCGCCGCGCTGAAGGAGGAGGGCTTCGCCTCCCTGACCACCGACGAGGTCTTCTCCGAGTCCGTGCTGGCGGGCCTGGTCATCGCCACCGACCCCACGGCGTCGTCCCCGGTGCGGCGCTTCGAGAGGGTGGAACTCATCGTGTCGAAAGGCCCCGAACTGTTCCGCGTGCCCGACCTCGTCGGCAGGACCGGTGTCGACGCCGCCGCCGGGATCGGGGCGGCAGGCCTGGCGGTCGGAGCACTCGACGAGGAGTACGACGACACGGTGCCGGCAGGACTGGTGCTCCGCCAGAGCCCGGAGGAGGGAGCCGAGCGCCGCCGGAACGCTCCGGTCGACCTGGTCGTCTCCCTGGGTCCCGCGCCCATCGCGGTCCCGGACGTCACGGGCCTCACCGAGCAGGAGGCGATCGCCGCGCTGGAGCAGGCCGGACTCGAGGCGACCGTGAGCGACACGCCGGAGTACAGCCGCACCGTGCCCGCCGGGGCGGTGCTGGCACAGAGCCCGGCCGGCACAGAGGTGCAGCGGGGTACGGCCGTCGCCCTGACGCTGTCCCGGGGCCCGCGCATGGTGCGGGTCCCCAGTGTCTTCTCGCTGACGGAGGAACGCGCCGTCGCAGCCTTGGAGGACGCCGGGTTCACCGTGCAGGTGGACTACACCTTCGGCGCCGCAGTCCTCGGCCTCGTCGCCGGGCAGAGCCCGACGGGCGAGCAGCCCGAGGGGACCACGATCCGCATCACCGTCACGTAGGGCGGGACCCTTCGGCTCGTCGTCGGAACACGAAGGAGGCGGCCACCGGACGTGGCCGCCTCCTGGTTCCCCGTCGACGCGCGGTCAGCTCTTGGAGAGCGCCCCCGCGACGAGGAACGCCATCTCGAGCGACTGCATGTGGTTGAGGCGCGGGTCGCAGACCGACTCGTAGCGCTCGATGAACGCATCCTGATCGATCGGGTCCGCCCCGCCGAGGCACTCGGCGACGTCGTCGCCCGTCATCTCCACGTGGAGGCCGCCGGGGAAGGTCCCCAGGGCGTTGTGGACCTCGAAGAAGCCACGCACCTCGTCGATGACGTCGTCGAAGTTGCGCGTCTTGTACCCGTTGGGCGACGTGACGGTGTTGCCGTGCATCGGGTCCGTGACCCAGAGGACCTGCGCTCCCGAGGCCGTCACGCGCTCCACGAGCGCGGGGAGCTTCTCGCGGATGTTCTGCGCACCCATGCGGGTGATGAAGGTGAGCCTGCCCGGTTCGCGGTTCGGGTCGAGCTTGTCGATGAGCGCGAGGGCGTCGTCGCCCGATGTCGAGGGCCCGAGCTTGACGCCGATCGGGTTCCGCACGCGGGACAGGAAGTCCACGTGGGCGCCGTCGATCTCCCGTGTCCGCTCCCCGATCCACAGGAAGTGCGCCGACGTGTCGTACGGCAGCGACGTCCGCGAGTCGATCCGCGTCAGGGCCCGCTCGTAGTCGAGCAGCAGTGCTTCGTGGCTGGCGAAGAACTCGACCCGCTTCAGTGCCTCGAAGTCCGCACCGCACGCGTCCATGAAACGCACGGCCCGGTCGATCTCCCGTGCGAGCGACTCGTAGCGGGAGTGGGCAGGGTTCGCGGTGAAGCCCTTGTTCCAGTGGTGGACCAGACGCAGATCGGCGAAGCCGCCCTGCGTGAACGCACGGATGAGGTTCAGTGTGGAGGCCGAGGTGTGGTAGGCCTTCACCATCCGCGAGGCGTCGTGCCCGCGGGTCTCGGGCGTGAAGTCGTACCCGTTGACCATGTCACCCCGGTAGGCGGGAAGGGTGACGCCGTCGCGCGTCTCGTCGTTGGACGAGCGGGGCTTGGCGAACTGGCCTGCCATCCGGCCCATCTTGATGACCGGCAGGGACGCGCCGTAGGTGAGGACGACGGCCATCTGGAGGATCGTGCGGACGCGGGCGCTGATCTTGTCCGCCGTCGCGCCGTCGAAGGTCTCCGCACAGTCTCCGCCCTGCAGGAGGAATGCCTTCCCCTGCGCAGCGGCCGCCAGCCGCTCACGCAGCACGTCCACCTCTCCGGCGAAGACGAGCGGCGGAAGGCTCGAGAGTTCCTTGACCGACGCCGAATAGACTCCGGGGTCCTGCCACGAGGGCTGCTGGGCCGCGGTCAACGAACGCCAGGCATCGAGGCCGGCGGTGGTGGACAGGGCAGGTGCCGCGGTGCGGGGAAGGACGGGAGCTAGTGAATCAGTCACAGGGAAATTCTACGGGCTGGACGTCCAGCACCCGATTCGGCCTGTCACGGCGGCTTCGCGGGATGTCACACAGTCCGGCGGGACGGGACGGAGTCGCCCTAGCCGGCCTCGGGGCCGGCGTCCTTTCCGTCGTCGGCCCGGGCGGCCGCGTCGGCGGATGGTGCGCGGCCGACCTCGGTGACGGTTCCCGGCGCCGGTCCGCTCGCGTCCTGGGAGATCCGCACGGCGGCACGACGGCTGTCCGCTCCCGGCTTGGGCGTCTTGCGGCCGGCCGCCTTCTCCGCTGCCAGGCGCTCCTTGACCGTGCTCGCGTAGGCGTCGACGTACTCCTGCCCGGACAGCCGCATCAGCTCGTACATGATCTCGTCGGTGACCGAGCGCTGGACGAAGCGGTCGTCCTCGAGTCCCTCGTAGCGCGTGAAGTCGAGCGGCTCGCCGATGATGATGCCCACGCGCCGGATGTTGGGGATGCGGCGGCCGATGGGCTGCACCTTGTCCGTCCCGATCATCGCTACCGGGATCACCGGTACGCCGGTCGCCAGCACCAGCTTCGCGACTCCCGTCTTCCCCCGGTACAGGCGCCCATCGGGGCTGCGGGTGCCCTCGGGGTAGATCCCGAGGATGCCGCCGTCGTTCAGGATGTCCATGCCGGCCGTCAGGGAGGACGACGACGCCGCACCGCCCGAACGGTCCATCGGCAGCTGGTTCGACAGCCGGAAGAAGAGGGCGGTCAGCCTGCCCTTCAGGCCCTTCCCCGTGAAGTACTCCGACTTGGCGAGGAACACGACCGGGCGCGGGACGACGATCGGCAGGAAGATCGAGTCGGAGAAGGACAGGTGGTTGCTGACGATCACCGCCGGGCCCGACGAGGGGATGTTGTCGAGGCCCTTGACCCAGGGGCGGAAGAGGAGGTTGAGGATCGGACCGACGATGATCCGCTTCATCACCCAATAGAACACGCTGCTCGTCCTCCCTGCATGGACGGTCCGGCACTGTGCGTGCCGCCCGCTTTTCTCCTGTGGAAGCCTACTCTAAGGGCGTGCGGCCCCTGGACGCCGTGCGGGCCTCCCCGCTGCGTCCTGTCCTGTCCGGCCCGGAGGGGTTCGCCGCCGTCCTGCCGTGCGGTGCACCCGGTGCCCGCAAGGACTCCGGAACGCCGGCAGGCGGTTGACGTAGCGCCGCGCGATGTCCACGATTGAACCAGCACGCCCTCTGAATCCCAGAACGCCGGGCGGATCACATCCGACGCCGGGCCGCAGCACGCGACAGCAGGTACCGAGATATGGGCCCCCGAGGTCAGGAACCGAACGAATCCACCGATGACGCCGTCTGGCAGGACCTCGTGGCGCGGCTCGAAGGGACAGCCACGGACGCCGGCCCCGGCGGGGAGCACCGCTCCGGCGCGTCGCCCGCCGGAACGACGGATGCGGAGCGGAACGGGCCCGGGGCGGACGGCCTGACCGACCTGGGCGAGTCCGGGACCGCTCCGACGGCGAGGGAGCGTGCCGACGCGATCTTCCGCAACCAGCCGCTCCGCTCCGAGGGTCCGCGCGACTACGACGCGCCGGCGGACTCGGAGGACGACGAGGGCTTCACCCCGGAGGAGCCGCCGCCGCTCGGCACGGGCGATCCACTGACCGTCCTGGCCTGGATCGGGGCGGCGGGCGGGCCCGTCATGCTCCTCCTGTTCGCCATGTTCTGGCGGGACGCACCGCTCGCCGCCACGCTCGGCGTCCTGGCCCTGTTCCTCGCCGGGGCGGGATACCTCATCAGCAGGCTGCCCACCCACCGGGATCTGGGGGACGACGGCGCCGAGGTGTAGCGCCGTCGCGGTTCAGGTGCCGCTGCGCGAGAGCAGCCGTGAGAGGTCCGCGGCGCCGATGAGGCCGGCCTCCGGACCGAGCGCCGCCCGCTCGATCCGGGCCGCGGGCCGGAAGCCGCGACCGGTCAGATTGCGTCCGAAGGCGCGCCTCGCCGGGTCCAGCAGGAGTTCACCCGCCGCGCTCAGACCACCGCCGATCACGAAGGTCCCCGGATCCAGGGCTGCCGCGAGGTTCGCCAGCCCCAGGCCCAGCCACTGCCCGACGTCGTCGACCAGTTCACGCGACGCCGGGTCACCCTCCATCGCGAGGCGGGTCACGAGCGCGCCCGTGATCGCCGCATCGTCACCGGTAGCGGCGGCGATGATTGCCTGCGCCACGGGGGAGTTCGCGGCCGCGAGTTCCCGGGCCTCGCGGCCCAGCGCGTTGCCGGACGCGTACTGCTCCCAGCACCCACGGTTGCCGCACTCGCAGCGGTGACCCTGCGGCACGATGATCTGGTGCCCGAACTCACCGGCGACGCCGTACCGGCCGCGCTCGACGCGGCCGCCCAGGATCATCGCCCCTCCGATACCGGTGCCCAGGGTGACGCAGACCAGACGCGACTCACCCCGGCCCGCACCGAAACGCCACTCGGCCCAGGCTGCGGCGTCGGCGTCGTTGACGACCGTCACCCGGCGCCGGAGCAGCTTCTCGAGGTTCCGGCGCAGCGGCTCGTTGCGCCAGGCGAGGTGGGGACTGAACAGGACGGTGCTGTTGGAGAGGTCCATCCAGCCGGCGGCACCGATGCCGATCGAGCGGATCCGGTACTCGTGTGACAGTTCACGGACGAGGTCGGTGATGACCGACTCCACCGCGCGCGGGTCCTGGCCCGGCGTCGCGCGACGCGCCTCGGCGAGGATCCGCCCGTGGACGTCCACCACGCCCGCGGCCACCTTCGTGCCGCCGATGTCGACGCCGACCGCGAGTCCGCGACGCGCCGGATTGGGGAAGGTGCTCCGGGCGGCCCTCGCGGTCAGCGGACCGTTGCCACGCCAGCCGGGACCGGACTCGGTGCGCGGGCGCCGGCCGCGGGGGCCGGACGTCTCGGGCAGAATCGGCATGCGGTCCCTCCGGAGTCGTGGGGGCGCGCGGACACGCCACCGTTATCGATTCGTACATTACTGGACCGTAATCTGGGGAGGTGAACCTATAGGCTGAAGCGACCCCGCGGTCAAGGTGATATCGAAGGAGCTATCGTGCGTGACATCAGCGTTCCCGTCCTCGTGGACGTCCCCCGCCAGAGCAACACGGCGGACCTCGTGATCCGGCAGGCGGCCAAGCCGTCGAACCCGGCGCTGTTCGCCGTCAAGGGGGCCTCGGGCGAGTGGACGGACATCCGGGCCACGGAGTTCCGCCGCCAGGTGGAGGACGTCGCGAAGGGCCTCATCGCCTCGGGCGTGCAGCCCGGTGACCGTGTGGCCATCATGGCCCGCACCCGGTACGAGTGGTCGCTGGCGGACTTCGCCATCTGGTTCGCCGGCGCCGTCTCCGTCCCGGTCTACGAGACCTCCTCCCCCGCGCAGGTCGCCTGGATCCTCAGCGACTCCGGCGCGGTCGGGGCCTTCGTGGAGTCCGCCCGCCACGAGAACGTGGTGCGCGAGGCGGTGGCGCTCGAGGGGATCGCGTCCCTGCAGCACGTCTGGCAGTTCGACGGGGACGGACTGGACACCCTGCGCACCGCCGGTGTCGGCACGGACGAGCAGACGCTGTCCGACCGCCGTGCCTATGCAGGGCTCCACGACGTCGCGACCATCATCTACACCTCCGGCACCACGGGGAAGCCGAAGGGCTGCGAACTGACGCACGGCAACTTCGTTGAACTCTCGGAGAACGCCGCGGCAGCACTGCCCGAAGTGGCGCGCGAGGGCGGCCAGACCATCATGTTCCTGCCCCTGGCGCACGTCTTCGCGCGCTTCATCTCGGTACTCTGCGTCGCGGCGGGAGCCACCGTGGCCCACACCCCCGACGTCAAGAACCTGCTCCCGGACCTCCAGAGCTACAAGCCGACCTTCATCCTGGCCGTGCCGCGCGTTTTCGAGAAGGTCTACAACAACTCGATGCTGAAGGCCGAGGACGGCGGCAAGGGCAGGATCTTCCACGCCGGCGCGGACGTCGCCATCGCCTGGTCGAAGGCCGAGCAGGCGGGCAGGATCCCGCTGGGCCTGAAGGTCAAGCACGCCGTCTTCGACCGGCTGCTCTACGGCAAGATCCGCACCGCGATGGGTGGCCGCGTGCAGCACGCGGTCTCCGGCGGTGCTCCGCTCGGTGACCGGCTCGGCCACTTCTTCCACGGCATCGGGCTGATGGTGCTCGAGGGCTACGGCCTGACGGAGACCACGGCGCCCATCACCGTGAACACCCCCAGGCGCATCAAGATCGGCACCGTCGGGGCACCCCTTCCGGGCAACGCCGTGCGGATCGCGGACGACGGCGAGATCCTCACCCAGGGTGTCTGCGTCATGAAGGGCTACTTCAACCGCCCGGAGCTCACCGACGAGGCCTTCGTCGACGGCTGGTTCCGTACCGGCGACATCGGCGAACTGGACGACGACGGTTTCCTGCGCATCACGGGCCGCAAGAAGGAGATCATCGTGACGGCCAGCGGCAAGAACGTCATCCCCGCGATGCTGGAGGACGCCATCCGCGCGAACGCCCTGGTCTCGCAGTGCGTCGTGATCGGCGACCAGCGTCCCTTCATCTCGGCGCTCATCACCCTCGACGAGGAAGCGCTGCCGGGCTGGCTCGAGCGGCACCAGCTCCCCGCCGGCACCACCATGGCGGAGGCCTCGGAACATCCGGCGGTGCTCGCCGAGATCCAGGAGCTCGTGGACACGGCCAACACGACGGTGTCGCGGGCCGAAGCGATCAAGGTGTTCCGGATCGTGCCGACAGACTTCACGGAGACGACCGGGCACCTGACCCCGTCCCTCAAGATCAAGCGCGCCCAGGTCCTCAAGGACTACTCGGACGTCGTCGAGTCGATCTACTCGACCGCCAAGGTCTAGGCGATGGTCCCTCCGCAGACCCTGCGGAGGGACGGTCGCCTCAGTCGAGCGCGAGGTTCAGGAGCGCGTTCTCGACCACCTCGGTGAGCGCGGGATGGATCCAGTACTGTCCGCGCGCCATCGAGCGGGCATCGAGGCCGAAGGACATCGCCTGGATCAGGGGCTGGATGATCATGGACGCCTCGTGGCCGAGGATGTGCGCACCCAGGATCCGTCCTGTCGACCGCTCGGCGATGATCTTCGCGAACCCTTGGGTGTCCTCCATGGCCCACCCGTACGCCGTCGACCCGTAGTGCTGCACGGCGGTCACGATCGTGGTGCCCGACGCCTCGGCATGGAGGAGCGCCTCCTCCTCGGTCATGCCGACCGAGGCCGCCTGCGGGTGGGAGAACACCGCGGCCGGCACGAACCGGTGGTCGCTCGCCCGCAGGGCCTCCGGGTGCAGCAGGTTGTGCGCGACGATCTTCGCCTCGTGGTTCGCCACGTGCTTGAGCTGGTGGGCGCTGCTCACGTCACCCAGGGACCACAACCCCTCGACCGGCCGCCCGTCGCGCAGCACCCGCTGGTACTCATCGACCGCGAGGCGCCCGTCGTCGTGCAGGTCCAGGCCGGCGTCCGACGCGCCGAGCCTGTCCGTGTTGGGAGTGCGACCCACGGCCATGAGGACGGCATCGACCTCGAGGTCCACCGCACCGGCGGACCCGCTGAGGCGCACGGTCACGCTGCCGTCGTCGTTGGCGGTGATCCCGGTGACATCGGTGTCGAGCCGGAGGTCCCACTGCCGCGCCGCGTGCTCGGTGAAGGCCTCGGAGACGGTCTCGTCGAGCTGCCGCAGCATACCCCCGGAACGGACCGCGATGGTCACATCGGTCCCGAAGGAGCCGAAGACGTGGGCGAACTCCGCTGCGATGTACCCGCCGCCCACGATCAGCAGGCGCCGTGGCCGGTCCTGGAGGCGCATCACGGTATCCGACGTGTGCACCTGCGGCAGGGAGATGCCCGGGATCTCGGGCAGGACGGCGCGGGAGCCCGCGGCGATGACCACCTGGTCGGCGGTGACCAGATCACCCGACGCCGTCTCGAACGACGTCTCCCCGGTCAGCCGCACGTACTCCTCGATGAGCGTCACGTTCTCGAGTTCGTCGGCGCGGTAGGCCCTCCCGCCCGAGGAGATGGCGTCGATCCGGGTGAAGATCCTGTCCCGGATGTCGCTCCAGCGCACGCGGTCGAGGGTGAGGTCCACGCCGAGGCGCGAGGACTCCCCGGCCGCCGCGGCCAGCTGGGCCGGATAGACGTACATCTTCGTGGGGATGCATCCCACGTTGAGGCACGTGCCGCCGAAGGTACCGCCGTCGACGAGGACGACCTTCCGGTCAGCCCATTCCGGCGAGATGAGCGTGTTGCCGGAGCCGGAGCCGATGACGGCGAGGTCGTAGTGGGTCACACGACGCAGTCTAGCCGCGCCCGGGCCGACAGCAGGCCGGAGCTGCACCCCCCCACCGCATTTCCCGAGCCTGCCGGTTCCTCCCCCTCGATCCGACCCGTGGCGTCAGGCGGGGGTGATGGTGAGGAGGAGGTCTCCGCCCTGGGCGGGTCGGGTGCCGGTGAACGTGGTGCGCTGGATGGTGCCGGTGATGGGGGTGGTGATGTTGGCTTCCATCTTCATGGCTTCGATGGTGGCGACGGTGTCTCCGGCGGTGACGGCGGTTCCTTCGGTGAGGGTGATGGTGACGGACCCGGCGAAGGGTGCAGGGATGTGGCCGGGGGTGCCGGGGTCGGCTTTCTCGGCGGTCTTCACGTCACTGGTGGCGTTCTTGTCCCGGACGGCCACCGGTCGCATCTGCCCGTTGAGGGTGCACATGACGGTGCGCATGCCCTTCTCGTCGGGGTCGGACACGGCTTCGAGGGTCGCGATGAGCCGGACGCCCTTGTCGAGTTCGATGACGTGTTCGGTGCCCGGTTGCAGCCCGTAGAGGTAGTCCGCGGTGCCGAGCACGGACACGTCCCCGTACGTGTCCCTCGTGGCGGTGAAGTCCCTGGTGGGTCCGGCGAAGAGCAGTCGGTTCAGCGCCTGCCGGCGCTCGGCGGGCGTCCCGGCGAGGTCCTTCCGGTCCTCGGCGGTGATGTCCGCGTCGCGTGGTTTGAGTTCGCGTCCCTTCAGGGCTTTGCTCCGGAAGGGTTCGGGCCAGCCGCCGGGCGGGTTGCCGAGGTCTCCGTTGAGGAATCCGATGACCGAATCGGGGATGTCGTAGTCCTGCGGGTTGTCCTGGAACGCGGCGGGGTCGGCGTTGGAGCCGACCAGGGCCAGGGCGAGGTCCCCGACGACCTTGGAGGACGGGGTGACTTTCACCAGGCGGCCCAAGATCCTGTCGGCCGCCGTGTACATGTCCTCGATCGCCTCGAAGCGCTCCCCCAGTCCGAGCGCGATGGCCTGCTGCTTGAGGTTGGAGAGCTGCCCGCCGGGGATCTCGTGCCGGTAGACCCGACCGGTGGGGCCGGGCAGGCCGGACTCGAACGGGGCGTACATGCGCCGCACGGCCTCCCAGTAGGGTTCCAGCGCGCACACGGCATCCAGGTCCAGGCCGGTGTCCCGGGGCGTGTGGGCCAGGGCCGCGACCAGGGCCGAGGCGGAGGGCTGGCTGGTGGTCCCGGCCAGGGGTGCGCTGGCCACGTCCACGGCGTCCACCCCGGCGTCGACCGCGGCCAGGAGGGTCGCGAGCTGGCCGCCGGCGGTGTCGTGGGTGTGCAGGTGCACGGGCACCTCGAAGCGGTCCCGCAGGGCGGTCACCAGTTTCGCGGCCGCGGCGGGACGCAGGAGCCCGGCCATGTCCTTGATCGCCAGGATGTGCGCCCCGGCGTCCACGATCCGCTGGGCGAGGTCGAGGTAGTAGTCCAGGGTGTAGAGCGTCTCGGCGGGGTCGAGCATGTCGGCCGTGTAGCACAGGGCGACCTCGGCGACCGCGGTCCCGGTGTCCCGGACCGCGCGGATGGCCGGTTCCATCTGGGACACGTCGTTCAGCGCGTCGAAGATCCTGAAGATGTCGATACCCGACGCGGCCGCTTCCTGCACGAAGGCCGTGGTGACGGCTTCGGGATAGGGGGTGTAGCCGACGGTGTTCCGGCCGCGCAGCAGCATCTGCAGGCAGATGTCCGGGATCTGGCGGCGCAGCGCGTCCAGGCGCTCCCACGGGTCCTCCCCCAGGAACCGCAGCGCCACGTCATAAGTCGCCCCGCCCCACGCCTCCACCGACAGCAATCCCGGGGTCAGCGCCGACACCGACGCACCCGCGGCGACCAGGTCACGGGTCCGCACCCGTGTGGCCAGCAGCGACTGGTGCGCGTCCCGGAACGTCGTGTCCGTCACCGCCACAGCGGTCTGCTCCCGCAACGCCCGCGCGAAGCCCTCCGGCCCGAGCTCCAGCAGGCGCTGCCGGCTCCCCATCGGAGCCTGCGCGTCCTGCCGGTCCTCGGGCTCACCGTGGGCCAGGGCGGTCGATGCGGGCAGTTCGGGGAGTTTCTCCCGTGGGTCGAGGTGCGCGGGCCGTGCCCCGTTGGGCTGGTTCACGGTCACGTCCGCGAGCCAGGTGAGCAGCTTCGTGCCCCGGTCGGCCGGGATGCGGGCGGTGAGCAGTTCGGGACGCTCGTCGATGAAGGAGGTGGCGACGTTCCCGGCGATGAAATCCGGGTCGTCCAGGACCGCCTGCAGGAAGGAGATGTTCGTGGAGACACCGCGGACCCGGAACTCCGCCAACGCACGCCTCGCCCTCGTGACGGCGGCCGGGTAGTCCCGACCCCGGCAGGTGAGCTTCACCAGCATCGAGTCGAAGTGCGGGCTGATCTCCGCCCCCGCATACACCGTCCCGCCGTCCAGGCGTACCCCGGCTCCGCCGGCGGACCGGTACGCGGAGATCCGTCCCACATCGGGCCGGAACCCGTTCGCCGGGTCCTCCGTCGTGATGCGGCTTTGCAGGGCGGCGCCGCGCAGGCTCACCGTGTCCTGCGACAGGCCCAGATCCGCCAGGGACTCCCCGGCGGCGATCCGCAGCTGGGACTGCACGAGGTCCACGTCGGTGACCTCCTCGGTGACCGTGTGCTCGACCTGGATGCGCGGGTTCATCTCGATGAACACGTGCTGGCCGGCCCGCTCCCCGACCGTGTCCACGAGGAACTCCACGGTGCCCGCGTTCACATAGCCCAGCGCGGTCGCGAACTTCACCGCGTCCCGGTGCAGTGCCTGCCGGATCCCCTCGTCCAGGTTCGGCGCCGGGGCGATCTCGATGACCTTCTGGTGCCGGCGCTGCAGCGAGCAGTCCCGCTCGAAGAGGTGCATGACGTTGCCCTCGGCGTCGGCGAGGATCTGCACCTCGATGTGCCGGGGCCGCAGCACCGCCTGCTCCAGGAACATCGTCGGATCCCCGAACGCGGACTGGGCCTCACGCATCGCCGCCTCCAGGGCCTCCGGCAACGCCTCGCGGGTATCCACCCGCCGCATCCCGCGCCCACCGCCACCGGCCACGGCCTTCGCGAACACCGGGAACCCGATCTCGTCCGCCGCGGCGATCAGCTCGTCCACATCGGCGCTCGGCCGCGAGGACGCCAGCACCGGGATGCCCGCCGCCCGGGCCGCGTCCAACGCCTTGACCTTGTTCCCGGCGAGCTCCAGCACGTCCGCCGGCGGACCCACGAACGTGATCCCCGCCTCCGCCGCCGCCCGGGCCAGGCCCGGATTCTCCGACAGGAACCCGTAGCCCGGGTAGATCGCGTCACAGCCGGCCTCGACCGCGACCCGGATGATCTCCTCGATGTCCAGGTACGCCCGCACCGGGTGGCCCTCCTCACCGATCAGATACGCCTCGTCGGCCTTCTGCCGGTGGATCGAGTTCCGGTCCTCGTGCGGGAACACCGCCACCGTCTTCGCGCCCACCTCATGACCGGCCCGAAATGCACGAATGGCGATCTCGCCACGATTAGCCACCAGAATCTTCGAGAACATCGTGCTCCTGCATCCTTGCCGGTCGGGTTCCTCACGCTGGACTGATCCTACCCGGCACGTCCGCCACGTCGAGGGCCCCTGACACGGCACGAAACGCACGGGGCGTCGTCGTCCCCGTGATGGGCATCCCTGCCGTTCCGGGCGTCGGGCGGGGCCACCCTATGATGGACGGGGATCAAGAGCGAGCCGCCTTCCTCCATGGCGGTTCCGGATAGGTGTGGGTTCGAACGTGCAGGTAGTGAGCATCAGCAGCCTCAAGGGCGGCGTGGGCAAGACGTCGGTCACCACGGGGTTGGCCTCGGCCGCACTTGCAGCCGGCATCCCGACGCTCGTCGTCGACCTCGATCCGCACGCGGATGCGACCACGGCCCTCGGCGTGAAGCCGTCGGACCAGACCGACATCGGGCGCCTGCTGAAGAATGCGCGGCGCGGCGACCTGGCCGGCAACACGGTCCCGAGCGGCTGGGTGGCGACTGCCGCCCGGCATTCGAGAGCGCGCACGTCCACGCTCGACGTCGCCATGGGATCCGCCTATTCCGGGATCTACGACCGTCCGGATCTCGGGCGCCGTGACCAGCGCCGGCTGGCGACGCTCCTGTCCCGCGTCGAGGGCTACAGCCTGGTGCTGATCGACTGCCCGCCGTCCCTCAACGGACTGACGCGCATCGCGTGGACCGCCAGCAACAAGGTCCTGCTCGTGGCAGAGCCGGGCCTGTTCTCTGTCGCGGGGACCGAGCGCACCATGCGGGCCCTCGAGCTCTTCCGCCGCGAATTCGCACCCGACCTCAAGACCGCGGGCATCGTCGCGAACCGGGTGCGCTCGACGTCGGACGAGCACACGTTCCGGCTCCGCGAGATGCGGCAGATGTTCGGTGGCCTGCTGCTGAGCCCCACGATCCCCGAGCAGGCGAACTGGCAGCAGATCCAGGGGGCCGCCCACTCGGTCCACCACTGGCCGGGTGAGTCGGCGCGCCAGGCATCGGGCTACTTCGACGACCTCCTGAAGAGCGTCGTCGATTCCGGCAGGATGCGGAGCCGCAGCCCGAAGCGCTGACCGGACCGATCCTTCAGGGGGACGAACGCCCCCGATCAGGGGGTGCGGAGCTTCCTGCTCCCGAGCCGCGCCGTGTCAGGGCGGGCGATGCCGTCAGGACGGACCCTGAGCCGGCTGTCAGCTGATCTTGCGCGTCGCCCGGCGCTTGCTGAGTTCGTCGCCGGGGTACTCCTGGTCGGGAGCATGCTCGCTCGGAAGGGCCGCGAGGCTTCCTTCGACCTCACGCCACACCCGGCCGACCGCTATCCCGAAGACGCCCTGTCCGCCCTGCACGAGGTCGATGACCTCGTCGGCGGACGTGCACTCGTAGACGCTCGCGCCGTCGCTCATGAGCGTGATCTGGGCGAGGTCCTCGACGCCCCGCTCACGGAGGTGCTCCACGGCGGTGCGGATCTGCTGGAGGGACACCCCGGTGTCCAGCAGGCGCTTGACCACCTTGAGGACGAGGATGTCGCGGAATCCGTAGAGGCGGTGCGTGCCCGATCCCGAAGCCCCGCGGACAGCGGGTTCGACGAGCCCGGTACGTGCCCAGTAGTCGAGCTGCCGGTAGGTGATGCCTGCGGCCTTGCAGGCGGTGGGACCGCGATATCCGGCGTCTTCGTCGAGGACGGGGAGGTCTTCCGTGAACAGTAAGCCCTGGGCGCTCGGCGGGACACCAGCGCCTGCCGGGCTGGATGCCTTGCCGGCGTCACCCTTCGGACTCACGTGCTGCCTCCTCGTCGGGTTCCCGGGGACATTTGCCGGGCGGGCGGAACCTCAGGATGTGCACTCAAGTGTGCCCCGGGCCCCCCGCACACGCAATGGGAACTGTATGCTTCGACGTTAGATCGCGGGAGGGTCGAGGTCAAAGATGCTGGGCCCCAAGGGTCGGCGTGTCGCCTGCGGCTCGCCGATCGCGCCTCCGACGGTGGGCCTGCAGCCCACCCGGGCCGTCAGCGCTCGAAGTCCTCGGGCTCGACATCGGCGAGGAACTCCCGGAACTGGAGCACCTCCTTCTCGGCGGTCTCCTCGGTGTCGCCGTCCTCCGCGTCCTCCGCGTCGGCATCGGCGATCTCGACGCCGGCGACCGCCAGGACCTCGTCGGCACAGTAGATGGGACAGGGCACGCGCAGTGCGACGGCCAGGGCGTCCGAGGCCCGCGAACTCACCGTCACGCCGTCACTGAAGACGAGCTGCGCGTGGTAGACCGTGTCCTCCACCGAGGTGATGCGTACCTCGGAGATCTCCTTGCCCGCCGCGGCGACGACGTCGACGAGCAGATCGTGGGTCATGGGCCGTGGCGGCACGATGCCCTGCTGCACGAAGGCGATGGCACTGGCCTCCGGCGCTCCGATCCAGATGGGCAGGTGACGCTCCCCCGCGGTCTCCTTGAGCAGGACCAGGGGCTGGTTCGACGGCAGTTCGATCCGCACGCCCACCACTTCTACTTCGATCACGGGATGCCGCCTAACTGTCCATCCGGGCTATCTGGCTGTGCACCAGGGCACTGTGCAGGCCGAGGCACAACTCGCTGATCTCACGCGCCGTCTCCGCGGCCCGCGCCTTCGATGCCACGTCCTTGCGGGAGGCGACGGGGGCGACCACCCGCTCGACGAGCCCGAGTTCGCGGTCGGCGGCCGCGCGGAACGGCCTCAGGTGGCGGGGCTCGATCCCGTGGCTCTCGAGCTGGACGCACGCCCTGGTGATCTTGAGGGCGTGCTCGTCGAAGCGGTTGTCCACGGCGGTGATCAGCCCGAAACTCACGAGGTCGTCGACGAGCCTCCGGGGCGCGCCCGCCTCGGCGGCGAGGGTCTCCGCCGTCAGCCTCCGTCCGTGCGCAGTGAGCTCGCGGGAGAGCTGGTCGGACACCACCCGCGGGGAGAGCGTCATGCCTCCGGGCAGCGAATCGGGACGTTCGCCGCGGTCGATCGCATCGACGTAGTCCTTGATGACCTTGAGCGGGAGGTACTGGTCCCGCTGCAGTGCGAGGACGAAGCGAAGCTGTTCGACATCGTGTCCGGTGTACTTGCGGTACCCGGCACGCGTGCGCTGCGGGGAGATCAGACCCTTCTCCTCGAGGAAACGGATCTTCGACGCCGTCACCTGGGGGAAATCCCCGGCCAGTTCGCGCAGGACCTCACCGATGTTCAGGACACCGGAGCCGGAGAGGCCGGACGCGACGCCGGCCGGGCGGCGGGCGGGTTGGGAGGAAGGCATGGAGCGGACTAGGCCTGCGCTGCGGTGTGCTGGGTGGCCTGGCCGGGAACGGTGCGCGCCGAGTAGAAGGTCAGCCGGAACTTGCCGATCTGCACCTCGTTGCCGTTGCGCAGCGCGACGGAATCGACGCGGTCGTTGTTGACGTACGTCCCGTTCAGGCTGCGGGTGTCCACGACCATGAAGCCGGTGTCGGTCCGGCGGAACTCGGCATGCTGACGGGAGACCGTCACGTCGTCGAGGAAGATGTCCGCGTTCGGGTGCCGGCCGGCCTTCGTGATGTCCTCGTCGAGGAGGAACCGGGCGCCGGCGTTCGGTCCCGAGTGGGCGATCAGGAGTGCAGAGCCTGCCGGCAGTGCCGCGACGGACGCCTGCTCCTCGCGCGTCAGGTGCCGCTCCAGTTCGGTCGTCGCGGCTTGCGGCGGCAGACCGATCGTCGTTGTCTCAGGAGACGTCATGTTCGGCTCTTCTCCATTCACGGCTGGATTTCCATCGGGCTCCATCGGTCTTTCCTCCCCTACTGCGCGGTGCGCCAGGTTGTCACCAGCCGCACCATCCCCGCTGCCTTCGCCGGGTAGAACTAGCCTACCTGCTGGGAGTAGTCGCCCGAACTCAGGAGGTTCTGCACCACGGAAGGATCGGCCACCTTGATCTCGAGCAGCCACCCCTCGCCGTAGGGGTCCGAGTTGATCAGGGACGGGTCGTCGTCGAGCGCCTCGTTGCGCGAGACGACCTCGCCCGCGACAGGGGCATAGATGTCGCTGACGCTCTTGGTCGACTCGACCTCGCCGATGACGTCCGAGCCGGCCACACTGGTGCCCTCCTCGGGCATCTGCACGTAGACGACGTCCCCTAGCGCGTCCTGGGCGAAGTCGGTGATGCCGATGCGCACGGTGCCGTCGACGGCGGGCTCACTGACCCATTCGTGCTCCGCGGTGTAGTAGAGGCCATCGGGGATGTTACTCATGGTTGCCTTTCGGACGCACGGGTTCCCGGGCGGCGGGACTGCCCGTCCGGGTACGGATACTGGTCGAGTATAGGCATATCCGGCGACGCCGTGACGCGCCTCTCACCTGCCCCGCGCGAGGGAGCTCGCCCTGCCCCCGGACATGCAAAAAGCCCGCCTCCGCCGGCCATCAAGCCGGTGGAAACGGGCCCTGCAGTGTCGGGATGACAGGATTTGAACCTGCGACCCCTTGACCCCCAGTCAAGTGCGCTACCAAGCTGCGCCACATCCCGATCGGCCTGTCCAGCAGGCCAAACCACTCGGATAACAATACAGCATTTCCCGGGCGGGTCAGCACACCGGCGAGGTGTCAGCGCTTGCGGCTGCGCTTCTCGCGGACGCGCATGCTGACCTCGATGGGTGTGCCCTCGAAGCCGAACGTCTCCCGCAGGCGGCGCGTGATGAAGCGGCGATACCCCGGATCCAGGAAGCCCGTGGTGAAGAGGACGAACTTCGGCGGACGGCTCGAGGCCTGCGTGCCGAAGAGGATGCGGGGCTGCTTGCCACCGCGCACCGGGTGCGGGTGGGCGGCGACGAGCTCACCGAGGAAGGCGTTGAGGCGTCCCGTCGGGATACGCCGGTCCCACGATTCGAGCGCGACGTCCAGCGCGGGCACCAGGCGGTCCTTGTGCCACCCCGTCAGCGCCGAGATGTTGACGCGCGGCGCCCAGTCGACGTGCGCCAGGTCCTGCTCGATCTCACGCTCGAGGTACCGGCGGCGTTCGTCGTCGAGCAGATCCCACTTGTTGAAGGCCAGCACGATCGCGCGCCCGGACTCGATGGCCATGTTCAGGATGCGGATGTCCTGCTCGCTCAGCACCTCGTCGACGGCGAGGAGCACGACGGCGACCTCCGCCTTCTCCAGTGCCGACTGCGTACGCAGCGAGGCATAGTAGTCGGCCCCCTGCTGCATGTGCACCCGGCGGCGGATGCCCGCGGTATCGACGAAGCGCCACGTGCGTCCGCCGAGCTCGATCATCTCGTCCACGGGGTCGCGGGTGGTCCCGGCGAGGGGATCGACGACCACACGGTCGGAGCCGGCGAGCTTGTTCAGGAGGGAGGACTTGCCGACGTTCGGTCGTCCGATGAGTGCGATCCGGCGCGGGCCGCCGGAGCGCTCGATCCCGCCGTGCTCGGAGAACTCGGGCAGGGTCTTGTTGACCTCGTCGAGCATGTCGGCGGTGCCGCGCCCGTGCAGGGCCGACACCGGCCACGGCTGTCCGAACCCGAGTCCCCACAGCACGGAGGCGTCGGCCTCGTTCTGGATGTCGTCGACCTTGTTGGCCACGAGGATGACGGGCTTCTTCTTGCGGCGCAGCATGCGCACGACCGCCTCGTCGGTCGCGGTGGCACCGACGGTCGCATCGACGACGAGCAGGACGGCGTCGGCCATGTCGACCGCGATCTCCGCCTGGTCGGCCACGCGCGCGGCGATGCCCTTCGCGTCCTGCTCCCACCCACCGGTGTCCACCAGGGTGAAGTTGCGGCCCGACCACTGGGCCGGGTAGGACACGCGGTCACGGGTCACGCCGGGGGTGTCCTCGACGACGGCCTCACGGCGGCCGAGGATGCGGTTCACCAGGGTGGACTTGCCGACGTTCGGTCGCCCGACGATGGCGAGCACGGGGTTGAGCCGGCCCTCCGCCTCGTCGTCGAAGTCCTCGTCCTGGCGGGCGAGGAGCGCTGCGTCCTCGTCGTCGAGCTCGTAGTCCTCGAGGCCGGCGCGGAGCGACGCGGCCCGCTGCTCGGCCTCGGCGTCGTCGAGCGTGTCGAGCAGCTCGCTGACCTGGTCCTGGCCGGTGGGCTCGTAGTCCTCGTCGGGTCCGGCGCCCTGGTCCGTCGCGTTCGGCGAAAGGTTCTCGCTCATCGTTGTTTCCTTCGGTTGGTGTTCACCGTCTCCCGACGGTAATCCTGGTGGGCTCGCGCCCGGAAGCTCTTGCGGTGGTGCTAGTGCGCGACCGTGCGCACGATGCCGAGGACCGCCGCGACGGTCTGCTCGAAGTCGAGGTCCGAGGAGTCGAGCGTGACCACGCCGTCCGCTGCCTGCTGGAAGTCGACCACTGTCGAATCCTTGGCATCACGCTCGGTGACCTGCTGCTTGAGCTGGGCCTCCGACTGCGTCCCGCCGAGCTGGTCGCCACGACGGCGCAGCCGGGCCTCCTCGCTCGCGGTGAGGAGGATCCGCACTTCGGCGTCGGGGGCGACGACGGTGGTGATGTCCCGCCCTTCGGCGACGATGCGGTGCCCTGCACCGGCGATCAGCGCACGCTGCCGGCGGATCAGTTCCGCACGGGCGCCCATGGTCGTCGCGACCGCGCTGACGGCCGAGGACACCTCCGGCTCGCGGATGGCCGCGGTGACGTCGTCGCCGGAGATCGTCACGGACTCACGGTCCGGACTGGTGCTGATGAAGAGTTCGATGGATCGCGCGGCCGCCTCGACGGCGACCCGGTCCGCCAGGTCGATGCCCGTGGCGATGCAGTGGAGCGTGACCGCCCGGTACATCGCCCCGGTGTCCAGGTAGGCGGCGCGCAGGCGCCGGGCCACCTCGCGGCTGACGCTCGACTTGCCCGACCCCGACGGGCCGTCGATGGCGACGACGAGGGACTTGCCGAGGCGGAAGCCGGAGTAGGGGCTCGACGCCACCGCCTCCCCCGCAGGCTCCGCCGCGTCGGATGTCTGCATGGTCTCTGCTGAGGTCTGAATCACTGCACTACCTTCCAGCCCCGCTGCACGAGGGACTCCGTCAGTTCTTGTCGTTTGCCTGGCAGGACGGAGAGCTCGGCGAGGCCCACCTCGCGTCCCGGGGAGTGTTCGAGCCGGAAATCCTCGACGTTGATCCCGGTGTGGCCGATCTCCGTGAGGAGCTTCGCGATCTGGCCCGGAACGTCGTCGACGAGCACGGTCAGGCGTGCGAAGGAGTTGGGCGGCGTCCCGTGCTTGCCGGGCACGCGCGCCTGGCCCGCGTTCCCCTCGGACATCAGCTGCGCCATGTCGAGGCGGGCGCCGCCCGCCGTCGGGTCCTCGAGCGTGCCGATCAGGCGGTCGAGGTCCTCGCGGACGCCGTAGAGGATGTCGACGAGCCGGGCGGCGTTGGCCGACAGGATCTGCACCCACAGGCGCGGATCGCTCGCGGCGATCCGTGTGACGTCCCGCAGCCCGTTCCCCGCGAGGGAGAGTGCCTGGACGGGTGAGTCCTGCAGCCTGCTCGCGACGAGCGACGACACCACCTGCGGGAGGTGGGAGATGAGCGCGACGGCCTCGTCGTGCTCCTCGACGGACATGCGTGCGGGCACGGCGCCGAGGTCGACGGCGAGCGACTCGGCGCGCAGGACGGCCTCGGGCGCGCTGTCGGCGTGTGCGCAGAGGACCCAGGGTGCTCCGGTGAACAGCTCGGCCCGCGCGGCGACCGGACCGGACTTCTCACGGCCCGCCATGGGGTGCGTCCCCACGTAGCGGGACAGGTGCGCAGCGGCGTCCGGGGTCGCCGAGAGTTCACGCAGGACGGCTTCCTTGACGCTGCAGATGTCCACGACGACGGCGCCGGGATAGGCCAGCAGTGCCCCGGCCACCACGCTGGCGGTGACGTCGGGCGGCGTCGCCACGACCACCAGCTCGGGTGACACCGACTCGCCGGCGCCCTGCGCCTGGCCGAGGAGCCGGCCCGCACCGATGTCGCGGGCCACCGCCTCCGTCGACGGCGAGCTGTCGGACAGGACGACGTCGAGCCCGCGCGCGCGCAGGCCCAGCCCGATGCTCGCCCCCAGCAGGCCCGCCCCGATGACCAGGACGGGACCGGCGAGGTGCGTTCCCTGTTCCGTGCGCATGGACATCGGCTAGAGGCCCACCGATGCCAGCAGGTGCCCGACCTCCTGGCGCCCGAGCACGCGGATGCTGCCCTGGCGCTGGTCGCCGACCCGGATGGGTCCGAGCTGGGTGCGCACGAGGCGCTCGACGGGGTGGCCGACGGCGTCGAAGAGCCTCCGGACCACGCGGTTGCGGCCGGAGTGCAGGACGACCTCGACGAGGACGTGGCCCGGCGTCGAATCGACGAGCTTGAAGGAGTCCACCTGAGCGAGTCCGTCCTCGAGCTCGATGCCCTCCTTCATCTGGGCGCCGACACCCTGCGCCATCGGTCCGCGGACCTGGACGAGGTACGTCTTCGGGACCTCGTAGGACGGGTGGGTCAGGCGGTTGGTGAGCTCGCCGTCGTTCGTGAGCAGGAGCAGGCCCTCGGTCTCGGCGTCGAGCCTGCCGACGTGGAAGAGGCGCTCGTTCTTGTTCTTGTTCTTCAGGAAGTCGCTGATGCAGGGGCGGCCCTCCGGATCCTCCATCGTCGAGACCACCCCGCGCGGCTTGTTGAAGACGTAGTACTTCAGGTGCTCGTCCAGCTGCAGGCGGATCCCGTCCACGTGGATGGCGACCTGCTCCGGATCGACCCGCACGCCGAGCTCCGTCACGACGGTGCCGTCCACCTCGACGCGGCCGTCGAGGATCATCTCCTCGCAGACACGGCGGGAGGCGACGCCCGCGAGCGCCATGACCTTCTGCAGGCGCACGCCCTCCGGGTTGTGGACGTCGATCTCGTCCGCAGGGCGGCTCGCACGCCTGGGTCTGGCCGGACGCACCGGTCCGAGATTCTGCCCGAACCGCTCGCGGCCGAAGGCCTTGGGTCCCGCGGGCTTCTGGCGTCCGGCGCCCTCCTGCCCGCCGGAGCGGGAGCCCGGCTTGGAGCCGGCAGCGGGGCGTCCTGGGGTCTTCGCGCCGAAGCGGCCCGACGGGGTTCCCGAGGACGGGCGGCCGGCGGCGGAACGGGCACGGCCCTCGGCGGAATCACGGCGTCCACCGCCCGCGGAGGCCGGGCGGCCTTCGGCGGAGCGGCCGCCGCGTTCTGAACGGTCCTGGGACGGACGGCCCTCGGACCGGCCGGCATCACGTCCGCCGCGGTCCTGGGACGGACGGCCCTCGGACCGGCCGCCGCGCTCTGCTCGCTCCTGGAAGGGTCGTCCCTCGGCCGGACGGCCTGCGCCCTGCGCCGAGCCGCCGCGGGGCGAGGACTTCCGGCCACGGGCAGCATCGGATGGGCGTCCGGTCGACCCGCCGCGGCGCGGCGTATTGCGTCCGGAACCGGATCCTGGCTGCTGTGTCATGTAGAAAGTCCTTCTCGTAGGTCGTGCTCAGTACGTCGTCTCGTCATACTCCCCAAGGCTCTCGAGGCCCGGCAGATGGGGAGCGATCCGGGGCAATTCGTCGACGCTGCCCAGCCCCAATCTTTCCAGAAAGAGGGTGGTGGTCCCATAGAGGACCGCACCGGTCTCCGGATCGGTCTCGAGCTCGACAACCAGTCCTCGCTGGAGCAGCGTCCGGACCACCGAGTCGACAGTGACGCCCCGGATCGCTGAGACCCGGGCACGGGACACCGGCTGGCGGTACGCGATGACCGCCAGGGTCTCGAGTGCTGCCTGTGAGAGCCGGGCTGACTGGCCGTCGAGCACGAAATCGGCGACAACGGAGGCGAAGTGCTTCCGGGAGAAGATGCGCCACCCGCCGGCGATGGTCCGTAGTTCGAAACCGCGCGGCGAAGTGCGCTCGGTGTTCTGGGGGCCGGACCCAGTATAGCCGTCGTACTCGCGCTGCAGTTCCACGAGTACCGCGTGCACCAGGGCCGTCGGACGCTCGAGCACTGCAGCGAGCTGTTCGTCCGTGACGGGGCGGTCGGCGACCATGAGGATCGCCTCCACCGCTCCGCGGAGCCCGCCCGGGAGTTCCTCGACGGGGATCTCCCCGCTGCCGGAATCGGCTCCGGTGGGCTCATCCATGCCGGCCCCCGTCACCGTGCGCTCCGACGAGGTCCCCTTCGAAGTCGCTCGTCAACCGTTCCGCGGTCCACCGGTGGTCCTCGGCGCTCCAGGTCACCAGCAGCTCGGACAGCGGCGCCGACTGCTCGAAGGAGATGGCGCCGTCCCGGAACAGTTCGAGCAGCGCGAGGAACCGCACCACGAGCACCAGGCGCGACGCGGCGTCCGCCGTCAGCTGCCGGAAGGACAGCGGGCCGCGGGCCAGCAGCAGGTCCTGGAGCACCACGGCCTCGTCCCGCACGCTGACCGGTGGTGCGTGGAGATGCTCGATGCTGACCTGCAGCGGCTGCTCCTGGCGCGGAGCCAGCACCTTTGCGGCGAGGGCGGCGAACTCCTCGGCGGAATGCTTCCACACGAGTTCGGGGAGGAGTCGGGTGAACGCGGGTTCGAGGGGGACGTCGCGGGGGTGGCGCGCGTCCTCCTCCTCGAGCCGCTGCGCGAGGTGCCGAGCCATCTCCTTGAACGCCCTGTATTGGAGGAGGCGGGCGAACAGGAGGTCGCGGGCTTCGAGGAGCGCGATGTCCTCCTCGTCCTCGACGGCGCCGGCCGGCAGGAGCCGCGCTGCCTTCAGGTCGAGCAGCGTGGCCGCGACGACGAGGAACTCGCTCGCCTCGTCGAGCTTCCATTCGCCCTCGGCGGCCTGGATCCTCCGGATGTGGGCGATGAACTCGTCCGTGACCTGTGCGAGGGCGATCTCCGTGATGTCGAGTTCCCGCCGTGAGATCAGGTTCAGCAGCAGGTCGAAAGGCCCGCTGAAGTTGGTGAGCTGCACCTCGAAGACAGGGCGACCCGTGGCCGCAGGCGCCGCAGTGTCGTCGCCGTCGGCCGCCGGGGCTGCGGCTCCGCCCCGGGTTCCGGGGTCCACCGTCGTCGGCAGTCCTGCCCCACGCGTGGTCATGGGCACCATCTAGCTGTACCGGGCGGACCCGGGGGCGATCGGCACTAGGGCGCTCCACCCCTGCTGATGAGCTCCTTCGCGAGCCTGCGGTAGGCGTCGGCTCCGGAGTGGTTCGCCGCATAGGACGTGATGGGCTCGGCGGCCACGGTCGCGTCCGCGAACTTGATGGTGCGCTTGATGACGGTCTCGAAGACCTTGTCCCCGAACGCCTCCACGAGGCGCGCGATGACTTCGCGGCTGTGCAGGGTCCGCGCGTCGTACATCGTGGCGAGCACGCCGTCGATCTGGAGCCTCGGGTTCAGGCGGTCCTGCACCTTCTCGATGGTCTCCACCAGCAGCGCGACGGCACGCAGGGCGAAGAACTCGCAGATCAGCGGGATGATGACCCCGTGTGCCGCGGTGAGGGCGTTGACCGTCAGCAGTCCGAGGGAGGGCTGGCAATCGATCAGGATGACGTCGTAGTCGTCCGACACCTTGCGCAGCGCGCGGTCGAGGACCTGCTCGCGGGCCACCTCGTTGACGAGCTGCACCTCGGCGGCGGACAGGTCGATGTTCGCCGGCAGCAGGTCGATGTTCTCGATCGCGGTGTGCTGGATGGCGTCGTGGATGGTCACCTTCCGGTCCATCAGCACGTTGTACACCGTCACGTCGAGTTCGTGCGGGTTGGTGCCGAGGCCCGCGGACAGGGCGCCCTGGGGGTCGAAGTCGACCAGCAGGACCTTCCGTCCGGCCTCCGCGAGCGCCGCGCCCAGGTTGATGGTCGACGTCGTCTTCCCGACGCCGCCCTTCTGGTTGACCATCGCGATGACCCGCGCCGGGCCGTGCGACTCCAGGACCCTCGGCTCGGGGAATTCCGTCACAGGGCGGCCGGTCGGGCCCAGTCCCGCGTCCACTGCGCTGGGCAGAGTTGTGGAACCATGTTCACTACTCACGTTGTTCTCCACGCTTCCATCAGAATCGGTGCGGGCCGGTCGACGATCCAACGCGAGCGGCATTTCTCATAGTCAACGGTACAACGCCCACGGCGACCGCCGTGGCGGGCCCTGCTGTTCGGGCGCGAGCCTTGAACCTCGACCAGAGGTCGAAGGTCGGTCCGACGGACGGGCGCCGAGTGCCGCGCCGTGCCGGCAGGCACCGGTTCGCGGCCGCCGGACGGAGACGGCGACGCCCCGGAAGCAATCCGGGGCGTCGCCGTCGTCTCGTTGCGGACCTCCGTCCGACAGGTACGTGCGTCAGGGAGCGGTGTTCCCCCGGACGGCGGCCTCGGTCCTGGCCTCCGCGCTGTCCTCGACGTCGTCGTTGTCGAAGCGGTGATCGGTGCTCATCGTGGTCTCGTCGAACGGCAGGCGTCCCTCGAGGACCTCGTCGACGCGGCCCCGGTCGATCTCCCTGGTCCAGGTTCCGATCAGGACGGTGGCGACGGCGTTGCCGGTGAAGTTCGTCAGGGCACGGGCCTCGGACATGAACCGGTCGATACCGACGATCAGGCCGACACCGTCCACCAGGTCGGGGCGGTGCGACTGCAGGCCGCCGGCAAGGGTCGCGAGACCGGCACCTGTGACGCCGGCCGCACCCTTGGAGGCGATGATCATGAAGATCAGGAGGGAGATCTGCTCGCCGAGGGCCAGTGGCTTGCCCAGGGCTTCCGCGACGAAGAGCGAGGCCATCGTGAGGTAGATGGCGGTCCCGTCCAGGTTGAAGGAGTACCCGGTGGGGACGGTCACGCCGACCACGGGCTTTGAGATACCGAGGTGTTCCATCTTCGCGATGAGGCGGGGCAGCGCCGCTTCGGAGGACGAGGTGCTGAAGATGAGCAGGTACTCGCGGCCGAGGTACTTCATCAGCTTGAGGATGTTGACGCCGGTGGCGAGCTTCAGCAGCCCGCCGAGGATGACGACGATGAAGAGGATGCAGGTGATGTAGAACGCGATCATCAGGGTGGCCATGCTGATGATCGCCTGGATGCCGGTCTCACCGACCACGGCCGCGATGGCGCCGAAGGCGCCGATGGGCGCGAGCCACATGATCATGACGAGGATGCGGAAGACCAGTGCCTGGATGTGTCCGATGCCGCGGAGGACCGGCTTGCCCGCCGAGCCCATCTTCTGCAGGGCGAAGCCGACGAGCAGCGCGACGAACAGGGTCTGCAGGATGCTCGGCCCGGTCAAGGCCGACAGGAGTGTCGTCGGGATGATGCTGAGCAGGAAGCCGACGGTGCCGCCCTCGCCGCCCTCGGCGGACTCCGGCACCTCGTAGGTCGAGGACGAGATGTCGAGGCCCTCGCCGGGCTGGATGAGGTTGCCCACGACGAGGCCGATGGCGAGCGCGAAGGTGGACATGAGGATGAAGTAGCCGAGTGCCAGGCCACCCACCTTGCCGACCGTCGCAGCCTTGGCGATGGAACCGATACCGAGCACGATGGTGCAGAAGATGATGGGGGCGATCATCATCTTGATGAGGTTGATGAAGCCCGTCCCGAGCGGCTTGAGCGCCTTGGCGAATTCGGGGGCGGCCAGGCCGAGGATCGCGCCGAGCACCACGGCGACGATGACCGCGATGTAGAGGAAGTGGGTCTTGTCGACCCGCTTGCGGGGTTGTGCGGGTCCGCTGTCGGACCGCGATGGCGCCATAGCCATGGTGTCTCCCTAGGTGTTCGGCCGCCCGGTGGCGCCGGCGGGGAAGGTCGTTCTTCGTCCGCGGGGGAGGTACCAGGAAGCGTACTGTTGAGTATTTCCCCCTCATCATCGCATCGGGCGTGACCGGGGTCACGATTGAGTTCATACTGGTCGTGGCCCGGCGCCGGGGCGCGGCGGCCCGGTCCCGGACCGGCAGGAACCGGAAGGAGCAGGATCACGGCGTGAGTCGATGGAGCCTCGCCCAGCAGTTCTTCGTGGCCCAACTCCTGTTCATCCTCGTCCTTGCCGCTGCCCTCTCGGTCATCCTCTACGCGGACGCCGAACAGGGCGTCAACGACGCCACGGCCGAACGCATGGTCGCGGTCGCCACGGCCATCGCCCTCGAACCGGCGGTCCTCGAAGCCGTCGAGGGGCCTGATCCCTCGGCCACCCTGCAGCCCTACGCCGTGGACGTCATGGACCGGCTGGGCGTGGACTTCATCACGATCATGGACACCGACAGGACGCGCTTCACGCACCGCACCCCGGAGCAGATCGGCAGGCCCTACATCGGCTCGGTCTCCGAGGCGCTGGCCGGTCGGACGCAGACCGAGACCTACGCCGGCACCCTCGGCCCGTCCATCCGGTCCATCGTCCCCGTGGTCGACGACGGCGGGGCGGTGCGGGCGATGGTCGCGGCGGGCATCACGGTGGATCGTGCCGCCATCGCACGGAACGCGCAGCTCCCCCTGGTCGCGTTCATCGCGCTCGGCGCACTCGCCCTCGGCGCGCTGGCCTCCTACCTGCTCAGCCGACGACTGCGGGATGCGACGCTGGGAATGGGACCCGCCGAGCTCTCGCGCACCTTCGTGTTCTACGATTCCGTGCTCCACTCCGTCCGCGAGGGCCTCCTGCTGACCGATGCGGCCGGCTCCCTCGTCC
This sequence comes from Arthrobacter sp. MDT1-48-3, assembly GCF_054511015.1. NCBI lineage: Bacteria > Bacillati > Actinomycetota > Actinomycetes > Micrococcales > Micrococcaceae > Arthrobacter > Arthrobacter sp. MDT1-48-3. The sequence goes on from NZ_JBTNDL010000004.1 coordinate 434,037, forward strand.
TCTACAACGACCAGGCCGCGCGGCTCCTCGGACTGGACGGGACACGGAAGCCCATACCGGCGTCGCACCTCGCGGTGGCACCGTCCCTGCGGGACCTCCTCGGTTCGGGGCGGCGGGCGCGCGACGAGGTGCACCTGACCGAGAGCCGGGTGCTCGTGGTCAACCAGGAACCCGCCGTCCCGCCGTCCATCCCCGGGCGGGCCGTCCATCCGCACGGGGCGCTCGGCACCGTCACGACCCTGCGGGACCACACGGAGATCGAGGCCCTGACCGGACAGGTCGAGACCATGCGCACCCTCACCGATGCCCTCCGCTCGCAGACCCACGAACACGCCAACCGCCTGCACACGATCGTGTCGCTCGTGGAACTCGGCAGGAGCGCGGACGCCATCGACTTCGCCACCCGGGACCTGCAGCAGTCCCAGCGCCTCACCGACGAGGTGGTCGAGGCCATCGACGAGCCCTTCCTCGCGGCCCTGCTGGTGGGCAAGGCCGCGCAGGCCAACGAGCGCGGGATCACCCTGACCTCGCAGATCGCACCCGACGCGCAGGCCGGGTCGCTGAACCCCGTGGACCTCGTGACGATCATCGGCAACCTCCTCGACAACGCCTTCGACGAAGCGGCCGGTTCGGAGGAATCCCGCGTCCTCCTCGTCGTCCGCCGCCTGGCGGGCGGGAACGGCACGGCCGAACTCGAGATCGTCGTCGAGGACAGCGGGAACGGCCTCCCCGACTCCGAGAAGGCGAAGGTGTTCGAGGTCGGCTACAGCACGAAGCAATCGGCGGAGGACACCGGTGCCGGCCGCGGTTTCGGGCTGGCGCTGGTCCGGCAGGCCGTCCAGCGCTTCGCGGGCACGCTCGAGGTGACGGACACGGAGGACGGCGGGGCCCGCTTCATGGTTCGGCTCCCCTACCCTGGGGCTCCCGCGGGCACCCCGGACCGGTCGGGTCCGCCGGCCGTGCGCCTGGCCGTCGACGGGGGCCACCCGTGAGCGCAATCCGTGTCCTGGTCGTCGAGGACGATCCGGTGGCCGCGGACGCCCATGCGGAGTACGTCCGGCGGCTCGACGGGTTCGAGCTCGTCGGCGTCGCCCGGAGTGGGGCGGAGCTCGCGGTCTTCCTCCAGCCGTCCGGCGAGGCACCGGGCAGGGCGGACCTCGTCGCGGACCTCATGCTGCTCGACATGAACCTGCCGGATGCCCACGGTCTCGACATCATCCGCCGGATCCGCGGGCTCGGTCTGCCGCTCGACATCATCGCCATCACGGCGGTGCGGGATCTGCACGTGGTGCGCTCCGCCATCTCGTCCGGCATCGTGCAGTACCTCATCAAACCCTTCACGTACTCGGCGTTCAGGGAGAAACTCGGCACCTACCGGGACTTCCGCCAGAACCTGGTGGAGCAGGCGACCGCCACCACGCAGGCCGAGGTGGACCAGGCGTTCGCCTCGCTCCGGCCCGCCACCGCCGCCACCCTGCCCAAGGGACTCTCCGCAGAGACCCTCCGCGCGGTCTCGCGCCTGCTGAAGTCGCTGCAGGAACCCACGTCCGCCATCGAGATGTCGGAGGCGCTGTCCATGTCCAGGGTCACCGCGCGGCGGTACCTGGAGTACCTCGCGGACCAGCAGTCCGTCCTCCGCACGCCCCGCTACGGCACGAGGGGACGCCCCGAGTTCGAGTACAGCTGGGCGCGGAACAGCGCGGACCGCTAGCCCTGCAGACGGGTCATTCTGCGGGCACGGGCCGCAGCAGCGGCTCCAGCACGGCGAGGACCGCCGGGTCCTCGATCGTCGAGGGCACCGCATAGGGCTCCCCGGCTGCCATCTGCCGCATGGTCTTCCGCAGGATCTTGCCCGACCTGGTCTTCGGGAGGGCGTCCACCACCACGGCGGACCTGAAGTCGGCCACGGGACCGATCGTGCCGCGGACCATGGCCACGAGTTCGGCTTCCAGGTCCGCGGGATCGACCGACACCCCGGCTTTGAGGACCACGTAGCCGCTTGCACGCTGGCCCTTGAGCGGATCCCGGAGGCCGAGCACGGCGCATTCGGCGACGGCCGGATGCTGCGCGAGAACCTGTTCGATGGCCCCCGTCGAGAGCCTGTGGCCCGCGACGTTGATGACGTCGTCGGTCCGTCCCATCACGAAGACGTAGCCGTCCTCGTCCATGTAGCCCGAGTCCCCGCTCGTGTAGTAGCCCTCGAAGGCGGCCAGGTAGGAGTCCCGGTACCGCGCGTCGCTCCCCCACAGGGTCGGGAGGGTGCCCGGCGGCAATGGAAGCCGCAGGGCGATGCCGCCCTCCGTACCCGCCGGGACGGGGGTGCCGTGCTGGTCCAGGATGACGACGTCGAACCCCGGGGACGGCAACGACGGCGAGCCGGGCTTCAGCGGCACGCCGCCGAAGCCGCGTGGATTGGCGCAGATGGGCCAGCCCGTCTCCGTCTGCCACCAGTTGTCGACGACGGGTGTGCCGAGGACGTCGGCGACCCACGCGGACGTACCGGTGTCGAGCCGCTCCCCCGCCGAGAAGAGGGTTTCGAGGGCGGACAGGTCGTGGGAGCGCAGGAGCGCGCCGTCCGGATCGGCGCGGCGGATGGCCCGCAGTGCCGTGGGGGCGGTGAACAGCACCCTGACGCCGTGCTGTTCGATGAGCCTGCCGAAAGCACCGGCGTCGGGGGTCCCCACGGGCTTGCCCTCGTACAGGATGGTCGTGGCGCCGGCCAGGAGCGGCCCGTACACGATGTAGGAGTGGCCCACGACCCAGCCGACGTCGGAGGCGGTGAGCATCGCGTCCCCCGGCCCGATGCCGAAGATCTCCCGCATGGACCACGTGAGCGCGACGGCGTGGCCTCCGTTGTCGCGGACCACTCCCTTCGGGGCGCCCGTCGTGCCCGAGGTGTAGAGGATGTAGAGGGGATCCGTCGCAGCGACCCCGACCGGGTCGACCGGCTCGGCCGCGGCGACGGCGTCGTCCCAGTCCACCCAGCGGCTGCCGGACTGCCGGTAGTCCCCGATACGGTGCACGAAGCCCTCGCGTGCCTTGGCGACGACGGGTGTCCCGGTACTGTCCGCGAGGGCGAGTGCCTCCTGCACCGCCGGCAGGTATTCCACGCGTCGCCCGGGTTCCAGCCCGCCCGACGCCGTGACGACGGCGGCGGGCCGGGCGTCGCGGATGCGGGCTGCAAGCTCCGCCGGGGCGAAGCCGCCGAACACCACGGAGTGCACGGCACCGAGGCGTGCGGCGGCGAGCATGGCCACCACGGCCTCGGGGATCATCGGCAGGTAGACCAGCACCCGGTCGCCCTTCCCGACGCCCAGCCCTGCCAGCACGCCGGCGAAGACGGCGACCTCGTCCCGCAGGCCGGCGTAGGTGTACGAGCGGGTCGTGCCCAGCATCGCCGAATCGTGGACCAGCGCCACCCGGTCGCCGTGGCCCGCCTCGACATGCCGGTCGAGGGCGTTGTAGCTCGTGTTCAGGGAAGCATCCGGGAACCATCGGTAGAGCGGGGCGGCGGAGGCATCGAGGGCGGCGACCGGCGGCGTGCTCCAGTCGACGGCGCGGGCAGCCTCGAGCCAGAAGGCCTCGGGGTCCGCGAGGCTCGCAGCGTGCAGTCGTCGGTACTGGTCCGGCCCGCCGGTGTCGTGTCCGTCCCGGGATGCTGCAGCAGCCATGATCGCGCCTCGTCGCGCGTGATGGGGGAACAGTATCACGGCCTTTCCGCGACTCTTTCTGTATACACAGAGAGGGGTCGACGCCGTCCCGACGGGCCCAGCGTGGACTTCGTGCTGCTTCTTGTATACATTGAGGAGGAACGCTCGTAGCGCGAGCGCGGACAGGACGACGGGGAGGACGCCGATGCGGGCCAGCGACCGCGCCTACTCCCTGCTCCGCTCCGACATCGTGGAGTGGAGGCTCGCCCCCGGCGAGCTGCTCGCGGAGGTGGAACAGTCCGCCCGGCTGGGTGTGTCGCGGACCCCTGTGCGTGAGGCACTGTCCCGGCTCGTCGCCGAAGGTCTGGCCACCCCGCACGGCGGGCGCGGGGTGGTCGTCTCCGCGATCTCCCTCGACGCCGTCACGGACCTGTTCGACGTGCGGCTGCCCCTGGAGTGCGCCGCCGTCCGGCTCGCCGCCCGTCGCGGGGACCACGCGGTGTTCGCCGCGCTCGCCGACGAGTTCGCGGCGTCCGGGAGACTCATCGAGGGCGACGGTGGCGGGCAGGACGCATACTACGGACTCGTCGCGCGGCTCGACCGGGCCGTCGACGAGGCCGCACTCAATCCGTACCTCCTCCAGGCGCAGAAACCCATCCGCACCCATCTGGCGCGGGTCCGCCGACTCGCCCGGGACAACCCGCGCCGACTCCTGGCCTCGGCCCGCGAACACGAGCAGATCGCGCTCGCGCTGAGCGCCGGACACGCCGACCTCGCGGAGGCCTCGATGCGCGTGCACCTCCACAACAGCCTGCAGCACCTCCTGTCCCCACCCACCGGGGACCATGACACGTCGCCGAACCATCGAGAGGAACACCATGGTTGACATCCATCCCGTCCGCGTCCACCGCAGCGAGGAGAACCTGCCCCGGACCGGGCAGCTCGCGTGGAAGATCGCCGACGTCGCAGCGGACGACGTCGAGGTCACCCCGGAGGTCACCGACATGGTGATCAACCGCATCATCGACAACGCCTCCGTCGCCGTCGCGTCGCTGAACCGTGCCCCGGTCGTCGCGGCCCGCGCCCAGGCGTCGAGCCACCCCGTGTCCGCGCACGGCTCGGGTGCGTCCGTCTTCGGCATCGACTCCCCCGTCTCGGCCGAGTGGGCCGCCTGGGCCAACGGCGTCGCGGTGCGTGAACTCGACTACCACGACACCTTCCTCGCCGCCGACTACTCCCACCCGGGGGACAACATCCCGCCAATCCTCGCAGCCGCTCAGCACACCGGCGCCTCCGGCCGGGACCTCGTGCGGGCGATCGCCACGGGCTACGAGATCCAGGTCGACCTCGTGAAGGCCATCTGCCTGCACGAGCACAAGATCGACCACGTGGCCCACCTCGGCCCCTCCGCCGCGGCAGGCATCGGCACGCTCCTCGGCCTCGACCGCGACGTCGTCTTCCACGCCGTCGGCCAGGCCCTGCACACCACGACGGCGACGCGCCAGTCCCGCAAGGGCGAGATCTCGACCTGGAAGGCCCACGCCCCGGCCTTCGCCGGCAAGATGGCCGTGGAGGCGGTCGACCGCGCCATGCGGGGCCAGACCTCCCCCACCCCGATCTACGAGGGCGAGGACGGCGTGATCGCCTGGCTGCTCGACGGGCCTGAAGCCTCCTACGACGTGCCCCTGCCGGCGCCGGGTGAAGCCAAGCGTGCCATCCTCGACACCTATACGAAGGAGCACTCCGCCGAGTACCAGGCACAGGCCTGGATCGACCTCGCGCGGCGCCTCCACGGCTCCCATCCGGAGGTGACGGATCCGGAGAACGTCGCGTCCGTCGTCATCGCCACATCGCACCACACCCACTACGTGATCGGGTCCGGCGCCAACGACCCGCAGAAGTACGATCCGACCGCCTCGCGGGAGACGCTCGACCACTCGATCCCCTACATCTTCACCGTGGCCCTGCAGGACGGCCGCTGGCACCACGAGGACTCCTACGCCCCGGCCCGCGCTGCCCGTCCGGACACCGTGGCACTCTGGCACAAGGTCACCACCGTCGAGGACCCCGAGTGGACCCGTCGGTACCACTCCCTGGACATCGCGGAGAAGGCGTTCGGCGGCAGGGTGGAGATCACCCTGACCGACGGCACCGTCATCTCCGAGGTGATCGCGGTGGCGGATGCGCACCCCCTCGGTGCACGGCCCTTCGCACGGGCCGACTACGTCGCCAAGTTGCGGATGTTGGCGGCAGGCATCGTCGACGACACCGAGCTCGACCGCTTCCTCGCCGCCGTCGAGCAGCTGCCGGATCTCCCGGCCGGTTCGCTCGGGCAGCTCAACATCGTCGCCCGCCCCGGCTACCTCGATGCGGCCGCCGCGCCGCAGGGACTCCTGTAGGCCGCCGTGCTGTACTCGAGCGTGCCACCCGAGCAGAAGCGCCGGACACTCCGGGAGTCCCTGGCCTCCGGTCGGATCCAGCAGTTCCCCGGCGCCTTCAACCCCCTGTCGGCCCGCCTCATCGGGGACAGGGGGTTCGACGGCGTCTACATCTCCGGGGCCGTGATCGCGGCCGATCTCGGGCTGCCGGACATCGGCCTGACCACCCTCACCGAGGTCGCACACCGCGCCGGCCAGATCGCCCGCATGACCGACCTGCCGTGCATCGTCGACGCCGACACGGGCTTCGGAGAACCGATGAACGTCGCCCGCAGCGTCCAGGAGCTCGAGAACGCCGGACTCGCCGGCTGCCATATCGAGGACCAGTTCAACCCGAAGCGCTGCGGCCACCTCGACGGCAAGAACGTCGTCGACCTCGACACGGCCGTCAAGCGCATCCGCGCAGCAGCCGACGCCCGGCGTGACCCGGACTTCCTCATCATGGCCCGCACCGACATCCGGGGGACGGACACGCTCGAAGCGGCCCAGGAACGGTCCCGGGCGCTTGTGGACGCCGGGGCGGACGCCATCTTCCCCGAAGCGATGCGCAGCCTCAAGGAGTTCCGGGCCATCCGGGAGGCCGTCGACGTGCCGATCCTGGCCAACATGACGGAGTTCGGCAAGAGTGATCTCTTCACGGTCGACCAGCTGCAGGACGCGGGCGTGACCATGGTGATCTACCCGGTCACCCTGCTCCGCAGTGCGATGGGCGCCGCCGAGCGTACGCTGGACTCGATCAGGGCCCACGGGACGCAGGAGGCGGTCGTGGGAGAGATGCAGACGCGCAGCCGCCTGTACGACCTGGTGGACTACGAGGGGTACAACCGCTTCGACTCCTCCGTCTTCAACTTCGAGGTGCCGGAGGGGCGCCACCGCGACGGCGGAGCGGACCGTTGACCATCGCCGACGCGCTGTCGCCGGCTCCAGGACCGAATTCCCAGAAGGAGCAGCCGTGACCGGACCAGAGATCCACAAGGGGCTCGCCGGGGTAGTCGTCGACTACACCGCCATCTCGAAGGTCAACCCGGAGACCAATTCCCTGCTGTACCGGGGGTACCCCGTGCAGGAACTGGCAGGGCACCGCGACTTCGAGGACGTCGCCTACCTGCTGTGGAACGGCGACCTGCCCGACGCCGCCGAACGGCAGCGCTTCGACGCCGTCGAACGCGCGCACCGGAGGCTGCCGGAGAACGTGATCGCGGCGATCGACCTGCTGCCCGCCACCGCGCACCCCATGGACGTCGCGCGGACGGCCGTGTCCGTTCTGGGCGCCTGCCATCCGCTGGCGGGAGACGATTCCGTCGAGGCGAACATGGAGAAGGCCGCCGCACTGTTCGCCGCCTTCCCCGCGGTCGTCGCCTACGACCAGCGCCGTCGCCGCGGCCAGGCGCTCGTGGAGCCCCGCGACGACCTCGGCTACTCGGCGAACTTCCTCTGGATGACCTTCGGGGAGGAAGCCCCCTCCGAGGTGGTGCACGCGTTCGACGTCTCGATGGTCCTGTACGCCGAGCACTCCTTCAACGCGTCGACGTTCACCGCACGGGTCATCACCTCGACGCTCTCCGACCTGCACTCCGCTGTCACCGGCGCCATCGGCGCGCTCAAGGGTGCATTGCACGGCGGTGCGAACGAGGCCGTCATGCACACGTTCGAGGAGATCGGCATCCGCGAGGACGAGTCCGCGGAGGACGCCGCGGCACGTGCCAAGGCCTGGATGGAGGAGGCCCTGGCGGCCAAGAAGAAAGTCATGGGCTTCGGGCACCGTGTCTACAAGAACGGGGACTCGCGCGTCCCGACGATGAAGTCCGCGCTCGACGCGATGATCGGATACTACGGACGCAGCGAGATCCTCGGGCTGTACTCAGGACTCGAGACCGCGATGGACGAGGCCAAGGGCATCAAGCCCAACCTCGACTATCCGGCCGGCCCCACCTACCACCTGATGGGCTTCGACACGGAGATGTTCACTCCGCTGTTCATCGCCGCGCGGATCACCGGGTGGACAGCGCACATCATGGAACAGGTGGCGTCGAACTCGCTCATCCGTCCCCTGAGCCTCTACAACGGCCCGGACGAACGGCACGTGGGCGGGAGCTGAGCACCGGGAGCCGGCGGCACCCCACCGTGCCGTCGGCACGCATCCGGTCACTCCAGGACGGCGCTGTCCACCGCTTCGTTGTCGGGAGCCATGACGATGCGCGCGTCGACCGGATGCCCGTCGAGCAGCGCCGGGATCCAGTGGGGGCCGTCCTGCCACATGCCGTTCCACGGCAGTGCGTCGACGGCATACCAGCGCGGCTCGATCTCCTCGCCGGCCACCGGCAGGGCGTTCCCGGCATCCGCCGTGAAGAGGTGCGCGGCCATGTTCCAGCCCGGCTGGGCCGGGAACGACCAGGTGATCCGTCCGGCACTGCGGACATCGGCGGCCGAGAGCTGAATCCCGCTCTCCTCGGCGACCTCGCGGACCGCCGCATCGACCGCGGATTCCTGCCCGTCGATCTTCCCGCCCAGGGCCACGACCCGGCCCGTCCCGAAACCGGTGCGCTTCAGTCCGAGCAGGACCTCCCGTACGCCGTCGTGGACCCGGAACAGGAAGCAGAGGGCCACGTTGCGGTACGCGATCCCGTCGATGGTCTGCCACTCGCCGGGGAGAGCGGGTGTTCCGGGTACGCCCGTGGCCCGTGCCATGTCAGGCGCGGGCCCGGGGGTGCGCGGCGGCATACACTTCCCGCAGTGTCTCCGCGGTGACCAGCGTGTAGACCTGGGTGGTCGTGACGGAGGCATGCCCGAGCAGTTCCTGGACCACGCGCACGTCGGCACCCCCCTCCAGCAGGTGGGTCGCGAAGGAGTGCCGGAGCGTGTGCGGGGAGACGTCCCGCTGCACCGCCGCCCGCTCCGTCGCCGACTTCAGGATGCTCCACGCGCTCTGGCGGCTCAGGCGCCCACCGCGCGTGTTGAGGAAGAGCGCCGGGCTGCCCTTGCCCTTCGCGGCGAGAGCGGGGCGCCCCTGCACGAGGTAGGTGTCGACCGCACGGGCCGCGTAGGAGCCCACGGGCACGAGTCGCTCCTTCGAGCCCTTGCCGGTGAGCCGGACGACGGCGGGACCGTCGACCACGTCCGTGACGGAGACGTCGTCGACGTCCAGGCCCACCGCCTCACTGATCCGGGCCCCGGTGGAATACAGGAACTCGAGGAGAGCACGGTCCCGCCGGCCCGACGGCGTCCCGGTGTCGACGGCCTCCAAAATGCGCACGACGTCGGCCACGGGGATCGCCTTCGGCAGGCGCCGGCCCGTCATGGGCGGGTGGACCTCGCGTGCCGGGTCACCCTCGGTGATCCCCTCCAGGGCCCAGAAACGGTGCAGCCCGCGGACGGCGACGATGGTTCGCGCGGCAGAACGCGGACTCAGGGCCGACAGCCCGTCCGCCCCCGAGACGACGGCCTGCGCGAAGGCCGACACGTCGTGTCGACTGATCCTCGCTGCCTCGTCCACGCCGCGCCCGTCGAGGAAGGCCTCATAGCGCCGCAGGTCGCGGCGATAGGCGGCGAGCGTGTTGGCGGACAGTCCCCGCTCCACGGACATGTGCTGCAGGTAGTCCCGGACGAGGCCCGACAGCGGTCCGGACTCCGCGCCGCCGGTGGACACGTCGCCGGTGGACACGTCGCCGGTGGACACGTCGGACTCCGCGCCGCCGGTGGACACATCGGACTCCGCGTCGCCGGTGGACACGTCGCCGGTGGACACGTCGGCCAGGAGCACCGGCACGCCGGACCGTACCGCACCGGCCTCCCCGGTCCGGTCCGGCAGCGTCGCCCCCGCAGTCGGGTCCGGCACCGTCGTCAGGCCTCGAGCACGGCGCCGTGCGGCCAGGTGGAGTGCCGGCTGGGGTGCTCGGGCCAGGGCGTCGTGGCCGGCCGGAGGTCCACGAAGCCGTTCTCCCGGGCCACCCGGGCCGCGAGGATCGCAGCAGCCGCGGACGGACTGTGGATGCGGCCTTCGAGCACGGCGTCCACCGCGGCGTCGAGGTCAACCCACCGGAGTTCGATCTCGGCCTCCTCGTGGGTGCGGGTATGGCGGTCCGCCTCGGGCACCTCACCGATACCCCGCGCGAGGTACACGCGCAGCGCCTCGGAGGAGGACCCGGGTGAGAGGAAGAGGTCGACGAGGACGTGCCACTGCCGGGCGGTGAGGTCGGCCTCCTCGGCGAGCTCGCGGGCGGCGGCGTCGACGAATTCCTCACCCTCCTCGTCGAGGAGGCCGGCGGGGATCTCCCACAGCGCCATGCGCACCGGGTGCCGGTACTGGCGCAGGAGGAGCACCTGCCCGTCGTCGTCGAGCACCAGCACGGCGACGGCCCCGGGGTGCCGGATGAAGTCGCGCGTGATGGACTCGCCGTCGTCCGTGAGGGTGAACTCCTCGCTGACGACGTCCCACACCCGCCCCTCGTAGACCGTGGTGGTCCCGAGGAGCCGGCGCGGGCTCTGCTCGTCGCCGAACGTGGCGTCGCCGTTGCCGACCGGCTGCACGGTCAGGCCTTCGCGCCGCGGCGCTCGAGGGCCGCCTTGACGAGGCCCGCGAAGAGCGGGTGCGGCCGCGTGGGACGCGACCCCAGTTCGGGGTGCGCCTGCGTGGAGACGTAGTAGGGGTGCACGTCCTTCGGCAGTTCGGCGAACTCGACGAGCTTGCCGTCCGTCGTCGTCCCGGAGAAGACGAGGCCGGCGTCGGCGATCTGCTGGCGGAACTCGTTGTTCACCTCGTAGCGGTGGCGGTGCCGTTCGAACACCGTGGTCTTGCCGTAGGTCCCGGCGATGACGGAGCCCTCCTGGAGCTTCGCCTCCCAGCGGCCCAGGCGCATCGTGCCGCCCATGTCCCCCTCGCCGGCCACGATGTGGAGCTGCTCGGCCATCGTCGCGATGACCGGGTACTCCGTGTCCGGTTCGAACTCGCTGGAGGACGCACCCTCGAGTCCGACCACGTTCCGGGCGTACTCGATGACCATGCACTGCAGGCCCAGGCACAGGCCGAGGGTCGGGATCCTGTTCTCGCGGGCGTAGGTCAGCGCTCCGAGCTTCCCCTCCAGTCCGCGGATGCCGAAACCGCCCGGGATGCACACCGCGTCCACGCCGTCGAGGGCCTTCTTCGCGCCCTCGGGCGTCTGGCACTCGTCGGAGGGGACCCACTTGATCGTGACCTTCGCCTTATTGGCGAAGCCACCCGCCCGCAGTGCCTCGGTGACCGACAGGTAGGCGTCGGGGAGGTCGATGTACTTGCCGACTAGCGCGACCTCGACCTGGTGCTTCGGGTTGTGGACGGCCTCGAGGAGCTTGTTCCACTTGGTCCAGTTGACGTCCTTGAACTTCAGGTCGAGCGACTGGACGATGTAGGCGTCGAGGCCCTGGGCGTGCAGGGTCTTCGGGATGTCGTAGATGCTGGGCGCATCCGCGGCGTTGACGACGGCGTCGAGGTCGACGTCGCACATGCGGCCGATCTTCTCCCGCATCGCCGCGGGGACCTCGCGATCCGAGCGGATGACGATGGCGTCGGGCTGGATACCGATGGAGCGCAGCATCGCGACGGAGTGCTGGGTGGGCTTGGTCTTCAGTTCCTGGGACGGGCCGATGTACGGGACCAGCGAGACGTGCAGGAAGAAGACGTTGTTCCGGCCGATGTCCTGGCGGACCTGGCGGGCCGACTCGAGGAAGGGCTGCGACTCGATGTCACCGACCGTGCCGCCGATCTCGGTGATAATGACATCGGGCGCCTTCTTGCCCGGTGCCCCTTCGGCCGGCAGGCGCATGCGCCGCTTGATCTCGTCCGTGATGTGCGGGATGACCTGGACGGTGTCTCCGAGGTACTCCCCGCGGCGTTCCTTCGCGATGACCGTCGAGTAGACCTGGCCCGTCGTGACGTTCGCCGAACCGTCGAGGTTCTCGTCGAGGAACCGTTCGTAGTGCCCGATGTCGAGGTCGGTCTCGGAGCCGTCGTCCGTGACGAACACCTCGCCGTGCTGGAAGGGGTTCATCGTGCCGGGGTCGACGTTGAGGTAGGGATCAAGCTTCTGCATCGTCACGGAGAGGCCGCGCGCCCTCAGGAGGTGACCCAGGCTGGAAGCCGTCAGTCCCTTGCCGAGTGAGGAGGCCACGCCGCCAGTCACGAAGATGTGCTTGGTCGTTGCGGATTTAAGGAACCGGGAGTTTATTTGCTGCGCCACGGAATTCAAGCCTATCACCGAGCGGAGGTGCGGGCGGCATCGGCGAGGAGCTCCTCGGCGTGGGCGCGTGCCGATGCCGAGTCCTCCTGGCCTGCGAGCATCCTCGCCAGCTCCCGCACGCGCTCGTCGTCGGGCAGCACCTCGACATCGCTGGCGGTGACGCCACCGCCGTCCCCGTCCCGCGACACGTTCTTCGTGACGCGGATGTGCCGCGCCGCGAAGGCCGCGACCTGCGGGAGGTGCGTCACCACGATGACCTGCACGTGCTCCGCCAGCATCGCGAGGCGTCGGCCGATCTCGACGGCGGCCTTGCCGCCCACGCCGGCGTCCACCTCGTCGAAGACGAAGGTCGGTACGGGGTCCACCGCCGCGAGGACCACCTCGATGGCGAGCATGACCCGCGAGAGCTCGCCGCCGGATGCTCCCTTGCCCAGCGCGCGCGGTGCCGACCCGGGGTGCGGCTGCAGGTTGAAGGCGATGTCGTCGGCACCGTGGAGAGTCAGCGCCTCTGCCGGCGTGACCTCGATCAGCAGCTGGGCGTCCGGCATCGCGAGGGCGGTGAGCTCGTCGCTGACCTTCTCGGCCAGACTCTCGGCAGCGGCGCGGCGCAGGGACGACAGCGCGTCCGCGAGTTCGTGCACCTGCCGGTCGAGGCCGTCGATGACGTCGTCGAGCTCCTCCACGCGGGAGGAGTCGCCACTGAGTTCGAGCAGGCGCTTGACGGCGTCCTCCTGCCAGGCCAGCACCTCGTCGATGCTCGGGGCATACTTCCGCACCAGGACGGAGAGTGCCGCACGGCGGGATTCGACCTCCTCCAGCCTGCCGGCGCCCTCGCCGTCGAGGGCTGTCCCGTATCCCGCCAGTTCGGCGGAGATGTCGGCCAGCAGGTAGCCGACCTCCGCGAGCCGCTCCGCGAGCTTCCCGAGGTCGGCGTCGTGCTCGGCGACCGCTTCGAGCTGGCGCTTGGCCTCGTCCACCAGTGACACGGCGTCCGCACTGGCCCCGATGTCTTCCGAGACGAGCGCCTGGTGGGCCACGAGTGCTGCGGTCCGCAGTTCCTCCAGGTTGCCCAGCCGCATCGATTCGGCCTTCAGCGCGGCGTCCTCCCCCGGCTGGGGGTCGAGGTCGCCGATCTCCGTCAGCGCCGCCTCCAGGCCCTCGGCCTCGCGCAGCCGCTCCCGCGCTTCGCTCCTCAGCCGGTCACGCTCGGCCAGGGCGTCCCGCCACCGGCGGAAGGCGTCTGCGTAGTCCCGCAGCGCCTCCTCGACGGGCTTGCCGCCGAACTTGTCCAACGCCTGCCGCTGCGCCGGGGCGCCCTTGAGCCGCAGCTGGTCGGACTGCCCGTGCACGACGACGAGTTCGTCCCCCAGTTCGGCGAGGACGCCGACGGGAGCGGCCCGCCCGCCGACGTACGCCCGGCTGCGCCCCTCGCTCGTGACGGTGCGGGCGAGGATCAGTTCCGCGACGCCCTCGTACTCCTCCAGGGCAGCACCCGCCTCCGCCGCCCGCAGGGCGGCCGGGCTGGCCGGATCGAGCCGGAGGACGGCCTCGGCGGACGCGGATCTGGCGCCGAGCCGCACGGCACCTGCGTCCGAGCGTGCGCCGCGGAGCAGTCCCAGGGCCGTGATGACCATGGTCTTGCCCGCGCCGGTCTCGCCGGTCACGACCGTCAGGCCCGGCCCGAGGTTGAGAGTGGCGTCGGTGATGACGCCGAGGTCGCGGATACGCATCTCCTCGATCATCGTGTTGGTCCGTCCTGGTGCTTCACGGGGCCCCGCCACCCCTGGATGGGTAGCTCGAACTTGCGGACGAGGCGCTCCGAGAACGGCGTCTGATGCGTCCGCGCGAGCCGCACGGGATGCTCAGACCGACGGACCTCGACACGTGCGCCGGGCGGCAGGTCGATGCTCCTGCGTCCGTCGCACCACAGCACGCCCGACGCCTCGGTGCGGGTCAGCAGTTCGACGGCGAGCACCGAGGTCGGCGCGACGACGAGCGGCTTCGCGAACAGCGCGTGGGCGCTGATGGGGACCATCAACAGTGCCTCGACCTCCGGCCACACGATCGGTCCGCTGGCGGAGAAGGCATAGGCGGTGGAACCGGTGGGCGTCGCCAGGACGACGCCGTCACAGCCGAAGGAGCTCACGGGCCGACCGTCGACCTCCATGACGACCTCGATCATCCGCTCACGGTTCGCCTTCTCGACGGCCGCCTCGTTGAGCGCCCAGCTCTGCCCGAGCAGGGTGTCGCCGTGCCACACGAGGACATCGATGGTGGTCCTCTCCTCCACGGTGTAGCTGCGGTCCGCGACCCACCGCACGGTCTCCTCGAGGTCCGCGCGTTCGCTCTCGGCCAGGAACCCGACATGCCCGAGGTTGACGCCGAGCAGGGGGATGTCCGCCTCGCGGACGAGTTCGGCCGCCCGGAGGATGGTGCCGTCACCACCGAGCACCATCACCAGTTCCACGTCGCCGAAGTCGACGCCGTCGCCCAGCACCTCGGCGGGAGCGGCGAGTTCCCCGTACTCGCGCTGGATGTCGGCCAGCTCCTCGCGGCGCAGCACAGGCTGGAGGCCCAGGTCGTGGAGGCGCGTGCACGCTTCCTGTGCCGCGACCATGGCGTTCCTGCGGCCGGTGTGCGCGAGCACAAGGATTCTTCTACTCATCAAGCTCCGTCTGGTCGGTCGGGCGTCCCGGGCTGGCGAAGAGTGCGCTCTGGTCGAGCGCATGGTCCGTCAACCGGTCCAGCTCCCCCTCGATCCTAGGCATCAATCCGTCGCGGGGCACCTTTATCCACACGAAGTACTCCAGGTTGCCGTCCTGGCCCGGCAGTTCGCTCTGCGCGAGGCCCCCGATGTCCAGTCCGTACCCGAGGGCGCCGCGCACCACTCCTGCCACGGCGTCGCGCCGGGCATGCGTCGATGTCACGACGCCGAGCCGGTTGAGGCGCCCCCGGCCGACCTCGAACTGCGGCTTCACCATCAGGAGCAGCTCGCCGCCGGCCTTTGTCGCGTCGGCCAGGGCCCCCAGGACCAGACGAAGCGAGATGAAGGACAGGTCCGCGACGGTGAGGTCGACCCGGCCGCCGATCTGCGCCGGCTCGAGGTGTCGGACGTTCATGCCCTCGAACACCAGCACGCGCGGGTCGTCCCGTAATTGCTGGACGAGCTGGCCGTGTCCGACGTCGACGGCGGCTACTTCCCGAGCGCCGCGCCGGAGGAGGACGTCGGTGAATCCTCCGGTCGAAGCTCCGGCGTCCAGGCATCGCTTCCCCGCCGGATCGACGGCGGGGAAGGCGCGGAGCGCCCCGTCGAGCTTGGTGCCCGCGCGGCTCACGTACTCCTCGCCGCGCTCCTCGACCCGGAGGTCATCGGTCGGGAGGGTCGGGGCAGCGGGCTTCAGCGCCACGCTGCCCTCCCTGAGCACCCTGCCCGCGGCGATCAGCTGCGCCGCATGGGAGCGGGACCGCGCGAGACCCCGCGCTACGAGTTCCTGGTCAAGGCGAGCCATGGGCTCCTGCCTGGCGGAGCTTCTGCTCCGGATTCAGTTCGCCGCCCAGACGCCCATGGACCTCGAGGAACACCTCGGCATGCTCGGCGACCGGGAGATCCGGGAGCTCCCGGAGGACGGCCACGATCTGGTCGACCTGCGCGTCCCCTGTCGCGGGCCCGGCGCCGTCCGCCACCCCTCGTCGTTCCTGCCGCGCGTCGCCTGCCACTTCTGCGCCCTCACCCACCGGACGTGAACCTGATGTCCGGTGGGGAGTCCGGCGTCGTGTCGGGGTGGGCGGCCCACCACGCGGCGCACGCGGCACGCCAGCCGTCCAGGTCGTCCTCGCCCGCGCTGATGCTCACGGTGGTCCCCGCGACCCGGGCCAGCGCCCGGCGGCAGCGGTACGAGTCGTCCTCGGACGTGACCGGCGGATACTCCTCGTACAACTCCGAGAGGGAGCCGATCAGATAGTCGGGGCGTTCCTCGACCCGCGCTGCCAGGGCGGTGCGCACCGTGTCCACGCCCGTGAGGACGAGGGCCGTGGCCATGCCCGCACGGTTCCCGCCGAGGATGTCGGTGTCGAGGCGGTCGCCCACCACGAGTGCGCGCTCGACGCCGGAGTGCCGTGCCGCTGTCCGGAAGAGGGCGGCCTCGGGCTTCCCGGCGACGAAGGGCACCTTCCCGGTGGCTGCGGCGACCGCTGCCACGAGCGAACCGTTCCCCGGCGCTATCCCCCGCTCCTGCGGGATGGACATGTCCGTGTTCGTCGCCACCCAGACCGCCCCGGCGGTGACCGCGTAGGCCGCCTCCGCCAGGTCCTTCCAGCCGAGCGCGGGAGCGAATCCCTGGATGACGGCGTCCGGTTGGTCGTCCGCCGACGCGACGACCACGAGGCCCTGCTCCCGGACGGCGTCCGCGAGGGTCTCGCTCCCGATGACGAGCACCGTCGATCCGGCGGCCACCTTGCCGGCGAGCAGTTCGGCGCCGGCCAGCGCCGAGCCGAAGACCTGCTCCGCCGCGGCCGGCGCCCCCAATTCCCGGAGGTGGGCGGCCACCTGCCCGGACGAGCGCGACGCATTGTTCGTCACGTACGCCAGACTCTTGCCTTCACCGCCGAGCCGTTCAAGGGCCTCGGTCGCTCCGTCGATGGCCCGAGGGCCGGCGTACACCACACCGTCGAGGTCCGTCAGGAGGCCGTCGTAGGCATCGATGAGGCGCTCAGTCATCGGCCGCGTCCTCCTGGGTCGCCTTCGGCCTCGTGACCCTTGTGCGCTGGGGCGCGGCGACGTCGACTGAAGGTTCCATCCCGGTTCCTTCCGTCGATGCCGCCTCCGAGAACTCGACGGCCGGGTTCGACGGCTCACCTGGATCCCCGATGTCGTCACGACCTGACGGTGAGATGTCGGAGGTGCCGGAATCGTCCATGCTGAAGAGCATCTCCGTCTGGAGAGGCTCCACCGGAGCAGCGGTCTCACCGACGGGAACAGCATCGACGGGAACCGACCCACGGGGCTCATCGCCGGAGGGTCCTGGGTCGGCAGCAGCTTCCGCCGCCTCCTGGATCACGATCGCCTGGCCGGACGTCGCCTCGTCGGCGCTGTCGGCATCCGCCCCCTCGCCGTCGAGGTCCAGCCCATCGATCGAGGGCTCAGCATCAGTGTCATCCTCGGAACCGGCCTTCGAATCGATCATTGAATCGACCTCAGAATCGACGACCGGATCGACGGGGGACTCCACATCGTCGGGCGCGCCGCCGTCGTCACCGCCTCCGGACGCGGGCGACTCCACGTCGTCGTCACCGCCGTCGTCGTCACCGCCGTCGTCACCGCCGTCGTCACCGTCGTCGTCACCGTCCGACGTGGCGACGCCTCGGTCGGTCCCGGCTGATCCTCCGAGCACATCGGCGACCTTGGGGACGGGCACCGGGGCCTCGTCGTCCTCCTCGCCGAGGTCGATGATGTCCGGTTCGAGGTCGTCGTCGAGGCCGAGGGCCTTCTCGGCCACTCCCGCCTGTCGACGCCAGGTGCCCGACTCGCCGGACCGCCCGACAGCATCGAGGGCATCGGCGTAGGCGCGAAACAGCCGCGGGCTGAAGGAAAAGGCTCGGTGGAGGTCGAGTTGCGGGATCTCCAGTGCGGCGACGGCCGCGTCGAGCTGACCAAGATCCGCACGCGCACCCGCAACGACCATTGCCAGCTCCACCTTGCCCGCGGTATCCAGCGATTCTGCTTCTTCGCTCCGCGCGAGGTCGAGTGCCCTGTCGGCACGCCCGAGGCCACGCTCGCAGTCGGCCATGATCGGGAGGTGGACGTTCGATCCGCTGATCCTCCTGAACGTGCGGAACTCGCGCAGCGCCTCACCGTAGTGGCCCGCAGCGTATGCCGTCAGACCGACGGCCTCGCGCACTGCAGCCAATCGTCCCCCACGGCGGCTCGCCGCCAGGGCGTGCTGGAAAGCCAGTTCGGGGTCGAGGTCGATGAGACGACCCGCCATCACCAGGTGCTTCGCCACCCACAGCGCGCTGCGCTCCTCGAGGTTGCGCACCTGGGCGCGGGTCACCCGATCGAGCTCATCTCCCTTGACGTCCTCGTCGATCTCCGGTGAACGCTCACGATCCGGCCGGTTGGCACTGCGGAGGTCACGGGCGTTGTGCGTCCGGGGGCCCGCTGCGTTCTCCTCCGGGCGGCTCCCATGGCGGCGATCGTCGGAGCGACGCTCTCCGCCGGCACCCCGATCCGGACGATCCGCAGGACGACGGAACGAACCACTGCGCTCGGTCGAACGCCGCTCATCACCCGACCGCCCGCCGGTCGCACCTGAACGGGACTGCCAAGGACGTTCTCCGCCCTCACCGGACCGGCCCGCCGGCGATCCCCCACGACCGGAGAAACGCGACTGCTTGTCCGCGGCCGATCCCGACGACGCCCCGCCTCGGGACGCGGATCCGCGAAGCTGCGCTCCCCTGCCGCCACCCGGAGCCCGATCGGTGCGTTCCACGGCGTTCGGTCCACGATAGCCGCCCTCTGCCCGCGCACCACGGGTCTCATCCCGCCGCTGGCCGGATGCGTGGTTACGGTCCTGTGCCGGGCGGCCGTCCCGCGAGGACGCCGACCGGTCACGCTGCTCATTCTGCCCGTCCCTGGTGTACCGCCCGCCGCTGCGATCCGCTCCACGGGACTCGGACTGGCCCTTCCAGGCAGGCCGGCCCGCAGCAGGCCGCCCGCTGCTCGAGCCGCGGAAGCCGCCTTCAGCGCGGGGGCCGCGGCGCTCCTCGTTGGCACCGGCCCGCTCTCCGTTGGGTCGACCGCTGGTCCGATCCCCTCGATCGGCCCGATCGCCGGACGGTGCCCCGCCATCCGGAAATCGTTCGTTGCTCCCGCCACGGGACGAGGGGCGCCCGCCCTGGCCGCCGGACTTCGACCCCCAGGAATGACGACGTTCGGTCTGCCCCGACCCGCCCTCGCTGCGGCCGGCCCCGCCCTCCGACCGGCGGGGTTGCCCGTCTCGTCCAGCGTTGTGCTCCTGGTCAGCCATGGCAGCGGGGTCCTCTCATCAGTTGTCGGCACGATCTGCCGACGGGTCTCTATTTTGCTATGGGTCCTACCCATCTATGGAACCACGAAGGACCCTCGACGACTTCATCGCACAGTGACGAGGCGACCGCCGCGGACTGGATGTCCCATGCCGGGCCAGCCAGCATCACGGCATCGAGGGGTTGGGGCTGCCCGGCCCGGCGCCACCGGGGGTGGATCGGGTGGGCATCGGCGGGTGGTTGGGGGGTGTTGTTTAAGTGGGGAAGGCCCCGCACCTGGTGGTGCGGGGCCTTCCCGTTGGAGTGTTGTCCGGCGGTGTCCTACTCTCCCACACTCTCTCGGGTGCAGTACCATCGGCGCTGT
>NZ_JBTNDL010000005.1:0-243139 GCF_054511015.1 Arthrobacter sp. MDT1-48-3
TCTTCGGAAGTGGAAAAGCTTTGGGGGGCTCCCCCCCCCCGGGGGGTTCCCCCCCTACGTCGTTAAGGGCGGGAGCGCAGCGATCCCGGGCCGGGACCGGTCCCGGCCCGCGGGACAACGCCGGGGCCCTGCCGCACAACCGAGCCAGGCGCCTGGCGCGGAGCTGATCCTGTCCGTGCTGCGTCAGCCGTCGCCCAGCGCGATGACCGTGACGGCCCGTTCGACGGCGTACACGGGATCCCGCGATTCGCCCTTCACCTGGGCGTCGGCTTCGGCGAGGGCGCGGATGCAGCGCGCCAGGGCCTCGGAGCTGAAGCGCTGGGCCTCCTTGCGTGCCTGGTCCACCTGCCACGGCGCCATCCCCAGGTCCTTCGCCAGCTGCATCGAGGATCCGCGGACCCCATGGACCTTCGCGACGGCGCGGACCTTCATGGCGAGCGCGGCGACGATGGGGACGGGGTCCGCCCCCGTGGCAAGAGCATGGCGCAGCATGGACAGTGCCTGCGCGGTCCGCCCTGCCAGGGCGGCATCGGCCACCTTGAAACCGGTCGCCTCGACGCGGCCCCCGTAGTACTTCTCCACCGTCTCCGCCGAGATGTCGCCCGCGGTGTCCGCCATGAGCTGCTGGCAGGCTGCCGCCAGCTCGGGGAGCTGCGAACCGACCGCGGCGACGAGCGCCCGCACGGCATCCGGGTCGATGCGCCGGCGTGCCAGACGGAACTCGGTGGTGACGAACTCCGCCTTCTCGCCGTCCTTCTTCAGGGGCTGGCAGTCGACGATGGTAGCCTTGGCGGCCTTGATCGCATCGAGCAGCTTCTTCCCACGGTTCCCGCCCGAGTGGCGCATCACCAGGACGACATCGGGTGCCGGGTCCTCGAGGTAGGCGAGCGCGTCGACCAGGAAGGCATCGTTCATCTGTGCCAGCCCCGCCACCTCGATGATCTTCCAGTCCCCGAACAACGACGGGCTGGCCTGCATGGTCAGGGTTCCCGCGTCATAGGACCCGGCGTCGAACCGGACCAGTTCCGCTCCGGGCTGTGCCGTGCGCACCTGTGCCCGGATCGATTCCGCAGCCCGGGACGCCAGGTACTCCTCGGGACCGGAGAGCAGGACGACGCCGGCGGGGCGCACCTCGCGCCATGATGCTGGTTGCTGCTGGCCCGCGCCGGTGCTGCGGCCGGCGGGTGATCTCGTTGCCACGCGGGGGTGTTCCTTCCGTCGGAATGCACTCCTACTCTTGCACGGAGCCCTCTCGCCTCAAAGCTGCAGCGGTGGCTCCGGCCGGCACCCCGTCATCGGAGTCGGTGGACCTCGATCCTGCCGTCGGTGACACCCACGGTGAACGATCCGAGTTCGTCGGTCCGGGCGCTGGCGATACCGGAGCGGTCGAGCCGTTCGAGGATGCGGGGATGCGGGTGGCCGTAGTCGTTGTCCTTGCCGACCGAGATGAGGGCGAGAGCGGGTGAGACGGCGTCGATGATCCCTGTTCCCCCGTTCCTCGCTCCGTGGTGGGCGATCTTGAGGATGTCCACTCCCCCGTTCCTCAGGGAGGGGACCGCGGCGAGGAGCTCCGCGGCGGCGTCCTCCTCGAGGTCCCCGGTGAGGAGGAGCGTGAGGGGCCGTTGCGCCGTGGGCACCACGACCTGCAGGACGGCGCTCGCGTTGTTCTCCTCCGGCAGGCGTGTCTCCCCCCGTGGCCAGAGGACGTCCACCCGCACGGGTGGAAGGTCGATGCGGGTCGCACCGGTCAGACGCTCGGCTCCGACGCCGGCGCCTGCCGTCGCGTCGGTCAGCTCACGCGGCAGGCCGTCCTCCCCGGTCGAGTAGTACAGGGCCGATACGGTCCTTCCACGCAATGCACCTTCCACCCCGCCGTAGTGGTCGTCGTGCAGATGCGTGATGACGAGTGCGTCGATCACCTCGATCCCGAGTGCGTCCAGGCACCGGTCCATGGCATCGGGATCGGGCCCGGTGTCGACGACCAGTGCGTGCTCCGCCGACGTCCTGATGACCATGCCGTCGCCCTGTCCGACGTCGCACATCGTGAGAGCCCACCGGGACGAGGACCCCGTGCCCCGCCGGTCGACGAGGGCGATGGTCGCGAGCGCCCCCAGCAGGGCGACGGCGAGGACGATCGCGACGGTCCGGCGCCCAGCCCTGGCCGGCGGCCGCCCTGCTGTTCCAGACCCGGTCGGGACGGACGGGGGCTGCCGAGTGCGGGTGACGGCACGCCGCCAACCGGCGAGGACCGACTCGCGGCGGACCATGGCGAGGAGAAGCAGCACCGACCCGGATGCAGCCACCACCGCTCCCGGCGCGCCCGGGAACCAGGGCACGGTCGCGGCAGGAGCGGCTGCGAGGGCCTCGGCGACGCCTGCCACCCAGCGGGTACCCCGCTGGGCGGTGGCGATCAGGGCCGGCGCGAGTACGGGACCGGCGACGAGTGCCACGACCGCCGCCATGCCCACCAGCGTGATGGCCGGGACGACCGGTGACACCAGGACGTTGGCGGGTAGCGAGTACACCGGCAGGGCGGGCTGGATCAGGACCAGGATCGGAGTGCAGAAGAGCTGCGCGGTCAGCGGGATGGCGAGCAGTTGGGCCGCCGGGCGCGGCATCATCAGGCCGAGGGTGTCGACGACCGTCGGACCGGCCGTGACCAGCCCCAGGGTCGCCGCCACCGACAGCACGAAGGCGAAGGACACCGAGAGCCAGGGATCCACGGCGAGGAGGACGATGACCGACACCATCAGCAGTGTCAGCGAGACCCTGCCGCGGCCCGAGAGGACGGCAGCCACTCCGACCGCCCCCATGACCGCAGCGCGGAGGACGCTCGGCTCGGGCCGGACGAGCAGGACGAACGCCACGAGCGAGACCACGGCACCGACGCCGGCCGGTAGCCGGGGAAGCCGGAGCAACCGCAGCCCGAGGAAGGCGAACGCCACGACGTAGGAGCAGTTCGCTCCGCTCACCGCGGTGAGATGGGTCAGTCCGGTCCGTCGCATGGCCTCCTCGAGGTCCGGGGCGAGCCCGGTCCGGTCACCCAGTGCCATGCCCGGGAGCAGGCCTCCGTCGCGGCTGTCGGCGAGGGCGAGGTCCCGGAACCGCGTGCGCAGGTGATCCGTGTAGCCGAGCCAGCCGCGGGCCTCCTCGATCGCCGGGCTGCTGGCAGGGAGGAAGATCGCGGCCGCCCTCCCCACGCGGTCCGCAGGTTCCGCCGTGCCCAGGACGCGGACGGTGTCGCCGGTCCCCACGCCGGCCCACCCGCCCGGCCCCAGGACCACGACGGGGGTCGCCGCCACGAAGGGAGCACCCCGGAGGACACCACCGAGGACCTCGGCGTCCACGAGGTAGCGCTTCCCGCCCCCGAATGCTCCCGGACCCAACGAGGACGGTTCTCCCGTGATGCGCAGGACCGCGGTGAACGGGACTCCGCCGTCGAGCGCCTCGTCCACCGGTCCCGCCTCGGCACGGGCGAGGCTGCCGCCGGCCGACAGCAGCACCAGGCTCAGCGCGGCCGCGGGGGCCAGCGCCTGGCCGGGCAGCAGCGCCCACGCACGTCGCCGGCCCGGCACGATGACCACGAGACAGGACAGCATGAGTGCACAGGCCCCGGCCAGGAGCCCCGCTGCCGTCGCCCCGACCGCCCCGCCATGGACAGCGACGGCAGCGGCCGTCCACGCAGCCGCAGCGGACGGGACCAGGCGCAGGTCGCCGTGCCACCGGGACGGAGCAGCCTGCGGGCCTCGGTGGGCCGTTCCCGGGACGGATCCTCCCGGCGGATCGGCGGAGGCGGCGCGGCCAGGACCTCCGCCGTCGTGCCTCACCGCACCACGATGAGGGGGAGGATCCCATCGAGCATCGCCGGCCCGATACCAGGCACGGCGTCGATGTCGGCCGCCTGGCCGAACGGCCCGTGCTCCCTGCGCCAGTCGATGATGCGCTGTCCGAGCACCGGACCGACGCGTGGCAGCAGCTCGATCTCCGCGAGCGTCGCGGTATTGATGTCGATTCCGCCCGGGCTCCCGCCAGGTGCACCGCCGCCGCCGGGACCCTCGACCTGCCGTCCCGGGGATTGGGCGGGGGACGAGGTGCCGGGGAGGTCCTGGGTGATCCGCGGTTCCTCGCCGACGGCGAGGACGTGGATGTGCTGCCCGTCGGACGGTGTCGCAGCGAGGTTGATCCCCTCGAGGTCTGCCTCGGGGAGCGCACCACCTGCCCTGCCCATGACGTCGAACAGGCGCGTACCGGACGGGACCGTGACGACCCCGGGTGCTGCGACCGCTCCCGTGACGTAGACGATGATGATCCCCTGCGCCCCGCCTCCGGTACCGCCCGTGACGCCGAGAGGGTCCCCTGACCGGTCGGTCGACTCATGCGTCGGTGCCTCACCGGGACGCCCCGGGCCGACTCCACCCGTACCGTCCTCGCCACCGGAGCCACCCGGACCCTCGCCCGTAGCGGCCCCCACGGCTGCATCCCCCGCGGCTCCGTCACCGGCAGCCGCACCCTGTGCGGCTCCATCGCCGGCAGCCGGCTCGGCAGTATCGTCCGATACGCCGCTGTCGAGCTGCACCGACACCGCGGCAGCGGACGGCTCGGAGCTCCGGACGAGGAAGAGCGCTGCGCCGATCGCCAGTGCCACCCCGGCGAAGACGAGTGCCGCCGAGCGGGCGACGCGCCACTGGACACCGGTCGGGATGGTCTGCCGGCCCTCCTCCTCCCCCCGGGCAGCGCGGACAGCGCGCGCATCCGAACTGTCCGGCACTTCCTCGCGGCCATCCGCCGGGAGGAGAGCGCCCGCCGCGCTGCCATCCGCCGGCCGGGCCGCGGGAGCCCAGGTGCCGGTCTCCCCTGCGTCGCCGGCGGTCGGCCATCGGTGCTTTCCCATCCCGCAACGCTAGGAGCGGGACTCCTCCTCGATCGGGTCCCGGAGCGCTATGTGGATATCGCACCCGCGGCGGTCCGCCGCAGAGGTCCTCGTGGCGACCGGTCAGTCGGGACTGACGGTCACCGCCACGACGCCGAGCCCGGCATGTGCGGCGAGGACGGAGGGGCACGGGGCGGTCGACACCTGCCCGGTTCCTGCCACTGCCTCGAGGCGCCCGGCGAGGGCCGCAGCCTCGTCCTCGTTGCCGAAGTGGTGCACGGTCAGCAGGACGCCGCCGGCGCGCGCGGTGATGTCAGCCTCCACCAGTTCCTGGAGCCGCGCCATGCCGCGCGCCGCCGACCGCATGCGTTCGAGGGGGACGAGTCGCCCGCCCTGGACATGGAGGATCACCCGGACGGACAGCAGGGCGCCCAGCCAGCCTGCCGCCGCCGGGATCCTGCCTCCGCGGCGGAGCTGCTCAACGCTGGGGACGTAGAAGTAGAGGGCGGACGCCCGCGCGGCCATGGCCGCCGCGGCGGCGGCCGCCTGCAGGTCCGCACCTCTCCGCGCCGCTGCCCGGGCTGCGAGGGCCGCCCGGCCCTGCGCCATGCCCGCGGTGCGTGCGTCGATGACCTCGACGGGGATCGTCGCGCGGGATGCCGCCTGGCGGGCCGCATCGACCGTGCCCGACAGCAGGCCGGACAGGTGCACGGACACGATGCCGTCGTACCCCTCCTCGGCGAGGCGGCCGTACACGGCGTCGAACTGGCCGGGAGACGGCCGGGACGTGCGCACGGTCGTCCCTGCGGCGAGGGCGACCATGAGGGGTGCGGTGACGTCGTCGTGCTCACCGGTCAGGATGTCGGCGCCGACCAGCACCGGCATGGCGACCACCGGGATGCCGTCGGCGAGGCCACCGGGCGCGCTCCATTCCGGAGCGAACCCGGCGGCCGAGTCGGTGACGACGGCTATGCGCACGCAGCACGCCCTGCCCGCGTCGGGGCCGTCCACCGACGAGTCATCACGCCGGGACGATGTTGACCAGTTTGGGCGCCCGCACGATGACCGTGCGGATGTCGCGACCGTCCAGCACGCGCTGGATCTGCTCGCTGGCCAGCGCCAGCTCGCGCAGCTCGTCCTCGGCGATGTCCGGGGGCACCGTCAGGCGGTCCCGCACCTTGCCCTGCACCTGGACGACGGCGACGACGCTCTCCTGGGTCAGCAGGCCCGGATCGACCGTGGGCCAGCCCGCCGTGGCGACGGTCGCCTCGTGTCCGAGGCGGCTCCACAGGTCCTCGGCCGTGTAGGGCGCGAAGAGGCTGAGCAGGATCGCGACGGCCTCGGTGGCCTCGCGCACGGCGGGGTCGGCGCCGCCGGCACCGGAGTCGATCGCCTTCCGCGTCGCGTTGACGAGCTCCATGAGCTTCGCGATGACGACGTTGAACTTGTTGGCCTCCATGAGCTCCGCGGACTCCGCCACCGTGCGGTGCGTCACCGAGCGCAGTGACCGGTCGCCGCTCGACGGGTCGGCCCCGACCGCGCTGGTGACGTCGCCACCGAGGCGCCAGGCCCGCGCCAGGAACTTCGCCGAGCCCGACGGCGAGACGTCCGCCCAGTCGACGTCGTCCTCGGGAGGTGACGCGAACACCATGGTGAGGCGCACGGCGTCCACGCCGAAGCGGTCCAGCTGCTCGCCGAGGTCCACGCCGTTGCCGAGGGACTTGCTCATGGCCTTGCCGCCGTTGAGCACCTGGCCCTGGTTCAGCAGCGCGCTGAAGGGCTCGGTGAAGCCGACCATGCCGAGATCGAACAGCACCTTGGTGAAGAACCTGCTGTACAGCAGGTGCAGGATGGCGTGCTCGACGCCGCCGACGTACTGGCCGACGGGCAGCCAGCGGTTCACGGCCTCGGTGTCGAACGGCGCAGTGTCCAGCTGCGGGTCGACGAAGCGCAGGTAGTACCACGACGAGTCGACGAAGGTGTCCATGGTGTCGGTGTCACGCCTCGCCGCGCCACCGCAGTCGGGGCAGGGCACGTTGACCCACTCCTCGACGGCGGCCAGCGGCGACGTGCCCTTGGGCGCCAGCGCCTCGCCGCGCAGCCCCTCGGGCAGGGTGACCGGCAGCTGGTCGTCCGGAACCGGTACTTCACCGCAGGACGGGCAGTGGATGATCGGGATCGGCGTCCCCCAGAAGCGCTGCCGGGAGAGCAGCCAGTCCCGCAGGCGGTAATTGATGGTGTGCTCACCGGTACCCTGCTCCTCGACGATCTCGACGGCCCGGCGGATGGCGGTCGTCTTGTCCAGCCCGGTCAGCTCGCCGGAATTGACGAGCGTTCCCTCGCCCGTCGTGGCGATCCCGGTCTCGGCGGCATCATCGGCCCCGGTGTCGACGACGGTGCGGACGGGCAGGTCGAACGCCCGGGCGAAGTCGAGGTCGCGCTGGTCGTGCGCGGGGACGGCCATGATGGCCCCGGTGCCGTAGTCGGCCAGCACGTAATCGGCAGCCCAGACGGGCAGCTTCTCGCCGTTCAGCGGGTTGACGGCGTAGCGGCCGGTGAAGACCCCGGTCTTCTCGCGCTCCGTGGCCTGCCGTTCGATCTCCGACAGTCCCTTGACCTGTTCGCGGTACTGCTCCAGGGCTGCGCGCCGGTCCGGCGTGACCAGGTCCAGGGCCAGGTCCGCATCGGCGGCGACGACGAAGAACGTCGCCCCGTAGAGGGTGTCGGGCCGGGTGGTGAAGACGGTGACGTCCCGCTCCGGCAGGTCGCCGTCGGCCTCGATCCGGAAATGTACGTGCGCACCTTCGGAGCGGCCGATCCAGTTGCGTTGCATGGCGAGCACCCGCTCGGGCCAGTGGCCCTTGAGCTGCTCCATGTCGTCCAGCAGGCGGTCGGCGTAGTCGGTGATCTTGAAGTACCACTGGTTCAGGTTCTTCTTGGTGACCATCGTCCCGCAGCGGTCGCAGGCCCCGTTGATGACCTGTTCGTTCGCCAGCACTGTCTGGTCCTTCGGGCACCAGTTGACCGGCGAGTTCCGGCGGTACGCCAGGCCCTTCTGGAAGAACCGGACGAAGAGCCACTGCGTCCAGCGGTAGTACTCGGGGTCCGAGGTGTGCAGCCGCCGGCTCCAGTCCGCGCTGATCGCGTACCGCTTGAACGAGTGCGCCTGCGTCTCGATGTTCGCGTAGGTCCATTCGGCCGGGTGCGCGTTGCGCTTGATCGCGGCGTTCTCGGCGGGCAGGCCGAACGAGTCCCAGCCGATGGGGTGCAGGACGTCGAAGCCCTTCTGGCGGTAAAAGCGCGCCGCGACGTCGCCCATGGCGAATGCCTCCGCGTGGCCCATGTGGAGGTCGCCGGAGGGGTACGGGAACATGTCGAGCACGTAGCGCCGCTCGCGCGTGCCGTCGTCGGCGGGCGCGAACGCCTGCAGCCGATCCCAGACCGCCGGCCACTTCGCCTCGATGGCGGAGAAGTCGTAGGTGTTCTCGTCCGGCTGAGCGCCCTCGGGGTTGATGCTCACTGTGTGTTGACCTGTCCTGTCGATGGAACGTCGTCCTGCTCTGGTACTGCTCGTCCGCGGGGACCCGCCCCTGCCTGGGGTGTCCGGCGCCGGACACACAAAAGCCCCTCACGTCCAGGAGGGGCCGCCGCACGGTGGATGCCGTGCGGCTAGGTAAGGAGGAGGGCTCGGGGCATGGGTTCACTTTAGCAGTGCGAGCCGTGCCGACGGATGTGCGGCGGAGAACGGGGCACGCCCGATCCGTCTGCTGCGGACCGGGCGTGCCCCGTTCGGTGGGGAGTCCGTGCTAGCGCACGTCCTCGTCGACCCAGTCGAAGGTCTTCGTGACGGCCTTCTTCCACAGTCGCAGCTGGCGCTCCCGCTCGGCCTCGTCCATGGACGGGTTCCAGCGCTTGTCCTCGGCCCAGTTGGTGGCGAGCTCGTCGGTGTCCTTCCAGAAGCCGACGGCGAGGCCCGCGGCGTAGGCGGCGCCGAGCGCGGTGGTCTCCGTGACCTTCGGTCGGATGACGGGGATGCCGAGGATGTCGGCCTGGAACTGCATCAGGGCGTCGTTCGCGACCATGCCGCCGTCGACCCGGAGGTCCTCCATGTTCACGCCGGAATCGGCGTTCGCCGCGTCCAACACCTCGCGCGTCTGGAAGGCCGTGGCCTCCAGGGCCGCACGGGCGATGTGGCCCTTGTTCACGAACCGGGTCATGCCGACGATGGCACCGCGTGCATCGGCGCGCCAGTACGGCGCGAAGAGTCCCGAGAACGCGGGCACGATGTACACGCCGCCGTTGTCGTCGACCGTGGTGGCGAGCTGCTCCACCTCGGGGGCGCTCTTGATGATGCCGAGGTTGTCGCGGAGCCACTGCACGAGTGAACCGGTGACGGCGATCGAACCCTCGAGCGCGTAGACGGGCTTGGCGTCCCCGAGCCGATAGCAGACCGTCGTGAGCAGGCCGTTCTTGGAGTGGACGATCTCCTCGCCGGTGTTCACGATCATGAAGTTGCCGGTGCCGTAGGTGTTCTTTGCACCTCCCTTGTCGAAGGCGGCCTGGCCGAAGGTCGCCGCCTGCTGGTCGCCGAGGATGCCGGCCACCGGCGTCTCGCGCAGCAGCTGCGAGGTGTGCACCGTGCCGTAGATCTCGGAGGAGGAGCGGATCTCGGGCATCATCGACAGGGGCACACCGAAGTCGGCGAGGATCGACTCGTCCCAGGACAGGGTCTCGAGATCCATGAACAGCGTGCGCGAGGCGTTGGTGACGTCGGTGATGTGCACGCCCCCGTCGGTGCCGCCCGTGAGGTTCCAGGTCACCCAGGAGTCGGTGTTGCCGAACAGGAGATCGCCTGCCTCGGCCTTCTCACGGGCCCCGTCGACGTTGTCGAGGATCCACTTGATCTTCGTGCCGGAGAAGTAGGTGGCCAGCGGCAGGCCCACCTTGGCCTTGTAGCGTTCGACGCCGCCGTCCTGCGCCAGCTCGTCCACGATGTTCTGCGTCCGCGTGTCCTGCCAGACGATCGCGTTGTAGACGGCCTTGCCGGTGGTCCTGTCCCAGACGACCGCGGTCTCGCGCTGGTTGGTGATGCCCACGGCTGCGATGTCGTGGCGCGTGAGGTTGGCCCTGGAGAGGGCGGTGCCGATGACCTCGCGGGTGTTGCCCCAGATCTCGGCGGGATCGTGCTCGACCCAGCCGGCCTTCGGGAAGATCTGCTCGTGTTCCTTCTGGCCGGACGAGACGATATCGCCCTTGTGGTCGAACACGATGGCCCTGCTGGACGTGGTGCCCTGGTCGATGGCGATGACGTACTGCTGCGACATGTCTTACTCCTTCATTGGATGGACGTCTTCGGGGGGCGGCTGCGCACAGCCGCCCCGGGTGGTGCTGGAGCCTAGGCGGCAGGTACGGGGAACGAGATGACCTGGACCAGGATGCCGGCGAGGACGCCACCGACGATCGGGCCGACGATCGGCACCCAGGCGTAACCCCAGTCGCTGCTGCCCTTGCCCTTGATCGGCAGGATGGCGTGGGCGATGCGGGGTCCCAGGTCGCGGTTCGGGTTGATGGCGTAGCCGGTCGGCCCGCCGAGCGAGGCGCCGATGCCGACGACGAGCAGGGCGACCGCGAGGGGGCCGAGGCCCGTCGAGGTGGGGCCGAGGGACAGGATGACGAACACGAGCACGAAGGTTCCGATGATCTCGGTGACGAGGTTCCAGCCGTAGGAGCGGATGGCGGGACCGGTCGAGAAGACACCCAGCTTGTTGGCGGGGTCCGGCTCCTCGTCGAAGTGCTGCTTGTAGGCGAGCCAGCACAGGACGGCACCGAGGATCGAACCGATCATCTGGGCCGCCAGGTAGGCCATCGCGGTGATGAAGTTCTTGTCGACCCCCGGAGCGAATTCGGCGGTGTCGCCGTTGACCCACAGACCGACCGTGACCGCGAAGTTGAGGTGGGCTCCCGACAGGGCCGCGACGTAGACGCCGGCGAAGACGGCGAGGCCCCATCCGAAGTTGACCATGAGGAAGCCGCCGTTATTGCCCTTGGTCCGGGCGAGCGCGACATTCGCGACCACACCCGTACCGAGCAACAGCAGCAGCATCGTGCCGAACATTTCGGCGACAAACACTTCCAGAGACATCTTTGACTCCTCTATCTATTCATTTATTGACGCGTGCCGCCGCCTCGACGGCACGCGTTGACCCCCCCGGCAGCTGCTGCCGTTGGCACTGCACCGCTGTTCCGAACAGCGGTTCGACCCGTTGCGGCGGGAGCCGCTACGCGGTCAGGCTCTTGACCTGCACCCGATGGGCATCGGCGAGGACCTCCTCGGCGAGCTCGATCTCCGCTGCGGATTCCGCTGCGGTCCAGCCCAGCAACGGGGCCAGGGTCTCGGCAAGCTCTGCGAGCAGCTCCTCGGAGACGAGTCCCCGGAAGGCAAGCGATGTACGGCGAATCAGGACGTCGATCAGGTGGCCGATCTGCTCGTGCTCCACCATGTAGGCGAGCTCTCGCGTGCTCAGCTCCTTCGTGGAATTAAACAACCTGTCGGGACCTTCCGCGAGGTATTCGAGGACGTCTTTCGCGCGGGTTCCGTAACGGGTCAGCAGGACCTGCACGCGGGCCTCGTCGAAGCCCGGGCGGACGGCCGCCGTGATCCAGGCGCGCTCGGCGGCCTCGTCCGTCGGGAAGTCCTTCCCGCCGCCGATCGCGACACCCGCCGTCGATGTCCTGCGCTCGGCCCCGAGGGCGGCGAGGGTGTCGTCGGTCAGGTGCTCCGACAGTGCGCGGAACGTGGTCCACTTGCCGCCCACGAGACTCAGGGTGGTGACGGACCGGCCGCCCAGCATCTCCTCGCGCTTCTCGATGCGGTAGTCGCGGGAGACGAAGCCCGGCTGCGTCTCGTCGTGGCGCGGCAGTGGCCGAACCCCGGAGAAGCTGTACACGATGTCGTCCTGCGTCACCTTGATGTCCGGGAAGACGTGCCCGATCAGCTCGAAGAAGTACTCGATCTCCTCGTCCGTGCACACGGCCTGCTCGGTGACGTCGACGTCGATGTCGGTGGTGCCGACGAGGACGCGGTCGCCCATGGGGTAGATCAGCACGATCCGGCCGTCGACGTGCTCGAAGAAGATCTCTGTGCCGTTGCAGGCACGGAGCAGTTCCGGGTGGTCGAGCACGATGTGCGAACCCTTGGTGCCGCCCATGAACCGGGTCTCCGCCCCGAGCACGGCGTTGGTGCCGTCCGTCCAGGCGCCGGTGGCGTTCACGACGACGTCGGCCTGGAAGGGGAAGGTCTCGCCCGTGAGCTCGTCGCGCAGGAGGACTCCGTCCTCGCTGTTCCCGATGGCGCTGACGTAGTTCGCGGCGCGGGCGGCCGGGTTGGCGACGTGGCCGTCGCGCAGCACGTCCAGGGTCAGGCGTTCCGGATTGTGCACAGACGCGTCGAAGTAGGTCGCCGCGTACTTGATGTCCTTGCGGAGGTCGGGCATGGCGGCGAGCGCCTTCTTGCGGCCGACGAAGGAGTGGCGGGGGACGTTGCCGCCGTCGCGCGAGAAGAAGTCGTACATGGTGAGGCCGGCCTTGATGAGGACGGCGCCGCGTTCCACCTGCTTGCCCTGGCGGTGCGTCAGGAAGCGCATGGGCGCCGAGAGGATGCCCGAGAACGTCGTGTAGATCGGGATCGTGGTCTGCAGCGGCTTTACGTAGTGCGGTGCGATCCGCATGAGTGCGTTGCGCTCGATGACCGATTCGCGGACGAGGCGGAACTCGCCGTTCTCCAGGTAGCGGATACCGCCGTGGATCATGTGCGACGACGCACCGGATGCACCCTGGCAGTAGTCGCCGCGCTCCACCAGTGCGACGTCGATGCCCTGCAGTGCGAGGTCGCGGAAGGTCCCGACCCCGTTGATGCCGCCACCGACGATCAGCACGGAGGCCCGGGGGTTGTCCCTGAGCTCCTGCACCGCGGTGCGGGTAGAAGTTGTGGTGCCTTCACCGTCGGTCCGGCCGGCTGGAATGCTCAAGGGACTACTCCGTAACCTCAATGTCTGGAATGGGTACTGCACAGTCCATTCTTCGAGCGCTGGAAATAACAGTCAACCGGATTGCACAAACGTGCAGAAGCGGTCCAGACTGGCGGCATGACGACGACGAGCGGTGGTCCCGCCCGGGATCCCGGCGACCCCGATCAGTACCAGGGCAACAGGTCACGGGACGCGTTGCGGGCCGCGCAGATGTACTACCTGCAGGACCTCACCATGAACGCGATCGCGCGCGAACTGCGGACGTCCCGATCCACCGTCTCCCGTCTGCTGTCCATGGCACGGGAGACCGGGCTGGTGCAGATCCAGGTCAACAACCCGTCCGAGCGGGCCCCTGCGCTCGAGCAGCAGATCCGCCGGAGGTTCGGTGTCGAGGCGCACGTAGTGCCCGTCGCGGACTCGGGGAACGACTCCGAGGTGCTCGACCGCGTGGCCATCCAGGCCGCCCGCACCATCGGGCCACTCGTGGATTCGAACGCGATCATCGGCGTCGCGTGGGGATCCACGCTGAGCGCCGTCAGCCACCACCTGACCCGCAAGCAGACCCACGACAGCGCGATCGTGCAGCTGAACGGGGCCGGCAACACCCAGACCACGGGCATCACCTACGCGAGCGAGATCCTGCGCCGCTTCGGGCAGGCCTACGGCGCACGCGTCGAGCAGTTCCCCGTCCCCGCCTTCTTCGACCACGCGGCCACCAAGACGGCGATGTGGGAGGAGCGCAGCGTGCGCCGCATCCTGGACCTGCAACGCCGCATGACCATGGCGATCTTCGGTGTCGGCTCGATCGGCGCAGGCATCCCGAGCCATGTCTACAGCGGCGGCTACCTGGACCGCGAGGACCTCGAGACCCTCGAGACCGACAGGGTGGTCGGCGACGTGGCCACCATGTTCTTCCGTGCGGACGGCACGCACCGCGACATCCTGCTCAACACGCGCAGCACCGGTCCCAACCTCGACGACCTGCGGGCGGTGCAGCGCCGCATCTGCGTGGTGTCCGGCGAGTCCAAGATCGACGGCCTGCGCGGTGCACTCGCCGCCGGACTCGCGACCGACCTGATCCTGGACGAGGGGTGTGCCCGGCGCCTCGTCCACGCGTGAGGGACGGGAGCCCGTCGGGGGCTACACCGTGAGGACCAGCTTGCCCCGCACGGCACCCGACGCGAGGAGCTCGAGGGCCTCGGCCGCATGCGCCAGCGGGAGGACCCGGTCGATGCTCGGCACGACGGACCCGGCCCCGATCAGGTCCACGAGCCGCCCGAGGCCGTCCGCGCGCACCCTGGTGAACATCATCGCCAGGCGCTGGCGGACGAACGGGGACAGCGCGACGGCGCCGAGCTGGCGGTTCAGCCCACCGGTCAGGTTCCCGCCGCCCTCGCCACCGACGATCACCGCGGTGCCGTCGGCCGCCAGGGCGCGGCGCAGGCGGGCCACCGACGGACTGCCGCCGATGTCGACCACGAGGTCGAACGCCGTCCCGCAGTCGGCGAAGTCGCGCTCGCCGTAGTCGAGGACGGACCCGGCGCCCAGCGAGCGCACATACCCGGCCTTCGCGTCGCTGCAGACCGCCGTGACCTGCGCTCCTGCCGCCCGGGCGAGTTGCACGGCGAAACTGCCGACCCCGCCCGATGCCCCGAGGATCGCCACCTGCTGGCCCTCGCGCACCCGCCCGACGTCGTGCAGCGCCTGCAGCGCCGTGACACCCGAGACGGGCACCGCGGCAGCCTCGGCGAAGGACAGGAGCGCCGGCTTGCGTACGAGGGATCCCTCCGCCGCCGTCGCGAACTCCGCGAACGTCCCGCGTCCCACGCCGAACACCTCGTCGCCGACGGCGAAGCGCGACACCTGCCCGCCCACCGCGACCACCACGCCCGCCACGTCCATGCCGAGGACGGGATTCCTCGGGCCGCTGAGTCCGAAGGCGAGCCTCCCCAGGTACGGCAGGCCGGTCATCATGTGCCAGGCTCCCCGGTCCACCCCTGCGGCCCGGACCCGGACCAGCACCTCCCCCGCCCCGACCGCGGGCACCGGCACGTCCCGCAGTTCGAGCACGTCCGCGCCGCCGTACGCGGAGTGGACGACCGCCCGCATGGTTCCGCTCGTCGTCCTGCCGCCGATCGATTCCCGCATGATCGCCTCCCCGGCGCCCGCCCCGTGCGTCCCGCCTGCGAGCACCGTATCGTACACTGTACGAAAAGACGAGGGGCAGGAGCGCCATGAGTGCACGAACGGAACCGGGGGAACGGACCCCGCTATCGCGCGAGCGGGTGCTGCAGTGCGCGCTCGCCCTGGCGGACCGCGACGGCATCGCCGGCCTGACCATCCGCACGCTCGCACGGGAGCTCGGCAGCAGGCCGATGAGCCTCTACTACTACGTCGCCAACAAGGAGCGGATCCTCGACGGCATCGTGGATCTCGTCTTCGCGGAGGTCCACCTGCCCGTGATCGGCAACCCGTGGCGCGAGGAGATGCTCGCCCGGGCCCGCTCGATGCGGGAGGTACTGCGCCGCCATCCCTGGGCGGTGGGACTGCTCGAGTCGCGGACGAGCCCGGGCCCGGCGACCCTGCGGCACCACGACGCGACCCTGGGCACGCTGCGCACGGGCGGATTCACGCTCCGCGCCACGGCCCACGCCTACGCGCTGCTCGACAGCTACCTCTACGGGTTCGCCCTGCAGGAGGCCGCCCTGCCGCTCAGCGGCGCCGAGTCCGTCCCCGACGTCGCGGCGCCGATCATGGAACACTTCGCGGGCGGGCAGTACCCCTGGATGATGGAGATCGCCACCGGGATCGTGCTGCAGCCCGGCTACGACTTCGGGGACGAGTTCGACCACGGCCTGGGACTGATCCTCGACAGCATCGATCCCGCCGAACGACGCGCAGGACCGGGTGAGGGGGCACCGGCCGCAGGACGATCTCGGTAGAGTTCCCCCATGACCTCCTCCGTCCCCCGCGCCGCCCTCGCCGACGGGACGTCGATCGACGTCGTCGGGTACGGCGTCTACAAGGTCCCGCCCGAGGACACCGCCCGGCTCTGCTCGACGGCGTTGGACGTCGGGTACCGCCTGCTCGACACGGCCGCCCTGTACGGCAACGAGGAGGGTGTGGGAGCAGCCGCCCGCGCGTACCTCGAGACCGGCGCCCGCGACGACCTCTTCCTCACCTCGAAGGTGTGGAACGACGACCACGGATTCGACGCCACCCTGCGCGCCTTCGACGCGACGATGCAGCGGTTGGGCCTCGAGGAGCTCGACCTCTACCTCATCCACTGGCCCTGCCCGTCGAAGGGGCTCTACGTCGAGACGTGGCGCGCCCTCGAACGCCTCCGTGCCGACGGACGCGTGCGGTCCGTCGGCGTCTCCAACTTCCAGCAGCCGCACCTCGAGAGGCTGCTCGACGAGACCGGCGTCGTGCCGGTCCTCAACCAGGTGGAACTCCACCCCTACCTGCAGCAGCGCGACCTGCGCGCCTTCCACGCGCAGCACGGCATCGCCACCCAGGCATGGAGCCCCCTCGGCCGCGGCAACGTCCTGCAGGACGCCGTCGTCGGTCGCATCGCGGCCGACCTCGGGAGGACACCGGCGCAGGTGATCCTGCGATGGCACCTGCAGCAGGGCATCCTCACGATCCCGAAGGCGAGTTCGCGGGAGCGGATCGGCTCCAACCTCGACATCCTCGGGTTCGCGCTCGACGACGGACAGGTCGGGGCCCTCGACGCGCTGGACCGGGACCAGCGATTCGGCTCGCACCCCGACCGGGTCGGCTGATGCGCGATGCCACGGTCCGGACCCTGCGCTGGGAAGGCACCCTGCAGCGCATCTGGGACTATCCCGCCGTTACGGCGCCCGGCGAGGCGCCCCGCGGGACGATCGTCATGGTGCACGGCTTCCGGGGCGACCACCACGGACTGCTGCGCCTCGTCGAGGAGCTGCCCCGGCACCGCGTCATCCTGCCGGACCTGCCCGGTTTCGGGCAGGGCCAGGCGCTGGCCGGCACGCACGACGTAGCCACCTACGCCCGCTTCATCAGCGACTGCACCCGGCTCCTCGCCCCCGACGCGCCCGTCCTGCTCGGCCACTCGTTCGGTTCGATCGTGGCCGCGGAGGCCGCCGCCGGCTCCCCGGGCCTCGCCGGGCGCGTGGTCCTCGTCAATCCCATCAGCGCTCCGGCGCTCGAGGGACCCAGCCGCACCGCCTCCCGGCTCGCCGAGGGATACTACGTGGCCGCCGACCGCCTGCCCGAGGCGGCCGGGCGCGCCCTCCTGGCGAATCCGGTGATCGTCCGCGGCATGAGCATCTTCATGGCCAAGACGAAGGACCGGACCCTGCGACGCTGGATCCACGGGCAGCACGACGCCTACTTCAGTTCCTTCGCCGGCCGTCGGGTGGTCCTCGAGGCCTTCCGGGCATCGATCTCGGGCACCGTGCGGGACCGGGCCGCGGACCTGCGAATGCCCGTCCTGCTCATCGCGGCGGATCGGGACGACATCGGTTCCGTGGCGAGCCAGCGCGACCTCGCAGGGCTCATCCCGGACGCACGGCTCGAGGTCATCGCGGACGTCGGGCACCTGGTGCACTACGAGAAGCCGCGCGAAGCGGCGCTGATCATCGAGGAGTTCCTGGAGGACACAGCCCCATGAGGATCCTGTTCGACGCGCGCTTCACGCGCACGGACCACCACGACGGCATCAGCCGGTACGGCGCGAGCCTGATCGCCGCGCTCGCGGAGACGGACGACGTCGTCATGCTCGTCAGTGATCCCCGGCAGCTGGCCCTGCTGCCCGACGTGCCGTCCGTGCTGGTCAACAGCCCGCTCTCCCCCGCCGAACTGTTCGTCGCCCGGCGCATCAACCGCCTCCGGCCCGACGTCGTCGTGTGCCCCATGCAGACGATGGGCTCGTGGGGCCGCAGATACCCTCTCGTCCTCACGCTGCACGACCTGATCTACTACCAGAACCCCCTGCCGCCGTCCTTCCTCCCCCTCCCGGTGCGCCTGCTCTGGCGGCTGTACCATCTCGCCTACTGGCCGCAGCGCCTGCTGCTCGACCGGGCCGACGTGGTCGCGACGATCTCCGACACCACGGCGGCCCTCATGGCGGAGCACAGGCTCACCCGCAGGCCCGTCCTGCTCGTCGGCAACGCCCCGCAGCCCACGGAACGCCGGCGGGACCCTGACGCGCCGCGCTCGCCGTCGCTGCTCTACATGGGCTCCTTCATGCCGTACAAGAACGTCGAGACCCTCGTCCGCGCCATGGCCCTGCTGCCCGGGCACACGCTCCACCTGCTCAGCCGCATCACGCCCGAACGCCGCGCCGAACTCACGGACCTGGCGGCGGACGAGCAGCGCATCGTCTTCCACGGGGGCGTGACGGATGCGGAGTACGAGGACCTGCTCCACGACTCGACGGCCCTGCTCACGCTGTCCCGGGCGGAAGGCTACGGCCTGCCCATCATCGAGGCGATGGCCACCGGCACGCCCGTCGTCGCGAGCGACATCCCGATCTTCCGTGAGGTCGGGGGCGAGGCAGCCCTGTTCGTCGATCCCGGGGACCCGGAGGACGTGGCCTCGGCGGTGCGGAGCCTCGACGACCCCGCGCGGTGGGCCGCAGCATCCCGCGCCGGGCTCGAGCGTGCAGGGAGCTATTCCTGGGAGGTGTCCGCGGAGCAGCTGCGGGGTGCCTGCCGGCGTGCGGTGTCCGAATACACCCGGCGGCGGCGACGCGGGCGCACCCGGTCGGTCCCGAGGCCGGAGGACGGGGCGAAGGGCTCATGACGCGCCCTTCCCGACGGACCCCGCGACCGCCGGTTCCCCGACCGGGGGTTCCCGGACGGGGAGCGGCGGGGCACCAGCCGCTCCCCCGGGCAGGCTCCTGACATGGATCTCCAGTGCCCGGCGACGGCCGTCCTCGTCGACGACGCGGGCATCCCGCCGTCGTGGCTGGCCCGGCTGCCGATCGCCGGGCGCTTCGGGTGCCGAGGGCACGAGGCCCTCGTGGCGCTCGTGAACGCGACGGCGGACCTGTACCGCGGCGAGACCTTCGTGGTCGCCGCACCGTCGCCGGACATCGAGGAGGCGCTGCGGAGCCAAGGCGTGGCGGCCGTCGTCCCCCTCGTGATCGAGGTCGACTCCGAGGGCTGGCGCCGCGTCCCCCCGCCGTGACGGAGGCCGCCCGGAGCACGTGGCGCAGGCCGCCTAGAGCACGTCCAGCGCATCGAGCCGGATGTGGACGGGCTCGCCCGTCCGCTTCGCCGACAGCGCGGCCCGGCGTGCGCGCAGCTGCCGCGTGATGCCCGCAGCGGCACGGTAGGGGAAGAACAGCAGGACGCGGTGGGAGCCCTGGCCGGCCAGGGCCTCCGTCGCCGCCCGCCCCGGCGAATCCGCACCGCGCCCTGCCGCGGCGGCGGCACGCGCGGCGAGCATCGCCTCCCGGCGCACATCGGGCGGAATCGGGGCCGGGCCGACGACGCGCGCGGCCCCCTCCGTCTCGACGCCGTCGAGGAAGTGGGTGAGGGCCTCCCGGGTCCCCGTCAGCACCGCGTACCGCACGGCCGGAGGCAGCCCGAGCTCCTGCCGCTCGACGAGTTCGCGGGCGGCGGCGCCCGCAGGATCCCAGCGCACGAGGTGCCCCACCGCGACGTCGTCGTCGCCCTTGATCACCACCGTGCCGCCAGCCGTGGACGGACGGGCGAGGATCGCCGCCGAGAACCACCGCCGGAGCGCGTCCTCGCCCGCACGCAGCGACTCGCGGCTCAGCAGGGCGTTGCCGTCGAGGAGGATGACGGCCGCGTAGCCGCCGGGGGCCACGGGTTCCGCGCCGGGCGTCGCGACGACGACGGCGGGGACATCGCGGACGGTGTCGACGATGTGCTCGCCCGCCGAGGAGACGACCGGCACGCCCGGGAACGCCCTCCCCAGTTCCTCCGCGGTCCGGGTGGCACCCGCGACGGTCGCCCGGACCCGCGTGCCACCACATTCGGCGCACGACCAGGAGTTGTCCGGCCGCCCGCACCAGCGGCACACCAGGGGGGCATCCCGTCCGGCCTGGGCCAGTGGCCCGGCGCAGGCGGAGCAGCGGGCCGGGTGGCGGCACCGGTCGCAGGCCAGCGCCGGCGAGAAGCCGGTCCGCGCGACCTGCAGCAGCACGGGGCCGTGCCGGAGCCCAGCCTGCGCCGCGGCCCAGGCGGCGTGCGGGATCCGGGCCTGCGCGGCCAGCGGGTCCCGCTCCATCTGGTAGGCGTCGGCCGCGTGGACGACGCGTGGCGTGGACCGTCGCACCTCGGCGCGGTCCGCCTGGATGGCGCGTGCCCACCCCGTGTCGACGAGGCGCTGGGACTCGGTGGTCCGGGCGAAGGATGAGAGCAACACCGCGGCACCCTCCTGCTCGGCCCGCAGGAGGAGCACGTCGCGGACGTGCTGGTAGGGTGCGCGCTGCTCGATGTGCTGGTCGTCGCCGTCGTCCCACAGGCAGAGCAGCCCGAGGTCGCGCACGGGGGCGTAGGCGGCGGAGCGCGTGCCCACCGCGACGGTCGCCGTGCCCGTGAGGAGGCGCAGGAAGTTGCGGTACCGCGGCGTGGCTCCGTCCTCGCCCGTCAGGCGGGCGACGGCGGCGGCACCGAGCCGGGCGGTGAGGGCGGCCTCGACGCGCGCGAGGTCGCGCTGGTCGGGGACGACGACGACTGACCCCCGCCCCGAGGCCGCCGCGGCCGCCACGGCATCGGCGATCTCCTCCGTCCAGGCCCTGGCGCCGAAACCACCCAGGCTCGTGAGGACGGCCCGGGGCGATTCCCCGGCGGTCAGGTGCTGGAGGAAGGCGGAGCCGCTCGGGTAGCGCCGGAAGCTGCCGGACGACGGGCCTGCCGCGACGGGCGCGGCGCCGTCGGCCGCCTCGGGGGGGAACTCGGCCTCGACACGGGCCATGCGCGGCGGCACGGCGGAGCGCAGGACGTCGCTCACCGTGCCGACGGACCGCGCGGCGACCGCCGTCGCGAGCGCCAGGACCTCGGGCGTCAGCACCCGGTGCGGGGAGACGACCTTGCCCAGCGGCAGGAGCGTCGCCGTGGTGCTGGCCTCGTCGACGCGTTCGGCCAGGAAGCCCGCCTGCTCGCGGCCGGCGAACCGCACCTTGACCCGCACGCCGGGCTGGGCCTCGGCGTCCATGGCGGCGGGCACCGCGTAGTCGAAGAACCGGTCGAGATGCGGGAGCTGGGCGTCGAGGACGACCCGCGCCACGGGCAGGGCGGACGCGCGCTCGGGATCGGTGCGCGGCAGCTTCGCAGCGCCGAAGCCGTGCAGCAGCGACAGCTGGCCGTCCGTGCCGCCCGAATCCCGCTTCGTCTCCGTCATGATGTCGCCGGGACCGGCGTGCGCCGGCCGCCGTCCCCTCCCGCCTCAGGCGTCGAAGTAGCTCCGGAGCTTGTCGACGCGATCGGTACGCTCCCAGGTGAAGCCGTCCTCCTCGCGGCCGAAGTGGCCGTGCGCCGCGGTGCGCTGGTAGACGGGGCGCTTCAGGTCGAGGGCGTTGATGATGCCGAGGGGCCGGAGGTCGAAGATCTCGCGGATCGCCGTGCCGATGGCCAGCGGGTCCACGGTCTCGGTGCCGAACGTCTCGACGTAGATCCCGACGGGCTGGGCCATGCCGATGGCGTAGGCGATCTGGATCTCGGCCCGGCGGGCGAGGCCCGCCGCCACGACGTTCTTCGCCACCCAGCGCATGGCGTACGCGGCCGAGCGGTCCACCTTCGACGGATCCTTGCCGCTGAACGCTCCGCCGCCGTGGCGTGCCATCCCGCCGTAGGTGTCCACGATGATCTTGCGGCCGGTGAGTCCGGCATCACCCACGGGTCCGCCGATCACGAAGGCGCCGCCGGGGTTGAGGATGTGGCGCACCGAGGACGTGTCGAGCTCGGAGTCCGCCAGGACCGGCGCGATGACGTGGTCGGCGAGATCGGCGCGGAGCTGCTCGAGGGACACGTCGGCGGAGTGCTGGGACGAGATGACGACGGAGTCGATGGAGACCGGCCGGTCGCCGTCGTACCCGATGGTCACCTGGGTCTTCCCGTCGGGCCGCAGGTACGGGAGGGTGCCGTCCTTGCGGACCGCGGTGAGGCGCTCCGAGAGGCGGTGCGACAGCCAGATGGGCGTGGGCATCATCACCGCGGTCTCGTCGCTCGCGTAGCCGAACATGATGCCCTGGTCCCCGGCACCCTGGGCGTCGTAGGGGTCGACGCCGGTGCCCTCACGGGTCTCGAGGGAGGTGAACACACCCGAGGCGATCTCCGCGGACTGCTGCCCGATGGACACCGAGACGCCGCAGCGGGCGCCGTCGAAGCCGTTGGCCGAGGAGTCGTAGCCGATGCCGAGGATGGTCCGGCGGACGATGTCGGGGATCTCGACGTACGCCTCCGTGGTGACCTCGCCCGCCACGTGCACGAGGCCCGTGGTGACCAGGGTCTCGACCGCGACGCGGGAGTCGGGGTCCTGCTCGAGGAGCCCGTCGAGGATGGCGTCGCTGATCTGGTCGCAGATCTTGTCCGGATGGCCCTCGGTGACCGATTCCGAGGTGAAAAGGCGCAGGGGGGACTCAGTGCTCGGTGGATTCACGTGCCCACTCTACTTGGTCGGGGGGACGGTCCGGCCCGGCTGCGCCGCGACGGAACGGGCGCGGCGGACCGGAGGGCGCCCGCGCATCAGGGGGCGAGGAGCCGCGCGGCGTGCCTGATGACGGCGTCGGCGACGGCGCGCTTGGAACCCCGCACCGGAGCGGACTCGGTGCCGTCGGCGCCCAGGATCGTGACGGCGTTGGAATCCTCGCCGAAGACGAGGTCAGAACCGACGACGTTGAGGACGAGGAAGTCGCAGCCCTTCCGCGCGAGCTTGGCCCGGGCGTGCGTCAGCGGATCGGCCGTCGCGTCTCCCGTCTCGGCGGCGAATCCGGCGATCACGAGCGGCTCCGAGCGCCCCTCCCGCGCGAGCACGGCCTCGCGGAGGACGTCGGGGTTGCGGACGAGGGTGATCACGGGATCCGAGCCGTCGTCGCGCTTCTTGATCTTGGTGGCGACGACCTCGGCGGGCCGGAAGTCCGCCACGGCAGCGGCCATCACGAGGACGTCCGTTGCGGGCAGGGCCTCGAGGACGGCGTCGCGCAGCTGCAGCGCGGACTCGACCCGTACGACGTCGCACCC
Source organism: Arthrobacter sp. MDT1-48-3 (assembly GCF_054511015.1). NCBI lineage: Bacteria > Bacillati > Actinomycetota > Actinomycetes > Micrococcales > Micrococcaceae > Arthrobacter > Arthrobacter sp. MDT1-48-3. Next base: position 23,097 of record NZ_JBTNDL010000005.1, read on the forward strand.
GGGCGGCGGGGCGACGTCGGCGTGAGCGAGGACGAGGGTCACGTGTGCACCCTGCGCGAGTGCCGCTTCGGCGAGGGCCATACCCTGCTTGCCGGACGAGCGGTTGCCGAGGAAGCGCACGGGATCGAGGGCCTCCCGGGTACCTCCGGCGGAGATGGTCACCCGCCTGCCCCGCAGCGGACCGGAGCCCCCGCTGCGGGCGACGGCGTCCATCGCCGCCGCGAAGATGTCGGCGGGCTCGGGGAGCCGGCCGGGACCCGAGTCCGCACCGGTGAGTCGACCGGAGGCCGGCTCCATGACGGTGACGCCGCGCGAGCGGAGGGTGGCGACGTTCGCCCGGGTGGCCGCGTGCTGCCACATCTCGGTGTGCATCGCCGGGGCCAGGAAGACGGGCCCGTGCGCCATGAGGAGCGTGCCGGTCAGGAGGTCGTTGGCCAGGCCCGCGGCGGCGCGCGCGAGGACGTCCGCGGTGGCGGGGGCGACGACGATGAGGTCGGCCTCGTGGCCGAGCCGTACGTGGTTGACCTTGTCGACGTCGTCCCAGACGCTGTTGCTCACCGGGTTGCCCGAGAGGGCCTCCCAGGTGGCGGTCCCGACGAAGCGGATGGCGGCGTCGGTCGGGATGACGGTGACGTCATGCCCGGACTCCGTGAAAAGACGGAGGAGGGATGCTGCCTTGTAGGCCGCGATCCCTCCTCCGACACCAAGTACTATGCGCACCGGTCGTCCGTGGCCTGCTTCGGGGGCCGGACTATTCGGACTGTTCCATGGGCGAGGACACGAGCATGCCCTCGTTGATCTCCCGCAGTGCGATGGAGAGGGGCTTCTCGTTCAGCTTCGTGTCGACGAGGGGGCCGACGTACTCGAAGAGCCCCTCGTGGAGCTGGGAGTAGTACGCGTTGATCTGGCGGGCACGCTTGGCGCCGTAGATCACGAGGGCGTACTTCGAGTCCGAGGCCTCCAGCAGAGAGTCGATCGGCGGGTTGATGATGCCTTCGGGCTGAGTTGACACAAAATCTCCAAATATTAGGCGGAACGGCTGCTGCGGGGCTTCTCAGCGCTGCAGCGGACGCAGTCCCATCAGTGATACGAGCTCGTCTGCCGCATGCTCCACGGAGTCGTTGACGACGGTGTGGTTGAATTCCGGCTCGGCGGCAAGTTCCAGTTTAGCGGTTTCCAGCCGTTGCTGCTGTTCCTCGGGCGTTTCGGTGCCGCGGCCCACGAGGCGGCGCACCATCTCGTCCCAGCTCGGCGGGGCGAGAAAGACGAAGTTGGCCTCCGGCATGCTCTCCTTGACCTGCCGCGCGCCCTGCAGGTCGATCTCGAGGAGCACCGTGCGGCCCTCGTCCATCGCGGCCTGGACCGTGCGGCGCAGCGTCCCGTAGCGGTTGCGGCCATGGACCACGGCCCACTCCAGCAGCTGACCGTCGGCGATGAGCGAGTCGAACTCCTCGGGCGAGACGAAGAAGTAGTGCACGCCGTCCACCTCGCCGGGTCGCGGCGGGCGCGTGGTCGCGGAGACGGAGAGCCACACCTCGGGGTAGTTGTCCCGGATGTAGGTCGAGACGGTTCCCTTGCCGACCGCCGTCGGGCCGGCGAGGACAGTCAACCTGGGCTGCAACACAAACGCTTCCTTACTTGCTGGCCGAGCCAGAATGATGGTGTTCGAGGTATGAGACGAGAGCCGTGCGCTGGTGGATGCCGAGGCCTCGCACGCGACGTGTCGCGGCGATCCCGACCTCCGCCATGATCGCCGCCGCCCGGACGTCCCCGACGCCGGGCAGTGCCTTGAGGAGATCCAGGACCCGGAGGCGGCCCACGGCGTCCTCGCCGCCGGAATTCTCGATCACGTCCGCCACTGAGAGCTTACCGGTCTTCAGTCGGGCCTTGATGTCCGCCCGCACCGCCCGTGCCGCCGTCGCCTTCTCGCGTGCCCGCGTTCGCTCGACGTCCGTCAATGGCTTGAGGCTCACGGGTGCTCCCTGCGCTGGACGCCGCCCTGCAGGACGGCGACCGCTCGTCGGATGGATCGCCCGAGGAGGACTCGGGCCGGGACGGAGATCGAACGGGACCGGCACGGGGTCGGTCCGGAACCGAACCTACCGGGCGCACCCGTCCGAAATCAATGCGCGCCCCGGCTCAACGGAGCCCGTCGCGCGTCCGCTCGGCGGCGGAGCGCAGGTTCCCGCCGTCGGGCCCGGCGGCCAGGATGGCGCGGCTCGACGTGGGGAGCACGAACGGCAGGGCCGATCCGAATGCGGCGGCGAGTTCCTCCTGCCCCGCACCCTGGGCGCCCACCCCGGGCGCGAGGATCGGGCCGTTGAGTGAGGCCAGGTCCAGGCCGAGCCGGTGTGCCGCGTCGCCGATCGTCGCCCCGACGACGAGCCCGACGGATCCGGGACCGGGGCCGACGTTCTCGGCTGCGGCGGCGCGGGCGATGGACCGCGCCACGGACTCCTCCCCGCCGGCATGCTGCACGGTGCGGCCCTCCGGGTTCGAGGTCAGCGCGAGGACGAACACGCCGCGGCCCGTGGCCGCCGCGAGATCGAGCGCGGGACGGAGCGACTCGAAGCCCAGGTAGGGGTTGAGCGTGACGGCGTCGGCGGCGAGGGGCCGGCCCTCCCCCAGCCACGCCTCCGCGTACGCCTGCATGGTCGAGCCGATGTCGCCGCGCTTCGCGTCGGCGATGGTCAGGACGTCGGCCTCCGCTGCGCGCACCAGGAGCGTCTCGAGGACGGCGAGTCCGCGTGCCCCGTGGCGCTCGTAGAGGGCCACCTGGGGTTTCACGGCCGCCGCCACGGGCCCGACGGCGTCGAGCACCGCGAGCGAGAATCGTTCGAGGCCGCCCGGCGAGTCCTCGAGCCCCCAGGCACCCAGCAGGGCGGGGTGGGGGTCGATGCCGACGCAGAGGCTGCCCCTGGCGGCGCGGGCCACGGCGAGCCGCTCCCCGAAGGGGGCGCGGCGCGCGGCGGCGCCGGCCTCAGGAGGCATCGCGGGCCTCGGTGGAGGCTCGCAGGTTCGCCGCGTGTTCCTGCAGGCTCGTGACGGACCACTCGTAGGAACGCATGGCCTCGATCGCCTGGACGGCGGCCCCCACCTCGGGGATGGTGGTGATGACCGGCAGCCCGTAGGAGGTCGCGGCCGCCCGGATCTCGTAGCCGTCTCCGCGCGCCTGGCCGCCCGAGGGCGTGTTGATGATCATGTCGATGCCGCCCTCGGTGATGAGGTCGACGACGGTGCCCCGGCCCTCGCCCGCTCCCTCGGCGACCTTGCGGACCGTGGTCGCCTGGATGCCGTTACGGCGGAGGACGTCCGCGGTGCCGCCGGTCGAGACGATCTCGAAGCCGAGGTCCACGAGGCGCTTGACCGGCATGATGATCGAGCGCTTGTCGCGGTTCGCCACCGACACGAAGACCTTGCCGCGGACGGGCAGGGCCGCGTTGGCCGCGGCCTGGCTCTTGGCGAAGGCGGTGTCGAAGTACTTGTCGATCCCCATGACCTCGCCCGTCGAACGCATCTCCGGGCCCAGCAGCGAGTCCACCACGGTGCCCTCCGGCGTGCGGAAGCGGCTGAACGGCAGGACGGCCTCCTTGACGGACACCGGGGCGTCCAGCGGGAGGGATCCGCCGTCGCCCCTCGCGGGCAGCAGGCCCCGCGTGCGGAGCTCGGCGACCGTGACCCCGGTCCCGATGAGCGCGGCGCCCTTGGCGAGCTGCACGCCCGTGGCCTTCGACACGAAGGGCACGGTCCGCGAGGCGCGGGGGTTCGCTTCGAGGACGTAGAGCACGTCCGAGGCGAGGGCGAACTGGATGTTGATGAGTCCGCGGACGCCGACCCCTTCGGCGATGGCGAGCGTCGCCTCGCGGACGCGCTGCAGGACGTCGGCACCGAGGGTGATGGGCGGCAGCACGCACGCCGAGTCGCCGGAGTGGATCCCGGCCTCCTCGATGTGCTCCATGATCCCGCCGAGGTACATCTCCGTGCCGTCGTACAGGGCGTCGACGTCGATCTCGATGGCGTCCTCGAGGAAGCGGTCGATCAGCACGGGGTGCGCCTCGGTGATCTCCGTGGCGTTCGTGATGTAGCGGGAGAGGTTGGCCTCGTCGTAGACGATCTCCATGCCGCGGCCGCCCAGCACATAGGAGGGGCGGACGAGGACGGGGTAGCCGATGTCGTCGGCGATCGTCCTGGCGTCCTCGAAGGACACCGCGGTGCCGTTCTTCGGCGCGATGAGCCCGCCCGCGTCGAGGACGCGGCTGAAGGCCCCGCGGTGCTCGGCGAGGTCGATGGCCTCCGGCGAGGTGCCGAGGATCGGGATGCCGGCGTCGGCCAGTTCCTGGGCGAGCTTGAGCGGTGTCTGGCCGCCGAGCTGCACGAACACGCCGAGCACGCCACCGGTACGCTGCTCCGCGGCGATGACCTCCAGGACGTCCTCGAGGGTCAGCGGCTCGAAGTACAGGCGCGTGGAGATGTCGTAGTCGGTGGAGACCGTCTCGGGGTTGCAGTTGACCATCACGGTCTCGTAGCCGGCCTCGCGCAGCGCCATGGTGGCGTGGACGCACGAGTAGTCGAACTCGATCCCCTGGCCGATCCGGTTGGGTCCGGAGCCGAGGATGATGACCGAAGGCTTCTCGTGCTGCTCCACCTCGTCCTCCTCGTCGTAGGACGAGTAGTGGTACGGCGTGTAGGCCGCGAACTCCGCGGCGCACGTGTCCACCGTCTTGAAGACCGGGCGGATGCCGAGGGCGTGCCGGACACCGCGTACGACGGCGTCGGGGGTGGAGGTCAGCAGCCCGATCTGCTCGTCGGAGAAGCCGTGGCGCTTGGCGTGCCGCAGCACGTCCTCCGTCAGGTTCGGCGCCGAGCGCACCTCCTCGGCCACCTCGTTGAGGAGCACGAGCTGGTCGAGGAACCACGGGTCGATCCCGGTGGCCTCGTACAGCCGCTCCACGCTCGCGCCGCCGAGCAGCGCGCGCTGCACCTGCGAGAGTCGTTCGGTGGTGGGGCGCTTCGCAGCCTCGACGAGGGCGTCGACGTCCTCGACCGCGACCGGGGCGAAGGACAGCTGGGAGCCCTTCTGCTCGAGCGAGCGGAGCGCCTTCTGGAGCGCCTCGGTGAAGTTGCGGCCCATCGCCATCGCCTCGCCGACGGACTTCATGGTGGTGGTGAGCGTGGGGTCGGCGGCCGGGAACTTCTCGAATGCGAACCGCGGGACCTTGACCACCACGTAGTCGAGCGTCGGCTCGAACGAGGCCGGGGTCTTCAGGGTGATGTCGTTCGGGATCTCGTCGAGCGTGTAGCCGAGGGACAGCTTCGTCGCGATCTTGGCGATCGCGAAGCCCGTGGCCTTCGACGCCAGCGCGGAGGACCGCGACACGCGCGGGTTCATCTCGATGACGACGACGCGCCCGGTGTCCGGCTCGACGGCGAACTGGATGTTGCAGCCGCCCGTGTCGACGCCGACCTCACGGATGACGGCGATGGAGATGTCGCGGAGGCGCTGGTACTCGCGGTCGGTGAGGGTCAGGGCCGGCGCCACGGTGATGGAGTCGCCGGTGTGCACGCCGACGGGATCGAAGTTCTCGATGGAGCAGACGACCACGACGTTGTCGTTCTTGTCGCGCATCATCTCGAGCTCGTACTCCTTCCAGCCGAGGATGCTCTCCTCGAGCAGGACCTCGCTCGTGGGGCTGTACTGCAGGCCCTGGCCGACGATCCGGCGCAGGTCCTGCTCCGTGTACGCGAGTCCGGACCCGAGGCCGCCCATCGTGAACGAGGGACGGACGACCATCGGGTAGCCCAGGTCCTCCGCCGCCACGAGGGCCTCGTCGATCGAGTGGATGATGGCGGAGCGGGCGGACTCGGCACCGCAGCGCTCGACGACGCCCTTGAACTTCTCGCGGTCCTCGCCGAGCTCGATGGCGGCGATGTTCGCCCCGATCAGCTCGACGCCGAACTTCTCCAGGACGCCGTTCTTGTCGAGGGCGATGGCCGTGTTCAGCGCCGTCTGCCCGCCGAGGGTCGGCAGCAGGGCGTCCGGCCGCTCCTTCTCGATGATCTTCGCGACGACGTCTGGCGTGATCGGCTCCACGTAGGTGGCGTCCGCGAACTCGGGGTCGGTCATGATCGTGGCGGGGTTCGAGTTCACGAGGATGACGCGCAGGCCCTCCTCGCGCAGGACGCGCAGCGCCTGGGTTCCCGAGTAGTCGAATTCGGCGGCCTGGCCGATGACGATCGGCCCTGAGCCGATGACCAGGACGCTCTTGAGGTCGGTTCTGCGGGGCATCAGTTCTCTTCCTGCGTGGTGCTGCTCTGTTCTGCGGGGCTGTGCCGGGGCTGCGTGCCCGTCACCTTGGATCCGTGCGTGCCGAGTTCTGCGGCGGCCGCACGCTCGAGCGCCTCCGACTCGGAGGGGGCATCGAGGGCCGAGGCCGCGCGGGCGTCGCCCGAGCCCGCTCGTTCCTTCTCGGTCTGGATGAGGTCGATGAAGCGGTCGAAGAGGTAGGCGGAGTCGTGGGGACCCGCCGCCGCCTCGGGGTGGTACTGGACGGAGAACGCGGGCAGGTCCAGGCACGCGAGGCCCTCGACGACGTCGTCGTTCAGGCTGACGTGGCTGACCTCGACGCGGCCGTAGCGTCCGGCGGGCGCCTCGACGGGGCCGTCGAGGGGCGCGTCGACCGCGAAGCCGTGGTTCTGCGACGTGATCTCCACCTTGCCGGTGCGGCGGTCCAGGACCGGCTGGTTGATGCCGCGGTGGCCGTAGCGGAGCTTGTACGTCCCGAAGCCGAGGGCGCGTCCGAGGATCTGGTTGCCGAAGCAGATGCCGAAGAACGGCATCCGCTCGTCGAGCACGCGCCGGAGGAGGTCCACCTGCGCGTCCGCGGTGGCCGGGTCACCCGGGCCGTTGGACATGAACACGCCGTCGGGCCGGGCGGCCGCGATGTCGTCGAAGGTCGCGCCGGCCGGCAGGACGACAGTGCGTACGCCGCGCTGCGCGAAGTGCTTGGGCGTCATGGCCTTGATGCCGAGATCCAGAGCCGCGATCGTCGCCACCGTCTCGCCTGTCCAGCCGTGGTCGGCCGGCTCGACGACGTACGCGGCGTCGATGCTGACCTCGTCGGCCAGGCGCGCGCCCGCCATGGACGGCTGGGCGACGACCTGCTCGAGCAGCCGGCCCTCCGACTGCGAGGCGTCCTCGCCGGAGAAGATCCCGGCACGCATGGCGCCGCGCTCGCGCAGGTGGCGGGTGATGGCGCGCGTGTCGACGCCCTCGATCCCGACGACGCCCTGCTCGCGCAGCTGGTCGTCGAGGCTCTGCTCGGAGCGCCAGTTCGACGGGCGCCGTGCGGCGTCGCGGATGATGTACCCGGCCACCCAAATCCGCCGGGACTCGGCGTCGTCGGCGTTGACCCCGGTGTTGCCGATGTGGGGCGCCGTCTGGACCACCAGCTGGCGCGCGTAGGAGGGGTCGGTGATGGTCTCCTGGTAGCCGGTCATGCCGGTGGCGAAGACGGCCTCGCCGAGGGCGGTGCCCTCGGCGCCGTAGGCGCGGCCGCGGAAGGTCCGCCCGTCCTCGAGGACGAGCACCGCGGGTGCCTTCCGATGGACCGGTGCCTTGGATTGGACGGTGCTCACAGCTGTTCCCTGCCTTCGGGGGTCGGTGGAGTTCGGTGGTGGGTCGTAGCGGGGGGTGGGGCCGGCACGAGCGCCGCGACGGCGGCGACGAGCTGGGCCTTGGAGGCGGCATGGCGGGTCCGGAAGCCCGTATCGACCCGCTCGGTGCCGAGGAGCCAGGTGATCACGACCAGGCCCTCCTTCTCGACGAACTTGCCGGTCATGCCGCTGGCGAGGTGGACCGACGTGAGGTCGGTGCGCGGGATGTACACGGAGCGTGCACCCGTGCGCGTGATCAGGACACCGGCGGCGTACACGGTGGCGACGGCGTTGCCCCGCAGGCCCAGCCCGTGCACCGCGATGCGGTCGAGCCAGTCCCCCGCCGTCGTCGTCGCGACGTACTGGCCCTCGGCCTCGTAGAGTACGGGGCCGGGATCGGCGGGGGCTTCCGGGGGTTCGGCGACGTCCGCCTGGCGGCGGAGCCGGTTGCGCCAGCCGAGGGCCATCAGGGCGACGACGACGACGATGATGCCGACGGCGAGGGCCACCCAGCCTAGATACTCCATGCCGGCGCCTCCTGGGCGGTCGCAGGTCCCGCGGCCGGCCGGGGCGTGGCCAGGCGTCCGTCGAGCACCGTGGGGTGGCCGCCGTAGAACGTGGCCCGCACGCTGCCGGGCAGCTCGAGGCCGCGGAAGGGGCTGTTGCGGCCCTTCGTGGCCATGGTCGCGGGATCGACCGTCCACCGCGCTGCGGGATCGACGAGGATCAGGTTCGCGGGCTCGCCGGCCGCCAGGGGACGGCCCTGGTGGGCGAGGCGGCCGATCCGGGCAGGGGCGACCGACGTGACCCGGGCGAAGCCCTCCCAGTCGAGCAGGCCGGTCTCCACCATCGTGTGCTGCACCACCGACAGGGCGGTCTCGAGGCCGGTCATGCCCATCGCGGCCTGGGCCCACTCGCACTCCTTGTGCTCGCTCGGGTGCGGGGCGTGGTCCGTGCCGACGACATCGATGGTGCCGTCGGCGAGGGCGGCCCGCAGGGCGTGGACGTCGTCGGAGGTGCGCAGCGGCGGATTGACCTTGTAGACCGGGTCGTAGCTGCGGACGAGTTCATCCGTGAGGAGCAGGTGGTGCGGCGTGACCTCGGCGGTGACGTCGATGCCGCGTGCCTTGGCCCAGCGGATGATCTCCACCGACCCCGCGGTGGACACGTGGCAGACGTGCAGCCTCGACCCGACGTGCTGGGCGAGCAGGACGTCGCGGGCGATGATGCTCTCCTCCGCGACGGCGGGCCAGCCGGTGAGCCCGAGGACCGCCGAGACGTCGCCCTCGTTCATCTGGGCACCCTCGGTGAGCCGCGGCTCCTGGGCGTGCTGTGCGATGACGCCGTCGAAGGCCTTGACGTACTCGAGCGCCCGGCGCATGAGCACCGGATCGGAGACGCAGACGCCGTCGTCGGAGAAGACCCGGACCGACGCGCGGGACTCCGCCATCGCCCCGAGTTCCGCGAGCCGTTCCCCGCCGAGACCCACGGTCACGGCGCCCACCGGGCGGACCTCGACCCAGCCCGAGGCGAGGCCGAGGCGGTACACCTGCTCCACGACACCCGCGGTGTCGGCCACGGGCGAGCTGTTGGCCATGGCGTGGACCGCCGTGAAGCCACCCAGTGCGGCAGCGCGCGATCCGGTCTCGACGGTCTCGGCGTCCTCCCGGCCCGGCTCGCGCAGATGCGTGTGGAGGTCCACCATGCCGGGCAGGGCCACGAGGCCCCCGGCGTCGATGGTGATCGCGGCCGCCGAGGCGTCAGCCGCCGCGGACGGCCCGACGGCGGCGAGAACGCCGTCGCGGACCAGCAGGTCCTGCGGGGCGCCGCCTGCGATCGAGGCGCCCACGATGAGGTATTCGGGCAGAGTGCTGGTGTTCGACGTCACTTGATGCGGCCTTCCGGAGTCGTGGCGGGCAGTTCGTCGTGCATCTCGCCGTCCTGCTCGTCGTGGTGGTCGCCCGAGAGCAGCAGGTAGAGCGCCGCCATGCGCACGGACACCCCGTTGCGGACCTGGGCGAGCACCGTGGAGCGGGGCGAGTCGGCCGCGGCGGAGGAGATCTCGAGCCCGCGGTTCATGGGTCCGGGGTGCATGATGACCGTGTCGTGCAGGCCCATCGTGTCGAGCAGCGCGAGGCGTCCGTCGTCGAAGCCCCAGCGCCGCGAGTACTCGCGTGTCGACGGGAAGAACGCGGCGTTCATGCGCTCCGCCTGCAGGCGGAGCATCATGACGGCGTCGGGGCGCTGCGCGAGGGCGTCGTCGAGGTTGTAGTACACCGTGCAGGGCCAGGAACCGACGCCGACGGGCAGCAGCGTGGGCGGGCCCGCGAGCAGGACCTCCGCACCCAGGGTCGTCAGGAGCCACACGTTGGAGCGGGCCACCCGGGAGTGGAGGACGTCACCGACGATCAGGACCTTCATCCCGGCGAGCGTGGTGCCGGCCGAGGGGCCGCCGCCGATCCGGGCCCAGTGGCGGCGCAGCGTGAACGCGTCGAGCAGTGCCTGGGTGGGGTGTTCGTGGGTCCCGTCGCCGGCGTTGACCACGGCCGCGTCGATCCAGCCCGACGCGGCGAGGCGGGCCGGTGCCCCGGACGCCGGGTGGCGGATGACGACGGCGTCCGCGCTCATCGCCTCGAGAGTCTGGGCCGTGTCCTTCAGGGATTCCCCCTTCGACACGGAGGAGCCCTTCGCCGCGAAGTTGATGACGTCCGCGGACAGGCGCTTGGCCGCGGCCTCGAAGGAGATGCGCGTCCGCGTGGAGTCCTCGAAGAAGAGGTTCACCACGGTGCGTCCGCGCAGGGCCGGGAGCTTCTTGATCTCCCGCTCCCCCACGGCGGACATCTCCTCGGCGACATCCAGCAGGCGCAGGGCGTTCCTCGCGGAGAGGTCCTGGGTGCTGAGCAGGTGCTTCACGCGCGGTCCTCGATGACGACCTCGTTCACCGCGGAACCCCCGATCAGGTCGATCTCCGCGAGGTGGACCCGCACGCGCTCGCGGGACGACGTCGGGAGGTTCTTGCCGACGTGGTCGGCACGGATGGGCAGCTCCCGGTGCCCGCGGTCCACGAGGACCGCGAGGCGCACGATGCGCGGGCGTCCGAGGTCCGCGAGGGCGTCGAGGGCCGCACGGATGGTGCGTCCCGAGTACAGGACGTCGTCGACCAGCACCACGACCTTGTCGTCGATGCCCGACGGCGGGAGCTGGGTGGCGAGCGGCGAGCGGGTGGGATTGCGCTGGAGGTCGTCGCGGTACAGGGTGACGTCGAGCTGTCCCGTGATGAGGTCCGCGTCGACGGACGGGTCGACGGCCGCGATCTTCTGGGCGAGCCGCTGCGCCAGGGGGAAACCCCTGCGCGGGATGCCGAGGAGGACGAGATCACGCGGCCCCTTGTTCGCCTCGAGGATCTCATGGGCGATGCGCGTGAGAGCGCGGTCGATGTCTGCTTCTGCGAGAACGACGCGCTTGTGGATGCCGGTTTCCGAGGCAGGCACGTTCATAACACGCTTCCTCCTTCCCCGCCTCACTGGACGGAATTTAAAGGCTGGTTGCACCGTCAAAACTATCACAGCGCCGCTTGCCCCTAGGGTTGCACCATGGCGAGAAACGATTCCGGAGCAGGCGCGGGCGGCCCGCGGTGGAACGGTCCCGGGGGCGTGGACCACCACCCCGACGGCCACCATCGACCGCGGCAGCAGCCGCAGCAGCAGGGCTGGTGGGGCGAGACCACGGTACGGCACCACCGCCCGGCGCCCGCCCGCACCGCAGGGCACCCCTTCCAGCCCGTCTGGAACCAGCCTCCCCCGCGCCGCCACCGCGTGCTCAACGTGCTCCTCGTGATCGTCGCGGCCCTCGTCGTGGCAGGCGTCCTGCTCCTGCTCTCCCTGTCGCTGGGTCCGTCCGCGTTCCTGCTCTGCGGCATCCTCGCCCTCGTGCCGCTGGGCATCTGCCTGCTCGGCCTGCGCTGGATCGACCGGTGGGATCCCGAACCGCGCGGCGCCCTGCTCTTCGCGTTCCTCTGGGGTGCCGGCACCTCCGTCGTCGTGACGCTGCTGCTCGGCACCTATGTCGTGGAACTGCTGGTCAGCGCGCTCGGCACCACCTCACCGGAGGTGATCGGGCCGGTGCTGCAGGCGCCACTGGTCGAGGAGTTCGCCAAGGGGCTCGGCGTGCTGATCCTCGTCTACACGCGTCGTAGCCATCTCGACGGCCCCGTGGACGGCATCGTCTACGCGGGGACGGTGGCGGCGGGCTTCGCGTTCACGGAGAACATCCTGTACTTCGGTTCCGCGGTGGCGGAGTCGGGGAACGCCGGCGCGCTGGTGGGCGTCTTCATCCTGCGCGGCCTGTTCTCGCCCTTCGCCCACGTCATGTTCACCTCGCTGCTCGGCTTCGTCCTCGGGTTCGCGCTGAGCCGTGGCGGCGGGAACACCCGGATCCTCGGGGCCTTCGTCCTCGGACTCCTCCCGGCGATCGCGGGGCACATGCTGTGGAACGGCGGCACCCTCGTGCTGTTCAACGATTTCTTCCTGTTCTACCTCGTGGTCCAGGTGCCGCTGTTCGTCGCCGCGGTGATCTCCGTCGTCCTCCTGCGCCGCTCCGAGCGCCGCCTGACCGAGGCACGGCTCGGCGACTACGCCCGGGCCGGCTGGTTCACGCCCGAGGAGGTGCGGATGCTGGCGACGCGCCCGGGCCGGTCGCAGGCGCTCGCCTGGGCGCAGTCCGTGGGCGCCGAGCGGGACATGCGCGCGTTCATCCGCACCGGATCGCGGATCGCCTACACGCGGCAGCGCATGCTGGGCGGACGGCGCGACGCCGACTACGCCGCCGAGGAACGCAGGCTCCTGGACGACGCCACGCAGCGGCGCGCGCGGATCTTCCAGCTGGCATCGGCCGCCCGCTGACGCGCACCCGCACGCTCCCGGCCGGGGACGCGGGAAGCTCCCGTCGACGGCCCGGAGGGCGATCAGCGGGAGCTTCCGGTGGCGGAGGATCCGTCGGCGGAGCTACGCGAGCAGGGTCGGCTTGAGCTGCTGCAGCCGGCCGAGGAGGCCGTTGACGAACTTCGGCGACTCGTCGGTGGAGAGGACCTTGGCGAGCTCCACGGCCTCGCTCACCGCGACGCCGTCGGGGACGTCGTCGTTGTACAGCAGTTCCCAGCTGCCGATCCGCAGGATCATGAGGTCCACCGCGGGCATGCGGTCGAGCGTCCAGCCCTGGGAGTAGGTGCTGAGGAACTCGTCGATCTGCTCCTGGTGCTCGAGGACGCCCTCGACGATGTCCACCGTGTAGTCGGCGATGACCATGTCCGTCTTCTCGCGGCGTGCGCGGATGACCTCGAGGGCAGGCATTTCGCGCTGCGTCGATTCGAAGAGGATGTCGAGGGCCCGGCGTCGGGCCTTACTGCGGGCGCTCACTCGTTGACGCGTCCCAGGTACTCGCCGGTCCGGGTGTCGACCTTGACCTTGGTGCCGTTGCCCAGGAACAGCGGGACCTGGATCTCGTGGCCGGTCTCGACCGTCGCGGGCTTGGTGCCGCCGGTCGAGCGGTCGCCCTGCAGGCCCGGCTCGGTGTAGGTGATCTCCAGCGTGACGGACGCGGGGAGCTCGACGTAGAGCGGTGAGCCCTCGTGCATGGCGATGGTGGCCATCTGGCTCTCGAGCATGAAGTTCGCGGCGTTGCCGACCACCTTGCCGGGCACGGTGATCTGGTCGTAGTCCGTGGTGTCCATGAAGACGAAGTCCTCGCCGTCCTTGTACAGGTACTGGTAGTCGCGGCGGTCCACGGTGGCCGTCTCGATCTTGAGGCCTGCGTTGAAGGTCTTGTCGACCACCTTGCCGGAGAGGATGTTGCGGAGCTTGGTGCGGACGAATGCTCCACCCTTGCCGGGCTTGACGTGCTGGAATTCGAGGACGTTCCAGAGGTTGCCCTCGAGTTTCAGCACAGTGCCGTTCTTGATGTCGTTCGTGGTCGCCACAGATTCACTTTCGTCGGTTTCGCGGATGGATGGGCCGGCCGAGGCACAGCGGGCGCGCGGAGTCGCGCCAAAAGTCCAGAAGCCAGTCTACCCCGCGCGGCGCGGCGGGCTCCCGTGGCCGTGCGGAGGACCGTCGCCGCCGCTCAGGAGGCGATCTCCTGATAGGCGGCGAAGAGCAGGGAGGTGTCGGGGACCTCGAGCATGCCGGGCCGGCCGATGCCGTCGAGCACGACGAAGCGGAGGAGGTCGCCACGGGACTTCTTGTCGCGGCGCATCCCGTCGAGGAGGGACGCCCAGCGGTCCCGGCGGTAGGTCACGGGGAGCCCGAGGGATTCGAGGATGGCCCTGTGGCGGTCGGCGTCCGCGTCGCTGAGCCGCCCCACCATCCGGGAGAGTTCGGCCGCGAAGACCAGGCCCACCGACACCGCGGCGCCGTGGCGCCAGGAGTACCGCTCGGCGAGCTCGATGGCGTGCCCGAGGGTGTGGCCGTAGTTGAGGTACTCACGGCGGCCCGTGTCGCGCAGGTCCTCCGAGACGACGTCGGCCTTCACCCGGATGGCGCGTTCCACGAGCTCGCGCAGCACCGGCGATGCCGCGTCCGTGGCGGCCGCGGTGTCCTGCTCGATCAGGTCGAGGATGACGGGGTCCGCGATGAAGCCGCACTTGACCACTTCCGCGAGCCCGGTCACGAGCTCGTTCTGCGGCAGCGTGCCCAGGGCGTCCAGGTCGGCGAGGACCGCCGCCGGCGGGTGGAAGGCGCCCACGAGGTTTTTCCCCTCGGCCGTGTTGATGCCCGTCTTGCCGCCGACGGCGGCGTCCACCATCCCGAGGAGGCTCGTGGGAAGGTGCACCACCCGCACGCCGCGCAGCCAGGTGGCTGCGACGAACCCGCCGAGGTCCGTCACCGCTCCGCCACCCACCGTGACGACGGCGTCGGAGCGGGTGAAGTCGTTCTGGCCGAGCACCTGCCAGCAGAAGGCGGCCACCTGGATGTGCTTGCCCTCCTCGGCGTCCGGGATCTCGGCCGTCACGGCCGTGAAGCCGGCATCGGCGAGTTCGGCACGCACGGTGTCTCCCGTGGCGCGCAGGGCACGCGGGTGGATGACCAGCACGCGGCGCACCCGCTCCCCGAGGATCGCCGGCAGGCGGCCCAGCAGTCCCCGTCCCACGACGACGTCGTAGGTGTTCTCGGGAGTGCTGCCGGTCACCGGGATGATGGTCGCGTCGTCAGTCGACATGGGGTTGCGTCCCGCTTTCGTCGTTCGGGTGGATGATCTGTGCCGGGACGACGTCACGGTCGGCCCGGTGGTCTCGGGGCAGTTCCTGCAGCACTGCGTCGGCGACGGCGCGCACCGAGCGGCCGCGCGTGTCGATGGTGATCGACGCGAGGGAGGCGTAGGTGGGACGGCGCTGCGCGTAGAGCTCCTGCCAGCGCTCGGCCGGACTCCCCGCGAGGAGGGGACGGGCGGTGTCCGCGCTGATGCGGGGCAGGACGGTGTCGATGTCGGTGTCGAGGAACACCACGGTGGCATCGGCGAGCAGCGCACGGGTCCGCGGATGGAGCACGGCTCCGCCACCGAGGGAGACGACGGCGTCGTCGGTCCTCAGGGCCTCGCCCACCACGTCGGCCTCGATGCTCCGGAAGAACTGCTCACCCTCGCGGGCGAAGAGGGAGCCGATACTGCCGTGCCGTTCGACGATCACGCGGTCCGAGTCGATGAAGGGGACGTGCAGGCGCTGCGCGAGTGCGCGCCCCACCGCCGACTTGCCCGATGCCATGGGCCCGATGAGCACCAGGCGTGAACGGGCCTCCATCACACGCCGGCGGAGTCCAGGAACTCCGGGATGTTCTCGAGGTAGCTCTGCAGGTTGCGGGCGGTCTCCGCGAGGGAGTCGCCGCCGAACTTCTCGGTGACCGCCTCGGCCAGCACCAGCGCGGTCATGGCCTCGGCGACCACTCCCGCCGCCGGCACGGCGCACACGTCGGAGCGCTGGTGGTGGGCCCGGGCGGCGGCACCCGTGCTCACGTCCACCGTGCGCAGTGCGCGCGGAACCGTGGCGATGGGCTTCATCGCGGCGCGGACGCGGAGTGCGTCGCCGATGCTCATGCCGCCCTCGATGCCGCCCGCGCGGTTGCTGACGCGGACGATCTTGCCGTCCTCGTTCCGGACGATCTCGTCGTGTGCGGCGGTTCCGCGGCGCGCGGCGGTCTCGAACCCGTCGCCCACCTCGACACCCTTGATGGCCTGGATCCCCATGAGGGCGGCAGCGAGGCGCGAGTCGAGCCGGCGGTCCCAGTGGACGTAGCTCCCGAGTCCCGGCGGCAGGCCGTAGGCGACCACCTCGACGACTCCCCCGAGGGTCTCGCCCTCCTTGTGCGCGGCGTCGACCTCGGCCACCATCGCGTCCGAGGTGTCCCGGTGGAAGCACCGCAGCGGGTCGGTGTCGAGCGCGATGACGTCGTTCGGACCGGGCAGGGGCGCGTCCTCGGGGACGGACACGGAGGCGATGGACACCGTGTGGCTGACCAGCCGGATGCCGAGGCCCTCGAGGAACTTCGCGGCCACCGTGCCGAGGGCCACGCGCGTGGCGGTCTCGCGGGCACTCGCGCGCTCGAGGACAGGGCGAGCCTCGTCGAAACCGTACTTCTGCATGCCCGTGAAGTCCGCGTGCCCCGGCCGGGGCCGGGTGAGGGGTGCGTTGCGTGCCGAGGCGGCGAGTTCGGCGGCGTCCTCCTCGCCGAGCGGATCCGCGGACATGATCTTCTCCCACTTGGGCCACTCGGTGTTGGCCACCTCGATGGCCACGGGTCCGCCCTGCGTGAGGCCGTGGCGCACGCCGCCGAGGATGCGGACGGAGTCCTGCTCGAACTTCATGCGGGCTCCGCGCCCGTAGCCGAGGCGGCGGCGGGCCAGTGCTTCCTGGATGTCGGTACTCGTGATGCCCACTCCCGCGGGCATGCCCTCGATGATCCCGACCACGGCGGGGCCGTGCGATTCTCCTGCCGTCAACCAACGCAACATGGTTTCCATATTGCCATGCAGCACTGCAGGCTTCAGTGCCGGGGGGCGCCCACTGCGTCACACATCACGTTTAAGACCGTCGCGCTGTCCTGCCCGAGGTCCGGGAAGAACAGGCGGACCTGTTCGACCGCCTGGTGGAGCAGCATGTCGAGGCCGGGCACGATCGTGCCGCCGGCGCGCTGCCAGTCCGCTGCGAGGGCGCTGGGCCATGGGTCGTAGGCGACGTCGAGCAGCGTCCCGTCCGTGCGGAAACCGTCCCGGAGGGGGCAGAGCGCGTCCGCTGCCCGGGGCGGGAGCGTGGAGATGACGACGTCCGACTCCGCCAGCGCCCGTCCTGCCCCGCCCCAGGGCTCGACCGTGACGCCGATGCCGAGCGCGGTCCCGATCGTCGCCAGCCCGGTGGCCGCCTCCGGCCGGCGCACGAGCACCGTGACCTCGGTCGCACCGAGCCGGGCGAGCCCCGCGACGGCCGCGGCAGCGGTGCCACCTCCCCCGAGCACGGCGGCCCGCTCGGGCCGCCGGACGCCGGCGGCGGCCAGGGCGTTCGCCACTCCCGCGACGTCGGTGTTGTGTCCGGTGAGGACCCGGTCCGCGCCGTGCCCTTCGACGACGACGGTGTTGACCACCCCGAGCACCGACGCCGGGTCCGTGGTGTGGTCGACGAGCCGGGCCATGCCGCCCTTCAGCGGCATGGTGACGGACAGTCCGCGCCAGCCGTCGGAGCGTCGCACTCCGGCGACGAAGTCGGTGAGGTCCGCTTCAGCGACCTCGACGGCGGTGTAGGAGCAGTCGATCCCCAGGGCCCGGTACGCCGCCGCGTGGAGCAGCGGTGACTTGGAGTGGCCGATGGGGGAACCGACGACGGCGGCTCGGAGACGCGGAGGCACCCCCGGTGCCGTCCAGGGCACCTACTCGCACCGTCCGGCGTTGTCGGCGCACCAGGCGTCGTACTCGGCGACGTAGCGCAGGTGCTCCGCGTAGGTCTCGGAGAACTTGGTCTCGGCCGTGTCGAGGTTCACCGTCACCCAGAAGTAGAACGGCACGTCCGCCGGATTGACCGTCGCGTCGATGGCCTCGTCGCTCGGGGAGCCGATGGGACCCTTCGGCAGGCCGGGGTTCGCGAAGGTGTTGTACGGGTTGGACGTGTCCGCCTTCTCCTCGGGCGTCAGCTGGTAGGTCCGCTTGCCCAGCCCGTAGGCCACGGTGGCGTCGGACTGCAGGAGGCCGTTGGTCTCGGTGTTGCCGGGCGTGAGGCGGTTGTTGATCGAGCCGGCCACGGTCGCGTAGTCGCCCTCGCCGGCCTCGGCCTGCACGATGCTCGCGATGGTGAGGATCTCGTACTGCTTGTTCGGATCGGTGACGCCGTCCTGCGCCAGGCGGTCCGTCGTGGCCTTGACCATCTCGGCGATGATGTCGGTGGCGCCGGCCTCGACGTCGAAGCGGTACTCCCCCGGGTGCAGGTAGCCCTCGAGCGAGAGTGCCTGCGGCGGGAGGCCGAACTGCGTCGGTGCGGCCGCGAGTGCCTCGAACTCGGCGCGCGGGATACCCGTCGATTCGGTGAGGATGTCGAAGACCTCGTTCTGCCGGAGGTCCCGCGCGACGGCGGCGTAGGACACGAGGGACGGGTCGGCGCCCAGCAGCGCCTCCGCGGCATCCGAGGAGGACATCTGCAGGCGCATCTCGTATTCGCCCGGCTGGACCTCGCGGCCCTCCGCGATCGCCGAGAGCGCCGTGACGAAGGTCGCCGAGTCGGCGACGATGTCGGCGGTCTCGAGGCCCTCGCCGATCGCGAGGGCACCGGCCCCCGAGGGGACCGTGAACACGGTCTCCTCGCCGCCGGGCCCTGCGTAGTCGGTGACGTCGTCGAGTCCGAGGAAGTCGCGCAGCATCATCGCGGCGCCGTAGACCGTGCCCGCGAACAGCATGAGGACGACGAGCATGACGACGGTGCGGCGCAGGCGCCGTCGCTGCCGCATCTTGGACGACTGCGGCCGGCGGTCGGGCCGCGGGTCGTCCTGCGCGGCGAAGAACTCCTCGACGGGCTCGGGGTGGGCGTACCCCTCGTCCCCGGCGTGGGTCCCGGGGCCGTGTCGGCCGTCGGAGTCGCGGGAGGCGGGAGACTGGCCGGTACGGTTACTCATGACTCCGGTTCCCTCGTGCTCGACGAACTGTCCTTGATAACTGGCTCCTCAGTAGGGGTCGGCGGGAGGCCCTGAGCGACCTCTGCCTCACGCACAGGAACCGGATCCCCCACGTCCCGTCCACGTGAACGTTGCATGTCGATGGCGTGCTGGAGAATTTCGACAGCAGCCACCTGATCCACCACTTTACGATGCTCGCGGCTGCTCAGACCAGCCGCGTGGAGCGAACGGTGGGCCGATACCGTGCTCAGCCGTTCATCGACCAAGCGTACCGGCACCGGGTGGGACTGGCGGATCAATTCCTCTGCCACCAGGCCGGCATAGGTCCGGGCCATGTCGGCGGACGCGCCCTCCCGGCCGCTGAGGTTCTTCGGAAGTCCCACGACGATCTGGACGACGTCGCGTTCCACGGCTTCCCGGACGAGGATCCGGACGTCGCTGTTCTTGCGCGCGTCGCGCTTCAGCGTCCGGATGGGGGTGGCCAGCAGGCCGTCCCGGTCGCAGCCGGCGAGCCCCACGCGGACCTGCCCGACATCCACTCCGAGCTTCGGACCGCGGGGATAGGGAGCGGCGTCCGGGTTCCCGGTCGCCGCTCCCGCGCCGTCGTCCGTCATGGGAGGCGTCAGCGTTCCGCTACAGCCGTGCGGATGGCGGAGAGTGCGTCGGGGATGCGCGAGGCGTCCGAACCGCCGCCCTGCGCGACGTCGTCCTTGCCGCCGCCGCCGCCGCCGAGGATCTTCGCGGCCGTGCGGACCAGTGCTCCGGCCTTCACGCCGGCGGTCCGCGCCGCCTCGTTGGTCGCGACGAGCACGAGCGGTCGGTCCTGCGAGACGCCGGTCGCGGCGACCACGGCCGGCTCGGATCCCAGGCGTCCGCGCAGGTCGAGCACGAGCGTCCGCAGTTCGTCCGCGCCGCCGATCTCGCCGGCGTCGTGCGCGACGAGGCGCACGCCGTCGACGTCGACGGCCGTGTCGACGAGCGAGCCCGCGGCCGCGGCGAGCTGTTCCTTGCGGAGCCGGTCGAGTTCCTTCTCCGCGGCCTTGAGCTTGTTCAGGGTGGCGGAGAGGCGCTCGGGCAGCTGGGCGGACGGCACCTTCAGCATGTCGGAGAGCTCGGAGACGAGGGCCCGCTCGGCGGCGAGGTGCCGGAACGCGTCGAGCCCGACGAGGGCCTCCACGCGCCGGTTACCCGATCCGACGGACTGCTCGCCGAGGAGCGTCAGGCTGCCGATGAGCGACGTGGACGCCACGTGCGTGCCGCCGCACAGCTCGCGGGAGAACTCGGCGTTCATCTCGACCACGCGGACGGTGTCGCCGTACGCCTCACCGAACAGGGCCGTCGCGCCGAGGGCCTTGGCGTCCGCGAGGGACATGATCTTCGTCTCGACCTCGTAGTTGTTGCGGATCGCGATGTTGGAGACCTCCTCGATCTCCGAGCGGGCCGCGGCGCTGATGCCCTCGCCCCAGGAGAAGTCGAAGCGCAGGTATCCGGCCTTGTTGAAGGACCCGCGCTGGAGCGCCTCGGGACCGAGGATCTCGTGCAGGGCGGCGTGGACGATGTGCGTCCCCGAGTGGGCCTGCTCCCCTGCGTGGCGGCGCTGGCGGTCGACGGCAGCCGTCACCGTTGCACCCTGGGCGACCTCGCCCTCCCGCACGACGGCGCGGTGCACGCTGAGGCCCTTGACGGGCCGCTGAACGTCGAGGACCTCGACGACGAAGCCGTCCCCAGTGATCAGGCCGACATCTGCCGCTTGGCCGCCCGCCTCCGCGTAGAACGGGGTCTGGTCGAGGACGAGCTCGATCTCGTCGCCCTGGAGCGCGCTCGGGACCGACGCGCCCTTGTCGAGCACGCCGATGATGGTCGCCTCGGACGTCAGCTCGTCGTAGCCGGTGAAGATCGTCTGGCCGCGTCCGAGGAGTTCGTTGAAGACCGAGAGGTCGGCGTGGCCGGCCTTCTTCCCGCGGGCATCCGCCTGGGCGCGCCGGCGCTGCTCGAGCATGAGCGAGCGGAAGCCGTCGGCGTCCACGGCCAGTCCCGCCTCCTCTGCCATCTCGAGGGTCAGGTCGATCGGGAAACCGTAGGTGTCGTGCAGCGTGAAGGCGTCCTGGCCGGACAGGGGACGTTCCTCGGCGAGCGACTCCCGGACGGCTTCCTCGAGCCGGGCCGTACCCGAGGCGATGGTGCGCAGGAATGCCTTCTCCTCCGCGTACGCGATCCGGCTGATGCGTTCGAAGTCCTTCTCGACCTCCGGGTAGACGCCCTTCATCGCGTCCCGGGACGCCGGCAGGAGTTCGGGCAGGCACGCCTTCTCGACGCCGAGGAGGCGCATGGCCCGGACGGCGCGGCGGATCAGGCGGCGCAGCACGTAGCCGCGGCCCTCGTTGGAGGGGGTGACGCCGTCGGCGATGAGCATGAGGGAGGACCGGATGTGGTCGGCGACCACGCGCATGCGGACGTCGTCGGTGTGGTGCGGGTCCTCGGGCGACTCGGCGCTCGTGTAGGCCTTGCCGCTGAGAGCCGCGGCCCGGTCGAGGACGGGCCGGACCTGGTCCGTCTCGTACATGTTCTCGACGCCCTGCAGGATCATGGCGAGGCGCTCGAGGCCGAGGCCCGTGTCGATGTTCTTCTTCGGGAGCTCGCCGAGGATCTCGAAGTCGTCCTTGCCGGTGCCCTCGCCGCGCTGGTACTGCATGAACACGAGGTTCCAGATCTCCACGTACCGGGCGTCGTCGGCTTCAGGGCCGCCGTCCACTCCGTACGCGGGTCCGCGGTCGTAGAAGATCTCGGAGCAGGGACCGGCCGGGCCGGGCTGCCCGGTGGACCAGTAGTTGTCCTTCTTGCCCATCTTCTGGATGCGCTCGACCGGGACGCCGATGCCGTCACGCCAGATCTCCAGGGCTTCCTCGTCCTCGTGGTAGACCGTGATCCAGAGCCTGGACGCCGGCAGGCCGAAGCCGCCGTCGGCCACGTCGCTGGTCAGGAGCTGCCAGGCGAGGCGGATGGCGTCGGCCTTGAAGTAGTCGCCGAAGGAGAAGTTGCCGCACATCTGGAAGAACGTGCCGTGGCGGGCGGTCTTGCCGACCTCCTCGATGTCACCCGTGCGGATGCACTTCTGCACGCTGGTGGCCCGGCTGTACGGCGCCACTTCGCGGGCCGTCAGGTACGGGATGAAGGGCACCATCCCGGCGACCGTGAAGAGCAGCGACGGATCGGAGGAGATCAGTGACGCCGAGGGCACGACCGTGTGCCCGTTCTTCTCGAAGTAGCTCAGCCAGCGACTGGCGATCTCGTGGGACTTCATGGGGCAATCCTTCAGTGGTTGGTCGGGACGCGGTGGACCGGTCGGGGCGCCGGGGCGACCGGACGCGGCGCGGCATGGCGTGCCACCGGTGCGACGCCCGGGCGCGGGACGCGTTCCCCGCGGGGCCGTCGGTCGGGCTATGGGGCTGCGCGGTGCTAGCCGAGGGCGCGGCGCGGCGCGGGGAGCGTCCCGCCGGACACCTCGGCGCCGGGAGCGGCCGGCTGCTGGACGCCGAGTGCGGCGCGCAGGTCGGTCTCGCGCTCCGACATGGCCGAACGCAGGGCGTCGGCGAAGTCGGCGATGCTGTCGCTGATCTGCCCGACGGCGCGGTTCAGCCCCTCGGGGCCGAGGGTGGACTTCGCCTGCGACACCTTGCGCACGGCGACGACGCCGATCGTGATGCCGGCTGCCAGCCAGAAGGCTCTTCGAATCATCGTTCTCTCCGGTTCTTTGGTGGGCTAGCGGCTGCGACGGCGTCGTGCAGGCGCCTTGCGGCCCGCGAGGGCCGAGCGGACACCGTAGGAGAACGCCGACACCTTGATGAGCGGGGAGCCGATGGTGGCGGCGACCAGCGACGACAGGGCGGAGATGTTGGCCGACGCGTCGGAGACGTTGGAGGTGATGCCGTCGACGGTCTTGAGCTGCTGGTGGGTGGTGCTCACGGTGCTCGTGACCTCCTCGATCAGCGGCGTCGTCTCGTCGGTGACGGTACGGATCGCCTTGCGCAGTTCGTCGAACACCCGCCCGAGCTTCCAGATCGGCACGGCCAGCAGCAGCACCAGGACGGCGAACACGCCTGCAGCTATCAGGCCCGCAATATCTCCACCTGACATGGGCGGTCTCCTTCTACACAGGGGTGCACCGCCTCCGGGGCGGGCGTGGGAATTCTTGCTCTTAGTACCTTACAGAACGAAGAGCCCGCGGCGTGTGCCGCGGGCTCTTGGTCCACACTTCGTCCCGCGCCGGCGGAGACGACCGTCAGCGGAGGGGATCAGCGTGCGTAGTACTCGACGACGAGCTGCTCTTCGCAGGTCACGGGGACCTCGGAGCGCTTGGGGCGACGCACGAGGCGTGCCTGGAGCTTGTCGAGCTGGACGTCCAGGTAGCCGGGGACGGCGGGGAGGACGTCGCGGTGCGCACCAGCGGCAGCAACCTGGAGCGGGACCATGGTCTCGCTGCGGCTGTGGACGTGGATGAGCTGGCCTTCGGCCACGCGGAACGACGGGCGGTCCACGCGGGCGCCGTCGACCATGATGTGGCGGTGCACGATGAGCTGGCGGGCCTGTGCGCTGGTCCGGGCGAAACCGGCACGCAGCACGAGGGCGTCGAGACGCATCTCGAGCAGCTCGATCAGGTTCTCACCGGTCAGGCCTGCGGTGCGGCGGGCTTCCTCGAAGATGCGGGCCATCTGCGCTTCGCGGATGTTGTACTGGGCGCGCAGGCGCTGCTTCTCACGCAGACGTACGGCGTAGTCGCTGTCCTGCTTGCGACGCGCACGGCCGTGCTGGCCCGGCGCGTACGGCCGACGCTCGAGGTACTTCTCTGCCTTGGGGGTCAGGGCGATGCCGAGGGCCCGCGAGATGCGGACCTTCCGGCGGGCACGTGTGTTGTTAGCCACGTCTACCTTTCGATTTTTTGCGGCGAAGAAACGGACCGGCGCCACGGGGGCGTCCGCACTTCCTGGTGTCGCTGGCCTCCACTTGCGGAGAGCCGGGATTGGCCGCTTCCCGGTACTACAGTCCGCCGCGACCCTGGCCGCCACCCCGCGCGGCGCAGCAGGAGACCTGCTGGTGAGCATGGGAGAGGAGGCTGGTACACGACGACTTGCCAGTCAGCGTCCCATCCTACCAGCGAGGCAGGGCGGGGCCGAATCAGGCGGACCGGGACCGACTCCTACCCCCTCGATCTCCCTGCAGGGAGGAGGACCTCGTCCTCCTCCCTCTCCGACGCGACACGCAGCATGGACGAGGAGCTCCGCCGCGACGGCGACCGGCCGACGGGCACGGGGATCTGAAGGATGACCACGGTCGTCCGTGCGCCCTATCTCCCCCGGATGATGCGGCGCAGTCTGGACAGCCTCGAGGCGATGTCCCGCTCGGCCCCGCGATCGGTCGGCTGGTAGTAGTCCCGCCCCACGAGATCGTCCGGCGCGTACTGCTGCAGGGCGATGCCGTGCGGCTCGTCGTGCGAGTAGACGTAGCCCTTGCCGTGGCCGAGCTGGCTCGCGCCCGGATAGTGTGCGTCCCGCAGATGAGCGGGAATGCCCTGCCCGCGGCCCGCCCTGACGTCCGCGATGGCGGCATTGATCCCGTTGTAGGCCGCATTGGATTTCGGGGCCGTGGCAATGTGCACCACCGCCTCGGCCAGGATGATCCGGGCCTCCGGCATGCCCACGAGCTGGACCGCCTGCGCTGCCGCGACGGCAGTCTGCAATGCCGTCGGATCGGCCATCCCGACGTCCTCGGACGCCGAGATCATGAGGCGCCGGGCGATGAACCGCGGGTCCTCCCCCGCTTCGAGCATCTTCGCGACGTAGTGGAGGGCAGCATCGACGTCGGAGCCCCGGAGCGACTTGATGAACGCGCTCGCCACGTCGTAGTGCTGGTCCCCCGCGCGGTCGTAGCGGAGCGCAGCGACGTCCACGGCTTTCTCGGCGTGGGCGAGCGTCACGAGGACCGGGAGTGGCTCCTCCCCGTCCTCGCTGTCGTCCTGGTCCGCACGGGACGTCGACGCGGGTGCATGGCCTGCGGGCGCCGTCCCGTCGCCGGTGCCGGACAGTGCGACGCCGGCAGCCGCCTCGAGCGCCGTCAGTCCCCGCCGCGCGTCGCCGGCCGCGAGACGGACGAGGTGCTCGAGCGCCTCCTCGGACACCTCGACGGTGCCGGCCAGACCGCGCTCGTCGTCGACGGCGCGCTGCAGGAGGCCGCGGATGTCCGACTCGTCGAGCGGCCTCAGGGTCTGCAGCAGCGAGCGGGACAGCAGCGGCGACACCACCGAGAAGGACGGGTTCTCGGTGGTCGCGGCGATCAGCACCACCCACCCGTTCTCGACGCCGGGCAGGAGGGCATCCTGCTGGGCCTTGTTGAACCGGTGGATCTCGTCGAGGAACAACACGGTGGTCTGCCGGTACAGGTCCCGGGAGGTCAGGGCGTCGTCCATGACCCGCCGTACGTCCTTGACGCCGGCCGTGATGGCCGAGAGTTCGACGAACGTGCGGCCCTGGCCCCGCGCGATGACGTGGGCGAGCGTCGTCTTCCCGGTACCGGGCGGGCCCCACAGGATCACCGACGACGGCGCTGCGTGCGCTCCCGGATCGTGCTCGCCGGCGAGCGTGCGCAGCGGCGAGCCGGAGCCGAGCAGGTGCTGCTGCCCGACCACCTCGTCCAGCGAGCGCGGACGCATCCGGACGGCGAGGGGGCTCCGCGGGCGCACCGTGCCCGGCGCGCGCGGTCCGTCGGACGGCGCGTCGTCCGCCTCGTCATCCGCAGCCGCGCTGAATAGATCATTCACAGCGTCAACGTTACTGTGGGCCACTGACGCAGGCGGCACGAGAGGCGGAGCATGTCCACCACCCGATCGGTCCTCGTCGAGCCCCATCGGCTCGCGGGCTGGCTGTTCCGCTTCGAGGCACGCAACGGTCCCTACACCGCCCTCCGGGCCCCGGCGTCCCCGAGCGCCGGTGGCACGGTCGCCGGCGTCAGGATCGTCGCGCGCAACGGCTGCTCGGCCGTGCTCGCCCCGCCGCTTCCCGGTGGCCCTGCCCCGGCAACCGCGCCAGGAGCCACGCCGGCCGGCGCCGGCCGGTCCGCCGCGGAGGTCCTGCCGGATCTGCTCTCGGACCTCGTGCACGGTGTCGCCCCCGACCTCACGGTCGGGCTCCTCCTGATCAGGCGCGGCGGGTACTCCGTCGGCGTCGCCAGGTCGGGCCAGGTGCTGTCGTCCAAGACCGGCACGCGGTACGTCCAGGGCAGGACGGCGGCGGGCGGCTGGTCCCAGCAGCGCTTCGCGAGACGCCGGGCGAACCAGGCGGACGCCCTGGTGGAGGAGACCGCCGCACGCGCGGCAGCACTGTACAGGGCCGATCCGCCGTCGTGCCTCCAGCTCGGCGGCGACAGGGCGCTGGCGGAATCGACCCTCGGCGAGCCCGTGCTGGCTGCCTTCGCCGGGCTCCCGCAGGTCCCCTTCGTCACGGTCCCGGATCCCCGGTTCGCGGTGCTGAAGGACGCCGCGAGGACCGCGCTGGCCGTGCGGATCACGGTGACCGATCCGCCGGACCCGAAGGCCTGACGGAGCGGACCGGACCGCGGGACCCGGCTGCACCGGGGTTGTGTGCCACCGTCGTCCCCGCTGTCCTCGGACAGGGGTCTAGCTCTCCTGACCGGCGGCCGAACGCAGGGCGGCGATCGCGGTCGAAGCGTCGTCCGCCCCGTAGACGGACGAGCCGGCGACGAACACGGTGGCCCCGGCATCGGCTGCGCGGAGGATGGTCTCCTCGGTGATGCCGCCGTCCACCTGGATGACCAGGGGCAGGCCCGCACCCCGGACGGCGTCCGCGGCACGGCGGATCTTGGGCAGCGTGAGATCGAGGAAGGACTGTCCCCCGAATCCCGGCTCCACCGTCATGACGAGCAGCATGTCGAGCTCGGCGAGCATGTCGAGGTAGGGCTCCACCGGCGTCGCGGGCCGGAGTGCCATGCCCGCCTTCGATCCTGCGCCGCGGAGTTCGCGCGCGAGCTTGACCGGGGCGGCTGCCGCCTCCGCATGGAAGGTCACCGACGCGGCTCCGGCCTCCGCGTACTGCGGGGCCCAGCGGTCGGCATCCTCGATCATCAGGTGGACGTCCAGCGGCAGCGGACTGACCTCCTGGATGCGCCGCACGATCGGGAGTCCGAGCGTCAGGTTGGGGACGAAGTGGTTGTCCATGACGTCCACGTGCACCGCATCGGCCGAGGCGATGCGCTGCAGCTCCGCCTCGAGGTTGACGAAGTCCGCGGCCAGGATGCTCGGGTTGATCCGGAGGGAGGTCACAGCGGTTCCTTTCGTTGCCCTGCTCGGGTTTCGGACGGTCGACGGCGTCCGCGGGGGACTCCGTCCATCCTCACAGAGTCCTGCGGATGAGCGCGAGGTACATCGCATCGGTGCCGTGCACGTGCGGCCACAGCTGCGCACTCGAGCCGTGTCCGGCGTCGAGGGCTCCGCCGACGCTGACGGCATCCAGGGCGGCTCCCGCATCGAGGCGCTCGAAGCCGGTCCGTCTCCTCAGGGAGTCGTCGACGACGGCCTCGGTCTCCGCGTGGTGCGGTGAGCAGGTCACGTACGCCACCACTCCCCCGGGCGCGACGGCGTCGAGGGCCGAGGCCAGCAGCTCGCGCTGGAGCGGCGCGAGTGACACCAGATCCGACGGCTGCCGGCGCCACCGGGACTCGGGGCGGCGCCGGAGCGCGCCGAGTCCCGTGCAGGGGGCGTCGACGAGCACGCGGTCGTAGCTCTCCGGCTGTTCCCGCCCGACGTCGCGCCCGTCCCCCACGCGGACCGTCCACGAGTCCGCGGGCAGGGGCCGCAGCGCCTGCCGGACGAGCTGGGCGCGGTGCGGCACCGGCTCGTTCGCGGTGAGGTGGACACCGCGGTCCTGCCCGATCGCCGAGAGCAGTGCCGTCTTGCCGCCGGGGCCGGCGCAGAGGTCCAGCCATTGCTCGGGACCGTCCGACCGGCGGTCGCCGAGGTCGACGGCGGCCAGCGCCCGGGCCACGAGTTGCGAACCGGAATCCTGCACGCGGATGGTGCCCGTGGACACCCCGGGGAGGCGGCTGACGTCGCCGCCCGAATAGTAGGCCGACCCGGGAGCGAGGCGTCCGGGTTCCGCGCCCTCCGCGAGGGCGTCGTCGAGCGTGGCGAGGCCCGGCAATGCCACGAGGTGCACCACCGGCGCTGCATTGTCGGCCGCCAGGAGTGCGTCGATCTCGGCGACGTCGCGGCCGTGGGCCACGAGCGCCTGGCGCAGGGCCCGGACGATCCACTCGGGGTGGCTGTGGCGCAGCGCCGCGATCGCGGTCGCGTCCGTCATGCCGTCGACGAGCTCGCCGATCCAGCCCTCGAGGTCGTGTGCGGTCACCTTGCGCAGCACCGCGTTGACCAGCGACGAGGGCCCGGCACCGATCACGGCGCGCACCAGTCCGACGGTCTGGTCCAGCGCGGCGTGCGCCGGGACGCGCATCGCCAGAAGCTGGTGGACCCCGATGCGCAGCGCGTCGAGCACGGCGGGATCGAGTTGACCGAGCGGCCGGTCGACGCAGCGGGCCAGGACGGCGTCGTACGTCCCCTGGCCCCGCAGCGCGCCGTAGGTCAGCTCGGTGGCGAACCCGGCGTCCCGGCGGTCCAGTGCGTGCTTGCGGATGCTCGCCGGCAGGACGAGGTTCGCGTAGGCGTCCTCGGCGGCCACGGCGCGGAGGACCTCGAACGCCACGAGTCGAGCGGGATCGGCGCGGCGGGTGCGCTGCGAGGGCGCGGCCGAGGAGAACTGGCGGTCCCCGCCGCGGTTGCGCTCCCGGCCCTGCTCGTTGCGGCGGAGCGCGCCGCCCTGCCCCCGGCCGGCCTGGTTGCCCGATCCGCCGGTGCCGCCGGATCGCCGGGACGGGCCGTTCCCTCCGGATCCGCTGTTCGTTCCTCCGGTACCGCTCACTCGAACACCAGCTCTCCGCGCGCCGCGCCTCGTGCCCAGTCGAGGGCCTTCATCATCTTCTTCCCCGCCGGCTGGACGCTGCCGAGGACCACCGGTTCCGTGCCTGTCCCTACCCGGACCTCCCGGCCCACGACCTGCAGCGCGCCGGGCGCGGGTGGGCCCCCGGCTTCCGGCTGCGCGGTCTCCCCGCCGGGGTCTCCCGGGGCGGGGTCCCCCGCGACGGGCGAGACGGGACCGAGTTTCACGCGCTGCCCCTCGAGCGTCGTCCACGCGCCGGGCTCTGGGGTGACGGCATTGATGCGGCGCCGGACGGCGACGGCGGGTTCCGACCAGTCGATGCGGGCGTCGTCGATCCCCAATTTCGGAGCGAAGCTCGGTTCGCCCGACTGCGGCGCCGCCTCGACCCGTCCGGATGCGATGCCGGAGAGGGTCTGCACGAGCAGCACGGCACCGCTGTGCGAGAGGCGCTCGAGGACCTCACCGCTCGTGGCCTGCGGTTCGAGCGTCTCGGTCATCACGCCGAAGACGGGACCGGTGTCGAGTCCCTCCTCGAGGCGGAACGTCGTGGCACCGGCGACGTCGTCCCCCGCGAGGACTGCGTGCTGGACGGGTGCGGCACCCCGCCATGCCGGCAGGACCGAGAAATGCAGGTTGATCCAGCCGTGCTTCGGCACGGCGAGTCCGGCCGGCGGGACGATGCCGCCGTAGGCGACGATCGCCGCGGCGTCGAGGTCGAGCGAGGAGAGCTGCTCGAGCAGCTCCGGAGTGAACCGGTTCCCCTTGAGGACCGGCAGCCCGAGCTCACCCGCGGCAGCTGCGACGGGGCTGGGGGTCAGGACCTTCTTGCGGCCCAGCGGCGCGTCGATGCGTGTGAGCACGGCGGCGACGTCGAACCCCGCGTCGACGAGCGCCCGCAGGGAGGGGACGGCGACCTCGGGCGTTCCTGCGAAGAGGATCCTCATCGGGTGGTCCGGCCGAAGGTCCCTGCGCGGCCCGGGGTCGATGCCGCGCCGGGGGTGAAGCTCGAACCGAGCGACCGGGACCGCTCGGCGGCCGTGCGGGACGTGACGCTGTTGTAGTCGGCGCTGCGGATCGCCCGAAGGGCATTCCGTCGGTCCTCGCCCTCGAGCCGGTCGATGTAGAGGGTCCCGCGCAGGTGGTCCGTCTCGTGCTGCAACGCCCGGGCCAGCATGCCGGTCCCCTCCACGGTGATCTCCTTGCCGGTCAGGTCCTGTCCGGTGACGCGGGCCCGGTCCGTCCTGTCCACGAAGCTTCCGAGCCCCGGGACGGACAGGCAGCCTTCGACGTCGGACTCCCCCTGGGAGGGTCCCGTGAGCTCGAGGACCGGATTCACCACGTGGCCCTCCGCGCCGTCGACGCGGTAGGTGAACACCTGCAGCCCGATCCCCACCTGCGGCGCGGCGAGCCCTGCCCCCTGCACGTCGATCATCGTCTCGGTCATGTCCTCGATCAGCCGGGCGAGGTCGGGACCGAAGTCGGTGACCTCTGCTGCCGGTGTGCGGAGGATCGGATCGCCGATCATGCGGATACTCAGGACGGCCATCGGTGTTCGGTTCCTCGCTTCGCGGAGTGCGCGCAGGGCGCGGGATCATCGGCACCGCGGCACTCGTGCTCGCCGCGGCTCCCGTCAATCCTAGTGCCGGGGCGCTCGGGCGCGCGGACTTCGGCCCGGTCGGCCCCTCAGGCGGGAAGCGCGGGCTCGGCGGGGGCCGTCTTCGTGGGGGGCGGTCCGATCGGGAGCAGGGCGCGCCCGGCCTCCTCGGCCTCGAGCCCTGCCGCCCAGGCCCGGCGCAGGGCGCAGAACCGCAGCCAGTGGTTCCGCAGCACGGCGGGGTTGGCCCGCATCGCCCGCACCTCGGTCTGGCCCACGGCCACGCCGAGCAGCAGCGGCTGGTCGTCGTGGACCCACGGCCGCCATTCGCCCTTCTGCGGATCGACGAGGGATTCCTGCGCCTTCATGCCGGCGACCAGCTGCATGACGACCTTGTCGTCCAGGGCCTTCACGAAGCCGTTCCGGTCGGTGTTCTTGGTCTTGTAGTCGATGAGGCAGGTCCTGCCGCCGATCGTGGCGATGAGGTCGAGGGTGCCCGCGTAGCCCAGCTCCGTGTTCCACACCGTCAGTTCCGGCTCGACGGGACGCACGTCGTACAGGTCCCACCACTCGTCGAACCGCTGCGCGAAACCGCCCTCACCGTTCTCCTCCAGGGCCAGTCGGGCAGCCTCGAGCTCGTCGGGGCGGCCGAGGGCGCGCAGGGCAACCTGCTCGCAGTAGTGATGGACCCGGGTGCCGCGCAGTGCCGCGTCGTCACGGTAGCGCTCGGCGGCCGACGCCGCGTCCCGGACCGCCGTCCTGAGCTCGGCCGGATCGCCCAGCGCTCCGGGCAGCCGCGGATCCCGCGACAGGGCACTGGCCGCCATGTGACCGAACCAGCCACCGAGGGAACTGGGCAGTTGCGAGATGACGGTGGTGATGGACGGCACGGACGGCTGCTCGGTCGTGGAGCGGGCGTACATGCGGCCGTGCGGCGTTGCGTGTGCAAGGAGCGGGGCGGTCATGGCTCCAGTCTCTCAGGCTCCTCTGACAGCGGGATGCAGGCGAAGGGGCGTCCCGGGGCCCCGCCGAGGCAGCGCGTCCGCCCGCCGATTGGACGAACTCCCGAACGTCCGATAGAGTTTTTTCTCGTTGGAAAACGAAGAAACACCGCGAAATGCTCAGCAGGTAGCGGGAATTCCGGGTTCTTCCTTCTTCTGCGGACGTAGCTCAGCTGGCTAGAGCACCACCTTGCCAAGGTGGATGTCGCGGGTTCGAATCCCGTCGTCCGCTCGCAAGTCACTGTATGGCCGGATCAGTCCGGTGGCCGGAGCGATCCGGTCACGGTGGGGTGGCCGAGAGGCGAGGCAGCGGCCTGCAAAGCCGTATACGCGGGTTCGAATCCCGTCCCCACCTCACTACGGTACGAGCACCATGAAAATGGGCGATTGGCGCAGCGGTAGCGCGCTTCCCTGACACGGAAGAGGTCACTGGTTCGATCCCAGTATCGCCCACGAAGGCGCCCCCTCGGGGGCGCTTTTTTGCGGACGTAGCTCAGCTGGCTAGAGCACCACCTTGCCAAGGTGGATGTCGCGGGTTCGAATCCCGTCGTCCGCTCTTTCCGGCCGATTGCGGCCGTTGCCCGGTCCTGGCGAGGACCGGGCATTTTTTGTGCTCAGCCCCGAGCGAACTCCTCCGTTCTCCCGCCGGACCCCGGGGATCCTCCTCTATGCTTGGAGCAGCGGAAACGGTCCTGCGTTTCCACGACCGAAAGGAGGTGTCCGTGGGTTTATTGGACGGGCTCAAGGGCAAGGCCGGCACCCTCGCGGGTAAGGCGACCGAACTCATTGGCGATAATTCCGACAAGGTGAAGAACGGCATCGGGAAGGCTGGCGACTTCGTCGACAGCAGGACCCATGGCAAGTACTCGCACCACATCAACGGAGTGCAGACGAAGGCTTCGGGGATGGTGGACAGGATCGACAAGAAGGACGGCAAGGGCGACACCAGCCCTACCCCTCCGCCGGCCGTGTAATTCCCAGCCTGGCAATAAGGAAGCGCCGGTCCCGCCGAGAGGCGGCACCGGCGCTTCTTGCGTTCCCGCCGGAGGCGGCGGGAGGACCGCGATGGGCCTAGTGGACGACGTCGCTCCCCTGCCGCGCGAGGGCGGTGAGGCGGGAGACCGCCCGGTAGTACTTCTTCATGTAGCCGCCGCCCATCATCTCCTCGGTGAAGAGGTGGTCGAACGTCGTGCCGCTCGCCATGATCGGCACGTCCCGGTCGTAGAGCCGGTCGGCCAGGACCACGAACCGCAGGGCGACGGACTGCTCGGTGATCGTGTCCACGTCGTGCCAGGCGACGGCGTCGATCCCGTCGAGGAGCTGCCGGTAACGGCTCGGGTGGACGTCGGCGAGATGCCGGACCAGGTCCCCGAAGTCGTCCTCCGCCAGGACGCCGCCGGAGTAGGCGTCGATGCGCTCGCGCAGCGCGGCGTCGTCGAGCGCTGCCGGGGCCTGGGGCAGCCCCCGGTGGCGGTAGTCCTCGCCGTCGATCCTGGCCACCTCGAACTGGTCCGCGAGGACCTGGATCTCGCGCTGGAAGTCCTCGGCTGCGAAGCGCCCGTCCCCGAGCGACCCGGGAAGGGTGTTCGACGTCGCCGCGAGCTTGACGCCGGCGTCGGCCAGTTCGCGCATCAGCCGGGACATCAGCACCGTGTCCCCGGGGTCGTCCAGTTCGAACTCGTCGATGCACACGAGGCTGTAGCCGCTGAGCGCGTCGACGGTCTTGCGGAAGCTCAGCGCTCCGACCAGGTTCGTGTACTCGACGAAGGTGCCGAACGCCTTGCGGCCCGTGGATGCGTGCCAGAGCGATGCGAGCAGGTGCGTCTTGCCGACGCCGAATCCGCCGTCGAGGTAGATCCCCGCCCGCGTGGTGGTCTTCCTGCCCCCGCCGAACAGTCTGCGGAATCCCGAGGGCTCGGGCTCGTCGACGGAGGAGGCGAACTCGCGCAGCTTGGTCACGGCGGCAGACTGCGACGGCTGCTGGGGGTCCGGACGATACGTGTCGAAGGACACCTCGCCGAAGCGGGGCGACGGGTAGAAACCGCCCAGCAACTCATCGACGGAGACCTTCGGGGTGCGCGCTGTGAGGTGTTCGGTGGCTGGCACGGATCTGGACCGCTTTCTCTTTCCGGCTGGGTGTCGCGAGGCCCCCGCGGGAGGCCGCTTCGCTAGGCAAGACTACGGCAAGGCGGTCCGTGCGCCGGTGGTCCGTGCCGCTCCCGCAGGTCCTTGACCGGACGCGGATCGGACGCGGATAGCACGCGGGGTACCCGGCGCCGGTCCCCCCTGCACCGGCGCCGGCACCGGGAATCGCGGCCCCGGCCGCACGCTGGGGAGCCGGAAGCAATCGGGCGGGCGCGTGGTTACGCTAGGGAGGAAGAGACGCTCCTTCGAGCAGACAGCTATGCGAAAGGCCGCAATGACACTGGCTCCAGATACGCAGGACAAGTTCGCCGAGTACGCCCATCCCGAGCGGCTCGTCTCCACCGACTGGCTCGCCGCCAACCTGGGCGCCGAGGGTCTGGTGGTCGTCGAGTCCGACGAGGACGTCCTGCTGTACGAGACGGGGCATGTGCCCGGCGCCGTCAAGATCGACTGGCACACCGAGCTGAACGACGAGGTGACGCGCGACTACCTCGACGGCGCCGCGTTCGCACGCCTCATGGCCACCAAGGGCATCTCCCGCGACTCCACCGTGGTGATCTACGGCGACAAGAGCAACTGGTGGGCCGCCTACGCCCTCTGGGTCTTCACGCTCTTCGGCCACGAGGACGTCCGGCTGCTCGACGGCGGCCGCGACAAGTGGGTGGCCGAGGGCCGGGAGCTCACGACGGACAAGCCGGACACCGCACCGAGCGACTACCCGGTCGTCGAGCGCGACGACGCACCCGTGCGCGCCTTCCTCGGCGATGTCCTCGACCACCTCGGGAAGCCCCTGATCGACGTCCGCTCGGGCGACGAGTACACCGGGGCCCGCACCACCATGCCCGCCTACCCGGAGGAGGGCGCGATGCGCGGAGGGCACATCCCCACCGCGCGCTCCGTCCCCTGGGCGCGTGCGGCCGCCGAGGACGGGACCTTCCGGACGCGCGCGGAGCTCGACGCCATCTACCGCGGCGAAGCCGGCCTGCAGGACGGCGACGACGTCGTCGCCTACTGCCGGATCGGAGAACGGTCGAGCCACACGTGGTTCGTCCTGACGCACCTGCTCGGCTTCCCGAACGTGCGCAACTACGACGGCTCCTGGACCGAATGGGGCAATGCTGTGCGCGTACCGATCGTCCGGGGCACCGAGCCCGGCGACGTGCCCGCGAGCCCGGTACGGGCGGCCCGATGACCACCGGGGCCGTCCCGGCGAAGCTCGCCGAGATCATCGACGACTTCCAGGACCTGACGGAGCCGGACCGGCTGCAGCTCCTGCTCGATTTCTCCCGGGAACTCCCGGACCTGCCGGAGCGCTACGGGAACCACCCCGAGCTCCTGGAGCAGGTGGTCGAGTGCCAGAGCCCGCTCTTCCTCACCATGGAGATCGGCGAGGAGCCCGAGCGCCGCGTGCACCTGTTCTTCTCCGCCCCGCCGGAGGCTCCCACGACCCGCGGATTCGCCGGCGTGCTGCTCGAGGGACTCGACGGGCTGCCTGCCGCGGACGTCCTCGCCGTTCCCGACGACGTCCCCGACCGTCTCGGCCTGACCCGGGCGATCACCCCGCTGCGCATGCGCGGCATGGCCGCGATGCTGGGCCGGATCAAGCGGAAGATCAGGGAAGCGCAGTAGTCTCCGGGCCGGGCACCTTCCCACCGGGGAGGGCCCGGCCGTTCAGGTGTGCGTCCAGCCAGCGTTCGACGACGGCCTCCCACCGTTCCGGATCGAGGTTCCACTCCTTCGTGTGGCGGGCGCGGTGGAACCGCTCGAGGGTGACGAAGGCCGGGTTCCTGGCGGCCAGTTCCGCCGAGGGCCCGATGGGCACGAACTCGTCGTCCTCGCTGTGCAGGACGAGCGTGGGCAGGGTCAGCTGCTCGGCGCGGGCGATCCAGTCCATGCTCTTGAGATCCAGTGGGGCTGCCAGTCCGGTGATCCGCCGTGCGCGCCGGCTGGCGAGGAGGTACTGCCCGAACCGCCCGACAGGGGCGGGGATCCGGTTCAGCTCGGCGTGGTGCGCGAGCACCTCGATCCAGTTGACGACGGGGCCGTCGAGCACCAGCGCGGCGATGCGCCGCCGGTGCCGGGAGAGGTCGGCGGTCTGCAGGACGATCGCGCCGCCCATGGACCAGCCGAAGAGCACGACGTCGCGGGCACCGGAGGACACGGCGAAATCGATCGCGGCGTCGACGTCGTGCCACTCCGTCATCCCGAGGCCGTAGCGGCCGTCCGGCGCGGACGGCGCCTCGCCGTCGTTCCGGTAGGACAGGACGAGGCTGGTCATGCCGAGCCGGCGCGCCGGCGGTACGGCGCGCAGCGCCTCCGCCCGGGAGGCTCCGCGGCCGTGCACCATGATGGCCCAGGTACGGGCAGGAGCTTCAGCGCGGACGAGCCAGGCCGGGGCCGAGCCGCCCTCGACGGGGATGCTCACCTCCTCCTCGGCGAAACCCATCGCGGCCGGTGACGGGTAGACGGCCCCGCCCCACCACCCGCGGGTCGCCGAGGTCAGGTCGCCCGCATAGACCTCCTCCACCTCACGCTCCACCGTCCCCTCCCGGGGCACGTAGGACCGGATGGCGCCCACGCGGGCGTGGCCCGCTCCCCCGTCGAAGTGCAGGCTGTAGGTACCCTCGATGGTCGTGTCCTCGTTCGCGGGGAGGATCACGGTGCGGTTGCCCGCCTGTCCGACCACCGCGAGGATCTCCAGGTTCTCGTCGCGCCTGCGCGCCGGTGTGACGATCTGCCGGGCGAAGTACACGGCGAGCCCGGACACCGCGCCGGCCGCGGAGGACGCGAGCGCGGCTCCCGCGCCCACCCCGAGTGCGGTCCACTTGAGCCAGGGAGCCCGAACCCGCTGCGTCGCGGCCGTCGACGTTCCAGTTGCCATAGCTCCATTTCTACCCTGCGCCGCAGGCGCCGTCGATTCGCGGCCCTGCAGCACCGCGGGCGGGCGGGGCGCCGCAGTACAGTGGCGCCATGAGCCGAACAATACTGGTGCTGACCGAGGAAGCCCTGACCCACCCCGATCTCCGGAACCTGCGGACCCTGCAGGGTGAGGACCCCGCCGAGGTCGTCGTCCTGATCCCCGAGGACCGCAACGAGTCCGTCCTGGGCGAGTTCTTCCGCCACCTGAGCCTCCTCGAGGTCGGTGAGGCGTTCCGCTCGTTCTCCGGCGACGACCGCCGCCATGACGAAGCCGCCGCCCGCACCGCCCTCGACGCGTCCCTCCGCCTGCTGCGGGACGAGGGGTTCGCGGCGGGCGGGCGCACGACGACGGGGAATCCCGTGGACGCCCTCGTGCGGGAGGCCACGGAGAGTGGGGCCGAGCAGGCGGTGGTGATCACGCGTCCGCACGCCATGGCCGACACGTTCCACACCGACTGGGCCAACAGGGCACAGGACAAGCTCGGTATCGCCGTGCTGCACCTGTACTCGGGTTCGGGATTTATCGGCGACTCGTAGGCGTTGCACCGGATATGACTACCGAACGCGACACCTACCGGCCCGAGATCGAGAAGTCCGATGACGAGTGGCGCCGGGAACTGACTCCCCAGGAGTTCCAGGTCCTGCGCAAGGCGGGCACCGAGCGCCCCTACACCGGGGAGTACTACGACGCGAAGACGGCCGGCACCTACGCCTGCCGCGCCTGCGGTGCCGATCTGTTCACGAGCAACGAGAAGTTCGACTCGCACTGCGGGTGGCCCTCGTTCTGGGCGCCGCTGGCGGACGACAGGGTGCGGTACCTGCATGACAGGTCGATGGGCATGGAACGCATCGAGGTGCGCTGCGCCAGATGCGACTCCCACCTCGGGCACCTGTTCAAGGGCGAGGGCTTCGACACCCCCACGGATCAGCGGTTCTGCATCAACTCGATCTCCATGAAGCTCGTTCCGGCGGAGTAGCCCGGACGAGAGCGTGCGGAAAGGCCGGCCGCGAGCCGGCCTTTCCCGTGTCCGGCGTGTCCGGGTACGTCCCTTGTGCGTCCCATAGCGGGGAAAGCCGGTCTGGTCCTCTCCCGCGGTCGTCCGCCTCCGAGCATAAGACTTTCTGGAACTTCTCCCTTCGGAGTGTAAGAGGAGCTGTCCTGGTTGCTACGCTCGCGGCAACGGATCCGACATCCACGACCAGAGAAAGCAGGAGCCATGACCGTCACCCCCCTCGCGCCCGTCGACACCACGCCCCAGGAGCAGCCCGCCTGGCTCTCCCTCAAGGCAGCAGCCCAGGAGCTGCGCCTGTTGCAGGTCAAGGACGGTTCCATCCCGGAGCCGGAGCACCACGCTCCGGCCGCCGAGCTCACGGCCGCCATCACGGCCGCGATCACGGAGCTCGCTCCCCTGTTCCCCCACGACGCCGAGTACCTCCGGCGCACCGTCACGGCATTCGACGCCTGGCGATCGAGCGGATTCGCCGTTCCCGACTTCCTCGAGCCGCTGCTCGCCTTCCAGCCCCAGCAGGACCGCACGGACGGCCTCCAGCACCTCGTGGTGTTCCCCATGTACACCCAGAACGGCAGCACCAGCCGGCTCGTCGAGGCGGTGCTGATCGAGGTCCTCTGGCCCGAATTCATCGCCGAGCTCGAAGCGGGCGCATACTCGAACGGCCTGTTCGTGCCCATCCGATTCCTCGACTTCACCGAGGGCTACAACACGAACTCCGCCGTCCTGTTCCCCGAGACCGTCGCGGTGAGCGAGACCCCGACCTTCACCTGGGGAGCCATCTTCGCCGACCGCGAGGCCGCCCGGTTCCGCCGCGTGGTCCGGGCAGCCGCCGACATCACGCGCCTGGAACTGCCGCAGGACGCCCTGGAACTCCTCGACGACCAGAAACTCACCGAGGAGACCTTCGTGATGTGGGACCTCATCCACGACCGCACGCACATGCGCGGCGACCTCCCCTTCGACCCCTTCATGATCAAGCAGCGCATGCCCTTCTTCCTGTACTCGCTCGAGGAACTGCGCTGCGACCTCACCGCCTTCCGTGAATCCGTGACGATCGAGAAGGACGAGGACGCGTCACCCGAGGCGCGGAAGCACGCGAAGCTCGTGCAGTACGCGGTCATCTTCGACCGCATCTTCCGCTTCAGCATCACCGGCAGCCGCGTGCGCAACTACGACGGCCTCGGCGGACAGCTCCTGTTCGCGTGGATGCACCAGCACCGCGTCCTGCACTGGACCGACACCGAGCTCACCATCGACTGGGACGAGGCGGCGGACGTCGTCGTCGCCCTCGGCGAGCAGATCGAGCAGCTGTACTGGCGCTCGATCGACCGGCCGAAGATCGCGCACTGGCTGGCCGCCTACGACCTGGTATCCGCCACGGTCACGCCGCACCCCGCATCGGTCTGGGCCAAGGGTCCCGACGCGCTCGAGCTCCTCGGCCCCCCGCGTGGCCTGACCGACGCCGTGCTCGACGACGAGTTCCCGCTCTCGATGTTCTTCGAGGCCCTCGACCGCAAGATGAAGCCGGTCATCGAGTCCACCGCGGGCATCACGGCGGACGCGGCATGAGCGAGAGCACCGGCGGCCGGACCGCCGTCGTCGCCGGTGCCACCAGCGCATCCGGCAGGGCCCTCACGCGACGGCTCCTCGCGGACGGACTGACGGTGGTCGCCGTCGGCTCGGACGCCGGGCGGCTCGCCGAGGCCTTCGCGACGCTCGAGGGCGTGGACCGCCAGGAGTGCGACCTCACGGACGAGGCGGCGGTGCGGGTCCTCGCCGACCGCGTACGCGCCGACCACGGCGGCGCAGACGCCCTGTTCCACCTCGTCGGCGGCTGGCGGGGCGGCAAGGGGATCACCGCCCAGTCCACGGCGGACTACGACGCCCTGCACTGCTCGGTGTTCGTCACCCTCTTCAACACCAGCAGGGCCTTCTACGACCAGTTGGCCGAGCGGAGCGGACGCCTCGCGGCGGTGTCCGCCACCGCCGTCGCCGCCCCGACGGCCGGCAACGCCTCCTACGCCGCGGTCAAGGCCTCCGTCGACGCCTGGCTCCAGGCCGTCGCCGACGGCTTCGCCAGGGACGGCAGCGCGGCGGCATCGACCGCCGTCGTGGTCAAGGCGCTGGTCGACGACACCCTGCGGCAGCAGCACCCCGACCGGAAGTTCCCGGGCTACACGCACGTCGACGATCTCGCCGGCATCCTGGCGTCGCTGCTCGGGGCGCCTCCGGCGGACGTCAACGGGGCCCGCATCGACGCGGTGCGCGACGCGCATCGGGGATAATGGAACCGTGACCGACACCCTGACAACAGCCCCGTCCCTGCACGACCGCACCCAGCGGAGCTTCGCCTCCGACAACTACTCGGGCGTGCATCCGGAAGTCCTCACCGCGCTCGCCGCAGCGAACGAGGGCCACCAGGTCGCCTACGGCGAGGACCAGTACACCGCACGCCTGCAGGAGGTGATGGAGCACCACTTCGGCGAGGGCATCTCCATCTACCCCGTCTTCAACGGCACGGGCGCCAACGTGCTCTCGCTGCAGTCGATCCTGCCGCGCTGGGGCGCCGTCGTCTGCCCGCGGACGGCCCACATCAACGTGGACGAGAACGCGGCTCCGGAGCGGGTGGGCGGCATCAAGCTGCTGACGGTCCCGACGCCGGACGGCAAGCTGACTCCCGAGCTGATCGACCGTGAGGCGTGGGGCTGGGGGGACCAGCACCGCGCGCAGCCCCTGGCGGTCTCGATCACCCAGACCACCGAGCTCGGCACGCTGTACTCCGTCGCGGAGATCAAGGCGATCGCGGACCACTGCCACGCCCGTGGCATGCGGGTCCACATGGACGGTGCCCGGCTCGCCAACGCCGCGGCCGCCCTCGGCCAGCCACTGCGCGCCTTCACGCGCGACGCCGGCGTGGACATCCTGTCCTTCGGCGGCACCAAGAACGGCCTGATGTTCGGTGAGTGCATCGTC
The DNA here is from genome assembly GCF_054511015.1 of Arthrobacter sp. MDT1-48-3. Taxonomy (NCBI): domain Bacteria; kingdom Bacillati; phylum Actinomycetota; class Actinomycetes; order Micrococcales; family Micrococcaceae; genus Arthrobacter; species Arthrobacter sp. MDT1-48-3. Next base: position 63,531 of record NZ_JBTNDL010000005.1, read on the forward strand.
GTCCTGAACCCGGAGGCGTCCACGGGCCTGGAGTACCTGCGCAAGCTCAACATGCAGCTGGCGTCGAAGATGCGCTTCGTCTCGGCGCAGCTCATCGCCCTGCTGGAGGGCGACCTGTGGCTCCGCTCGGCGGGGCATGCCAACGCGATGGCCGCACGCCTGACCGAGGGCGTCCGCGGCATCAAGGGCGTGACGCTCACGCAGGAGACCACGGCCAACGCGGTCTTCGCCATCCTGCCTCCAGGCTCGGCCGACCGCATCCGCGAGAGCTTCCGCTTCTACGACTGGGACCAGGCCACCGGGGAGGTCCGCTGGATGTGCTCGTTCGACACCACCGAGGAGGACGTCGACTCCTTCATCGAGGCGATCCGTCGGGAAGTCTCCGCCTGACGCGGGCGGTGCGTCCCGGGCCGGATGCGCCCGCCCGCACACCCGTTGCGACGGCGCGCCGCCGCAGCAGCCACCCCCGCAGGGCATAACCTGCGGGGGTGAGTGCAATCGGCGGTATAACGCAACTACCTGCGGAATTCCTGGACGCCCTCGCCGGCCTGCGGCAAGCAGCCCGTCGCAGCGAGATCCGGCTCGAGGAGATTCCGGCGCCGTCGCGCCTGGCCCCCTTCGCGGTGGCACTCGGGGCCGAGGTCTTCGAGGCCACGCCCGTCCTGCCGCCACCGCTCCACGGCCCGGCCCGCACCCTCCTGCTCCCGCCCGAGCCCGAGGAGCTGGCGACCGGACGGTTCATCCTCCTGTACGATCCCGACGGCTCCGAGGTCTGGAACGGCCGCTTCCGGATCGTCACCTACATCCGGGCACAGCTCGAACCGGACATGGGCAACGACGCGCTCCTCGGCTCGGTCGCCTGGACCTGGCTGGTAGAAGCACTGGGCAATCACGGGGCACGCCACCACAGCACCGGGGGGACGGCCACGAGGATCCTCTCGGAGAGCTACGGGACGCTCGAGGACCGGCCCGACACCATCGACATCGAACTCCGCGCGTCCTGGACACCGGAGACCTCTGACGTGCGGAGGCACCTCGAGGCGTGGTCGGAGATGGTCTGCACCTTCGCCGGGCTGCCGCCGCTGCCCGACGGCGTCGCGCACCTTCCGCACCGCAGGTCCTGACTCCGCGCTGCACCGTCCGGTCCCGGGAGCAGCACCGGGTGCTTTCCGGGCGCACACGCCCGCGGGGATAGACTGAAATCACCATGAGTTCCCATACCTCCGAACACACGGACAGCACCGACGCGTCCGATCCCGGCATACCCGCCGCACTCCCCCTGCTGACCGAACCGCGCGAAGGCGTCCCCCTCGTGATCGACACGCCCGCCGGGCTCGAGCGGGCGGCAGCGGCCCTCGCGGCCGGGACGGGACCCGCGGCTGTCGACGCCGAGCGCGCCTCCGGCTTCCGCTACGGACAGCGCGCCTTCCTCGTCCAGATCCGCCGGGAGGGTGCCGGGACGTGGCTGATCGACCCCGAGCCCTTCGACGACCTCCAGATCATCGACGACGCCCTCGACGGCGTCGAGTGGATCCTGCATGCCGCGAGCCAGGACCTCCCCTGCCTCGCCGAGCTCGGGATGTGGCCGGACAGGCTCTTCGACACGGAGTTGGCGGCGCGCCTCGCCGGACTCCCCCGGGTCGGCCTCGCCGCCGTCATCGAGTCGCAGCTCGGCTTCAGCCTGGCGAAGGAGCACTCGGCGGCGGACTGGTCCAAGCGGCCGCTGCCCGAGCCGTGGCTCCGCTACGCCGCGCTCGACGTCGAGGTCCTGGCGGAACTGCGGGACAAGCTCGCCGGCCTGCTGGAGGAGGGCGGAAAGCTAGGCATCGCCGAGGAGGAGTTCGAGCACATCCGCCGCACCCCGCCCGCCGAACCGCGCGTGGATCCGTGGCGCCGCACCTCGGGCCTGCACCAGTTGCGCGACCGCCGCCAGCTCGCCGCCGTCCGCCAGATGTGGCTGGAGCGCGAGGACCTCGCACAGCGTCGCGACGTGGCACCCGGCCGCCTCATCCCCGATTCGGCGATCGTCGCGGCCGCGCGCGCGATGCCGGCCACCGTCCCGCAGCTGCTGGCCACGAAGGGGTTCCACGGCCGGGCAGCGCAGAAGGAGGCGCCCCGGTGGCTGAGATGCATCAGCGACGCGAGGAAGCTCACCGACCTCCCACCCCTGCACGTGCCGACCAACGCGCCGCCCCCGCCCCGCATCTGGCCCGAGAAGGATCCCGAGGCCGCGGCCCGCTTGCAGACCGCGCGCCCGCGCGTCGCGCAGTGTGCGGAGAAGCTGGACATGCCGGTGGAGAACCTGCTCACGCCTGACTACCTGCGCCGCATCGCCTGGCGTCCGCCGGCCGAGATCTCGCTCGAGTCCGTCTCGGCGGCACTCGCCGACCTGGGGGCGCGCCCCTGGCAGATCGAGCAGGTGGCGGCGATCATCACCGTCGCATTCCTGGACCCCGATCCCCTGCCTGCGAAGGTGCGGGAGACGCCCGAAGGCTGAATCCCGGGCCGGCTCCTGTCGCTTGCACGCTATGTTACTCACCAGTAACATGATCGCTGACCTACATCTCGAAGAGGAGCAACAGGTGAGCCTAGATACCGGGACGGTGCCCGCACGCAGCGCGTCACGAGCCGTCCGCGACGTCGTCTTCGTCGACGGAGTACGCACCCCCTTCGGCAGGGCCGGCGAGAAGGGCATCTACGCCGGCATGCGCGCGGACGACCTCGTGGTGAAGTGCATCCGCGACCTGCTGCGCCGGAACCCGACCCTGCCGCCCGAGCGGATCGACGACGTCGCCATCGCCGCCACCACCCAGACCGGGGACCAGGGCCTCACCATCGGCCGCACCGCTGCCCTCCTGGCCGGGCTCCCCCGCACGGTCCCAGGATTCGCCATCGACCGGATGTGCGCCGGCGCCATGACGGCTGTGACCACCACCGCCTCGGGGATCGCCTTCGGCGCATACGACGTCGTCATCGCAGGCGGTGTCGAGCACATGGGCAACCACCCCATGGGAGCGGATGCCGATCCCAACCCGCGCTTCGTCTCCGAGCGCATCGTCGATCCGGCGGCACTGAACATGGGCAACACGGCGGAGAACCTGCACGACCGCTTCCCGTCGATCACCAGGGACCGGGCGGACGCCTATGCGGTCCGCAGCCAGCAGAAGCTGGCGCAGGCCTACGAGGCAGGGCGGATCCAGCCCGATCTGGTACCCGTGGCCGGCAGGAAGCCCGGTTCCGGCTGGACCCTGAACACCGTCGACGAGCCGCCCCGCCCGGGGACCACAACCGAGGACCTCGCAGCGCTCCGGACACCCTTCCGTGCGCACGGCCGCGTCACCGCCGGGAATGCTGCCGGACTGAACGACGGCGCCACGGCAGCCCTGCTCGCCTCCGCCGACGCAGCAGCCGACTTCGGTCTGCCCGTCCGCATGCGCCTGGTCGCCTACGCCTTCGCCGGTGTAGAACCGGAGGTGATGGGCATCGGGCCCGTCCCGGCCACGGAGAAGGCACTCCGGCAGGCAGGCCTGGAGATCGGCGACATCGGGCTGTTCGAGATCAACGAGGCCTTCGCGGTGCAGGTGCTGAGCTTCCTCGACCACTTCGGCATCGACGACGAGGACCCCCGCGTGAACCGTTACGGCGGCGCGATCGCCGTGGGACACCCGCTGGCCAGCTCCGGCGTGCGGCTCATGAACCAGCTCGCCCGCCAGTTCGAGGAGGACCCGGGCGTGCGCTACGGCATGACGACGATGTGCATCGGCCTCGGCATGGGCGCGACGGTCATCTGGGAGAACCCCCACCACGAGCACTACGGACAGGACGCAGCATGAGCTTCGAACGCTACGACGAACTGGCCGGCCTCGTCCCGGCCGAGATCGTCACCCACTCCTACGTGCAGGACATCACACTGCCCGAGGGCGCGGGCGTCCTCGCGCTCATCACGCTGGACAACGACCTCGACTCCACGAAACCCACCACGCTGGGCCCCACCACGCTCATCGAATTCGGCCGCACCCTCGAGGAGCTGAAGGAACGCGCGGCGCGCGGCGAGATCTCCGCCGTCGCCGTGACGGGCAAGCCCTACTTCCTCGTGGCCGGCGCCGACCTCAGCACCGTCAAGAGCGTGAAGTCCGAGCACCTCGGCCGGCTCATGGCCGAACTGGGACACGAGGCGTACGACCTCCTCGCCGACCTGGGCGTGCCGAGCTTCGCCTTCATCAACGGTGTCGCTCTGGGTGGCGGCCTCGAGATCGCCCTCGCCGCGAACTACCGCACGGTGTCCTCCGGGGCCAACGGCATCGGCCTGCCCGAGGCCTTCATCGGACTCGTGCCCGGCTGGGGTGGCGTCTACCGCCTGCCGCGGCTGATCGGCCCCGCCCATGCCGTCAAGGTGATGATCGAGAACCCGCTGAGCAACAACCGCAGCCTCGACGGCAGGGCCGCCTACGGGCTCGGCATCGCCGACGCCCTCTTCGAACCCGCCGACTACCTCGAGCAGTCCCTGCTGTGGGCGGCGCAGGTGCTCCGGGGCGGCGCAGCCGCAGCTGCCGTCGAGGAGCGGCGCGCCGCGCTCGCGCAGTACGACGACGCCGCCTGGACCGCAGCGGTCGCCGCAGGCAGGGCCTTCGTCGAGGCGAAGACCGGCAACGCCGCTCCCGCGCCCTCGCGCGTGCTGGATCTGCTCGAGTCCGGCCTCACCTGGTCGAGGCAGGAGTCGGCGGCGGCGGAGTGCACCGCACTGGCGGAACTGATGCAGACGCCCGAGTTCCATGCAACGGTCTACGCCTTCCTCGACCTCGTGCAGAAGCGCGGCAAGCGCCCGGCAGGAGCTCCCGACCGGAAGCTCGCGCGCCCGGTCTCGAAGGTCGGCGTCGTCGGCGCGGGTCTCATGGCCGGCCAGCTCGCGCTCCTGTTCGCCCGCCGGCTCAAGGTTCCGGTGGTCCTCACGGACATCGACCAGGACCGCGTGGACAAGGGCGTGGCGTACGTGCACGCGGAGATCGAGAAGCTGCTCGGGAAGAAGCGCCTGTCCCAGGACGCCGCCAACCGGACGAGGTCACTGGTGACCGGCTCGGTCTCCAAGGACGTCTTCTCCGACGCCGATTTCGTGATCGAGGCCGTGTTCGAGGAGATGTCCGTCAAGAAGCAGGTCTTCGCGGAGGTCGAGGCCGTCGTCTCCCCCGAGTGCATCCTCGCGACCAACACCTCCTCGCTGTCCGTGGCGGAGATGGCCGCGGACCTCGTCCATCCGGAGCGGGTGGTCGGCTTCCACTTCTTCAATCCCGTCGCCGCGATGCCGCTGCTCGAGGTCGTGCGCGCGCCCTCGACGGACGACGCCGTGCTGGCGACGGCGTTCGTGCTGGCGAAGGGCCTGAAGAAGAACGCGGTCCTCGTGCAGGACGCCCCCGCCTTCGTGGTGAACCGCATCCTCGGACGCATGTTCGGCGAGATCACCGCCGTCTTCGACGAGGGCACGGACGCCGCGACGGCCGACGATGCACTGCGTCCGATGGGTCTGCCCATGACGCCTTTCCGGCTGCTCGCCCTCGTGGGGCTGCCCGTCGGCCAGCACGTCCAGGAGTCGCTGCACGAGGCTTTCGGGGAGCGCTTCCACGTCTCGGCGAACCAGCGGACACTCATCGACGCCGGGATCAAGGGGTTGTGGGTGAAGCAGGAGGACGGCACCGAGACCGTTCCCGACCAGACCCTGGCGCTGATGGAGCGCGGAACCAGCGCATCGTCCGCGGAGGACGTGCTGCGCCGTACGCAGGATGCGCTGGCCGACGAGATCGGGCGGATGCTCGACGAAGGCGTGGTCGCCGCGCCGGAGGACATCGATCTGTGCATGATCCTGGGCGCCGGCTGGCCGCTGCACCTCGGCGGCATCACGCCCTACCTCGATCGCGTCGGAGCATCCGAGCGCGTCATCGGGAAGACGTTCCACCGGGCCTGAACCGTACGCGCGGACAGGCAGAACGACGATGGACCCCCGGCACGAGCCGGGGGTCCATCGGCGTCCGGTGCGGCGACCACGCGGCCCGGCACGGGACTGTCGCCGGGTCAGGCCGCCGGGCGGGGAAAGATGCCGTCCAGTCCGGCCAGATCCTCGTCCGACGGCGTCCAGTCCGCTGCGGCGGCATTCTGGCGCACCTGCTCGGGAGATGTGGCACCGGCGATCACCGAGCCGACGGACGGCTGGGCGGCGAGCCACGAGAACGCCACCTGGACCTCGCTGAGTCCACGTTCGGCCGCGAAGGCCGAGAACGCCTCGAGCTGGTCCCAGTCCGCCGTCTCCCGCACGTTCTTCCGGGAGTGCGTGAGCCGGCTCCCGGCGGGGACCTCGTCGCGGCGGTACTTGCCCGTCAGCAGACCGTTCGCCAGGGGGAAGTAGGGCAGCACACCGATCCCGTACGCCTCGACGGCCGGGACGACCTCCCGCTCCAGGCGGCGGTCCAGCAGGTTGTAGGGGTTCTGCGCGGAGATGAACGGCGTGTACCCACCGCTGCGTGCGGTGAACTCGGCCTCGGCGATCTGCCAGCCGGCGAAGTTGGAGTGTCCGAGGTACCGCACCTTGCCGCTCGTCACGAGGTCGTCGAGGGCTGCGAGGGTCTCCTCGATCGGCGTCGCGGCATCGGGGGCGTGGTACTGGTAGAGGTCGATCCACTCGGTGCCGAGGCGGCGCAGCGACGCCTCGACGGCCCGGATGATGTAGCGCCGCGATCCGCGCGCCCCCCAGTCGGGTCCGTTGACCCCGTTCATGTCCAGTCCGAACTTCGTGGCGAGGACGACGTCATCGCGACGGCTGCCGAGCGCCTTGCCCAGCTGCATCTCGCTGACGCCGGGCGCCTTCCCGTACATGTCGGCCACGTCGAAGAGCGTGATGCCGGCGTCGATCGCGGCATGCACGACGGCGTCGGTGCCCTCCTGCGATTCGGAGGTGGTGCCGGCCCTGCCGAGGTTGTTGCAGCCTAGCCCGACGGTGGAAACGCTGAGTCCGGAGGAACCCAGTCTGCGGTAGGTCATCATGGCCCTAACCTATCAACACAGTTGCCCCGGGCACATGACCCGGGGCAACCGATGACGCGGTATCAGGCGAACCAGATGCCGATCTCGCGCTCCGCCGACTCCGCCGAGTCGGAGCCGTGCACGAGGTTCTGCTGCACCTTGACGCCCCAGTCGCGGCCGAGGTCGCCCCGGATGGTCCCGGGCGCCGCTGCCGTCGGCTCGGTGGTTCCCGCGAGCGAACGGAACCCCTCGATGACGCGCTGGCCCTCGAAGACCGCGGCGACGATCGGACCGCTGAGCATGAACTCGACGAGCGGCTCGAAGAACGGCTTGCCCACGTGCTCCGCGTAGTGCTCCTCCAGGAGTTCGCGGGTGGCACGGACCTGCTTCAGCTCCGCGATGGTGTAGCCCTTCGCCTCGATGCGGGACAGGATGGTACCGGTCAGGCCTCGGGACACGCCGTCGGGCTTGACGAGGACAAGGGTGCGCTCAACGCTCATGGGAACTCCTGGGGTGGGCGCCGTCCGGGACGGCGCGGTGTCGGGTCGGGGAGGTGGTGGTATCAGGACCGACTCTACTAAAGCGGGCGGCTATTCCGGATTCGCCTTCTCCCACTCGGCCTGCAGCCGGTCCCGCTCCACGTTCTCGCGGTCCACGCGCATCCCCTGCCGGATGCCGTAGAGCCAGGTCAGCGCGAACGCGACGCCCACCACGAACATGGCCGGTTCGAGGATGCCGCCCGCGATGATCACCAGCTGCAGGATCCAGCCGAGGCCGATCCCCCACCGCTTGGTCAGCACGGCGCACGTCAGCACGAGGACGACGCTGAGGAGCAGGCCCGAGGTCAGGATGACGGCGGGCGGGATCTCGTCGCGTCGCAGTCCGAAGACCGCGAGCGTCGCGAAGAAGACGACGAACGCCTCGAGCAGCAGGACCGTGGAGGCGAAGAGGATCTTCGTGGACCTCCGCTTCTTCGGCATGCCGGGCCGCCACTCGCGCTGTGCCCTGGTTCTGCGTGCCATGGCCTACCTACTTCCCCAGGAGCGTGCGGGCCTCGCCGACCACGGTGATGGAGCCGGTCACGAGGATGCCACCGGCGAGGTCGTTGTTCTCCTCGGCCTTCATGACGGCCCATTCGAGGGCGTCGTCGAGACCGGGGGCGATGTTGATGTTCTCCTCGGCGAAGCCGGCCGCGAGGGCGGCCTGCAGGAGGTCCGCGGCGGGGATCGAGCGGGGCGAGGTGGACTGCGTGAGGCAGACGTCCTCGAGGATGCCGCCGAGCTCCTCGTGGAGTTCGGCGAGGATGCCTGCGGCGTCCTTGTCCTCGAGGATGCCGATGACCAGCACGAGCCGGGAGAAGTCGAACGCCTCGCTGATGCCCTTCGCGGCGGCGCGGGCGCCGGCCGGGTTGTGGGCGGCGTCCACGATGATGCTCGGCGCGGTCCGGACGACCTCGAGGCGGCCGGGCGAGGTGACGGCGCGCAGCCCGTTGCGGATCAGCTCGGTCTCGAGCCGGCGCTCACCGCCGCCGAGGAATGCTTCCACCGCGGCGACCGCGACGGCCGCGTTCTCCGCCTGGTGCTCGCCGTGGAGGGGTACCAGCAGGTCGCCGTAGCGTCCGGCGAGTCCGGTGAGGGACACCACCTGCCCGCCGACGGCGACGGTGCGCGACTCGACACCGAACTCGACGCCTTCGAACCGGAACTCCGCACCCACCTCCCGGGCGCGCTCCAGGAGCACCTGCGCGGCATCCCGCGGCTGGATCGCGCTGACGAGGAAGGAGCCGGGCTTGATGATGCCGGCCTTCTCCAGGGCGATGTCCTCGACGGTGTCGCCGAGGAGGTCGGTGTGGTCGAGCGAGATGGGGGTGACGACCGCCACCTGTCCGTCGCCGACGTTCGTGGCGTCGGTGATGCCGCCGAGTCCCACCTCGATCACGCCGACGTCGATCGGCTCGTCCGCGAAGATCGCGAACGCGAGGATCGTGACGCACTCGAAGTAGGTGAGGCGGGGTTCGCCGGCGACCAGGAGCTCGCCGTCGATGATGTCGAGGTAGGGCTTGATCTCGTCCCAGACGCGCACGAACGTGTCGTCGTCCACGGGCTCACCGTCGATGCTGATGCGCTCCGTGACACGCGAGAGGTGCGGGCTGGTGAAGCGGCCCGTCCGCAGGTCGTGTGCCAGCAGGATGCTCTCGATCATGCGGGCCGTCGACGTCTTGCCGTTGGTGCCGGTGATGTGGATGATCGGGAAGGCCCGGTTCGGCTCCCCCAGGATCTCCATGGCCCGGTGCAGGGGGGCCATGCGCGGCTCCATCCTGTTCTCCGGCGCGCGGCCCAGGAGTTCCGCGTACACACTCTCCACCGAGAAGGCGTCCAGTCCTGGGCCGCCCCCGGTGCCGTTGGTGTCATCCATGCTGCTGTTCCCGCTTTCCGACGGTGATGCTGAAATCGCTGCCGGCGTCCTCGGCAGCGGTGATGCGGAGCTCCACCGTGAGGGTCTCCGCCCGGATCAGGTCGGCGTTCGCCTCGAGTGCCCCGACCTGCCCGGGCGCGACACCGATGGTGGTGGTGATGCGGTCGCTGATGTCGAGGTCGGCGTCGCGCCGTGCCTGCTGGATGGCGCGGATCGCGTCGCGCGCCGTGCCCTCCGCCGCCAGCTCCTCCGTGACCTCGGTGTCGAGGACGAGGAATCCACCGCCGGGCAGGACCGTCACGGCTTTCGACGCGGCGTCGTTGCCTTCCACCACGGTGTCGAGCGTGTACTCGTGCGGCTCCAGTCCGAGGCCACCGGCGGTGACGCCGCCGTCCTCGTCCACAGACCAGTCGCCGGACTTCGACGCCTTGATGACGCTCTGCACGTTCCTGCCGAGGCGCGGGCCGGCGGCGCGGGCGTTGACCACGAGGCGCTGGGTGATCCCGAACTCGGCCGGTTCGGCATCGGCCGAGTCGACCAGGCGGACGCCCTTCAGGTTCAGTTCGTCCGCGATGATCGCGGAGTATTGGCCCGAGAGGTCCGCTGCGCCGGGCGCGACGACGGTCAGCTCCCGCAGCGGCAGGCGCACCCGCAGGTTCGCGGCCTTGCGGAGGCTGGAGCCCACGGAGCACACCTGGCGCGTGCGGTCCATCTGCTCGACGAGGTCCGGGGCGGCGGGGAACGCGGCGGCCTCGGGCCAGTCCGTGAGGTGCACGGACCGACCGCCGGTGAGCCCTCGCCAGATCTCCTCCGTCACGAGGGGAAGCAGGGGCGCCGCGACGCGGCACACGGCCTCGAGGCACGTGTAGAGCACGTCGAAGGCGTCCGTGTCCTCGTCGAAGAACCGCTGGCGGCTCCGGCGGACGTACCAGTTGGTGAGCGTGTCCAGGTAGCGGCGCAGGGACTCGCAGGCGTCGCTGATCGTGAAGGCGTCGAGTGACTCGGTGATGTCGCGCACGAGGTTGCCGGTGTTCGCGAGGATGTAGCGGTCGATCGGCTCACCCAGCCGTGCCGCGGCCTCGGGTGTCACGGTCTTCGCCTCGTAGCCCGCGCCGCCGGCGGCCGCGTTGATGTACAGGCTGAAGAAGTGCCAGACGTTCCACAGCGGCAGGATGACCTGCCGGACGCCGTCGCGGATGCCCTGCTCGGTGACCACGAGGTTGCCGCCGCGGAGGATCGGCGAGGCCATGAGGAACCAGCGCATGGCGTCCGAGCCGTCGCGGTCGAACACCTCGGAGACGTCTGGGTAGTTGCGCAGGCTCTTGGACATCTTCTGCCCGTCCGAGCCGAGCACGATCCCGTGGCTGATGACATTGCGGAACGCCGGACGGTCGAACAGAGCCGTGGACAGGATGTGCAGCATGTAGAACCAGCCGCGCGTCTGCCCGATGTACTCGACGATGAAGTCCGCGGGGTTGTGCGTGTCGAACCACTGCTCGTTCTCGAACGGGTAGTGCACCTGGCCGTAGGGCATGGATCCGGAGTCGAACCAGACGTCGAGGACGTCCTCGACGCGGCGCATCGTGGACCGGCCGGTCGGGTCGTCCGGATTGGGCCGGGTGAGTTCGTCGATGAACGGACGGTGGAGGTCCACCTCGCCCTGCTTGTTCAGCGGGAGCCTGCCGAAGTCGGCCTGCAGCTCGGCGAGCGAGCCGTACACGTCGGTGCGCGGGTACTCGGGGTCGTCCGACTCCCAGACCGGGATGGGGCTGCCCCAGAAGCGGTTGCGGCTGATGGACCAGTCGCGGGCGTTGGCGAGCCACTTGCCGAACTGGCCGTCCTTGACGTTGCCGGGGATCCAGGTGATGTCCTGGTTGAGCTCCACCATGCGGTCGCGGATCTTCGTCACCTCGACGTACCACGAGGACACGGCGCGGTAGATGAGCGGGTTGCGGCACCGCCAGCAGTGCGGGTAGCTGTGCACGTAGCTGGCCTGCCGCACGAGGCGTCCCTCGGACTTCAGCACGCGGGTGATGTGCCGGTTCGCCTCGAAGACCTGCAGCCCGACGATCTCCGCGAGCGGGCCCCTGCCGAACATCGGCAGGAACTTCGCGCCCTCGTCGACAGAGAGGATCACCTGGATGCCGGCGTCCTCGCAGACCTTCTGGTCCTCCTCGCCGTAGGCGGGTGCCTGGTGCACGAGGCCGGTGCCGTCCGTCGTGGTGACGTAGTCCGCCACGAGGATGCGGAAGGCGTTGCGGTAGCCGCCCTCCTCGGGGTCGGCGAGGTAGTCCCACAGCGGCTCGTAGGTGAGCCCTTCCAGCTCGGTCCCGCGGTGGCGGGACATGACGGCCTCGCGTGCGGCGGCGGCGTCGGCGAAGCCGAGGTCCTTGGCGTAGTTGCCCAGCAGGTCCTCCGCCAGCAGGTAGCGGCCGGCCTGGCCGTCGCGCTCCCCGGTGACGACGACGTAGGAGATGTCGGGCCCGACGGCGAGTGCGGCGTTGGTGGGCAGCGTCCACGGCGTCGTGGTCCAGGCGAGGGCCTGCACGCCCGCGAGGTCCTTCGACAGGGCCGTTGCGCCGGCGAGGATCGGGAACGTGACCGTGACGGTCTGGTCCTGCCGGTCCTGGTACACGTCCTCGTCCATCCGGAGTTCGTGGTTGGACAGGGGCGTCTCGTCGTTCCAGCAGTACGGCAGAACCCGGTACCCGCTGTAGGTCAGGCCCTTCTCGTGCAGCGTCTTGAACGCCCAGAGGACGGACTCCATGTACTCCGGGTTGAGGGTCTTGTAGTCGTTGTCGAAGTCCACCCAGCGGGCCTGGCGGGTCACGTAGTCGCGCCACTCCCCCGCGTACTTCATGACGGAGGCCCTGGCGGCGTCGTTGAAGTTGTCGATACCCATGGCGAGGATCTGCTGCTTGTCCGTCATCCCGAGCTGCTTCATGGCCTCGAGCTCGGCGGGCAGGCCGTGCGTGTCCCAGCCGAAGCGCCGTTCCACGCGGTGGCCGCGCTGCGTCTGGTACCGGCCCACGAGGTCCTTCGCGTAGCCGGTGAGGAGGTGTCCGTAGTGCGGGAGGCCGTTGGCGAAGGGCGGGCCGTCGTAGAACACGAATTCGTTGGAACCGTCGACGCCGGGATCCCGGGCGTCGATCGACGCCTGGAAGGTGCCGTCCTCCTGCCAGTAGCGGAGCACGCGTTCCTCGAGTTCGGGGAAGCGCGGGGAGGCGCTGGTTCCGGAGGAGGCACCGCTGTCGTCGGGCGACACGGCTTTGGGGTAGATCTGCGGCATGGTTCTCATCCTGTGTGCGGCGGCGTCGGGGAGTGCAGGAATCCTGCCGTGAGGACGGTTCCCCTTCCGCCCACCGCCGGTTGCCTGACCGGCCGCGGGGGTCCAGGACCCGCGGTACCACCTCACTTGCCGCCGTCGTCCGCCGTGCCACTGGCACGGCAGCCGGGGCCGCCGCTCGTTCCGGCTGTGACGGGCCACCCGTCCGGTTCTACGGGCCGCCACGGAGGGCGGCCTTTCTTCCGGAAGCTCACCGGTGATCGCCGGGTCGACGCTTGTGCCCCCAGTCTAGCGCCGCCGCGATTTCCTTGTCGAAAGGGGACCTGCACATCCGCCGGGCCGGCGGGCGCCGCGAAAGGCGTTGTGGTCCCCACCCGCGCGCGGCAGGCTGGAAGGGACCCCGACTGCGACAGGATGGATACCGCATGCCGACCCCGACCCTCCCCACCGCGTCCGCATCGGACACCGCCCGGCTGCTGCTGGGAGTCTTCCTGCCGACCGTGGCGAAGGGACCCATCATCCGGCGTCCGAGGGTGGTCGGGCTCTCCGCCCGCCTCGGCCTCGACACGAGGGCCGTCCGCATCCTGCAGGCGATCCACGCGAAGTACCCGTCCGGCCCCCTGATGCTGAAGCTCCCGATCCGGAAGCAGGCGGTGGTGCTGGCTCCCGAAGACGTCCACACCGTCCTGGCCGGGTCGCCCGAGCCGTTCTCGCCTGCGACCACCGAGAAGCGCGCCGCCCTGTCCCACTTCCAGCCCGCCAACGTCCTGATCTCCCAGGGGCAGGTCCGCACCGTCCGGCGCGCCCTGCAGGAGCAGGTCCTCGACACCAGCCATCCGGTACACCACCTCGCGGATCGATTCGTCCCGGTGGTGGAGGAGGAGATGCAGCAGCTGCTCGCGGGAGCCTCGTCCCGCGGGTCCCTGCCGTGGAGCGATTTCCTGGACGCGTGGTACCGCGTGGTCCGCCGCGTGGTCTTCGGGGACCACGCGCGGGACGACAAGGAACTCACCGCGATGGTGATCAGGCTGCGCAAGGACGGCAACTGGGCGTTCCTGAGGCCGGTGCGCAGGAGGACTCGCGAGCGGTTCCTGGCCCGCGTCGGGCACGAGCTCGCCCACGCCGAACCCGGGAGCCTCGCCGCGGTGCTGGCCGCCGCCCCGAAGGGCGACGGCGCAGAGCCCGCGGAGCAGGTCCCCCAGTGGCTCTTCGCCTTCGATCCGGCCGGGATGGCGACCTTCCGGGCCCTGACGGTCCTCGCCACGCATCCGGAGGCGATGGCGGTCGCCCGGGACGAGGTGGACGGGGACGAGTCGGGGCGCCGGTTCCTCCCCTACCTGCGAGCCGTCGTCCTCGAATCACTGCGGCTCTGGCCGACCACCCCGATGATCCTGCGGCAGACGACCGCGCCCGTGCAGTGGGCGCAGGGTCGGATGCCCGCGAAGTGCGGCGTCCTGATCTACTCGCCGTACTTCCACCGGGACGAGCGCCACGTCCAGGGTGCCCACGATTTCTCCCCGGAGCGCTGGCTGTCCGGCGAGCGGGACGACTGGCCCCTCGTGCCGTTCAGCGACGGACCGGTGGTGTGCCCGAGGAAGCAGTTGGTGCTCCTCCTGACGAGCGCCGCGCTGGCCTCGCTGGTGCACGGGCACGATTTTGGCGTCGAGGACGGTCAGGCCCTCGATCCGGCCCGCCCCCTGCCCGGCACCCTGGACAACTTCTCGGTGCGCCTGCGCGTCGCGTCGCGGACGAGCGCCCACGACACGGCTCCTCCGGCCTGAGGGGCAGGCGGCGGTCCCTCCCGGATCCGCCGACCTTCCGGCCGGGGACTCCGGGGACGCAGTCCTCAGGTTGCGGCCCCGCTGTGCGGATGATCGCCCAGCCAGGCCCGCGCCCGGTCGGAGTCCTCGAAATGACGGGTGGGGTACGGCGGCCGGTGCACCCGCGTGAAGAACTCGGTCAGGGTCCGGTCGACGGCTGACGGTCCCACCAGGGCCATGGCTGCGATGTTCAGGCCTGAGGCGAACCGGTGCAGGGCGCCGCGGCTCAGCGACACCATGCCGTTCAGCTCCACGAGCATCGGCGGACAGAGGTCCGGGCTGAGCCGGTTCGCCCGCTCGACCAGGGCCTCGGCCATCTCGTCGCTGACCGTCGCGCTGCGGCTCCACTCCACCCAGAGGACCGCGTCCCTCATCTCGGCCGCGAATGCTGCCACGTCCGTCCCGCTCGGCTGATCGTCCACGCTGTCCGTCCCCCTGTCGGTGCAACACCTGCCCACAGGCACCCTACTCCGGGTCGGGGAGCGCCGGACGGAATCGGCAGCGGGCGGCAGGGCCCTCCGTGGCGGAGAGCTCTGCCGCCCGGCTCAGAAGGTGCCGGCGATCTCCCGCAGCGCCGCCAGATGGTTCCGCCACACGGCGTCCCCGGCCTTCGTCATGGTCAGCCAGGTGCGGGGGCGCTTCCCGATGAAGCCCTTGCGGACGCCGACGTAGCCCGCGGCCTCCAACGCCGCCACCTGCTTGCTGAGGACCGAGTCCGAGACCTGCAGGTGGTCGCGGAGGGTCGCGAAATCGATCTCCTGGGTCTGGGCGAGCGCGGCCATCAACGAGAACCGGACCGGGTGGCCCAGCGTGTCGTCCAGCTGGTGGCGCGGGTGGGCGGGCGTGCCCTGCGTGCTCACCTGCGGGCCTCGTACCAGGCGCACGCCGTCGTCGTGAGGGTGATGAGCGCCGCCATGAGGGCCGAGAACCACAGCTCGCCCTCGAGGACCGTGCCACCGAGCACCATCGCCGCCACCCACAGCAGGGCCCACGCCCCGATGTAGTACGCCCATCGGACGCCGAAACCGCGCTTGTTCGCCTGGGTGAAGACGGCGGCCATCGTCGTGAAGATCAGGATCCAGACCATCATGGTGACGATCGGGAGGACGACGGGCGTGCCGGGCGCCTGCGCCGCGAGTCCGAGGGCGACGACGCCCATCGCCGAGACGGCGCCGAGACCGAGCAGCGTGGCGATCTGCGGCCAGCCCGCACCGGTTCTCACACTTGCGCCGATCTGGTCCGCCTGCGCGAGCAGTGCCTGCGCCTCCCCCGCGCCCGGGTGACCGGTCTTCGTGGTATCGCTCATCGTCGTGCCCCTTCCGAGTAGTTGCTGATGGAACCACAATCGCAACTACTTTCCGGATCGGCAAGTACTTTCGATCAGGTAGTGGAGCGGAGCACCTTGTGGTTCGCCGCCTGGGCCAGCGGGCGCAGGACGAGCTGGTCGATGTTCATGTGATGGGGAGCGTTGAGGGTGAAGGCCACGGCATCGGCGACGTCCTCGGCCGTCAGCGGGTACTCCACGCCCTCGTACACCCTGTCCGCTGCACCCTGGTTCCCGCCGAGTCGGTTGAGCGAGAACTCCTCCGTGCGCACCATGCCCGGGGACACCTCGATGACCCGGATGTTGTTCCCGGCCTCCTCCAGCCGCAGCGAACGCGCCATCGACTCCTGTGCGGCCTTCACGCCGCAGTACCCGGCTCCCCCCTCGTAGGCCGCGAGCGCGGCGGTGGAGGTCAGGAACAGGACGCTGCCCTGGCCGCCGTTGCGCAGTGCCGGCAGCAACGCGCGGGTCATGCGCATCGAGCCGAGCACGTTGACGTCGTACATCCGCTGCCAGTCCTCGATGACGGACTGCCCCACCGGGTCGGCCCCGAAGGCTCCGCCGGCATTGTTGACGAGCGCGTGCACGGGGCCGCCGGCGGTCGCTGCGGCCGTGAAGGCATCGACGGACGTTTGGTCGGTGACGTCCAGGGCGAGGGCCGTGGCGCCGGTCTCCGCCGCGAGGGCCTCGAGCCGGTCCACCCGGCGGGCTGCCGCGACGACGTCCCAGCCGTCGCGACGGAGGGCGCGCACGGTCGCCGCGCCGATGCCGGAACTGGCTCCGGTGACGATGGCGCGCAGGGCGGAGGGGGCCGGGTCGGCGGGCGCGCCGAGGGGCGCCGGGGATGTCTGGGTCATGGGGCCACTGTAGCCATCCCGGGGCGGTCCTGTGCCTCCGATGGACCCACCCGGAGAAGGCCGCGCGCAGGTAACGTTGAGCGGGGCCCGCGCTCTTGTGCCCTCCGCTGTCCCACCAGAAGGAACCGACGCACCATGACATCCGCAGGACGCACCACCACGGACACCCCCCTCTCGCCCAGGGAACGATCCTCGGTGAGGCTGGCGCTCCGGACCCCGCGGCTCCTGAAGACCGAGGTGCTCGCCGGCCTCGTCGTGGCGCTGGCGCTGATCCCCGAGGCCATCGCGTTCTCGATCATCGCCGGTGTGGACCCCCGGCTCGGCCTGTTCGCATCGTTCACCATGGCGGTCTCCATCGCCTTCCTCGGCGGCCGGCCCGCGATGATCTCCGCCGCGACCGGCGCGGTCGCCCTCGTCATCGCACCCCTGGTGGATAGCCACGGCATCGACTACTTCATCGCGGCCGTCATCCTCGGCGGGCTCATCCAGGTGATCCTCGGGATCGCCGGCGTCGCACGGCTCATGCGCTTCATCCCCCGCTCCGTCATGGTCGGTTTCGTGAACGCCCTCGCCATCCTGATCTTCGTGTCCCAGGTCCCCGAACTCCTCGGCGTCCCCCTCCTCGTCTACCCGATGGTCGCCGTGGGCCTGCTGATCGTCTTCGGCCTGCCCCGCCTCACCAGGGCCGTGCCCGCACCCCTGGTCGCGATCGTGGTCCTGACACTGTTCACGATCCTCGCCGACGTGCCCGTGCCGACCGTCGGCGACAAGGGAGACCTGCCCGAGAGCCTGCCCTCGCTGTTCCTCCCCGACGTCCCGCTGACCCTCGAGACCCTGCGGATCATCGCTCCCTTCGCCCTGGCGCTCGCCGCCGTCGGACTCCTCGAATCCCTCATGACCGCCAAGCTCGTGGACGACATCACCGACACCCGGTCCGACAAGACCCGCGAGTCGTGGGGCCAGGGTGCCGCGAACATCATCACCGGCTTCTTCGGCGGCATGGGCGGCTGCGCCATGATCGGCCAGACCATGATCAACGTGAAAGCCTCAGGGGCCCGCACCCGCATCTCGACGTTCCTCGCCGGGATCTTCCTGCTCGTCCTCGTCGTCGCCCTCGGCGACATCGTCGCGCTCATCCCCATGGCCGCGCTCGTCGCGGTCATGATCTTCGTCTCGATCGCCACCTTCGACTGGCACAGCATCACCCCCGCCACCCTGAGGCGCATGCCCAGGAGCGAGACCACCGTCATGCTCGCCACCGTGATCGTCACCGTCTGGACGCACAACCTGGCGATCGGCGTCGGCGTGGGTGTCCTCGTGGCCATGGTGGCCTTCGCACGCCGCGTGGCCCACTTCGTCACCGTCCACCGCACCGAGGACACGGTGGACGGCGAGCGGCGCGTCACCTACGTGATCGACGGCGAGCTGTTCTTCGCCTCCTCCAACGACCTCTACATGCAGTTCGAGTACGCGGCGGACCCCCACCACGTCACCATCGACCTGCGCCGGTCGCACCTGTGGGACGCGTCGACCATCGCCGCCCTCGATGCCGTCTCGGAGAAGTACCGCTCCCACGGCACGGAGGTGGCCGTCGTCGGCCTCAACGAGGCGTCCGCGTCGATGCGCGACCGGCTGCGCGGACAGTTCGGCGCCTGAGCCGCGGGAGCACCGCGCACGGCGGGCCCGCCGCCGTAGGGAACAATGGAGGCATGGCCGACACGACCCAGGGCACAGACACGCCCTCACCCCAGCCCGTTTCCGTTCCCGACAAGCCCGCCCTCGAGGGCCTCGAAGAGAGGCTGTCCCGCCAATGGCGGACGGACGGCACCTACTCCTTCGACCGGGCCACCACGCGTGAGCAGGTGTACTCGATCGACACACCCCCGCCCACGGCGTCGGGATCGCTGCATGTCGGGCACATGTTCTCCTACACCCAGACCGACGTCCTCGCCCGCTTCCAGCGCATGCGCGGCGCCAACGTCTTCTACCCCATGGGCTGGGACGACAACGGTCTGCCCACCGAGCGCCGCGTCCAGAACTACTACGGGGTGCGCTGCGATCCGTCGGTCGCCTACGACCCCGACTACCGGCCGCCCGCCGAGCCGGCCAAGAACCAGCGCGACTTCGACGCGGTGTCCCGCCGCACCTTCATCGAGCTCTGCGAGGAGCTGGCGGTCGAGGACGAGAAGGTCTTCGAGAACCTGTTCAGCACGCTCGGCCTCTCGGTCGACTGGGACCTGACCTACCGGACCATCGACGACACCTCACGGGCCGTCTCGCAGCGCGCCTTCCTCGAGAACCTGAGGGCCGGGGACGCCTACCTCGCCGAAGCGCCCACCTTGTGGGACGTCACCTTCCGTACCGCCGTCGCGCAGGCCGAGCTCGAGGACCGCGAGCAGCCCGGCGCCTACCACCGGATCGCCTTCTCCACACCCGACGGCGGACAGATCCACATCGAGACCACGCGGCCCGAGCTCCTGCCGGCATGCGTCGCCCTCGTCGCGCACCCCGACGACGAGCGCTACCAGCCCCTCTTCGGCACGACCGTCACCTCCCCGCTGTTCGACGTCGAGGTCGAGATCAAGGCGCACCCCCTCGCGAAGCCCGACAAGGGCAGCGGCATCGCCATGATCTGCACCTTCGGCGACCTGACCGACGTCACGTGGTGGCGCGAGCTGCAGCTGCCGACCCGCGCGGTCGTCGGTCGCGACGGGCGCATCCGCTCGGAGACCCCCGAGTGGATCGCCACCGGGCGCGCCCGCGAGAACTATGCGCAGCTGGCCGGCAAGACGATCTTCAGCGCCAAGGAGGCCGTCGTCGCACTGCTCCGCGAGAGCGGGGACCTCGACGGCGAACCGAAGAAGATCGTGCACCCGGTCAACTTCTACGAGAAGGGCGACAAGCCCCTGGAAGTGGTGACCAGCCGCCAGTGGTACATCCGCAACGGCGGACGCGACGCCGGCAAGCGGGACGCACTGATCCAGCGCGGCCGTGAGATCGACTTCCACCCTGCCTTCATGCGCTCGCGCTACGAGAACTGGATCGAGGGCCTGAACGGCGACTGGCTGGTCTCCCGGCAGCGCTTCTTCGGGGTCCCCGTCCCCGTCTGGTACCGCCTCGACGCCGACGGCGAACCCGAGTACGACCATCCCGTCGTTCCCGCGCTCGAGTCCCTCCCGGTCGACCCGGCGGCCGACCCCGCCCCGGGCTTCGAGGAATCCGCACGCAACCAGCCGGGCGGCTTCATCGGCGACAACGACGTCCTGGACACCTGGGCGACCTCGTCCCTCACACCGCAGATCGTCGGTGGCTGGGCCCGCGACGAGGACCTGTTCGGCAAGGTCTTCCCCTTCGACCTCCGCCCGCAGGGACACGACATCATCCGGACCTGGCTGTTCTCGACGGCGGTCCGCGCCGACGCGCTGCAGGACTCGGTGCCGTGGAAGCACGCGGCACTCTCGGGTTGGATCCTCGATCCCGACCGGAAGAAGATGTCCAAGTCCAAGGGCAACGTCGTGGTACCGACGGACGTCCTCGAGCAGTTCGGTGCCGACGCCGTGCGCTACTGGGCGGCATCCGCCAAGCTCGGCGCGGACACCGCGTACGAGGTGAACCAGATGAAGATCGGCCGGCGCCTCGCGATCAAGCTGCTCAACGCCTCCAAGTTCGTCCTGAACCTGGGCGTCACCGAGGCGTCGGTGGGCGAGGGTGCTGTCGGGCGCGTCTCCAACGCCCTGGACCTGTCCCTGCTGGCACAGCTACGGACCGTGACCGACCAGGCGACCGCGGCGTTCGAGAAGTACGACTACGCCCGCGCGCTCCAGCTGACCGAGTCCTTCTTCTGGACCTTCACCGACGACTACGTGGAACTGGTCAAGGACCGTGCCTACGGGGACTCCGCGGACGCGGGCACGCAGTCCGTCCAGACAGCGCTGGCCACGACGCTCGATGCCCTGCTGCGCCTGTTCGCCCCGTTCCTGCCGTTCGCCACCGAGGAGGTCTGGAGCTGGTGGCGCCAGGGCTCCGTCCACCGGGCGGCCTGGCCGAGCGCGGACGCGCTGGCCGGCCTGCCGGACACCGCCGACGCCGGTGTCCTCACCTCCGTCGCGTTGGCCCTCGGAGGCATCCGCAAGGCCAAGTCCGAGGCGAAGGTCAAACAGCGCACCGAGGTCGAGACCGCCGTCGTGACGGCACCGTCGGTGCAGGTGGAGCAGGTCCGTGCCGGGCTGTCCGACCTCCTCGCCGCGGGCAACGCCAGGGACCTCCGCTTCGCGGAAGGAGACGGCACCCTGGCCGTCTCCGACGTCGAACTGGTCGCCCAGCCCGCCGAATAGGCCTCCCGGGCGTAGAACGCGGAAGGGGACCCACCGTACGGTGGGTCCCCTTCCGTCTGTCCTGCGGACTAGTCGAACGTCGGGCTCTTCGTGCGGGACCGCTTCAGCTCGAAGAACTCGGGGAACTCCGACAGCAGCACGGCGCCGTCGAAGATACGGCCGGCTTCCTCGCCGCGCGGGATCCTCGTCAGGACCGGACCGAAGAACGCCGTGCCGTTGAAGGCGACCACCGGGGTGCCGACCTCGTCGCCGACACGATCGATGCCGTCCTTGTGGGACGCCCGGAGCTTCTCGTCGTACTCATCGGTGGTGGCGAACCGGGCCAGGTCCGCCGGTAGGCCCACCTCCTCGAGGGACTCGCGGATGACCCGCCCGAAGTCCTTGTCCTGCCCGATGTGGATGCGGGTGCCCATCGCGTCGTACAGCTTCTTGATGTACTCGTTCCCGTACAGTTCCGCAGCGGCGATGATGACCCGGACCGGCCCCCAGCCCTGCAGCATCATGGCCTGGTATTCCTCCGGCAGGTCTCGTCCCTCGTTCAGGACGGACAGGCTCATGACGTGCCAGTCGACGGAGATGTCGCGGACCTGCTCCACCTCGCCGATCCAGCGCGACGTGATCCAGGCGAACGGACACAGGGGGTCGAACCAGAAATCGGCCTTCTCGACGGTCGTGGACTCGCTCATGCAGTACTCCTTCTGAGATTGGGAGGCCGTAGCCTTCTTCCGTGCAACCCGCCCTGTCGACGTCGTATTCCGCCCCGAGTTGGTGCCGTGCTGCCGGAGGCGGTCTAATGAAAGGACACGACCAGCCGACGGTGCCTGGCGCTATCCCTGCGTCGCATCGGGCTGGATGAGTTCGCACCGGACTTCCCGGTGATGGAAGGGACGCCGTTTTGCAGCAGCACCGGACCGAGGACCACGCCGACACCCCCGCCGACACCCACGACGGCTGGCTCGACCGCGAGGAACTCGCCGAAGCCATGATCCCGCTCATCGGACGCCTGTACCGGAAGAACAACGTGGTCACGAGCATCCACGGACGCAGCCTCATCAACAAGTCCACGATGAACATCCTCAAGGCCCACCGCTTCGCCCGCCGCATCACCACCGAGGAACTCCGCCTCGAGGACACCGCCCCCATGCTCGCGATCCTCGCCGACCTCGACCTCGGCGCCGCCGCCATCGACATCGGGCGCCTGCGCCTGTCCTACGACGCCTCGACCGCCGCCGGGGACGAACGCTCCCTGGAGGAGTTCCTGCGCACCGAGCTCGCCGACATCGTCGGCCAGGGCGGGCACGACGAGCGCACCAGCACCGACGTGGTCCTCTACGGCTTCGGGCGCATCGGCCGGCTCGTGGCCCGCCTGCTCATCGAGAAGGCCGGCGGCGGCCACGGCCTGCGCCTGCGCGCGATCGTCGTCCGCCGCGGCTCCGCCAACGACCTCACCAAACGCGCGAGCCTGCTGCGCCGCGACTCCGTGCACGGGTCCTTCGAGGGCACGATCCAGGTCGACGAGGCGTCGAACACCATCACCGCCAACGGCACCCGCATCCAGGTGATCTACTCCGACGACCCGGCCTCGATCGACTACACCGCCTACGGCATCACCGACGCCCTCGTCGTGGACAACACCGGCCGCTGGCGCGACGAGGCGGGCCTCTCCCAGCACCTCGAGAGCACCGGCGTCGCCAGGGTCCTGCTCACCGCACCTGGCAAGGGCGCACTGAAGAACATCGTGCACGGCATCAACCACGGCACCATCGAAGACACCGACCGGATCATCACCGCGGCGTCCTGCACCACCAACGCCATCACCCCGGTCCTGAAGGCCATCAACGACCGCTACGGCGTCGTGCACGGCCACGTCGAGACCGTGCACTCCTTCACCAACGACCAGAACCTCATCGACAACTTCCACAAGGGCGACCGCCGGGGCCGCTCCGCGGCCCTGAACATGGTCCTCACCGAGACCGGCGCCGCGACCGCCGTCACCAAGGCCCTGCCCGAACTCGCGGGCAAGCTCACCGGCAGCTCCATCCGCGTGCCCACCCCGGACGTCTCCATCGCGATCCTGAACCTCACCCTCGGACAGGGCACCACCAAGGAGGAGGTCAACACCTACCTGCGGGAGATGTCCCTGCACTCGGGCATGCGCAAGCAGGTCGACTACATCGACAGCCCCGAGGTCGTCTCCACCGACTTCGTCGGCTCTCGCCGCGCCGGCATCGTCGACGGCCTCGCGACCATCTCCGAGGACATCCACCTCGTCCTCTACGTCTGGTACGACAACGAGTTCGGCTACAGCTGCCAGGTCGTCCGCGTCATGGAGGAGATGGCAGCCGTCCACCCACCGAGCTACCCGCAGGCGGACGCCGGAGCCACCGCGGGCGCCATGGCCTGAGGACACAGGAAGGGCCCGGCCGATCGGCCGGGCCCTTCCTGTCGGGTCGCTGTCCGCCGCGGGTCAGGCCGACTTGTTCCGCCGCTTCGCGACCACTTCGTGCGAGATGAGCGTGGGCTCCGCCCGCTTGGCGACGACGTCGTCCGTGATGACCACGGTGGCGATGTCCTCGCGGCTCGGCAGGTCGAACATGACGGGGAGGAGGACCTCCTCCATGATGGCGCGCAGTCCCCGGGCGCCCGTGCCGCGGTCGAGGGCGAGGTCGGCGATGGCCTCGAGCGCCTTCGGTTCGAAGACGAGCTCGACCCCGTCCAGCAGGAACATCTTCTGGTACTGCTTCATCAGCGCGTTCTTCGGCTCCGTCAGGATCTGCATGAGCGCCGGACGGTCCAGGTGGGTGACGGTGGTGATGACGGGCAGTCGGCCGATGAACTCGGGGATCAGCCCGAACTTCAGCAGGTCCTCCGGCATGACATCGCCGTAGCTCGCCTCCTCGTTCTTGAGGGAGCTCAGCGGCGCGCCGAAGCCGATGCCCTTCCGTCCCGCCCGGGACCCGATGATCTCCTCGAGCCCCGCGAACGCCCCGGCCACGATGAACAGCACGTTCGTGGTGTCGATCTGGATGAATTCCTGGTGCGGGTGCTTGCGCCCACCCTGCGGCGGCACCGACGCCACCGTGCCCTCGAGGATCTTCAGCAGCGCCTGCTGGACGCCCTCGCCGGAGACGTCGCGCGTGATCGAGGGGTTCTCGCTCTTGCGGGAGATCTTGTCGATCTCGTCGATGTAGATGATGCCCTGCTCGGCCTTCTTCACGTCGTAGTCGGCGGCCTGGATGAGCTTGAGGAGGATGTTCTCGACGTCCTCGCCCACATATCCGGCCTCCGTCAGTGCCGTCGCATCGGCCACGGCGAACGGGACGTTCAGCCTGCGCGCCAGGGTCTGGGCGAGGTAGGTCTTGCCGCACCCGGTGGGGCCGATCAGCAGGATGTTCGACTTGGCGATCTCCACGTCCTCGGTCTCGGCCGCGTCGGCGAGGGTTCCCGCCGCACGCGGACCGCTGCCGGACTGGATGCGCTTGTAGTGGTTGTAGACGGCGACGGCGAGGGAACGCTTCGCGGGCTCCTGGCCCACCACGTACTCCTGCAGGAAGTCGAAGATCTCACGGGGCTTGGGCAGCTCGAACGTACCGAGATCGGCCACCTCGGAGAGCTCCTCCTCGATGATCTCGTTGCACAGGTCGATGCACTCGTCACAGATGTACACGCCGGGGCCGGCAATCAGCTTCCGCACCTGCTTCTGGCTCTTCCCGCAGAAGGAGCACTTGAGCAGATCCGTGCTCTCACCAATGCGAGCCATGGTTCAATCCCCTTAGGTATTACGCGATTGCTAGAACCACTCTAGGCCACATGGCCGTGGTAGCCGGTATCAAAATGCCCGTGGTGCCTTGCGGCGCCACGGGCGATGACCGGACGATCGGGCGGATCCGGCGGCCCCCTGGACCATCGGATCCGCCCTGCCGACTAGGGCGTGTTGATCTTCGGCGGGGTGATCTTGCGCGAGGTCAGGACCTCGTCCACCAGGCCGTACTCGACGGCGTCGGCGGCGGTGAGGATCTTGTCGCGCTCGATGTCGATGTTGACCTGCTCGGCCGTGCGGCCCGAGTGCAGTGCCAGCGTGTCCTCGAGCCAGGTGCGCATGCGCATGACCTCGTTGGCCTGGATCTCCAGGTCGGAGGCCTGCCCGCCCTGGCCGCCGGACAGCGCGGGCTGGTGGATCAGCACGCGCGCGTTCGGCAGCGCGAGGCGCTTGCCGGGTGCGCCTGCAGCCAGCAGGACGGCCGCGGCGCTGGCAGCCTGGCCGAGGCACACGGTCTGCACCTCGGGCCGGATGAACTGCATGGTGTCGTAGATCGCCGTCATCGCGGTGAAGGATCCGCCGGGCGAGTTGATGTACAGGGTGATGTCGCGCTCGGGGTCCGTGGACTCGAGCACGAGCAGCTGCGCCATGACGTCGTCCGCGGAAGCGTCGTCGACCTGGGTGCCGAGGAAGATGATGCGGTCCTCGAACAGCTTCGTGTACGGGTCCTGGCGCTTGAAGCCGTACGGCGTGCGCTCTTCGAACTGGGGAAGGATGTAGCGGCTGGTCGGCAGGTTCTGCGCCGTGGATCCCGCTGCTGCCTGGAAATCGTGGTTCATGGTGTCTCCTGTAGGACGACTGGTGGAAGGCTGCTGCGGACTACGCGTTCTGCTCGGTGCCGCCGCCGCCGGCGACGGAGCCCGAGTGCGCGGAGATGTGGTCGAAGAAGCCGTAGTCGAGGGCTTCCTGGGCCGTGAACCACTTGTCGCGGTCATTGTCCTTGAGGATCGTCTCGACGGTCTGGCCCGTCTGCTCCGCCGTGAGTTCGGCCATGACGCGCTTCATGTGGAGGATGAGTTCTGCCTGGATGCGGATGTCGGTGGCCGTTCCGCCGATACCGCCGGAGGGCTGGTGCATCAGGATGCGGGCGTGGGGCGTCGCGTACCGCTTGCCCTTCGTACCCGAGGACAGCAGGAACTGCCCCATGGAGGCGGCGAGGCCCGTGGCGACGGTGACGACGTCGTTCGGGATGAACTGCATCGTGTCGTAGATGGCCATGCCCGCGGTCACGGAGCCGCCCGGGGAGTTGATGTAGAGGAAGATGTCGCGCTCGGGGTCCTCGGCCGACAGCAGGAGCAGCTGCGAGCAGATGGCGTTCGCGTTGTCGTCGCGGACCTCGGAACCGAGCCAGATGATGCGCTCCTTGAGGAGCCGGGTGTAGATGTACTCGTCACGTCCGCCCATCTCGGGACCGGCCATGCTCGGGGTACTTGGTTCGGTTGCCATTGCGTTAACCTCTCACTCTGGCGGGCCGCTGCCACTTCGGCCGACCCGTCCGTTTGTCTCTCCTTGGACACTAACCCGCTGCGGCGGTGAATTGCTCCCGCACCGCGAACTGTTCGCTGACGGCGCACGGTGGCGGGCGGGGTCCCGGGAGCCGCTTCGCGGGGGCCTGGAAACGGCTCCGGCAGCGCTTAACGAGACAGCGGTGCCGCCGCCCGGAGGCTGCGGCACCGCTGTCGGCGCTGCGGAGGAAGGCTACTTCGTGGCGGCCTTCTTCTTGGGTGCCTTCTTCTTCGGAGCTGCTTCGGTCTCGGCCTCTGCGGCTGCCTCCGGAGCCTCTGCGGCTTCGGAAGCCTCGGCGGTCTCGGAAGCCTCTGCAGCCTCGGGGGCCTCAGCGGTCTCCGACTCGCCAGCCTCGATGCCCTCGACGGCGTCCTGCTCGGTCTCGACGTCGTCGACGGTGATCGTCTCGGCGTCGTCCCCGGCGGGACGGACGAATTCGCTCAGGTCGACGGCGGCACCGCTGGTATCGGTGACCGTCGCGTACTCGAGGACCTTGGCGAGGGCCTTGCGGCGGCGGACTTCTCCGACGATCATCGGGACCTGGCCGCTCTGGTCCAGCATCTGGGCGAACTGGTTCGGCTCCATGCCGTACTGGCCGGCGGTGGAGACGATGTAGTCGATCAGCTCGCTCTGGCTGACGCCGACCTCTTCCTTCTCGGCGACGGCGTCGAGGATGACCTCGTTCTGGAAGGCGCGCTCCGTGTTGGTGCGGACCTCGGCTCGGTGCTCCTCGGTGTCGTGGTCCTCGCCGGCGCTGTGGGCGTTCTCACCGTTGAAGTGCTGCTCCAGCTGCTCCTCGACGACGCTGGCCGGGACGGGCACGGCGACGAGCTCGACGAGACGGTCGAGCACCTTGTCGCGCGCCTCGACGCCCTGGTCCATGAGCTTGGACTCGGAGGCCTGCTTGGCGAGGTCGGCCCGCAGTTCCTCGGCGGTGTCGAACTCGGAGGCGAGCTGGGCGAATTCGTCGTCGACGGCGGGGAGCTCGCGCTCCTTGACGGCCTTGACGAGCACGGTGACCTGGGCGTCGGCGCCGGCATGCTCACCACCGGCGAGCTTGGTCTCGAAGATCGCGGTCTCGTCCGTGGACAGCCCGGTGACGGCCTCGTCCATACCCTCGAGCATCGTGCCGGAGCCGATCTGGTAGGACAGGTCCTGCGCCGAGTCGACCTCTTCGCCGTCGACCGCTGCGGTCAGGTCGATCGTGAGGAAGTCGCCGTCCTTGGAGGGGCGGTCGACGGCGGCCAGGGTGCCGAAGCGCCCACGCAGCTCATCCATCGCCTTCTCGATGTCCTCGTCGGACGCCTCGACGGGCTCGACGGTGACTTCGATGCCCTTGTAGTCGGGCAGCTCGATCTCGGGACGGACATCCAGTTCCACGGTGAAGGTGAGCTGGCCGTCCTTCTTCGCAGGATCGGGGACCTCGGTGATCTCGACCTCGGGGCGGCTGAGGGGACGGATTCCCGTCTCCTGCACGGCGCTCTGGTAGAAGCCGTTCAGGCCGTCGTTGATGGCGGTCTCGATCACGTAGCCGCGGCCGACACGCTGGTCGATGAGCTGCTGCGGAACCTTGCCCTTGCGGAACCCTGGAACCTGGACCTGGGTGGCGATGGTCTTGTAGGCCTCGTCGATGCTGGGCTTCAGTTCCTCGAAGGGAACCTCGACGTTCAGCTTCACCCGGGTGGGGGAAAGGGTTTCAACAGCGCTCTTCACAGCGTAGGACTCCTGAGATGATTGGGATTGGTTCTGCAGCGGAGGCACTTTCCTCATCACACGACAGAGTCGGGGTGACAGGAGTTGAACCTGCGACTTCCTGCTCCCAAAGCAGGCGCTCTACCAAGCTGAGCTACACCCCGTAAGTGCGAGTGTCAGTCTACGCACCTTTACGTCCACCGCGCACATTTGGCGATCGCGCGGCAGCTGTGGTGTAGTTATATGCGTTCCACGGGGTCCCGAGAGGGGCCCGCTTCGGGGATGTAGCTTAATGGTAAAGCCTCAGTCTTCCAAACTGATTACGCGGGTTCGATTCCCGTCATCCCCTCTCCTTCCGCTGTGAAGCGGCCCACCCGGACTCCTCGTCCGGGTGTTCCTGTTTAAGTACACCGCTTTGAGCACACCGCCTGGCGGCCGCGGGGGCGTCAGTCCGGCTGGCAGGACGGGCACCAGTAGACGGTGCGCGCGGCCATCTCCGCACTGAAGACCGTGGTCCCGCACCGGCGGCAGGGCTCGCCCGTCCTCTTGTAGACGTAGTTCGGAGCCGATCGCTTCGGCCTCCCGTTACGGGCCTCGACCGTCGTCGTGATGATGCGGCCCTCGCGCACGCCGTCCCTCATCAGCCGGACGGTGTCGGCCCAGATCCCCACCGCTTCGTCCTCCCTCAGCTGCTTCCCCGGGCGCCAGGGGTTGATGCCCTGCAGGAACAGCACCTCGGCGCGGTAGATGTTGCCGATCCCCGCGATGACCGCCTGGTTCATGAGCTGGATCCCGACGGGCGTGATGCTCGACAGGACCTTCGCGACGAAGGCCGACCCGTCCGGCCGGGGCTGGAGCGGATCCGGGCCGAGCTTCGCGCGGGCCGTCGTCTCGTCAGCGGTCGTGATCACCTCGCAGGCGGTCGGCCCGCGGAGGTCGGCCCAGCCGTGCTCGGACACGAACCGGACACGCACAGCGCCCACGGGTTCCGGTGGTCCCGCATACGCCGTCGGACCGCCCTCCGACGGCTGCTCGGACTCCCCCACGCGGCGGGGCGCTCCGATGCTCGAGGACCCACGGAATGTGGCGTCCCCGCCGAAGGTCCACGCGCCGTACAGCCCGAGGTGCACGCGCAGCACGCGGTCGTTGTCAAAGCGCAGGAACAACTGCTTCCCGTGGGCGAGGGCGCTGAGCAGGGTGCCGCCGTCGAGTTGCGCCGCGCCCGCGGCGAAGCGGCCCTGCGGACTGGACACGGCCAGCGTCTCGCCGACGAAGACGGACGAGAACTGTTGCGCCAGCCGGTGGACCGAGTGGCCCTCAGGCAACGCTGCCCGTCTCCTCGTAGCGCGCGATCTGGCCGATCCGGCGGCTGTGCCGTTCGGCGCCGCTGAACGGCTCGGCGAGGAAGGCCTCGATGATCCCGGTGGCTTCCTCCACGGAGTGCTGGCGGCCGCCGACGGCGATGACGTTCGCGTCGTTGTGCTGGCGGGCGAGGCGCGCCGTGTCGAGGTTCCAGGCGAGTGCCGCCCGGACCCCGCGTACCTTGTTCGCTGCGATCTGCTCACCGTTCCCCGAGCCGCCGAGCACGATCCCGAGCGCCTCGGTCCCCGCTGCGCGATCATCGACGACGGCCTGCGCGGCGTCGATGCAGAAGGAGGGGTAGTCGTCCTCGGGATCGTAGGACGTCGGACCGTGGTCGACGACGTCGTGGCCGGCCGCCGTGAGGTGGGAGAGCAGGTGGGCGCTCAGCTCCATGCCGGCGTGGTCGGTGGCGAGGTGGACGCGCATGGCGATCTGTTCCTTCTCGTGGCGCCGGGAAGAGCCGGCGGTGGCTGCGGGATACGTCCGCCCAGCGTGGCAGGACCCTTCCAGCCTAGTCCGGACCCGCTGCGCACCGGGCCACCCTCACGCCGGCGCCCGGTCGTCTGAGAGAATACGAAACGCCGCGGTCACCTGCGAGCACCCGCACACCACCCTGGAGGCGATCCTTGCCCGGTCTGAACCTGACGCGCGACGAAGCTCGTACACGCGCCGATCTGCTCACTGTCCACTCCTACGAGATCACCCTCGACCTGACCCGCGGCGACCGCGTGTTCGGATCGACGACGGTGATCTCCTTCGACGCGCAGCAGAGCGCCTCGACGTTTATCGACGCCGTGACGGACACGGTCCACCGCGTCGAGCTGAACGGCGTGGAACTGGACCCGGCGGAGGTCGCCGACGGTGTCCGGATCCAGCTGCCCGTGCTGGCCGCCACCAACAGGCTCGTCGTCGAGGCCGACATGCTCTACATGAACACGGGCGAGGGTCTCCACCGCTTCACGGACCCCGTGGACGGCGAGGTCTACCTCTATACCCAGTTCGAGGTCCCCGACTCCCGGCGGGTCTTCGCCGTGTTCGAGCAGCCGGACCTGAAGGCGACGTTCCGCTTCGCCGTCACGGCGCCGTCGCACTGGGACGTCATCTCGAACACCACCACGCCGGAACCGGTCCAGGCAGGGGCCGGCGCGGACGGCGGCGCCTGCGCGACGTGGTACTTCGAGCCCACGCCCGTCCTGTCGTCCTACGTCACGGCCCTCATCGCGGGCCCGTACCAGTCCGTGCGCAGCGAGCTGACGAGTTCCGACGGCAGGACCATCCCGCTCGGCGTCTTCGCCCGGAAGTCGCTCATGCAGTACATGGATGCCGAGAACATCTTCGCGCTGACGCGGCAGGGCTTCGCCTTCTTCGAGGAGCAGTTCGGCGCACCGTACCCGTTCGAGAAGTACGACCAGCTGTTCGTCCCCGAGTTCAACGCCGGCGCCATGGAGAACGCGGGCGCGGTCACGTTCGTCGAGACCTACGTCTTCCGCTCGCGGGTGCCCGATGCGACCGTCGAGCGGCGTGCCATCACGATCCTGCACGAACTCGCCCACATGTGGTTCGGCGACCTCGTCACGATGCGCTGGTGGAACGACCTCTGGCTGAACGAGTCCTTCGCCGAGTTCATGTCCACGC
Source organism: Arthrobacter sp. MDT1-48-3 (assembly GCF_054511015.1). NCBI lineage: Bacteria > Bacillati > Actinomycetota > Actinomycetes > Micrococcales > Micrococcaceae > Arthrobacter > Arthrobacter sp. MDT1-48-3. The sequence continues at coordinate 94,590 of NZ_JBTNDL010000005.1, forward strand.
TGGCCGCGGCCAGGGCGACGGAGTTCGAGCAGGCCTGGACGACCTTCGCCATCCTCGAGAAGGGCTGGGCGTACCGCCAGGACCAGCTCCCCTCGACGCACCCGATCGTCGCGCAGATCAACGACCTCGAGGACGTCCAGGTGAACTTCGACGGCATCACCTATGCCAAGGGCGCCTCCGTCCTCAAGCAACTGGTCGCGTGGGTGGGGCAGGAGGAGTTCATGCAGGGCGTGCGGCAGTACTTCGCCAAGCACTCCTGGCAGAACACGGAACTGGCCGACCTCCTCTCGGAACTCGAGGCCGCCAGCGGCAGGGACCTCCAGGCGTGGTCGGCCCTCTGGCTCGAGACCGCAGGCGTCAACACCCTCCGCCCCGAGTTCGAGACGGACGACGACGGCACCATCACCTCGTTCGCCATCCTCCAGACGGCCATCGAGGCCTTCCCGACCATCCGCCCGCACCGGCTCGCCGTCGGTTTCTACGACCATGACGACGACGGCGCCCTGGTGCGCGTCCACCGCCTCGAGCTCGACGTCGACGGCGAGCGCACCGAGGTGCCCGAGCTTGTGGGCCTCGCGCGCCCGGCGCTCGTCCTGCTGAACGACGACGACCTCGCGTACGCGAAGATCCGCCTCGATCCCGCCTCCCTGAAGACCTCCGTGCGGCACGTGAAGGACTTCCGCGACTCCCTCCCCCGTACGCTCGTGCTCGCGTCGGCCTGGGACGCCGCCCGCGACGGCGAGACGGCCGCCCGCGACTACGTCGAACTGGTCCTGCAGAACATCGGGGCGGAGTCCGACTCCTCCGTGGTCCTGGTCCTGCTCCGGCAGCTCGCCTCCACCCTCGCGTTCTACGTCAACCCCGACGACCGCGAGGCGATGGGCGACGCTGCCGCGGACAGCCTCCTCGAGCTCGCCCTGGCCGCCGATGCCGGCTCCGACGCCCAGCTGCAGTTCACGAGGGCCTTCTCGGCGCACGCCCGCACGGCATCCCAGCTGGACACCGTGTCGGCGATGCTGAGCGGCGAGCAGGTCCCCGAGGGCCTCACCGTGGACCAGGACCTGCGCTGGGAGCTGCTCACCAGCCTCGTGGTGGGCGGGCGCTCCGGCGAGGCCGGCATCGACGCGGAACTGCACCGCGACTCGACGGCCACCGGGCAGCTCGCGGCAGCAGCGGCCCGGGCCGCACTGCCGACCCCGGAGGCGAAGGAAGCGGCCTGGGCGGCACTCGTCGACGCGACGGACCTGCCGAACGCCACCCAGCGCTCGATGATCTCCGGGTTCACGCGGGTCCATGACCGCTCCCTCCTCGAACCGTTCGTCGACCGGTACTTCGCGTCCATCCAGGAGGTCTGGGCCACCCGTACCCACGAGATCGCCCAGCAGATCGTCGTGGGGCTCTACCCCTCGCTGCTCACCACGCCGGCGACGCTCGAGCGGACCGACGCCTTCCTGGCGGGACTCGGGACCGACTCGCCGTCGCTGCGGCGCCTGATCCTCGAAAGCCGGGACGGCGTCGTGCGCGCACTCGCGGCGCAGGCCGCGGACAGGTAGGCGGCCCCGGTACGGGGAGGACACCCGTCCTCCCCGTGTCCGGGCCCGCGCCGCGTACTAGGTTGGATCCATGAACCTGCAGGAACACCACTACTCGGCGCGGGTCCGCTGGACGGGCAACCTCGGCTCGGGGACCTCCGGCTACCGGTCCTACAGCCGTGACCACGAGATCGAGGTCGACGGGCCCGGATCCCTGGCCGGCACCGCGGATCCCACCTTCCACGGGTCGAAGGACCGGTGGAACCCCGAACAGCTGCTGCTCACCGCCGTGGCCCAGTGCCATCTGCTGTCCTACCTCCATGTCGCGGTGAAGGCCGGCGTCGTCGTGACCGGATACCGGGACGCAGCGACCGGCACGCTGCGCCTGAACAGCGACGGCAGCGGGGAGTTCACCGGCATCACGCTGCACCCGCACGTGGAGGTGGCCGACGCCGCCCAGACCGCCCTGGCCGATTCCCTGCACGCGGAGGCGAACCGGCTGTGCTTCATCGCGCGATCCCTCGACTTCCCGGTGCACCATGAGCCGAGCTCGGCGGGCCCCTCGAGCAGCACCGCGGGCGCCCAGGGGTAAGGGACGCACCACCTCGTGGGACCGCCCTGCCGTCGCTGTAGCCTGTTAAGGCGTCCCCGCGCCCCGGTCATCGACCGATGATCCCGAGCGGACCTCACCCGGGCGCCTGCACGAAAGCGACAACATGACATTCCTTCCCTCCCTCGGCTACGGCGGCCAGGTCATCGGCGCCGTCATCATCCTGATCGGCGCCCTCCTCCTGTGGCTCGTCGTCCGCTTCCTCATCGCACGGTCGGTCAAGCGTGTCCAGGACGGCTACAACGTCTTCAAGAAGCCGCACTTCAAGTGGGCGCAGCCGGCCCTCCGCCCGTTCGACAGCGCGCGGCGCGTGCAGCGGGCCGAGACGATCGGCGGCCTGATGTCGAGCATCGCTGCCGGGACCATCGCCATCGTGGCCATCCTCATGGCCATCGAGACCCTCGGCTTCAACATCGGTCCCATCCTGGCCAGCGTCGGCATCGTCGGTATCGCGATCGGTTTCGGTGCCAGGGAGGTCATCCGTGACGCCTTCCTCGGCTTCTTCATCACCATCGAGGACCAGTACGGGATCGGCGACACCATCGAGGTGGGAGACACGGTGGGCGTCGTACAGTCCCTCGGCCTCCGGATCACCCGGATGGTCGATGCCGACGGAGCCATCTGGTACGTGCGCAACGGAGACATCACGAAGGTGGGCAACCGATCGCAGGGGGACTACGTGGCACCGCCGGCCGAAGGGGCAGCGCCCGCTGCCGCTGCTACGGAGGGACGGGCATGAGCACCAGCGAGCACGACGGGGCAGCTTCCCCGGGCGAGAACAGGCCGCAGGGCGAGGTTCCTCCCGCTCCCGGCCTCCCGCTCCCGGTCTCCGGCGTCCGTCCCCCGTTACCGGCCGAACGGCTCGTCGTGGCGGGGCAGCAGTTCAGCCAGCCGCAGTACACGGACAACTTCTACGAGGCGATCGGCGGCCATGCGACGTTCGTGACGCTCGTCGACGCGTTCTACGACGGCGTCGCCGGCGACGACGTCCTCCGGCCCATGTACCCGGAGGAGGATCTGGGGCCCGCGAAGGAGCGGCTCCTGCTGTTCCTCGAGCAGTACTGGGGCGGTCCGAAGACCTACGGGGAGCAGCGTGGACACCCCAGGCTGCGCATGCGGCACATGCCCTTCCGGGTCGGCCCTGAGGCGCGGGACCGCTGGTTGCACCACATGCGTGCCGCCGTGGACGCCCTGGCTCTCGCTCCCCTGCACGAGGCCACGCTGTGGGACTACCTCGACCGCGCCGCACACTCGATGGTCAACGCGGCGGACTGAGTCCCCGTGCGCCGGGGACGGCACGCGCACGGAGTTTCGCGGCCGCGCCGGGGACGCAGGTGACCCCGTCCCGGGGACTCGAGCGCTGGTGGTCGTGGCCGGAGTCGTCCTGGTGCGCTCCCTAGAGGATGGCTGCCGCGCGGACCAGGATGTGCCCGCGACGGGTGCTCAGGCGGGACCAGCGGCCGTTCGTGTGCAGCGTCGCCGTCCCGCCCGGCTCCAGGAACCCGAGACTGAAAGCCCCGAAGGCGGCTCCCGCCGGTACCGCGCCGGCTGCACCTGCGAGGGCCCGGCCCCACACGGCGGTCCGGGCGCTGCTCACGAGCGGGGCGCCCGCCCGGTCCGGCAGGCTGCGGGCCACTTCCCCGATGCCGTCCCTCGCAGCCCGGTCGAGGGCATCGCAGCCGATGGTCCCGGCGTGCTCCCAGCCGGAGCGGGGCGGCAGGACGCCGGCCCAGTTCTCCGTCGCCGTGACCGTAGGCACGGCGAACTCGACGTCGGTGTCCCCCATCCGGGCGAGCCGGTCGAGGACGGATCCCAGGGACACCGTGACATCCACGGCGGTCGCGGCGCCCGCGTCCGCCGCGAGCGCCATGGTGCGCAGGCCGAGAACCGTGGGGACAGGCTCCCCCAGCACCGTGGGGCGGAGGGTGCAGACATAGGCCGCGAGGACCGGGCCCGCCGCGACGAGCCGCATGCCGCCGTCGTCGTTGGCCCTGGCGCGCGCGGTGAAGGTCCGGAAGTCGGCGACGGTCTGCAGGTCCGCGAGGCGCACGAAGGGGGAGGTCATCCGGGTGCTACTTGCTGCGCGCGCGGCGGAACGGGACGGCAGGGCCGGCCCAGGCGGAAAGGATGCGCTTCTGCGCCTCCGACAGGCGAACGGGTCGCCCGGTGCTCCGGCTGACCAGCACCATGGTGGTCGCAGCGATCGCGCTGGTGGTGCTTCCCTCGCTCTCCACGCGGTCCCGCACGGCATAGCCCAGTTCGAAGCTGGAGCCGCCGACGGCGGTCACCCAGAGGTCGACGGCGGCAGGTGTGGTGCTGAAGTTCAGCGGGGCCCGGTATTCGATCTCCTGCCGGCCCACGAGCGTGAAGTGATCGGCATCGACCAGGTCCATGAACGACCCGCCGGGCTGGGGCTCGCTCATCAGCAGCACGCGCGCGTCCTCGAGGAACTGCAGGAAACGGACGTTGTTGACGTGGCCGTAGGAGTCCTCGTCGCCGAACCGCAGCTGGAGGGGGATGGTGTGCACGGGAGACATAGGGCCATACTCTCAAAAGCTGCTCGGCCGGAGCGATCCGCAGGTCCCGTTCAGGCTCCGGTGTGAGCAACGCCATGCCGTCGTGCGACCGGCATGTTGAGCGCCGGTAGGACGGCGTCTACTGTCAGTAGATGCCCGGGACCGCCTCGCGCGGCTGCCGGGCTCCACTGCACCAGACGCCCTACGAGGAGACACCGAACCATGGCAGAACACGCGCCCCCGGCTGAAGCACCGGCGGAGGGAGGACCGCGGAAGGATCCGACGGCGACGCTCCTGGACCTCCTCGACCTCAGCAGAGCGGAGGGCGCCCAGACGGACGAGGAGATCTTCGTCGGGACCTCGGTCCGGCAGCCGAGCCGCCGCGTCTTCGGGGGGCAGGTGCTCGCGCAGTCGCTCGTCGCGGCGATGCGCACCGTGGAGCCCAGCCGGGACGTGCACTCGATGCACGCCTACTTCCTGCGTGCCGGGGATGCGGACCAGCCGATCACGTTCGGGGTGCAGCGCCTGCGGGACGGGCGCTCGTTCTCGGCGCGCCGCACGCACGCCTACCAGAACGGCGTGCCCATCCTGTCGATGATCGCTTCCTTCCAGGAGCCGGATGACGGGATCGTCCACCAGGACACGATGCCGGCGGACGTGCCGGACCCCGAGAGCCTGCCCTCGACGGTCGATCTCCTCGGCGGTTTCGACCACCCCGTGGCCCGCGCCTGGGCCTTCGACCGTCCTTTCGACATCCGGCACATCGACGCTCCCCTGTACCTGTCCAATGAGGGGTCTCGGGAGCCACGGAACGCTGTGTGGATGCGCAGCCTCGGGCCGATGCCCGACGACCCCGACCTCCACCGCGCGGCCCTGGCGTACGCGAGCGACTACACCCTCCTGGAGTCCATCCTGAGGCCGCACGGGCTGAGCTGGATCCAGCCCGGCATGAGCGTGGCCAGCCTCGACCACGCGATGTGGTGGCATCGCCCGGTCCGCGTCGACGACTGGCTGCTCTACGTCCAGAGCTCCCCCAGCGCGTCGGGATCCCGCGGGCTCGCTGCCGGACGCATCTACAACCGCAGCGGCGACCTCGTGGCCAGTGTGGCGCAGGAGGGCATGGTCAGGATTCCGTCCGCCTGAGGGATTCTGCCAGGTCCCGCCGGTGCCCGCGGGCTTGCAGGGCGCGGATTCGAGCGCATACAAGCGGATACCAAAGGAGGGACACGGCATGATGCCGTGTCCCTCCTTCGTATCCGGTCGCGGTGCCCCTAGTCGCGGGTGAGGCGGCGGTGCGTGACGCGGTGCGGCTTCGCGGCGTCCGGTCCGAGCCGCTCCACCTTGTTCTGCTCGTACGCGTCGAAGTTGCCCTCGAACCAGTACCAGTTGTCCGGGTCGTCCTCGGTGCCCTCGTAGGACAGGATGTGCGTTGCCACCCGGTCGAGGAACCAGCGGTCGTGCGAGACGACGACGGCGCAGCCGGGGAACTCGAGCAGTGCGTTCTCGAGGCTCGAGAGCGTCTCGACGTCGAGGTCGTTGGTCGGCTCGTCGAGGAGCAGGAGGTTGCCACCCTGCTTGAGCGTCATCGCGAGGTTCAGGCGGTTGCGCTCACCGCCGGAGAGCACGCCCGCCTTCTTCTGCTGGTCGGGTCCCTTGAAGCCGAACGCCGAGACGTAGGCGCGGGACGGCATCTCGACCTGGCCCACCTGGATGAAGTCGAGTCCGTCGGACACAACCTCCCACAGGGACTTGTTGGGGTCGATGCCTCCACGCGACTGGTCGACGTAGGAGATCTTCACCGATTCGCCGATGCGCAGTTCCCCGCCGTCGAGGGGCTCGAGGCCCACAATGGTCTTGAACAGCGTGGTCTTGCCGACGCCGTTGGGACCGATGACGCCGACGATGCCGTTGCGGGGCAGCGAGAAGGACAGTTCGTCGATGAGGACGCGGTCGTCGTACCCCTTGCGCAGGTTGCGCGCTTCGATGACCTGGCTGCCGAGCCTCGGGCCCGGCGGGATCTGGATCTCCTCGAAATCGAGCTTCCTCGTGCGCTCGGCCTCCGCTGCCATCTCCTCGTAGCGGTTCAGGCGTGCCTTGGACTTCGTCTGGCGGCCCTTGGCATTCGAGCGGACCCACTCGAGCTCCTCGGTGAGACGCTTCGACAGCTTCTGGTCCTTCTTGCCCTGGACCTCGAGGCGCGCGCGCTTCTTCTCAAGGTAGGTCGAGTAGTTGCCCTCGTAGGGGTAGAGGTGCCCCCGGTCCACCTCCGCGATCCATTCGGCCACGTGGTCGAGGAAGTACCGGTCGTGGGTGACGGCCAGGACGGCACCGGCGTAGGACTTCAGGTGCTGCTCCAGCCAGAGGACGCTCTCGGCGTCGAGGTGGTTGGTGGGCTCGTCGAGGAGCAGGAGATCCGGCTTCTGCAGCAGGAGCTTGCACAGTGCCACACGGCGGCGCTCACCGCCGGACAGCACACGCACATCGGCCTCCGGCGGCGGGCAGCGCAGTGCATCCATGGCCTGCTCGAGCTGGGAGTCGAGGTCCCAGGCGTCGGCGGCATCGATCGCTTCCTGCAGCTTGCCCATCTCGTCGAGCAGCGTGTCGAAGTCGGCGTCGGGGCTTGCCATCTCCTCGGAGATCTCGTTAAACCGCTGGATCTTCCCGTAGATCTCGCCGACGCCCTCCTGGACGTTGCCGAGTACGGTCTTCTCCTCGTTCAGGGGCGGTTCCTGCAGGAGGATCCCTACGGTGTAGCCGGGGCTCAGGCGCGCTTCGCCGTTCGACGGGGTGTCGAGGCCCGCCATGATCTTCAGGATGGTCGACTTACCGGCACCGTTCGGTCCGACGACGCCGATCTTCGCTCCGGGGAAGAAGGACATGCTGACGTCGTCGAGGATGACTTTGTCGCCAACGGCCTTGCGGGCCTTGGTCATTGTGTAGATGAATTCCGCCATGCGTCTAAGGCTAGTGGTTGCCCACCGTGTTCTCCCATTCGGGGCGGCCTGCGACGCTAGAACGGCGCGGACGCCTCCTCCAGCACCTCGGTCCGGTTGACCGTGTCCGCTCCACCACCCGATCCGGCCGCCACCCCCTCCGCGAGCTGTCCTGCGTCGTCGTCCGAGGACGCTCTGGCGGCGGGAGCGCCGTACACCTCGCCGGTGGCGGCGTCGACTCCGTCGGGGACGCCGTGATCCACCGGGATGTCCGCCGACTGCTCGTCCGCGCCGACGCCGGGCTGCGCCTCGGTACGGTCCGCGGCTGTCCGCCGGAAGTTCGCGGTGCCCCACATCAGGTCGTGGCCGGCGGTGTCCGCATCGATCTCGACGGACGTGCCGGTCCGTCCTTCCGCGTTGATCCACGGGCGGATCTTCAGTCGCCCGGTGACGATCACGCGGTCGCCCTTCCTGATGCTCGCTCCGGCGTTGGTGGCGAGCTGACGGAACATCGAGACGGAATACCAGTTGGTGTGGCCATCGACCCACGCGTTGGTTTCCTTGTCGAACCGGCGTTCGGTGGAGCACATGCGGAATCCTGCGATGGGCAGCCCGCTCTGGGCCAGGGTGAGGCGCACGTCGGTCGCCACGTAGCCCCGCACGGTGATGATGTCGGTCATGATTCGTCCTTCCGGTGGTGTCGAGGGCGGCGGTACCTTCCCGCCCGGCTCAAGTCTCGAGGGGCCGACACCGGGGCGGCGGCCGGACCCGTCCTATGTGGACAACGCCTAGATCACCGGGGGGCGGAGCGGAAGCCCGGCAGGAGTACCAATTACTCCTTGAGGCGGTCGGACCGGGATTCCTAGCGTGGAGGTATGGACACCGCATCACCGCCCCAGGCCACAGCAACCCACCAGCGCATGATCGGCACGCTCCGCGAGCTGGTCGATCTCGTCCAGGGCTCGGAGACGGTGTACCTGCGTTATTCGTGCGGCTTCGAGGCCGACCGCGACTCGAACAGCAGGGACGGGGAGAGCGGACTCGCCCTGCCGGGCCTGTCCGTCAATCCGCTGACACCCGAGGAGTGGTGGACGCGGCCCCTGGAGGACTGGTTGGCACGGCAGATCTGCCAGTACCGGCATCTGGCGGAGGACGAGGAGCGCTTCCCCTGGGTGCTCACCGGATCGTGCGTGGGCCGCGGCCCGGATTGCGAGCCCTTGCTCGCCGACGTGAAACCCCTCGGCAGGCTGCACGGGGACCTCCTGCAGGAGGCCGGACGCGTGTACGACGAGAACTTCGACACGGGCAACCGCCCCTAGGCAGGCGCCCGCCACCGAGCATCACAGGCGGGACGGGAAAGGGCCGGACACCATGGTGTCCGGCCCTTCTCCCGTGCCCCCGGCAGGATTCGAACCTGCGACCAGAGGATTAGAAGGCCCCTGCTCTATCCCCTGAGCTACGGAGGCAGTCCGTCCAGTTTACTATGGGCCGTTCCGGCCCGTCCCAGGCCCGCGGACGGCGGCCCTGGGGAACGCTATGCCTCGTCCTCGGCGAAGGCCACCCTCAGCTCGAGGCGATGCTGGCCGTCCGGATCCTGCGAGTAGATCGCCTTGCCCGAGATACCCCGGAGTCCCTCCGTCCCCGAGCCGGGGATGATGTGCCCCGAACTGGCCGCGTCGGCTCCTTCGGCGACACCCCAGTGCTGGACGGTCATCGAGCCGGTCCTGTCCCCCACCGTCCCGACGAACTGTTCGGACGCCACATAGCCTGCGCCGACGTCGTTCCCGGCCATCAGCAGTTCCGCGGTGCTCGTGCCGCTGATCTCCCCCTCGAACACCTTCGCGGCGCGCACGCGTGACAGTTCTCCGGTGCTGCCGGGCTCCGAGTAGGGTTCGGCGTCCCAGGCGGTGATCTCGAACTCGCCGCTGTACGTCGTCGTTCCTGTTTCAATCATCTGCATAGTATTGCCGCTCATCGCCCGTACCGCATGCCGGAATCCGACGGAGGGCGGTACGGCGGGTCCGCTGCGCGGGCAAGTCAGCGCAGTTGCCCGGGTGACAGCGGGCGGTAACGACGGCGGAACAGGACCTTCGTGCTGCGGTCCACGAAGACGAGGTAGAGCGCGAATCCGAGCGCGACGACGGCTGCCACCTGGCGTGCCATCATCAGGCTGAGGTCGAAGTACGGGAAGATGTCCAGCTGGTCCGTGATGGCATACACCATGAAGAAGGCCACCGTGAGGTAGAGGAACTTCACCTGCCAGTCGTTCCGGATACCCGTGACCGCGAACAGCGGGATGAGCCACACCACGTACCAGGACTGGATCATCGGCGAGAGGACGACGACGGCCGCGAATGCTATGGCGAGCCGGCGGACCAGCCGGCTGTGGTCGCCGCGGAAGATCTGGAGCGCGATGATCACCAGCGAGCCCAGCCGCGCCAGGGTGTGGAACACGCCGGCGAGGTCCCAGCCGGGAAGGCCGACGGCGTCGCCTAGCGTCGCGATGACCAGCCCGATGAACCCGATCGGCGCGTACCAGATCCAGACGCTGCCCGGAGTGCTGAGCGCACCCACCCAGCCGAACCCGAAGGTGTTCACGAGGCCCATGACCCACAGGATGCCGAGGGACAGTCCGGCCGTGAGGAACCAGTAGAGGAACCGCCTCGGCCAGGACGCACCCTTGCCCGCCCACATCAGCCCCACGAACGGCAGGAAGATCAGGGTGATCGGCTTGATGCCGACGGACAGGGTGATCAGCAGGATGCCCAGGAGCGGCCGCTTCGTCGCCGCGAGGTACAGCCCGGCGAGTGCGAGTCCGATCATCAGGGAATCGTTGTGGATGGCGGCGACGAAGTTGATCAGGAACAGCGGGTTGGCGACGGAGAGCCAGAGCGCGCGGTTCGGATTGATCGAGTGGAGCTGCGCGAGTTTCGGGACGATGTAGACGCAGAGGGCCACACCGATGAGGGCGACGACCCGGAACAGGATGATCGAGGTGTCCGGGTGCCCGCCCGTGATGCGGACGATCCCCTCCTCGATCCAGAGGAAGACCGGCCCGTAGGGCGTGGGGCTCTGCGCCCAGAGATCGTCGGCGCCGATCTGCAGATAGTTGGAGATCTGGGAGTAGCCGTCCACGTAGGGATTCAGCTTGGCCACCATGACCTGGCCCTGGGCGATGTAGGCGAAGACGTCCCGGCTGAACAGCGGCAGCGCGGCTGCGAGCGGGATCGTCCACGCGATGATCGCCCGGAGCAGGTACGGGCGGGTCTCATCCGACCAGCCGTTGAGCCGCTGGCCCAGCCGGAGCCACGCCCGGATCAGGAGCATGCCGCCCAGCGCCAGGAGCAGCACGGACAGCACGGCACCGGCCGGCTCGAAACGGAGCCAGATGATCACGGGGTTGCGGCGGAGCTCCGCCGAGGCGAGGGAGAGCCAGCCGACGCCGAGCGACCCCATCCACATCAGCAGGGATCCGATGAACCCCTGCACCACGGCGACATTGGGATGATGCGGGCCCGGCTGCGTCTCGACCTCGGTGAGCGGGACCTGGGCGGGCATCTGGGAAATCCAATCGTCGGCAAGCAGAAGGGGCGGGAACGCCCATGTCCTCAGGCCGTCAGCCGGGGGCTGGACGGCGGGCATACCGCAGAGCGGTGCCCTGGCCGGAAGCAGCAGGGTTACCCAGATCTCCCCGCAGCCCTGAGCGAACTGTTCGAATATTAGCACCGGCACCAGGGGCTGCCGGGGAAGGGCACAGGGCCCAGCCCCGTCGACAGGCCCGCCGATGCGTGGGCCGACACGGGGGGGTCGACACGTGGGCCGACACGGGGGGGGGGGGGTCGACACGTGGGCCGACACCGCGGTTCCCGCCGCCGGGAGGCGTCCCTACCGGGCGGTACATTGGTCGGATGCCGATATCGAGTGAACACATCGTCTGGATCGACTGCGAGATGACGGGGCTGGACCTCGTGAACGACGCCCTGATCGAGGTCGCCGTCCTCGTCACCGACGCCGAACTCAACATCCTGGGCGACGGCGTGGACGTGGTGATCAAGCCCACGCCCGAGGCCCTGGCCCAGATGGGCGACTTCGTGCGGAACATGCACACGACGTCGGGCCTGCTCGAGGAGCTCGACGGCGGGATCCCGATGGCGGAGGCCGAGCAGCAGGTCCTCGACTACATCCGGACATGGGTGCCGGAGCCGCGCAAGGCCCAGCTCGCCGGTAATTCCGTGGGCACGGACCGGAACTTCCTCGTGCGTGACATGCCGAGCGTCGTCGACCACCTGCACTACCGGATCATCGATGTGTCGACCATCAAGGAACTGGCGCGCCGCTGGTACACCCGCGCCTACTTCCAGGCCCCGGCGAAGACCGGTGGGCACCGCGCCCTGGGCGACATCGAGGACTCGATCCGGGAGTTGCGCTACTACCGCGCCGCCGTCTTCGTTCCCGCACCTGGACCCGATTCCGCAACCAGCAAGGCCATCGCCCGCACGATCGCCCCCTGACGCCCTGCGCTCCCCCGCTCCAGGCGGTCCGGAGCACGGGAAAAAGTGTGTAAACTTGTATCCGCTGCCTTTCGCAGACAGCCTGGCCGGAGATCCTCGGTCTGGCTGGCGGCGAAGACACATGGTGGGTATAGCTCAGTTGGCAGAGCGCCTGGTTGTGGTCCAGGAGGTCGCGGGTTCAACCCCCGTTACTCACCCTCAGTTGCCAGGGAAGACCCTGGCCACCTATGCCGTCCCGGAGACCGTCCGGGACGGCATACGTATTTCCGGCCCAGCACGCCCGCCCCGGAGGGCAGCCATGACGGTCTGCGTGATCCTCCGGTCGACAGCAACGAAGGACCAAGAACGATGGAACGCACGGTGTTCGAAGAAGATCACGAGCTTTTCCGCGATGTCGCCCGCGAATTCAACGAACGCGCCGTCGCCCCCCACTACGCGGGCTGGGACCAGCAGCACATGATGGACCGGTCGGTGTGGACGGCGGCGGGAGAGCAGGGACTGCTCGGACTGGCCGTCCCCGAGGAGTTCGGCGGCGCAGGGATGCCGGACTACCGGTTCCGCGCCGTGCTCGACGAGGAATTCGCCCGCAGCAATCACCTCGCCGTCGGACTCGCCTTCCACCTGCATGACGACCTCGTCCTGCCGCACCTGCTGGCCCACGGCTCCGACGACCTCAAGGAGCGCTGGCTGCCGGGCATGGTCTCGGGCGAGATCGTGACGTCCTGCGCGTGGACCGAGCCCGGCGCCGGCAGCGACCTCCGCGGCATCCGCACCAAGGCGGTGCGTGACGGCGACGACTGGCTCATCACGGGGCAGAAGGTCTTCATCGGCAACGGCATCAGCGGTGATGCCTCACTCGTCCTCGCCCGCACGGACGGCAGCTCGGGTCGCGGCTCCAGCGACTCCTTCTCCCTGTTCATGGTGCGCAGGGGCGAGGGGTACACCCCCGGCCGCCAACTGGACAAGATGGGGCTCCGGGCCTCCGACACCGCCGAGCTGTTCTTCGACAATGTGCGCGTGCCCGGCGCCGATCTCGTCGGTGAGGTGGGACAGGGTCTCCGCTACAGCCTCGAACAGATACCCCAGGGCCGCCTCGGCATCGCCGTCGCGGCCGCAGCCCTCGCACGTGCCACCTACGAGCAGACGGTGCGGTACGTGACCGACCGGAGTGCCTTCGGCGAGCGTGTGCTCGACTTCCAGGCGACGCGCCACGTCCTCGCCGATATCCTGACGGAGGTCGAGGTGACCGAGACTTTCGTCGACCGGGCAGTACTGGCCTTCAACGCCGGATCGCTCACCCCCACCGCCGCCGCGCAGGCCAAACTGTGGGCGAGCGAGCGGGCCAAGTCCATCACGGACCGGTGCCTGCAGCTGCACGGCGGCTACGGCTACATTCTCGAGTATCCGGTGTCGCAGGCCTTTTTGGCCGCGCGGCTTCTGACCATCTTCGGCGGCACGAGCGAGATCATGCGCGAGTCCATCGGGCGGTCGATCGCCGGCCGCCCCACGCAGAACAGGTAGGTCCCATGGCTGTCCACCCCATCACCATCACGGGCGAACCGGTCCTCCATCGGCGGGCCCAGCCGGTCGAGGCCTTCGACGACGAGCTGCGCACGCTGATCGCCGACATGTTCGAGACCATGGACGTCGCCAACGGCGTGGGCCTCGCGGCGCCGCAGATCGGCGTGGGACTGCGCATCTTCGTCTACGGCATGGAGAACGACGACGGCGTCGCCCCGCGCGGCGTGCTCGTCAATCCGACGCTCGTGACCTCGAAGGTGCCCGGATCCGATCCGGACCCGGACGAGGAGTCCGAGGGCTGCCTCTCCGTCCCCGGGGAGGCGTTCCCGCTCAAGCGCGCCGACTGGGCACGGGTCTCCGGGTTCGACGGCGACGGAGCCCCGGTCGAGTTCGAGGCGACGGGCTGGTTCGCCCGGTGCATGCAGCACGAGTACGACCACCTGGACGGGAAGCTGTACGTCGACCGCCTCGACAACCGGCAGTCCAGGAAGGCCAAGAAAGCCCTCAAGAACCACGGGTGGGGCGTGCCCGGGCTCACCTGGATGCCCGGCGTCGATCCCGACCCGTTCGGCCACTAGGACACCGGTCCCGCGTGGGCCTGCTCATCCCGGTCAGGCGTTCTCGGACGCGCCGAGACGATCGGCGGTGTCGGCGGGCACGGGAGCCTCGGAGAGGTCCTCCAGCCGCCGGACACGGCGCAGCGGCCCGAGCAGGGCGACGAGCGGAGCGCCGCACGCGATGACGACACCGATGAGGATCCCCTCGCGGATCCCGACGGTCTCCGCCAGGATTCCGGCGATCAGGCTCGCCAGTGCGAGCATCCCCCAGCTCACCGTCCGGGATGCGGCACCGAGGCGGCCCATCATCCCCGGCGGGCAGACCCGTTGCCGGAAGCTGGAGCCGACCACGATGTTCCAGGCGACACTCGCGCCCATCACGAACATCCCGATGATTCCCCACGCCATCCCCCACCCGGGTGTGAGGATCAGGAGCGAGGCATAGCCGAGGACGCCGGGGACCATCGACCAGCGCCAGAGCGGGCCGGAGCCGAAACGCTCCCCGAGCGCATTGGCGGTGACCCCGCCGACCGCCCCGCCGAGGGAGGCAGCCGCCAACAGGAGACCGAGCCACACCTCTGATTCCCCGATCGTCCTCAGCACCAGCAGGACCAGCAGGGAGGCCACGATGTTGCCGCCGAGGTTCCACAGGGCGGCATTGAAGAGGATGGCCCGCAGGGGGCCCGTGCTGAATGTGTACCGCAGGCCGTCGTACATCTCCCGCAGGATCCTCCGGTCGCTCTGCGGCTGCACCACCTCCTTGACGTCGAGGCGCTGGACGGCGACGAGGGACACGATCGAGGTCGCCACCTGGACGAGCAGGGAGTTCGATGCCCCCGCCGAGCTCGTGAGCCACCCCGCGACGGAGCGACCCGCCGCGTCGGCCGCGGCCCCGGAACCGGTGATGAGCCCGTTGCCCTCCATCAGCTCATTCGGCGTCACGGCCTGCTGCACCAGGGCGGCGTCGGCCAGCTGGAAGAACACGGACGTCACTCCCACGACGAATGCCGTTCCGAACAGCAGCGGCACGCTGAGGAACCCCAGCCAGTACCCGAGGGGCAGGAGACCGAGCACGAGGACCCGCACGACGAGCGAGGCGAGCATCACCGGCTTCCGGGGCAGCCGGTCCACCCACACGCCGATGACGAGGCCGAGGAGGAGCCAGGGAAGAAAGGTCATCCCGGCGAGCGCCGCGACCTCGAAGTTGCCGGCCTGCAGTTCCACTGCGGCGATCACCGGCAGCGCGACGGCCGCCACGGCGTTCCCGAGCACGCCCGAGGTGCTCGAGACCATGAGGGCGCGGAAGTTGCGGTTGCGCACCAGCAGGTGTCTGTCTCCGGTACCGCCAGCGCTCATCCGATCACCCTAGTCGAGGCGGCGTGCCGTCTCCGGACGGAATGGTTCAATGCACGGCTCCACTTCGGCAGCTCTTGACCGCCGGAGGAGCACGACCGATAATAGTTCGTTTCGGCAATGACCATTCGGACTCCCCTCGGAAAGTTCCCGATTCCTCCCTTGGCTTACCGGGGCCCGATCCGATTGCCGAGCCTCGACGGGAAGCGGAAAATGGGGCGTGGAGGCCGTCCCGCGGTCGTTCCCCAGCAGTACCGCTGTGGATGACCTCCAGAGGCGGCTATAGACGCCGGGCGGTCCCCCTACCTCTTGAGACCGGGTACGGGGGACCGTTTTCCGCCCTGGCACGGCCGTTACCGAGGTGAACGGGCCAACCCCGAAGCCCCAGCAGTGGGTCGGCCCGTTCATACCGTCGCGTTTGCGTACGAGACCCACGGCGGTTCCCATAGAGTAGGCCGACATGCGGCGCGGAACAACGTGCGACGCGCCGGACGCTCGACTGTTGCCGATTCGGTATCCGCCGGCGGGTCGTGCCGTGCGGGAGGGAGCGCGTCAGTACGACAGTTCGTCGGGTCCCGCGAGCACCACGAGGTTGTTCCTCAGCCGACGCACACATCGGGTGACGGCCATGACGCACTTCTTCAAGATCTCCATTGATCTCCGCATTTCCCTCGAGTTGCCGGGAGTAAGCCCCTCCCCTGTTTGTACGCCCGAATGCTGCGGAAAGAGCGAGTAGTCGCCACTGCAGTACGGAAGGCCGACACCTGCTTATTTGGCGTAGCTACTGCGCTGAGGCCAAGGAGCTCGCCGGCCTCGGTCGATATCATGACAAGGGGAGCGGGATGGGTCGAACGATACGCCAGGTAGCTACACGGCCAGCTCCTGAACTACGGCGCCCCCCCCTCGGGTGAGACTGGGGTGAGAACCGCCGGGCAGAGGGTGAGGACACCATCGGTCAGCGCCGCAGCCCGGGTGTCGTCGTCATGCCACCGTTGGGAGTAGCGGCGAGGGTCTCGTTGGCGTCCGTATGTCCAGCCGGTGTGCGACGGCCACCGACGACATGCAGGCCGCGATGAGCTGCGACGCGTGATACGGCCGCAACTGGTGGTACCCGTCGCCGGTCGACACCTTCTCACGTGCGGCCCGCCTGGCACCACCGGCGTTCGTCCGGGTGAGCGCCCGGCCGTCATTCGTGAGGACCAGCTCCCCGGCCCTCGGCCGTTGCTCGAACACGGCCACGGTCGACGCCCCCACGCTCATCCTGCGGACACTCGCCGACATCTTCGAGGTCTCCATGCGAACCGCGTCACACCGCGGGCTTCCACGTGCCGGTCCACCGTCACGGATCCGCGCTTCAGGTCGATGCGGTTTTCGGTCAGTTTGCATTTCTCCGACCCGCGGCTCAGTTGCCTTTGACGCGCATACCAGGCGCAACATACAACACCACACCATAGCTGTAGCTGTAGCTGCTAATCGCACGGGAGCTAAAACCAGAGCGACGGCCGCTGCCCCACTAGGTCAATCGACCTCAGACTCAGTGAACTTGATCGACATGTTGACGCCGGGCCCGATAAGGAGATGCAGTATTTCCTTGCCCTTCGGCACGGACACGAAGCCAGCGCTTCCTTTAGCAAGAAAGCCCTTTGCATCCTCGAGCAATGCTTCGGCAGCCGATTTGCGGATAGTCCAAGACTCTCCGTTGTACTTGATCATGGCCATGATTCCCCCTTGATGGCGCACCCAACAGTGCGATAGTAGAGACTTCAAACATTACCTGCATGCGATCCAGCTGAGGAGCACGCTGCCACCACCAAGCACGGGCTCTACTTCCAAGACCTCGGCCTGGACATGGCGTGGGATGCCGTGCAGTTCGGGACCACCTGAACGCCCATCCCGAAGGGCTCAGCGCGTTTGACGACGGCCGCGCCGAACTCAAGCCGCTACCGATATAGCCTCGATGCGAACCGCGACTTCGTGAGGGTTAGGAAAGCGTTGAAGACGCCCGCTAGGGCCCAGGGCTGCCTATACCGTGCTTGTCGCCACGTGATTAGCTAGCACTTTCGCCGCGTGCTGATAACCATCGTCCGCGAGCGACCGGATTACGTTGAGGGCCGACCGATCACCCGAAGCGAGCCGCACCTCTGCCGCCCGAGCCGTATGCCAGGCGTTGCCTTTGGCCCGAGCATCGTGAAACTGCAACGCTGCCTCTTCAAACTCCTTCAATCGAGAATCCCCCACGAGTATCTTGTTGCGTCCACGCAGGACCTGTTGAATTCCGAAAGCCCGGCTCTGATCACCGTTCAGCCAGCCCACAAGATTGATGGCTAAGGTGAAGGCGTTTCGGTTGGGGCCTTTCAGGTGGGTCAACAATTTAGTCGCGTATCGGGTGTCGCCTTGGACCGCGCCGGCTGAGAGCCGGGAAAGAACCAAGTTGTCGGACACGAAGGTTGGGTCCTTTGTCAGCGCGTCTCGGAAGGCCTTCATATCGATGTCGAACCCTGACAGGGCAGGCACCCGGCCCGTCTGCATCGCTTTGTCTAGCGCAGCATGGATCGCGGGGCTGTATCTCAGCATCCCGATGTCGTCCGGGCCCGAAGCGAAGGTGAACTCGCCGAAGACCGGGCCGTCCGGGCCGTCGTAGCAGTCAACGCGAACGAACCGCGTATCCAAGCCCGCCGAGAGTGTGGATGCCATCTCGAGAATCGCACCAGCGTGCTTCGGTAGGACATGGTTTTCGTGCTTCCAGCGGCTCGGATCCGTTGAGTAGTCCTTGCCGGGCTGCAGCGGGATGAAAGCGCCATCGAAGACAGCGATGCGGGGCGGGTACACGTTTCGGTCGATCTGCACTACGTGGCTGACCGCTCCTTTGAAAGCGTAGACCTTGTAGTCGAACGGCAGTGGCCGCCCAGCGACAGTTGACGGCAAGCATTCTTCGGCGAGCCAGTAATCAGGCTCCGGAGGGACGCTCTTCACCTGAGCGGAAGTTAGCTCACTCATGCTGAACAGATCGAGAAAGCGTCCGTCGCCCAAGCTCTCCAGGATGTAGATGCCCATTGTGGAGTGACGGTTTGGTTGCTTCACCACGAATCGGCCACCGAAACGCTCGCCTACCGCAAGCGCCTCCATGGCGCTACTCACCTTCTCGTACCGCGGCACCGCGTATCCGGCCTTCTGCACATAGGAGTACGCGGTGTCTTTGTCGTCGAGAACCCAAGGGACAGGATCAATCAACTCATCATTTTTCCTATCGAACCGGGCGCGCATCAGCGAAAGGAAAGTGTTTGAGGAGACCATGAACAAATCTTAGCTGCACGGCCGGGCATCCTCGTGTTGATCTGGGCTCACGCTGGGCGCGCCCATCGCCGGCGGCTTGGACGCGCCCATCTGGAGGATGCTAGGCAACATGGGAGGATCAAGACAGGATCAACCGGGAAAGTGATGAGGGAAAATGCGGCAAGGCTACGTCGATTCGGTGTCACAGGATAAGCGGACGCTCACTGGGTGGGTCGAGGTGAGTCAGGATGGTCAAGCACCGCGAATCTTTCTTGCGCGCGACGGCGCGGAAGGAGGAAACGCAGTGCTCGGTCGGGAGCGGGCAGACGTGCGAGGTTCCCTACGAGTACCAAATCGGGCTTTCACGCTCACCCTGGATCAGCCGACCGACAGTGCTCAACTTCTCGCGAATTCCCATGCTGTGATGGCCGAGGCTGATGGGGCTTGCAGCATGATTCAGCTGGGAGGGAAGGCTTTTCATCAAATGATTGCTGACTTCGTAAAGACGGCGTCTGCGAATACCAGAGGCACTCGCGATGTCATCCTAGACGCGCTTCAGGCAGGGACCGGGACGGGCGTGGCACCCTTGTCGAAGTACGCACATGAGGTCGTTTCTGCGGGCAGTGCTGGCGAACTCTCGTTTCTGGGCTTCCCCGTCGGCTTGAGATCCGGCGATGACGTGGCGCAGATCGGGAGAGAGGGACATCTTTTCCTCACCGGAGGTAGCAATGCTTTGCGCGACCAGTACCTGGAACCTCAAGACCAGGCCGGCGCTGCGGCGCTTGAGGCGAAGGCCCGGCAGTGGGAGGGGGCTCTGAGCGCCAGCGGGCAGGCGTTGAAGACGCTTGGGATTCCCTTCTTAACGGCCGTCATTCCCGAGAAGTTGACGGCGCTCCGGCACTTGGCTCCGATACCTGTGGCGGGTCCCACTCCGCTCTACACCCGAGTGAACGAGCTACTGGCTGCATCCCCGAATCATCTGGACCTACTTCCAGTGTTCGACAACTGGGACAGCGAGATTGAGGGATGGCAGCGGAACGACACGCATTGCTCTCCCGCAGGTTCCCTCGCAATCACCCGCGCCATGATGGACTGCCTACCTGGCTGTAACCGGGAAACCTTGAACGGGATCAGGTTGAACGACGTTGTGTACCGAAACGGCGACCTTGCAGGTAAATTCTTTGACATCCCGCTTTGGGACAAGCAATATCGTCCTGCGCCCGAGGCACTCGGGCCTACCGCAATCGAGAACACGTACTCGTTCTCACCCGGTCATTTTGTGGGGTCGCACAACGTCTGGAAGAACGCAGCTGCTCCAAATAAGAAGAAGGTAGTCGTCTTTGGCAACTCCTTCTTTGGCGGCGTGGAGAGCCCGACACGGCTTGGTTGGTGGTTCTCTCGATTGTTTGAGGAATACCACATGAAGTGGGAAAACGCTGTTGACCTGGACTACGTACGTGAGGTCCGACCGGACTATGTGATCTTCCAAACGATCGAGCGTTTCCTAGTTCGTCCGCCCAAGATGCCGCCCCACCTGGCAATCTAGATTAATCGTGAACACGAGAGGCACGCTCACATGGGTGCGTTTCTTTTGCCCGGAAAGGACAGCATGAGCAATCACGCCCGGCCGAGGAGCAAGAAGCCCATCGTGGTCGCCTTGGAGTGATTCCTGGTCTCCGACCGAAAGGAGCTCTCCGAACTGACGAAGCTGATCGTAGACGGCGTCTTCACCCGGACCTTCAAGCGACAGGGGCCGGCGAGAGCGGCGAGACGACGTGGGAGGCTGTCATTCCTGATACAACGCCAACATGCGGAAGTCGCAGAAGCAATGGCGACGACCCAAGCTGCTCACCCGCGGCGGGCGACTCTCCGCACGATCGTCGCCCGCCGCGGGCCTCTTCCCGCTGCTTGACAGAATTCTCAACACGTCCATGGACTGGCTGACCAAGAACACGGCGATCGTTCCGGAGTGGCCGTACGTGGTCCTCAACGGGTCCTCGTCGCGGCGATCGCGCTTATCGCCGTCGTGACCCGGAGCCTCGCCGTCCCAGGTGTAGTCGAGTGGACGCGCAAGCACCTCGTTCCTCTCCCCCGACGGTGACATACCCGGCGGCCACCAAGCCGTATTGCAGGAAGCCCCACCCTTCCGAGGGTGGGGCTTCCTGTCGTTAAACCTACTTCGACTCGGCTGAAGTGACTTCGATTGATCCAATGGTGAGTGAGCCACCGGTCGTCTCGTTGCCGAGTGTGTCCTTCAAGTCGGTGACCATGACGTCCCATGTTCCTGCAGCGGCGCCGCTGGGAATCTCGACGTCCGCTTTCCAGGCGCTGTCGGCCGGGGTGCCAGCAGTCCTGGCGAACGTGCCCGAGACCGACTCGCCAAATTCCTCGTTGCTGAGTTCCACGTTCGCGGCGTCTTCGACGCCGTCCGCGTCGGCGAGCTGAACCCGCACCTCGATAACCGCGGCCTTGCTCGTGACGTCGACCTTGGACGGCGCGACAAAGCTCTTGGTGATAGCGGGCCCCTCGCCGGCCGAGCCCTCAGAGGTGGCGCTCGGTGCAGGCGTTGCTGCATCAGCCGGAGCTTGCGACGTGCTCTGACTTTCGCTTCCGGCTGGCTCGGTAGTGCCGGCGCATGCTGTCAGCAGCAGTGCTGCCATGGTCGATAGAGCTACTGCTCGCTTCAACGGTTCCTCCATGTGATGTTGTTCTTGCCCCGATGATCCTAGTCAAGAGTCTCGTCAGCGGTGGTTAGGCTCGGCCGGGTGGAGGAGAGAGCGGCGCGGCCAGGCTGGCACGGGATACCTCCGTCGAAGAACAGGTTCGTCCCGCCCGAGTCCCTACCGGAGCCAGCGGAGGGCGTGCACCGGACGATAGAGAAGGCCACGGCAGTGTGGGCTGAGTTGATGTACCCGGATGGGAAGATACAGACGGTGAAAGTTTTTGCGATGGCATGAGCTCGTGCAGGTGCAGTGGGTCGAGTACTCGATGGCCCGCTCGGCGTGGGTCCTTGTCCTTGCGGGCAAGGTTTGGCGCCGGCAGCTCGAGGGACGCAGGCTGCACGGGGACGGCTAGTGGACCTATTGTGATGACTGCCGCCGCACGCTCAGGGCGATCGTCCGGAGACGCAGAAGGTGATTCTGAATACAGAAGAGCCTCAACGCGTCGGGCCGGACTTGCGCGAATCAATATTGGGCTTTCAGCAATGCCACCCTGCTGCGCCGCCGGAAGCCGAGACTTCACTAACAAGGCCGCGCCCCGGGAACGATTTCCCGGGGCGCGGCCCTGTCATGGTCGAAGTGCAGGTGCTAGTTACGCACTCCGGAGTTCGAGTAGCCGATTTCGATCTTCGAACCCGTGGGCAGGGTTCCCAAAGCCTGACCCAGCACGACCTCGATCATGGTGACTGAGACACTCGTGGAAGTCTTGGTCACCTTGTGGAGTGTGACCTTGCCTAGGCCTGGTACCTGGATCACCGTATTTGGGGCGACGGTGGCGTTGATGCCGGCCAGGCCCTTGATTTTGAGGTTTGTGAACGTCGAGGTGTCGGTGAGGGCCACTGTGCCGCCCGAAGGTGCCCGAGTAGCTGACGTTTCGGCCTTGATGGCGTCGGCCGTGATTAGTCCGCCAAGGACGTCCAAACCCGCCAGCTTGTCGGTTACGGAGACTTTGAGGGAGGGTGTCAGGACTCCCGTGGTAGTGGTGGTAGCTGCGCCTGCGGTCAGGAGACCAGGCACGGAGACTCCGGCAACGTTCGCAGTAGTGGTCCCGCCGTCGCACTTCACCTGAGCCAGAGCTGTTGCCCCGGATCCCGCGAGACCGTTGAGTAGTGTTGCCTTAGTGCTGAAGCCGGTACCCGTCAGGAACCCGGCTTGCGGCGGAGTGAGGCGGGCGTTGCTGACGCCGAGGCGGATGTCCGTCCCGACGTTGAGCCCAGGCAGTCCTGCCTTGAGGATCTGGACGCGCAACGCGGTCGTCTCCACCTGGTACGTGCCGTTGACCACCTTCTTTGATTGACCGTTCAGCGTGACCTTGCCAATTGATCCAAGCACCGCAACGTTGAGGTCGATGACGGTGTTGGGAGTCGGGTTGACGCTGACTGGTAGGCCCAGAATCTTGAGGTCGGCGATTGTCGTCTTGTTGGAGCCGGAAAAAGTACCGGTGACGCTCTTATCGGCTGTGCTCTTGGAGGTGATAGCGCCGGCGGTGATCAACCCTCCCAGCAGATTGGTGCTTGCAACGGTCGAAACGGCTTCTGCGCGCTTGCCCGTGCTCGTAAGGAGCGTCTTGATGTTCGTATTGGCTGCGCCGACCGTTCCGACCAGGGGCACGTTGGTCGCAGCGACATTGTTCGTGGCGGTCAGGCCGGTCGCCGAGGTGCATGTGATTGACGAGGAAGCGGTGGGACCAGACACGAGAGTTTTGTCGTTGTTGACGATGTAGGACCCGTAGGCCGAGCCGGAGAACCCGGTCTGAACCTGCGCGGGTGTGACGGCGGGAACGATGGCTTGAGCGGAGGCCATAGGGCCAGCAAGAACAAGCGATAGCGCCCCGAAGAGACCAATTATTGACTTTTTCATATTTCCCCATGTGAACGAACAGGACCCCATATCCTGTTGTGTCCACAAGCTACGTCAGTAGCCGAGACAGTGCAACGCAAGAAGAACGCAAGTGATATGAACTTGAGTGCTCGTGCAGGTGCAGTGGGTCGAGTACTCAATGGCCCGCACGGCGTGGGTTCATTCGGACAAGGTTCGGCGCCGGCACATTGAGGACCCACGATCCCACCGTGACGGGTGAGACTCGGGTGATGAGGAGTCGGCTGGGTGAGGACTGGGTGATCGACTTGCCACTACTACCGGTCGCTTTCACCCACTTCAAAACCGAGAAGTTGCCAGTCATGTGCGGAAAAGCGCCAGAATCAGCGTTCTATCAGGGCCGGTGCGGGATGGGTCGACCGATACGCCGGGTTCTGTCATCGCGCGACGTCACCGTCGCGCGAGTGGCGGCCATCCATCTACGAACGCCGTTGCCGACGCCCTCCAGCGGCCTACCCGTGCACTCGGGCGGGCAGCCCTCGAACGCGCACTGTCTGGCCTTGCTCCGGGTGGGGTTTACCGAGCCATGCCGGTCACCCGGCATGCTGGTGGTCTCTTACACCGCCTTTTCACCCTTACTGACCGTGAGGACCGAAGCCTTCAGCGGTCAGCGGTCTCTTTTCTGTGGCACTGGCCTGCGGGTTACCCCGAGTGGGCGTTACCCACCACCCTGCCCTGCGGAGCCCGGACGTTCCTCGGTGGAGCGGTGCGGACACCGTCCAACGCGGCCGCCTGGTCGACCCATCCAGGAACCATTCTAGGCGGCCCGGCCGGGAGCCGGGTGCACGGGGCCAAGGGCTGCACGGGTTGGGTACAGTGGATCGGTGCTGATCCTGCTTCCCCCGTCCGAAGGTAAGTCCGCCGCCCGCAGGGGCGGCCCGGTGCGGCTGGAGAACCTGCACTTCCCCGACCTGAATCCCGCCCGCCGGACGGTCCTCGCCGCCCTGAAGGACGCCAGCGGTGCGGACGACGCGCATGCGGTGCTCGGCGTCGGGGAATCCCTGGCCGCCGATGTGGCGCGGAATCTGGTGCTCGACGTCGCCCCCGCCGCACCGGCCCACGACGTCTACGCAGGAGTCCTCTACGACGCCCTCGGGTACGCCGGTTTGACGCCGGTGCAGAAGCGCAAGGCCCGCGAGTGGTGCGTCGTCGTCTCCGCACTGTGGGGCGCCATCGGGTTCGGCGACCCGATCCCTGCGTACCGCCTGTCGATGTCGGTGGACCTGCCGGGCGCGGGGCGGCTCGCAGGCTACTGGCGGAAGCACCTCGGTGACGCCCTGGCGCAGCACGCGGGTACCGGGCTGGTCGTCGACTGCCGGTCGAGCACCTACGCCGCGGCCTGGGCTCCCCCACCGCTGCAGAGTGCCGCGATCAACGTGTTCCAGGTACGCGGCGGCAAGCGCACGGTCGTCTCACACTTCGCGAAGCACACGCGCGGCGAACTCGCCCGCCACCTGCTGACGCGGCGGGGAGCGGTACCGGCGACGCCCGAGGCCCTGCTCCGGGCAGCCCGCGAGAAGTGGACGGCGGAGCTCGTACCGGCGACCGCGCGCAGACCGGCCCAGCTCGACATCGTGCTCGACTGAGCCTCAGTCCGCGACCAGCTCCACTTCGAAGCCCTCGGCGTTCTCGAGGTAGGCCGCGTAGTGGTCCGGTCCGCCGGCGAACGGGTGCCGGTCCGCGAACATCAGCGACCACCCGTGGCTTGCCGCGCGGCGCGCCAGCAGGTCGACGTCGGGCCTGGACCCGGCACGGAACGCGAGGTGGTTCACCCCGGGACGACGGCGGTCGGAACCGCCCGGCACCACGTCGGGTCCGCTCTCCAGGACGACGTAGAACTCGTCGGAGCCGTAGCGGACACCGTCCTTCCAGGCTTCCCCGCGCGGGAAGCCCAGACGTTCGAGCAGCCAGCCCAGGCTCTTCTCCGCGGAAGCGAGATCCTGGGTCCACATCTCGAGGTGGTGGAGCCTGCCCGCCGGTCGCGGCAGCTCCTCCGATGCGGCGGCCTCCGGTTCCGCAGCGGGTTTCGCCGCAGCGCGCGGCTTCCACTCGACGCCGGCCATGCCGGCGTCCATCGCCTCGTTGGAGAGCCGGTCGGCGTCCTTGTTGCGTTCGCGCGGGATCCATTCGTAGGTCACCCGGCGGGGATCCAGGACCTTCCGCGCCTTGGCGGCGAGCACGCGCATGTCGGCGTGCTTGATCTGCCACCGCCCGGACATCTGCTCGACCACGAGCTTGGAGTCCATCTTCACGTGCACGGACGCGCCGGGGTTGATCTCGCGTGCCAGTTCCAGTCCCGAGACGAGGCCGGAGTACTCGGCGACGTTGTTGGAGGCCTTGCCGATGTAGGCGGCCTTCTCGACGAGGATCCGGCCGGTGTCGGGATCGCGGACAAGGGCGCCGTACCCGGCGTGCCCGGGATTGCCACGGGACCCGCCGTCCGCCTCGACGACGAGCCGCGTGGGCGCACCCGCCGTCGCCTGGTCGTCGCGTGCATGGGGGTCGAACAACTGCTGTTCCGTCACGGCTACTGGTTCCCCCAGTCGCCGGAACGGACCAGAATGCACCCGGAGTCGGGGCAGAGCACGACGTCGTCGGGTGCCGCACTGGAGATGTCGGCGAGGTCACCCGGACTCAGCTGCATCCCGGACCCCTCGGACTTGCCGTGGAACAGGCGGGCGGCACCGACGCCGCGCTTGGCGAGGATCCGCTCATAGATGGCCAGGAGCCCGGAATCGAACGTCGAGGCGAGCTCGTTGCGGCGTGCCTGCACGTCGACCCGCTGCAGCTCGATGTCGGCGAGCTCGATGTCGCGTGCCTCCTCGAGGGCGCGGAGCTCGGCACGGACCGCATCCGTGCGGCCCTGCACCTCGGCCTGCGTGGTGCGTGCCGCCTCCACCCGTTCCATGACGTCCAGCTCGACGTCCTCGAGGTCCGAGCGCCGCTTCGTCAGGGACGCGACCTCGTGCTGCAGCGCCGTCAGGTCCTTCGAGGTGCCGGTACCGCTGTTCAGCCGCTTCTCGTCACGCTCCAGCCGGTTCACGACCGACTGCACCTCGTCCTCCGCACGCGTCAGTTCGCGCTGGAGGTCGCCCAGCTCGGTGGTGGCGCGCACGAGCTCGCCGTCGACCTCACTGACCCGGGCGGCGACGACGCCGAGCTCGGGATTGCCGCGCGCAGCAGCGGCCTGCCGTGTGAGTTTGTTGAGAGTCGAATCGAGGGCCTGCAGGTCGAGCAGGCGGAGTTGTTCCTCGGGTGCAGCCTTGGCCACGGTTAACCTCCAGATGGGACGGACGGGGCACGACGAGCGGGCGTGGGCGTCGTCCCAGCCTAGGCCACGGCGCCCTTCCCGGTCGTCAGTGACCGGGAGTGAGGACGAAGTCCCACGGGTCGGTGTTGACCCCGCTGACCCGGATGTCGGTCGCGAAGCCCTGGTCGGAGAGCATCGTGCCCAGGGCGTCGGCGGCGGGCGTGAGCCACAGCCATTCACTGCCGAAGTGGGAGACGTCCACGAGGTAGGGGGTACCGCCGGCGGCCGCCTCCCTCACTTCGGAGGCAGGATGGTGCCTCAGGTCGGCCGTCACGTAGACGTCGGCATGGCTGGCCCGGACGTGCTCGAACAGGGAGTCTCCCGCGCCTCCGCACACCGCGATCCGGCGGACCAGCGCGTCCTTGTCCCCGGCGACCCGCACGCCACCGGCGACGGCCGGCAGGATGGAGAAGACCGCCTCCGCGAAGGCCCCGAGCGCTACAGGTTCCTCGAGGTCCCCGACTCGCCCGATTCCTTCCTCGGGCAGCCCGTCCGCAGCGGGAACCAGGGGCTCGACATCACGCAGCCCGAGGGCGTCGGCCAGGACGTCGGACACGCCGCCGACGGCGCTGTCCCCGTTGGTGTGGACGGTGACCAGGGCGCACCCCGCCTCGATCAGGCGATGGACCGCCTCGCCCTTGAAGCCGGACGCGGCGACGGAGGAGACGGGCTTCAGCAGGAGGGGATGGTGGGAGACGATCATCGTGGCTCCCCAGGCCAGCGCCTCGTCCAGGACGGCAGCGGTGGGATCGACGGTGAACAGGATCTTCGCCGCCCGGTTCCCCGACCGGCCCGCGACGAGCCCGACCGCGTCCCAGCCCTCGGCGAGGCTCTCCGGCCACAGCTCCTCGATGGCACGGAGGACGTCTCCCACGGTCGGCGCCGGGACTCCCTGCGCGGCACCGTCGCCCTTGCGGGAGGCCCACGCAGTGCCGGACGGAGCGACACCGCGGCCGTGCTCGTGCTGTTCCATGACACCAGTAATACCCGCCGCCGGCGGCCCCTCCAACTCAGCACCGTCCGCTGGGGGATGATCGGCACCGGGAATCATCGGAGCGTGCCGCGCATTGACAAGGACATGAAGACTTTCGTGCTTGGAGGGGGCTGTTTCTGGTGCCTCGATGCCCTTTACCAGAAGACCCGCGGTGTCACCGAAGTGGTGTCCGGCTACACGGGAGGCCACACGAAGCACCCCGATTACGACTCCGTCTGCTCCGGCATGACCGGTCACGCCGAGGTGGTCGCGGTGACGTTCGACGAGTCCGTGATCCCGGAGGACGTCATCCTCGACATGTTCTTCGTGTCCCATGACCCCACCACGCTGAACCGGCAGGGCTACGACGTCGGCACGCAGTACCGCAGCGTCATGTACTACCAGGACGCCGAGCAGAAGGCACTGTTCGAGGACGCGATCAGCCGAAACCAGCAGAACTGGAAGAACCCGATCGTGACCGAGGTCAGCAGGCTCCCGGAGTTCCACGTGGCGGAGGACTGGCACCAGAACTACTACGCGAAGCACCCCGAGCAGGGCTACTGCCAGGTGATCATCAACCCCAAGCTGTCCAAGGCCCGGAAATATTACGCCCAGTGGCTCGCCGCGTAGGCGCACCGGACCCCACCCGTTAAGCTGACCGCCGTCGGTCCCGGGCAGTCCCTGACAGTGCCCCGGCCGGCGCCGCATCCCTCCACCCCCGAACAGGCAGGCTCCCGCGCATGGCAAAGATCTACGACGACGTCACCCAGTTGGTGGGACGGACCCCCCTCGTCCGCCTCAACCGCCTGACCGAAGGGCTGGATGCGCAGGTAGCCGTCAAGCTCGAGTTCTACAACCCTGCCAACAGCGTCAAGGACCGCATCGGCGTAGCCATCATCGACGCGGCGGAGAAGGCCGGCGCGCTTCGCCCGGGTGGCACTATCGTCGAGGGGACCTCGGGGAACACCGGCATCGCCCTCGCCATGGTCGGTGCCGCACGCGGCTACAAGGTCGTGCTGACCATGCCGGAGACCATGTCCACCGAACGCCGTGTGATGCTGCGGGCCTACGGCGCCGAGATCGTCCTGACGCCGGGCTCCGAAGGGATGCGCGGCGCCGTCGAGCGCGCGAAGGACATCGTCGCGAGGACGGAGAACGCCATCTGGGCACAGCAGTTCGCCAATGCCGCGAACCCGGCCATCCACCGTGCCACCACGGCCGAGGAGGTCTGGGAGGACACCGACGGCGAGGTGGACATCTTCGTCGCGGGCGTCGGCACCGGCGGCACCATCACCGGCGTGGGCCAGGTGCTGAAGGAGCGCAAGCCCGGCGTGCAGATCGTCGTCGTGGAGCCCGCCGACTCCCCCATCCTCAACGGTGGCGCACCGGGTCCCCACAAGATCCAGGGCCTCGGCGCGAACTTCGTCCCCGAGAACCTCGACCGCGACATCTACGACGAGGTGCTCGACGCGACCGTCGAGGACTCCGTACGGGTGGCACGCGCGCTCGGCACCCAGGAGGGCATCCTCGGCGGCATCTCGTCGGGGGCGATCGTCTGGGCCGCCCTCGAACTCGCGAAGCGCCCGGAGAACGCCGGTAAACTCATCGTGGCTGTTGTCTGCGACTTCGGCGAGCGCTACATCTCCACGGTGCTCTTCGACGACATCCGCGGCTGATCCCGCCGCGGAGGACTCTCCGACACTGCTGAACCCCATGACACCCCCACGAGAAGGTAGCCGGTGAGCTTTCTAGAACGACTGCGCGAGGACCTCGAGACCGCGCGCACCCACGATCCGGCTGCCCGCGGCTCCTTCGAGAACACCGTCGTGTACTCCGGGCTCCACGCCATCTGGATGCACCGCCTCACCCACCGCATGTGGCGGAACGAGAAGCTGCGCTTCCCGGCGCGTGCCCTGGCGCAGCTCGCACGCGCCCTCACCGGGGTCGAGATCCACCCTGCGGCCACCATCGGGCGCCGGTTCTTCATCGACCACGGCATGGGGATCGTGATCGGCGGCACCGCGGAGATCGGCGACGACGTCATGCTCTACCAGGGTGTGACCCTCGGCGGACGCTCGCTCGAGAAGGTGAAGCGCCATCCCACGATCGGGGACCGCGTCACCATCGGTGCGGGCGCGAAGGTGCTGGGTCCGATCACCATCGGTGCCGGCAGCGCTGTCGGCGCGAACGCTGTCGTCGTGAAGGACACTCCGCCCGACTCGATCGTGACGGGCATTCCGGCGACGTTCCGCCACCGCGATTCGCGGCGCGAGACGCAGCCGGCGGTCGACCCCGCGGAGTACGTGGACCCCGCCATCTACATCTGACCCGAACGCAGGGAGGCCCCGGACCACGGTCCGGGGCTTCCCTGCGTTCGGGGTGCTGTCAGTGGGTGTCGACGGCTTCGATCTCGGACTTGTCCTCGCCCCAGAGGGTGTGGAACGTGCCCTCGGTGTCGACGCGGTTGTAGGTGTGCGCGCCGAAGAGGTCGCGCAGGCCCTGGGTGAGCGCGGCCGGCAGGCGCGTGCGGCGCAGGCCGTCGTAGTAGGCCAGCGACGCGGAGAAGACCGGCACGGGGATGCCCAGCTGCACGGCGGTGGCGACCACCCGGCGCCAGGCCGGGACCGCGCCGGCGATGGCCTCGGTGAACGCCGGTGCGAGCAGGAGGTTGGCGGGACGCTCGTCGGCCACTGCATAGGCCTTCATGATGTCGTCGAGCAGTTCTGCGCGGATGATGCAACCGGCACGCCACAGCGAGGCGATCTCGTCGAGCTTGAGCTCCCAGCCGTACTCCTTTGCCGCGGACGTGAGCATGTCGATGCCCTGGGCGTAGCTCACGAGCTTCGAGGCGTAGAGGGCGAGCCGGACATCCTCGACGAACGTGTCGGGCAGCTCGACGGTGTCCTCGTGGCCCTGCAGGAGGTCCTGGGCCAGCACGCGCTGGTCCTTCTGCGAGGACAATGCCCGGGCGAACACCGATTCGGCGATGCCCGACGTCGGGCTGCCCAGTTCCAGCGCGGAGACCACGGTCCACCGGCCGGTCCCCTTCTGCCCTGCGGCGTCGACGACGACGTCGACGAAGGGCTTGCCTGTGCGCTCGTCCGTGTGGCCCAGCACTTCGGCGGTGATCTCGATCAGGAAGGAGGACAGCGTGCCGGAGTTCCAGTCGCTGAAGATCTTCGCCTGCTCGGCAGGCTCGATCCCCGCACCCGAGCGCAGCAGGTCGAAGGCCTCGCCGATGACCTGCATGTCCGCGTACTCGATGCCGTTGTGCACCATCTTCACGAAGTGACCGGCGCCGTCCGTGCCGATCCAGCGGCAGCAGGGCTCGCCGTTGTACTTGGCGGAGATCTTCTCGAGCATCGGCCCGAGCGAATCGTAGGACTCACGGGAGCCACCGGGCATGATCGACGGGCCCAGGAGCGCGCCCTCCTCGCCGCCGGAGACGCCGACGCCGACGAAGTGGAGGTCCTGCTTCGACAGCGCGGCCTCACGGCGGCGCGTGTCCTCGTAGTGCGAGTTTCCGCCGTCGATCACGATGTCACCCGGCTCCAGCAGCGGAGTGAGCTGATCGATCACCGAGTCCACCGGCTTGCCGGCCTTCACCATGATCAGCACCCGGCGGGGCTTCTCGAGGGAGTCCACCAGTTCCTGCAGGGACTCGGTGCGGATGAACTCACCGTCGGCGCCGTGCTTCTCCAGCAGCGAGTCGGTCTTCTCGATGGACCTGTTGTGCAGGGCCACGGTGTAGCCGTTGCGGGCCAGGTTCCGGGCGAGATTCGCTCCCATGACTGCCAGGCCTGTGACGCCGATCTGTGCGCTCAATGTGTTCTCCGTCGTTTGTCAGCTGCATGCATAGCACTGCATGTGCCGGTGCTTCCGGCGCGTTTCCGCGCGGGCCATCCGATCGCTTTCACACTATTACCGACGTATCGCCCGCCGCCACACCGACCGCCCTCGGCGCCGTCATGTTTCGGCCGCTTCCAGCCACCGGACGTGTCGCGGCCGACACGCCGTCGACTGGGCCGCTGGTGCCATCCGTGAAAGAATGGTAGTGATGTCCGACGTTACCGTTACCCCCGTTGCCCCCGCTTCCGTCTCCTCGCGCCCCCAGGTGCGCCCTGAGGTCGAGGGCGCCGAGCCGATCGTGTCCAGCGACGGCCGGCCGCTGCTGCAGTTCAAGTCCCCCCGGGTCAGCCAGCCGCCGGTGCACCTCGCCGACCTCACACTGGCCGAGCGGCAGGACCGGCTAAAGGAGCTGGGACACCCGGGTTTCCGCGCCAAGCAGCTGTCGAAGCACTACTTCTCGCACTACACCACGGATCCTGCGGCGATGAGCGATCTCCCGAAGGCCGGGCGGGAGGAGCTCGTCTCGGCGATGTTCCCGCCGCTCCTGACCGAGGTGAAGCGGCTGACCACGGACAACGGCGACACCATCAAGTTCCTGTGGCGGCTGTTTGACGGCGCCCTCGTGGAATCGGTCCTGATGCGCTACCCGGGCCGGGTGACGCTGTGCGTCTCCTCCCAGGCCGGCTGCGGCATGAACTGCCCGTTCTGCGCCACCGGCCAGGCGGGCCTGACCCGCAACATGTCCACGGCGGAGATCGTCGACCAGGTGGTCGCCGCGAACCGCGCCCTCGCGGAGGGCGCCCTGGGCGACCTGCGCACCGATGGCGGGCACGACGCCGACCGCGTCACGAACATCGTCTTCATGGGCATGGGTGAGCCGCTGGCCAACTACAAGCGCGTGATGGCGGCACTGCACCGCTTCATCGACGACTCCCCCGAGGGCCTCGGCATGTCCGCCCGCAACATCACCGTCTCCACGGTGGGGCTGGTGCCTGCCATCAACAAGCTGGCCGCCGAGTCGCTGCCCGTCACCTTCGCGCTATCCCTCCACGCTCCCGACGACGAACTCCGCGACGAGCTGATCCCCGTCAACACGCGCTGGAAGGTCGACGAGGCCCTCGACGCGGCCTACAACTACTACCGGACCACGGGGCGCCGCGTGAGCATCGAGTACGCACTGATCAAGGACATGAACGACCACGCCTGGCGTGCGGACCTGCTGGCGAAGAAACTGAACCAGCGCGGCCGTGGCTGGGTGCACGTCAACCCGATCCCGCTCAACCCGACGCCGGGCTCCATCTGGACGGCGTCGGAGAAGAGCGTCTCGACGGAGTTCATCAACCGCCTCCGCGCCGCCGGTATCCCCACGACCCTCAGGGACACCCGGGGCAAGGAGATCGACGGCGCCTGCGGGCAGCTCGCGGCCGGCGAATAGCGCCACCCGGATTGGCGCGATCCTGCGGCAAGCCGGTATAGTCGATCCTCGTGATGGCGCCCGATCGGCAGGAGCCGGTGGCGGCATCACAGGACGAGGGTCTTTAGCTCAGCTGGTAGAGCGCCACGTTTACACCGTGGATGTCATCGGTTCGATCCCGGTAGGACCCACCACGAGGAAACCCCGTCGCTCCAGGGAAATTCCTGGAGCGGCGGGGTTTCTGCTGCCTGGAGCGGCATCGCCGGCGCCAACTTTGCACACCGCTCGATGCCCTCGAGTGAAGGCATTAGGCACCACTCACAGCTAGCTACACTGGCTCGTCCGGGACGCGGCGCTATCACGTCGCGAAGAAATACGCAGTGCTCCAGTTGAGCGACGACCTGCACGATCCGCAGTGCACTGGCTCAACAGTAGAAGCCCGATCCAATGCGCGGAGCCCTCCCGAATTGCACCCCTCCCCTTCCAAGACCTGCGACCCCTACTCGAACCACACGTTGTCTCGATAGCCGAATACGCGGGTCCGCTCTCCGTGCCATTAGTGGCCAACCCGCGGGTGATCAACCGGCACCGCCACACTCTGTCAACAGCAGCGTTCAACAATCGACAGAACTACTGCTCGGTTCGATGACTCCTCGTTGTATTGATTATCTGGCCCGTCTGATACAACGAGAAGGTACCTTTCCCATCCGGAACGTGGTTCACCATCAGTGTCGCCAGCAACCTCCTACATACCGCTGGAAAGACAGTGCGGGACGACACCGGTGAGCGAAAAAACGTGTGCCAGCGCACCTTACCCACGCTGAGGAGCCGCGTCGCTTGGCGCCTAAGATGAGAATAGACACCCCCACACATAAGGATTGCCGTGCCTCAACACTGGACAATTTACCGTTACGCAGAGACTCCCGCCGCCCAGATCACTATGAGTGAAGTGCGGCTCGCCTACTTGTCCGCGTCGGACAGCGGCCACATTTACTGGGACCATCCAGCACCATTGGCATACGTGCGCGGTGCGGTCCACGAGTCGAACGGCAAGCTCGTTGCAGAATCACAACGCAGAGGAGGAATGGACGGGGATTTCGTCATATCGGTCAACCCGCCGTTTCTTTCTCCTCGAGAGCGGGAAGAGGCACAGCATCGAGTGCTGCGAGGTCGTTGGCTTTATGCCGGCAGTTGGATGTACGGTTTCGGGCACTTCCTCATTGAAACTCTGCCGACGCTTTGGCCACTCCTCGACGAACAGGCAAATTTTGATGGAATCGCTGCCCATCGATTCAATTTCAATCAGGTGCACTCCTGGCAGAACGAGATCGTCGGACTCATCTTCGCAGGCGGCATCGAAATTGTAAGAGAGGGCCCGATGCGTGTGGAGAACTTGACAGTACCAGTCCGTCCTTCGCAATATAAGCGCAGCATTGCTCCGATAGCTGCGCGAGTCTGGGACACTGTCGCAGCGAACGCGGGTGAAGGAGGTCGTCGTCCGGTCTATCTAAGTCGGACCCTTTTCGAAGAAAATATGACTGCCAAGGGTGTCGATCAGGGAAGGAAATATTCCAACAGTTCCGCGGTTGACGATTTATTCCGCGCACGCGGTTTCGACGTCCTCTTCCCTGAGAGCATGTCGGCGACGGATCAGATTCGCGCAGTCAAAACTGCGCCAATTGTTGCAGGTCAATCAGGGTCGGCCCTACACCTAGCTGCCTTCAATCAAGGTGGAAAGATCCTCGAAATCGGCGACAGGCGAACACCTGACGCAGTATTGAGCGCACAACAAGCCATCTCCTTTGCCAAGAATCAATTGGTGGCAAAAGTTCCCTACGAAGGGGACGGGAACCAGAATCTTGACCTGAATCATTTGGTCAACTGCCTTGATACACTCGGCATTTAGAGATATATGAGAGCCCGCTCCCCGCTTACTGTTCTATTGTGACTTTTTCGACTACTCACGAATCAAATAGTTTGACGGTCTGTATTCGTACTTTGGTGGAGTGCACAGCCCAACCGAGCTAGGTTGGTGATTCGCACGCTCCTCAGCGACAACCAGCTCGAGCGGTAGAACAGAATTGATTTTGACCATATCCGCAAGGTGGAACCGGCATACGTAATCTTTCAGACCATCGAACGTTTCCGGGTACGGCCACCGGCGCTGTAGGCACGCCGATGAGCGCTTACAGCGTCGCCCCGTGAGCCGTGGAGGGCATCGCATGTCGCGTAAGAATTCTGATGCGGTTGACCCTTACTGTTTGAGATGAGCGCGCTCATACTGATCGAGTACGCGCTGAGCATGCTTGTATCCGGATGCGGCCACGTCACGCAGCACCGCTAACGCGCCTGAATCGCCGCTCGCAATCCGAACTTCGGCCGCGCGCGAGGTGTGCCAGGGGTTGCCATCCGACCTTTCATCATGAAAACTTAAGGCCTTTACCTCAAACTCCCTAAGCCGCGCGGATCCGTTAAGCGGCGGGACCGATGCTCGTACCAAGTGTTGTATGGCGAAAGCGCGGCTGCGATCTCCGTTGAGATAGCCCGCTAAATGAGCGCCCAACGCGAATACGTGACGGGAGGTACCGTCTGCGAGGTTCGAGGCCAGCAGCGGCGCGTAGCGCCTGTCTCCTTGGATCGCTCCGCAGGACATTCGTGAGTACATGTACGGGTCACACGTGACCGTAGGGCCCACACCAAGCGATTGTCGGAAGCTTCGCATATCGATATCGAATCCCGACAGGGCTCCGATCTCTTGCCCGTCCATAGCTCGATCCAACTTCTCGAGAATCTCACTGCTATACCGAATCATTCCAGTATCATCGCCCCCGGAGGCGAAGGTAAACTCGCCGAATATTGGGCCCTCAGGTCCGTCGTAGCAATCAACCTTCACAAAGCGAGTATCGAGCCCAGCTGAAAGGCTTGCCGCCATTTCCAACATGGCGCCGGCGAATTTCGGTATCACGTGATTTTCAGGTAACCAGCGATTCTCATCGATGGTGAAGTCTTTGTTCAACTCAAGGGGAATGAAGGCGCCATCGAACATCGCCATCCTTGGCGGGGAAACATTACGATCGATCTGATTGACGTGTGTTACGCGGCCATTGAAAGCATAGATCTTATAATCGAAAGGAATAGGCTTTCCTTCGATGCCAGAATCTATGCATTCTTCCGCAAGCCAGTAATCAGGTTCGGGCCCGTCCGTCTTCAGATCGTCCACAGACATCGTCCTCAGACTCAACAACTCGAGATATCGTCCTTCGCCGATCGACTCAAGCACATAAATGCCCTTGGTGGAGTGGCGATTAGGCTGCTTGACCACAAACCTTGGGCCGAAACGTTTTCCTGCTGCCAAAGCCTCGGCGGCAGAACTCACTTTTTCGTATCGAGGGACCCG
Source organism: Arthrobacter sp. MDT1-48-3 (assembly GCF_054511015.1). Classification (NCBI taxonomy): domain Bacteria; kingdom Bacillati; phylum Actinomycetota; class Actinomycetes; order Micrococcales; family Micrococcaceae; genus Arthrobacter; species Arthrobacter sp. MDT1-48-3. The sequence continues at coordinate 130,937 of NZ_JBTNDL010000005.1, forward strand.
ATAGCCTGCGGCTTTCACGTAGGCATAAGCGGTGTCCTTATCGTCGAGCTCCCATGGCACTGGGTCGACGTTGTGGTCGTTCAGCATGCTGAAGCGTTCGCGCATGAGGCGCAGATAAAGGCTTGGAGAGCTCACTCGTGAATCCTAGCTGCAACCGAGCCAGCGCCGCCGCTCTGATCTCGGCCAGACGGAGCACCGAGGAGTCCTGACTTGTGGCTGACCGGACTCTCTCGCCGCGGTCGGCGCTGGCGGCCAAGGAAGATGCTCGCCGATCTTCCGACGCTCTACTGTCCCTGCCAAGCTTCGACCTGCTAGTTCATCGGGTCCCCTTGCCCGGCTCTCGCGACGGATGGAACTTCCGGCCGGGGGGTGAATGCGGAACTCCCTCGTCGGGTTTTCAGTTCAGCGCTTCCGCAGGATCGCGACCAGCCGCTCGACCAGGACCACCAGCACGAGTGCTGCCCCGATGATGAACAGCAGCGCCAGCCAGAGGGACGGCCCGGAACCGGCTTCACCGACGCCGATACCCAGCCTGCGTGCCGCAACGCACAGTGCGAGCATGGCGGCACCGGCCACGAGCATTCCGGTTCGGCGGTCCCATCGGCGTCGGTTCCTCATGGTTCCAGTCTAGGCAGCGCCCACTGGCGTCCTGACCGCACGGACTACTGCCGCGCCTCCATGACCCCCACGGGCTTCCCGTCCGAGAAGGTGACCACGTACTCCTGACCCATGATCGTGACGGTGCACTGAAGCGCTCCGATGGTGCGGCAGTCATCACCGGGGCCGGGCGGGGTGCCGGGCTCCTCGAAGATCGGCTCGAGGAGCTCGGGGTCGATGCCCGGCGGCGTCGGCTCGTGGAAGGGCACGGACCCGGGCGGGAGGCACGTGTACGGGTCCGCCGGGTCGGTCCACCATGCCCCGGCGTCGGTGACAGGGCACTGCGGGTACGGCGGGAGGGGCAGCAGTTCCGGCGCGAGGTCGCCGCCCATCCCGCTCCCGGTCGCGCCGGGGGGAGTGCTCGGACCGGAAGCCGGCGAGGGGGCGACGGCGGTGTCCCCGGCAACGGGCTCCTGCACGTCCCCCGCCGGGACGGCGCTGCTGCCGGCAGACACGTCGGTGACCTTCGACAGCGTCGGAGTGGTGTCCACCACAGCCACCGCGTGTTCGTCCGACGCCTGTCCGCCCTGGTCGAGTGCGAGAGGGACGACGGCGACCGCTGCCGCCGTGCCGAAAGCGATGAGAAGAGACCTGGTTGAAGAACGGATTATTTCACCCCACGTGAGAGACCTATGAGATGAACCTATGGCGATAGAGGGAGCAGAGCGACAGTAATCAATACTCGCTTTCGGACCGGACTACCTGTATGAACCGGGTAGAAACCACCTACTGCGGAGGAAGGTCCGGGAGAAGCTCGGCAAGATAGGTGAGCGCCTCCGAGACGCCGGTCTCGATCTTCAGCGAGGCGAACTCGTCCCCGCGTGTCCATCCTCGGTTGATGATGACGACGGGCTTGCCCGCTTTGAAGGCGTGCCGCACGAACCGCAACCCGCTCATGACCGTCAGGGAGGAGCCGGCCACCAGGAGCGCCCCCGCAGCGTCCACCATGGCGTAGGCCTCGGCGACGCGGGCCTTCGGCACGTTCTCGCCGAAATAGACGAAGTCGGGTTTCAGCATGCCCCCGCAGACCGGGCACGGCGCCATCTGAAAGTCCCCGGTGTCGTCGACGTCCGCATCGGCATCCGGCGCGACGTCCCCGGCGTCGGACGCGCGCTCGAGGTAGCCCGGGTTCAGGTCCTCGAGGATCTCGGCGATGCGCGATCTCGGGAAGACCGATGCACACTGCAGGCACACCACGCGGTCGAAGGTGCCGTGCAGGTCGATCACGTTCACACTGCCCGCCGACGAGTGCAGCTTGTCCACGTTCTGCGTGATCAGTCCGGTCAGCAGCCCACGCTGCTCCAACGTCGCGACGGCGGCATGGCCGGCGTTCGGATCGGCACGGCGCAGGTGGCGCCAACCCACATGGTTCCGAGCCCAGTAGCGCCGGCGCAGCGCTTCGTCGCCCACGAACTGCTGGTAGGTCATGGGATTCCGCGGCACGGACTGCGGACCCCGGTAGTCCGGGATGCCGGAGTCGGTGCTCAGACCCGCACCCGTCAGCACAGCGAGCCGGAGACCCGCGAGGACGGCGACGGCCTGATCGAGGAGCTCCCGGTCCTCGGGCCCCAGCGCAGCGAGGCCGGACGCCGGGGTGTCGCTCACGAAGCCGGTGAGGCCGAGCCGCGGGTTGGACTCGGGCCCGGGAAGATCCCGTTCGCGCCGACCGTCCTCCGCTCGGGTCACAGTGCAGCTTCGACGGAACCCACTGCCCGTGCGTAGTCGGCGATCGGCCTGCCCTGGCCGTGCGGGGAGGACACCACGGCGCGCACCGTCCCGGAACCGTCCAGGACGTAACTGACCCGCTCCGCGTAACCGTGGACCTCGTCGAACGCGTCGAAGGCCCGGGTCACGGAACCGTGCGGCCAGAAGTCCGCCAGGAGGTCGAAGGAGATGTCGTTCGCATCCGCGAAGGCGCGCAGCGTGTACTTGTGGTCGACGGACACGGCGACGAGCGAGACACCCGCGGCGTCGAACAGTTCGAGGTTGTCCCGGAGCTGGCCGAGTTCGTCCGTGCACACGCGGGAGAAGGCGAAGGGGAAGAACACCACCACCGATCCTCCGACCAGAGATGTGTTCGCTACGGTCTCGCCGAACTGGTTCGCCAGGGCGAACGAAGGGGCTACCGACCCCACCTCGAGCGGCAAGGCTACTGCTTCCGCCGGCTGACGAGCCGGGTCGCGGCCCATTCCTTGGAGACGCCGGCCGACGACGTCGAGTGGAGTCCGGCGGTCGGTGCCGATTCCTGGACGTCGGCGGGCGCCACGTAGCCCGGGCGACCGGACTTGGGGGTGAGGAGCCAGACGACGCCGCCGGCACCGAGCGAGGTCAACGCGTCGACAAGGGCGTCGACGAGATCCCCGTCACCGCTGCGCCACCACAGGATCACGCCGTCGACGACGTCCTGGTCGTCCTCCGTGAGCAGTTCGGACCCGACGCCGTCCTCCAGGGCCTCCCGGAAGTCGAAGTCGACGTCGTCGTCGTAACCGAGCTCCTGAACAAGGTCTCCATCCTTGAAACCCAACTTGCCTGCCACGTCGACCGCAGTGGCGGCTTCAGCCTCGCTCACTTAGCTCCTCCTGGAAAGACGGGACTGTCGCCTGACGCGCCCCCGTGTAGATATGCATGGCTACCAGCCAACACCTTTATACGCCAAGCATCAAGCCGATGCGGTGATTTGGCGCCCGGCGGCGGACCGGTCCCGGACATACGGCCGGAGCAGGACCGGAGGCACGCCCTCGGCGTAATCTGTCCCGCCGCCCCGATCCCGCTACGCATCGGCGGCATGGCGGCGATAGAGTGAATCGGTATATGGCCGCGGCGCTAACGCCCATCGGCCGAGCATGCATCTCTGCGCGGGCCCACGAGTCGTGCGCAGGCATAAAGCGACACAGACAAGATCTGTGGAAGTGGAGAGATATCGCGTGGCTGCAGAACAAGGTACGGCGGATATTCTGAGCGGTCTGACCGTCGGCAAGCCCGATGGGGATCCCGAGGAGACCGCGGAGTGGATCGAATCCCTCGATGAGCTGATTCGCACCCAGGGCACCGAGCGCGCGCAGTACATCATGCGTTCGCTCCTCCAGCGTGCCGGTGCACAGTCCGTGGGCGTGCCCATGGTCACCACGACGGACTACGTCAACACGATCCCGGCGGACCAGGAACCGGAGTTCCCGGGCGACGAGGAGATCGAGCGGAAGTACCGCGCATGGATGCGCTGGAACGCCGCGGTCATGGTCCACCGCGCGCAGCGCCCGGAGATCGGGGTCGGTGGCCACATCTCGACCTACGCCGGCGCGGCGACGCTCTACGAGGTGGGCTTCAACCACTTCTTCAAGGGCAAGGACCACCCCAGCGGAGGCGACCAGGTCTTCTTCCAGGGGCACGCCTCCCCCGGGATGTACGCCCGCGCCTACCTCGAGGGGCGCCTCACGGAGGCGGACCTCGACGGGTTCCGCCAGGAGAAGTCCAAGGAGGGCAATGCACTGTCCTCCTACCCGCATCCCCGCCTGATGCCGGACTTCTGGGAGTTCCCCACGGTCTCGATGGGCATCGGCCCCATGAATGCGATCTACCAGGCGCAGGCCAACCGCTACCTGCACAACCGTGGCCTGAAGGACACCTCCGGGCAGCAGGTCTGGGCGTTCCTCGGTGACGGTGAGATGGACGAGCCCGAATCGCGCGGCCTGCTCCAGCTCGCGGCGAACGAGAAGCTGGACAACCTGAACTTCGTCATCAACTGCAACCTGCAGCGCCTGGACGGGCCGGTGCGCGGCAACGGCAAGATCATGCAGGAACTCGAGGCGTTCTTCCGCGGCGCGGGCTGGAACGTCATCAAGGTCGTCTGGGGGCGCGAGTGGGACTCGCTGCTCGAGAAGGACAAGGACGGCGCGCTGGTGGACATTATGAACCAGACCCCGGACGGCGACTACCAGACGTACAAGGCCGAGTCCGGCGGATTCGTCCGGGACCACTTCTTCGGGAAGTCACCCGAGACCAAGGCCATGGTCGAGGACCTCTCGGATGCCGAGATCTGGAACCTCAAGCGCGGCGGGCACGACTACCGCAAGGTCTTCGCGGCGTACAAGGCGGCCACGGAGTTCAAGGGCAAGCCGACCGTCATCCTCGCGAAGACCGTCAAGGGCTACGGCCTTGGCCCGCACTTCGAGGGCCGCAACGCGACCCACCAGATGAAGAAGCTGACCAACGCCGACCTCAAGGCGTTCCGCGACCACCTGCGCATCCCGGTCACCGACGAGCAGATCGACGACGACCTCTACAACGCGCCGTACTACCACCCGGGCGCGGATTCCCCGGAGATCAAGTACCTGCTGGAGCGCCGCCGCGAACTCGGCGGCTTCGTGCCGGAGCGCCGCACCAAGCATGCCGAGGTCGTCCTGCCGGGCGACAAGGCGTACGAGATGGGAAAGCGTGGATCCGGCAAGCAGCAGGCCGCCACCACGATGGCGTTCGTGCGCATCCTGAAGGACCTCATGCGGGACAAGGAGTTCGGCAAGCGCATCGCGCCGATCATCCCCGACGAGGCACGCACCTTCGGCATGGACTCGTTCTTCCCCACGGCGAAGATCTACAACCCCAACGGGCAGAACTACCTCTCCGTGGACCGCGACCTGGTCCTGGCGTACAAGGAGTCCGTCGAGGGTCAGATCCTCCATGCAGGCATCAACGAGGCCGGTTCGATGGCCGCCTTCACGGCGACGGGCACGGCCTACGCCACGCAGGGGGAGCCGCTGATCCCGATCTACGTCTTCTACTCGATGTTCGGGTTCCAGCGCACCGGGGACTCCATCTGGGCCGCCGCGGACCAGATGGCGCGCGGCTTCATCATCGGGGCCACCGCCGGGCGCACCACCCTGACCGGTGAGGGCCTGCAGCACGCCGACGGGCACTCACCGATCCTGGCCTCCACCAACCCGGCCGTGGTGACCTACGATCCGGCGTTCGGCTACGAGATCGGGCACATCCTCCGCGACGGTCTGAACCGGATGTACGGGGACATCGGCGACAAGCCCGAGTCCTTCCGCAACGTCATGTACTACATCACCGTGTACAACGAGCCGTTCGTGCAGCCCGCCGAGCCCGAGGAGCTGGACGTCGAGGGCCTGCTCAAGGGCATCTACCTGCTCAAGCCCGCGAAGGTCGACGGGCCCCGCACGCAGCTGCTCGCCTCCGGCGTCGCTGTGCCGTGGGCGCTCGAGGCACAGAAGATCCTCGCGAAGGACTGGGGCGTCTCCGCGGACGTCTGGTCCGTGACGTCCTGGAACGAACTGCGCCGCGACGGCCTCGACGCCGAGGAGGAAGCCTTCCTCAACCCCGGAGCCGACGCGCGCAAGCCGTTCGTCACGCAGCAGCTCGAGGGAGCCACGGGCCCGATCGTCGCGGTCTCGGACTTCATGAAGGCCGTCCCGGACCAGATCCGCCAGTTCCTGCCCAACGAGTTCGCGACCCTCGGAGCCGACGGCTTCGGGTTCTCCGACACACGCGCGGCAGCACGACGGTTCTTCAAGATCGACAGCCACTCCGTCGTCGTCCGCGCCCTGGAGATGCTCGCCCGCCGTGGCGAGGTCGACGCGAACGCGCCGAAGGAAGCCATCGAGAAGTACCGCCTGCTCGACGTCAACGCCGGAACCACCGGCAACGCCGGCGGCGAATCCTGACCCCACCCGCCCGGTAGGGGGGGGCGACGGCGGAAGCAGCATCAGCGCTGCTCCCGCCGTCGCCCTTTTTGTAGCCTCCCCACAAATGGAAGCGCGCAGCACCGAGACCGTATGCTCGGAGGATGCCGCAGCCCGCAGAAGCCCCGACCGGTGCCGGAAGCGCACCCGGAGCGACGAACGCAGGGATCGCTCCCCCGGACCCCGCCACCGTCGAGAAGCTGCGCGCGACGATCGGGTCGCTGTCCACCGCGACCCTGAAGCAGCTCGACGCCGACCTGCCCTGGTACCGCGGACTCCGCCCCGACGAACGGTCCGCGCTCGGCATGGTGGCCCAGAAGGGCATTGCGTCCTTCGTCAACTGGTACCAGAAGCCCGTCTCCCCGGCATGGGTGCTGAGCGACGTCTTCGGCACCGCACCCACCGAACTCACGCGGTCCATCAGCCTGCAGAAGGCCCTCCAGCTCATCCGCGTGGTGGTGCAGGTGGTCGAGGACCATGTGCCGTTCCTCGCCCCCGCCGCGGACCAGGGTCCGCTGCGGGAAGCCGTCCTGCGGTACTCGCGCGAGGTGGCGTTCGCGGCAGCGGATGTCTACGCCCGCGCGGCGGAGACCCGCGGATCGTGGGACACGCGCCTCGAAGCACTCGTGGTCGATGCGATCCTCCGCGGGGAGAGCTCCGACGCCCTCCGCTCGCGCATCGCCGCGGTCGGCTGGAAATCCCAGGCGCGCATCACCGTCATGGTCGGCAGCGCCCCGCAGGAACCGAACGTCGGATTCCTCAACGAACTCCGCCGCGTCACCGGACGCCTCGCCGAGGACGTCCTGGTCGGCATCCAGGGCGAGCGGCTCATCCTCGTCCTGGGCGGCGTGCGGGATGCCGCGAAGGCCTACCCGCGCATCAGCGAGCTCTTCGGGGAGGGCGCCGTCGTGTTCGGGCCGGAGGCGGAATCGCTCGTCGCGGCCAGCAGTTCCGCACAGGCCGCCTTCGCGGGACTCACGGCCGCGCGCGCCTGGCCGGCAGCACCGCGCCCCGTCTCCTCCGAGGACTTGTGGCCCGAACGGGTAATGTCCGGCGACGACACGGCCCGCCGGGCTCTCGTGCGCACCATCTACCGGCCGCTCCTCGCCGCCGCCAACGGCCTCGAGCCGACACTCTCCGCCTACCTGACCCTCGGGCACTCACTGGAGGCGACCTCGCGGTCGCTCTTCGTGCACGCGAACACCGTGCGGTACCGCCTCCGGCGCGTCTGCGACGTCACTGGCTGGGACCCGCTCATCCCCCGCGAGGCCTACGTCCTGCAGACCGCCCTGGTGGTCGGACGCCTGTCGACGATGCCCTCCGCCTCTGCCGCCGGCACCGGGGGTGCGGGCGCGGGCAACGGTCGGACGCCCCGCGTCGCGGCGTCCGAGAGGGGCGCTCCCGCGACGGCAGGGAAGACAGCCGCCTTGTAGACTTCCTACAACGAGGCGCAGCCAGCTTGGTTCAGCCGAACACCCGATAATGCTCCGCCGATTTGGAAAGCTGGAAGAGTGCTTGCAATCGCCTGCCCCGGACAGGGCTCACAGACCCCGGGCTTCCTGAGCCCCTGGCTCGACCTACCGGGAGTACGGGAGCACCTCGAACAGCTCAGTGACCGTGCCGGTACCGACCTGGTGAAGCACGGCACCGTCTCCGACGAGGAGACCATCAAGGACACAGCCGTCGCCCAGCCGCTCATCGTCGCCGCGGGCCTCGTGACGGCGCGGCTCCTCCTCGAAGGCCACACGCTGACCGCAGCCACGGTCGTGGCGGGTCACTCGGTGGGTGAGCTGACGGCGTCCGCGGTCGCGGGCGCACTCACCGAGGACGACGCCGTCGCCTTCGTACGGGTCCGCGCCAACGCCATGGCGTCAGCCGCCGCCACCACGCCGACCGGCATGAGCGCCGTCCTCGGTGGCGACCCGGACGAGGTTGCCGCCCGCCTCGCGGAACTGGGCCTCACGGCCGCGAACGCCAACGGCGGCGGCCAGGTGGTCGCTGCAGGAACGCTGGAGCAGCTCGCCGCCCTCACGGCCGATCCACCGGCGAAGGCCCGCGTCATCGCCCTCAAGGTGGCCGGAGCATTCCACACCATCCACATGGCTCCCGCCGTCACGGCGCTCGAGGAGCTGAGGACGTCGCTGGCGCCGACGGATCCGGTGGCCACCCTGATGTCGAACCATGACGGCCTGCCCGTCGCCTCCGGCGAGGGCAACCTCGACAGCCTGATCGCGCAGGTGTCGCGTCCCGTCCGCTGGGACCTGTGCATGGACACCATGCAGGGCATGGGCGTCACCGGACTGGTCGAACTCTCACCCGCCGGGACGCTCACGGGCCTCGCCCGGCGCGGAATGCGCGGTACGGCCACGCTCGCCGTAAAATCGCCCGAGGACCTGGACGCCGCCCGCGGCTTCATCCTGGAGCACTCGCGGACCACGGACCTCGATCCGTCCCTTACCCCCGAAGGACCTCAGTGAGCATCACCGCCCTCCAGCAAGCCCCCCTCCGCGAACACACGCGCATCCTCGGCGTCGGCGCCTATCGACCCGAGATCATCGTCACCAACGACGACGTGTGCCAGTGGATCGACTCCTCCGACGAGTGGATCCGGCAGCGGACAGGCATCGTCACGCGCCACCGTGCACCGCGCGACGTGAGCGTCATCGACATGGCGGAAGCAGCGTCGAGGGAGGCCCTCGTCGCTGCGGGCATCGACGCGTCCCAGCTCAACGCCGTCCTGGTCTCGACCGTGACCCACCCCCACGCCACACCGTCCGCCGCCGCACAGCTCACCGACCGCCTCGGCGCGACGCCGGCCCCGGCCTACGACATCTCGGCGGCCTGCGCGGGCTACTGCTACGGCATAGCCCAGGCCGACGCACTGGTCCACGCCGGCACGGCGGAGTACGTCCTGGTGGTCGGCGTCGAGAAGCTCTCCGACTTCATCGACAACTCCGACCGCACCATCTCCTTCCTCCTCGGCGACGGCGCGGGCGCCGTGGTCGTCGGTCCCGGTGACGCCGCGGGTATCGGGCCGTCCGTATGGGGCTCCGACGGCAGCAAGCACGAGGCCATCCGCATGACCCGCCCGCTCACCGACATCCGCGACTACGCGATCGGCGCGGTCGCCTCCGACACCGAGCGGGAGCAGGATGTCGATGCAGGTCGGGAGAGTCTCTGGCCGACGATGCGCCAGGACGGGCCGACGGTCTTCCGCTGGGCCGTCTGGGAGATGGCGAAGGTCGCGCAGCGGGCGCTCGACGCGGCAGGTATCTCCGCCGAGGATCTCGCCGCGTTCCTCCCCCATCAGGCCAACATCCGTATCATCGATGAGATGGTGAAGCAGCTGAAGCTCCCCGAGCACGTCTACGTGGCCCGGGACATCGTGGATGCCGGCAACACCTCGGCAGCCTCCATCCCGCTGGCGATGCACCGCACGCTCAAGGAGCAGCCGTCCCTCAGCGGCAAACTCGCCCTGCAGATCGGTTTCGGCGCGGGCCTCGTCTTCGGAGCCCAGGTAGTGGTGCTCCCCTAGTTTTCAAGCCCAGACCGCGACTGCGCGGTTTGACCATCCCCGCCGGTGCACCGGCAAGAACAGAAAAGGAGCCACCATGGCTAACAACGAAGAAATCCTGGCCGGCCTGGCCGAGATCGTCAACGAAGAGACGGGCCTCGCCCCCGAGTCCGTCGAGATGGACAAGTCCTTCACCGACGACCTCGACATCGACTCGATCTCGATGATGACCATCGTCGTCAACGCCGAAGAGAAGTTCGGCGTCCGCATCCCCGACGAAGAGGTCAAGAACCTCAAGACCGTCGGTGACGCCGTCAACTTCATCTCGGGCGCACAGGCCTAGTTCCTGCATTCCCGGCGCTGCGGCCGCTCCCGGTGTTCCCGCCGTGGGCGGCCGTAGTCGTCATCCTCCCGCCCCGGTCCTGCCGGCGCACTCCAGCTTCGAAAGAGTGACCATGCCACGCAAAGTCGTCATCACCGGACTCGGTGCAACCACCCCCATCGGCGGAGACGTCCCGACCATGTGGGCCAACTCCCTCAAGGGAGTCTCGGGCGCCCGGACCATCGAGGCCGACTGGGTCCAGAAGTACGAACTGCCCGTGACCTTCGCCGCTCAGATCGCCACTCCGGCCTCGGAGGTCCTCTCGCGCGTGGAGGCCAAGCGCATGGATCCCTCGACGCAGTTCGCCGTCGTGGCCTCGCGCGAGGCATGGCGGGACTCCGGCATCGAGGACGTGGACAAGGACCGCCTGGCGGTGGCTTTCGCCACCGGCATCGGCGGGGTCTGGACCCTCCTGGACGCCTGGGACACTCTCCGGGAGAAGGGCCCCCGGCGCGTGCTGCCCATGACGGTGCCGATGCTGATGCCCAACGGCCCCGCTGCCGCTGTGAGCCTCGACCTCGGAGCGCGGGCAGGAGCCCATACTCCGGTGTCCGCCTGCGCCTCCGGAACCGAGGCCCTGCACCAGGGACTCGAACTGATCCGGTCGGGCAAGGCCGACGTCGTCGTCTGCGGCGGCGCCGAGGCCGCCATCCACCCGATGCCCATCGCGGCCTTCGCCTCCATGCACGCGCTGTCGCGCCGGAACGACGAGCCCGAGCTCGCCTCGCGTCCGTACGACACGAACCGCGACGGGTTCGTCATGGGAGAGGGCGCCGGTGCCCTGGTCATCGAGGCCGAGGAGCACGCGCTCGCCCGCGGAGCCCGCATCTACGCCGAGCTCGGCGGCACGTCCGTCACCGCCGACGCGTACCACATCACGGCGCCGGACCCCGAGGGACTTGGTGCGACCCGTGCCCTGAAGGCTGCGCTGTTCGATGCCCGCGCCCAGGCCGAGGACGTCGTCCACGTGAACGCCCACGCGACGTCGACCCCGGTGGGCGACAAGCCGGAGTACACCGCGCTGAAGGCGGCCCTGGGGTCCCATGTGGACCACGTGGCCGTGTCGGCGACCAAGTCCCAGACCGGTCACCTGCTCGGAGCATCGGGCGCCGTCGAGGCGGTGATGACCGTGCTGGCCATCCACGAACGGAAGGCCCCGGTGACGATCAACCTCGACGACCAGGACCCGGAGATCCCGCTGGACGTCGTCACGACCGCCCGGGACCTGCCGTCGGGCGACATCGTGGCGCTGAGCAATTCCTTCGGATTTGGCGGCCACAATGCGGTCATCGTGCTCCGCAGCGTCTGACCGCCCCGATCGGGCACACAGGAAAGGCGCCACCCTCGCGGGTGGCGCCTTTCCTGTGTGCTGAGCTGCTCGATCGGAACCTGCTATGGGCGGTCCCGATCAGGGCTGGCGTTCTGCGCGGTGGGAGTCAGCCGACCTGGTGCAGCCAGCGCACGGGGGCGCCTTCGGCTGCGTGCCGGAAGGGCTCCAGTTCCTCGTCCCAGGACTCCCCGAGCGCGAGGGAGAGTTCGTGGTAGACGGCGGCGGGATCGCCGGCGCCTGCCTCGTAGGCGTAGCGGATGCGGTCCTCGGTCACCATGATGTTGCCGTGGACGTCGGTCGTGGCGTGGAAGATCCCGAGCTCGGGGGTGTGCGACCAACGGCCACCATCAGCTCCGGGGCTCTGTTCCTCGGTGACCTCGTAGCGCAGGTGGGCCCAGCCCCGCAGTGCCGACGCGAGCTGCGCGCCGGAGCCCTGTAGGCCGACCCAGGAGAGCTCGGCGCGAAGCATTCCGGGCGCGGCAGGTTGCGCTGTCCACTCCATGTCGATGCGCTTGTCCAGCACGGAGCCGATGGCCCATTCGACATGAGGGCACAACGCGGTAGGGGCAGAGTGCACGTACAAGACACCGCGCGCCATCACAACAGACATTCCATCCTCCATAGCTGTAGGTACGTCTTCCCCAACGACCTTCAGAGGCTGATGAAACTGCTTCGGATGTGCCAGAACTTCCCGAGACCCACCCACACATATCATGCAGGTTCGATTGAACTACTGCTCATTGTGCCCGAGATAGGTGAATTTCGCCACTGTGGCGACCCTCTGTGGGCCACGCGACGTCACCCTGGCATGCCCGGGAGCCGCTCAGGCACGGGGGTGGGCCTGCTCGTAGCTGCGCCGGAGGCGATCCACCGAGACGTGGGTGTAGAGCTGGGTGGTGGCGAGGCTGGAGTGGCCGAGGATCTCCTGCACCGCCCGGAGATCCGCCCCGCCGTCGAGCAGGTGGGTTGCCGCGCTGTGGCGCAGGGCGTGGGGACCACGAGCCGGCGTGTCGCCCAGGGCCTCGAGGGCGTCCCTCACCTGGGTGCGGACCGTGCGCTGGTCGATGCGCCCGCCGCGGCGGCCGAGGAACAGGGCCGGCCCGCTGCGCTCCGAGACCCAGCGGGGCCGCCCGCGGCGGAGCCAGTCGTCGATGGCATGCGCCGCCGGCACCCCGTACGGGACAGTGCGTTCCTTCGAGCCCTTGCCCAGGACGAGCAGCGTGCGGCGCTCCATGTCGACGTCGTCGATGTCGAGGCCGACCAGCTCACCGACGCGGACGCCGGTCGCGTACAGCAGTTCGAGCATCGCCCGCCGCTGGAGCTCGTAGGGGTCGCCCTGCCTCGCGCTCTCGTCGAGACCCTCGAGAAGAGTGGCGGCCTGCGGCTGGTTGAGGACGGCCGGCAGGCTGCTCGTCCTCTTGGGGGCCCGGAGGCGCAGCGCCGGGTTGGCAGGGACCAGCTCCTCGCGCACGGCCCAGTCCATAAAGGTGCGTACCGTCGATGCGCGTCGTGCGACCGTCGCACGGGACAGGCCGGCCTCGTTCAGTGCGCCGAGCCACGCCCGGAAGTGCCGGAGTTCGAGCTGATCCAACGACGCCGCACCGGCGCGAGACGCATGCGAGAGGAAGAGCGCAATGTCCTTCTCATACGCCCGCACGGTGTGCGCGGAGCGGTTGCGTTCCCTGAGGAGGTAGTCCACGAAGGCCTGAAGGGCGGCGTCGACGTCGGGGTGCAGCCCGTTACTGCCTCGTGTCATGGCCACCTCCCCTACCAGTATCCACGCTCCTCACCACTGCAAGGGCAGCCCGCAGGACACGATCTTCTCCAGCTCGAGGAGAGTGGTCTTGGCCTCGGGGCCTGCGGCGTACCCCACCACTGATCCGGTGCTGCTGACGACCCGGTGCCCCGGCACGATGATCGAGAGTGGATTGGCCCGGACAGCCGCCCCGATCGCCCGGCCCATGCGCGGATTGCCCAGCTGCTCCGCGATGTCCCGGTAGCTGCGACGTCCCCCGTACGGGATCCGGGCAAGTGCACCCCAGACGCTGAGCTGGAACGGGGTGCCCCGCAGACTGGTCGGGACCTCGAAGACGAGCCGCGACCCGTCGAAGTACTCACCCAGCTCCCGGGCCGCCGTGCCGAGGAGGTCGGCCGTCGCAGCCGGAGGGAACGAGCCGCCCGGAGGGACCACTGCCTGCCGTGCGCCCTCGGGTGTGCCGCCCTGCTCCCCCACCGCCCGTCCGAGGAGCAGGGGGGACGGTGGTGGATGGTGTTCGCCGTGATACACGCCGACGACTGCCGACCGATGAGCGACGACGCGCAGCGGTCCGACGGGTGATGGGAGTTCGACGAAGAACCGTTCCTCCTCGAAGTGCTGATCGATGGTGGTCACAGGAGTTCTCCCTCGTGTCTCGGTGGGTTCGGCCGTTCGGGTGGTCCGGCGCTCCCGGTGTCGGGTGGACCCGCCGGATGCGCGGGTGAGCGTTTCGCACGGTGCCAGCCGTCACCGGTCCGCTGCGCCAGGCCTGCGAGCTCGAGGCGGGCCAGCCCGCTGATGACGTCGCGCGGGGCGAGCCCCGCGACACGCGACAGCTTGTCCACCGTGGTCGCCGACCGGACGGGTAGCCCGTCGAGGAGCAACAGGTCGGGGACGGTCAGGCCGTCCTGGTCCCGTCCCGGAGCGGCCTCCTCCCTGGCTCGATCCCCGAAGGGGACCGCGCCCAGCGGCCCGGCCAGTTCCGCGATGTCGGCTGCATCGGTGACGCAGACGGCGCTTCCGTCCCGGAGCAGCCGATGGCAGCCCGCCGAGTTGGCGGAATGGACAGACCCGGGGACGGCGCCGACGGCCCTGCCGAGCCCGGCCGCGTGATGGGCCGTATTGAGCGCCCCTGACCGCCACCGGGCCTCGACGACCACCGTGACAGCACTGAGGGCCGCGATGAGCCTGTTGCGTTGCAGGAACCGCCACCGCGTGGGTGAACTGCCGGGAGGGACCTCGGAGATCAGCAGCCCCCGGTCCGCGATTCCGCGCTGCAGCTCCTCGTTGCCCGCCGGATAGTACCGGTCGACACCACAGGCGAGGATGGCGAGGGTCGCCGGCCGCTCGTCGACCGCGGACGTCGCGAGGGCTGCCCGATGTGCCTGCGCATCGATGCCGTACGCGCCACCCGACACGATGCAGAAGCCCTGCGTGGTCAACCCGGCGGCGAGGTCCGTCGTCACCGACGAACCGTAGGGCGTGCTGTCCCGCGACCCGACGAGGGCAACCAGTTCGCCGAGGTCGGGAATCGGGTGCCTGCCCCGCACCCACAGGCAGAGCGGAGCAGCGCCCTGCAGGTCGTCCAGCGCTGAGGGCCATTCCTCGGACTCCGGCACGACGAGACGCCCTCCCAGACGGTGCAGGGTCGCCAGATCGCGCTCGGGAGCGAGGTCGCGAAGGCGCGGCGACCAGCGGGCCAGTCCCTCCGGCAGGAGGTCCCGGCGCCCCGCGGGGATGTTGAGGACCCGGCACAGCTCGTCCGTCACCGCCGGTCCCGGGGTGATCTCCCTGCGGGCGATACGCAATGCGTCGACAGGCCCGACGACGGACACCAGCCCCAGGCCGAGGGTGTCGGACGCTTCGAACACCCTCGAGAGCGCTGCCCGGGCCAGAGCGGTCCCGCTGATCGGCGCCGTCACGCCGCACTCTCCTGCAGTCGGAAACCGAGCGCGGTGACGACGTCGTCGGCGTCGGGCCGGAGTCGGCCGGCGAGATCGGATATCGTCCAGGCGACGCGCAGGACCCTGTCCCACCCACGCGCACTGACCAGGTTCCGATCCAGGGCCTTGTCGAGGGAGGCCGTGACGGCGCGTGGCAGGGCGAGCTCACCGCGCAGGACCCTGCCCTGCACCTCCGCGTTCGTCGCGTAGTTCCAGGGGCGCAGCCGCTCACGCTGCGCGTCCCGTGCGGCGGCGACACGGAGGGCGACAGCAGCGGACGCTTCGGCGCTCGCTCCGCCGGCGTAGTCGGCGAGACCGACCCGTTGGACCGCCAACTGCAGGTCGACGCGGTCGAGCAGGGGCCCGGAGAGCCGGTTGAAGTACCGGCGGCGCTGCTGCGCCGTGCAGAGGCAATCGATCCCCTTGCCGCTGGCGAGGCCACAGGGGCAGGGGTTGAGCGCCAGGACGAGTTGGAACCTCGCAGGATACGAAGCTGTCCCCGAGGCCCGGTGCAGGACCAGGCGACCGCTCTCCAGCGGCTCACGCAGAGCCTCGAGCACCCGGCGCTCGTACTCGGGTGCCTCGTCGAGGAACAGGATGCCCCGATGTGCCCTGGACGCCGCACCGGGCCGGGGTATCCCGCTGCCACCGCCGATGATCGAGGCAGGAGTCGCGGTATGGTGCGGGCTCTCGAAGGGCGGCTGCCGGACCAGCGCGGTGCAGTATCGGTCCCCACTCAGGCTGTGGATCGCGGTCACCTCCATCGCGTGATCGTCCTCGAGGTCGGGAAGGATCCCGGGCAGCCGCTCCGCCAGCATCGTCTTTCCGGCTCCGGGCGGTCCGATCATGAGGAGGTGATGGGCGCCCGCTGCGGCGATCTCGAGCGCATACCTCGCCTCGTACTGGCCGGCGATGTCGGACAGGTCGAGCACCGGGGTTCGCTGAGCGGCGTGCGCCGGCAATTTCTGCCGTGTTGCCGGATCGGGTAGTTGCACCTGCGCCGCGTCCGCGCCGAAGGCAAGGGCCACCTCGGCCAGCGTCCGGAAGGAGCGCACCTCCACGGTGGCGACCAGTGCGGCCTCGGCCGCATTCTCCTCGGCGACCACCACCCGGTGGTGTCCAGCCCCCGCGGCGGCCATCACGGCGGGCAGCACGCCGCGGACGGGTCGGAGCTGTCCGTCGAGCCCCAGTTCGGCGAGGAAGACGGTCGAGCCGCAGCTCCTGACGTCACCGGCCGCCGCCAGTGCGGACATGACGATCGCGAGGTCGAAGGCTGACCCGCGTTTGGGCAGCGATGCCGGGATGAGGTTCACGGTGATCTTCCGGCGGCTCAGGGGCACTCCTGCGTTCCGGGCTGCCGCGCGAATGCGGTCCTTGGCCTCGTTGAGGGATGCATCCGGCAGGCCGAGCAGGACGAAGGCCGGCAGGGTCTGCCCGATGTCCGCCTCCACCTCGATGACGTGTCCGTTCATACCGATGAGCGACACGGCGTAGGTCCGTCCGAGCGCCATCAGATGACCGCCCGCACATGCTCGATCCGCGGGGTGCCGGAACCGTCGTCCAGGACGCCCACGGCCTCGATCCGGAAGTCGCTGAACCTCAGGTCGTGGGCCCGGGCCCATCTGGACGCGAGCAGGTACAGCCGCTCGAGCTTGCTCGCCGTGATGGCCTCCAACGGCTGTCCGAAATCGTCGGAGCTGCGCGTCTTCACCTCGACGATCACGAGCGTGGATCCGTCGACGGCGACGAGGTCGATCTCCCCGACCGGGCACCGCCAGTTCCGGTCGACGATCCTCAGGCCCGCCTGCTCCAGGAAGACCGCCGCCGTCTCTTCCCCGCGACGCCCGAGCTGATCCTTTGCCACCATGGCTTCCACCTCCTCCCCCAGCGTCGGGGAAGCGGCGCACGTTCATCGTGGGGGGGAGGGGCTATGTGGACAACGGGTGGTGCCGGGCGCCGGGGAACCGGGAAGAAAGCTGTGGCAGAGGCCCCCCGCCCCTCGTACCGTGGACGGAGAAGCGACGTCGTCCATCCGGCGTCGCCCCGGATGCAGAACGGAGGACACCATGTCAGAGTCGAGCGACATCCTGCCAGGCGGATCCGAGGCGGACCGGCAGGAGCAGGGAGCGCCCGTCCGAGCCGGCGCGGATCGCACCGGGACGGGAACAGGCGGCTCGGAGGCGGACCTCCAGGAACAGGGCATATCAGCCGTGTCGGGTGACGACGTCTCCGGCGGCGCCATCGCCGGTGAGGGCACCGGCGGATCGGAGGCTGACCGGCTCGAACAGGCGGCCGACGTCCCGCTGGACGGCGAGGACGCCTTCCCCCACGGCGGAACGGACGACGACCCGACCGCGTGAGCGGCCGGCACTCCGGTCAGCCCAGCGTGCCGTCCTTGGGCAGCGCGATGTCGTCGGACTTCGACAGCTCCTCGACGTTGACGTCCTTGAACGTGATGACGCGGACGTTCTTGACGAACCGCGCCGAACGGTACACGTCCCACACCCAGGCATCCTGCAGCGTCAGGTCGAAGTAGACCTCGCCATCGGCCGAGCGCGCCTGCAGGTCGACGTTGTTGGCCAGGTAGAACCGGCGCTCGGTCTCCACGACATAGCTGAACAACCCGACGACGTCCCGGTACTCGCGGTAGAGCTGCAGTTCCATGTCGGTTTCGTAGTTCTCAAGATCCTCGGCACTCATTCGACAATCATCCCCCACTTTCGACGCGTGGCATGCCGGGTCCCGCCGAGGTTCCCAGGCGCCACGTCTTCCGGTGATACTCGCTCGCTCCGACGGCGTCGATGGCCGAGCGGTGGCCCTCGGTGGCGTACCCCTTGTTCCCGTCCCAGCCGAACGCCGGATGGTCCCCCGCGAGTGCGACCATCAGGGCGTCGCGCTCCACCTTCGCCAGCACGCTCGCCGCAGCGACGCTCAGGCACTTCAGGTCCGCCTTGATCCTGGTGTGGACGGGCGCCGTGCAACCGACCGACTCGACCGGCGCCGTTCGGCCGTCCGTGTCGAAGAGCGCGCCCTGCGACCGGGCGGACAGCCAGTCGTGGTTGCCGTCGAGGATGACCGCGTCGGGCGTCACGACCTCCGTCACCGTCGCCCAGGCGCGGCTCCCAGCAGCGCGCAGGGCGGCCATCAGGCCGAATGCGTCGATCTCGGCCGCCGTCGCGTGCCCGACGGCGGACGCGACGGACCAGCGGCGGATGCGCGGGACCAGCGCCTCACGCTCCGCGGGCTGGAGCAGCTTGCTGTCGCGGACCCCGCGCAGGCCCGTGGCGGCAGCCAGGTCGACGACGACGATGCCGACGGACACGGGACCGGCCAGCGCTCCCCTGCCCACCTCGTCGCATCCCGCGATGTAACGGTGCCCGTCGACGGCGAAGGACTTCTCGACGCCGAGGTTCGGGGCGCTGGACCGTTTCTTACGGAGGGGGGTCATGGTCCTGCAGGGGTGGGCTGTGCCGCGGGCTCGGGATCGGGGACACCGCCGAACACGTCGGGGTGGTTGCCCAGGAATCCGATGCGGGTCAGCGGCCAGGCGATCACGGCCGCCTTGCCCTCGATGTTCTCGATCGCGACGAAGCCCTCCCCGGGCTTGTCCCGGTTCGCCCGCGAATCGGCGGAGGCGTTGCGGTGGTCACCCATCACCCAGACCTTCCCCTCGGGTACGGCGACGTCGAACGGGAGGTCGGAGGGACTGGCGCCGGGGAAGAGGTAGGGCTCGTCGAGGGGCTCACCGTTGACCGTGAGCCTGCCCTCGGCATCGCAGCAGATGACGTGGTCGCCGGGCAGCCCGATGACGCGCTTCACGAGGTGCTGCTGTGATTCGTCGGGAGCGAGCCCGATGAAGATGAGCGCTTCCTTCAGCCAGCTCACCTGGACCGCGGCCTGGGGCGGCAGCCAACCCTCGGTGTCGCGGAAGACGACGATGTCGCCGCGCTGCAGGTCGAAGGGCTGCGGCACGAGCTGGTTCACGAAGATGCGGTCGTCGATCTCGAGGGTCTCCTCCATGGAGCCCGACGGGATGAAGAACGCACGGAACAGGAACGTCTTGATGAGGAAGGACAGCACGAGCGCGATCACCACGATCGTCGCGATCTCCTTCAGCCACGCGCCGAAACCGTGGTCGGCGTCCTTCTTGCCGCGCTTCGAGGACCTCCCGGTGTCGCCCCCGTCGTCGGCAGCGGTCCCCGGGGCGCTCTCCGTGTCCGGATCGGGTGCATTGGTCGCGGGGGCCTCTGCGCCCGAGGGTGACTTCCTGCGGAAGCTCCGTGCCATGTGCTGGTGTCCTCTGTGGTCGGAATACCCGGCGGCCACCCACCGGAGGAAGTTCTACGAGAGCGCCGGTCCGGCCTCCCGGATCAGCCGGCAGGGCGCTCGATCGGCGCGAACCGGTCAAGGGGCCAGACTAGCTGAAAGGCACGCCCGATGATCCGATCCTCCGCGATCAGCCCGCCTCCCGGCGCGCCGAGGAGGGACCGGGAATCCATCGAGGCCGAACGGTGGTCGCCGAGGAGCCAGACGCGGCCCTCGGGCACCACGACGTCGAACGGGTTCTCACTCGCCGCGTCACCCGGATGGAGGTACGGCTCGTCCAGCCCGTTCCCGTTGACGGTCAGGCGACCGTCCACAGAGCAGCACACCACGTGGTCGCCGCCGACCCCCACGACACGCTTCACGTACACGGTGTCGCTGCCGCTGAGGCCCAGCCACTGCCCTGTCCCGGCGACGATCCGTTCGGGGAGACTGCGTGGATCGGTGATCGGGTCGAAGGACCCCCGGCCGTCGAAGACGACGACGTCGCCGCGCCGCACGCTGCCACGCGTGTCCTCGAACTTGCTGACGAGCACCCGGTCACCCTCGGTGAGCAGCGGTTCCATCGACGCGGACGGGATGAAGTAGACGTCGATGAGGAAGCCGCGAACGAGGCCCGTGAGCAGGGCCGCGACGAGGACGGCGGAGAACACGAAACGCCAGCCCGTACAGCGGGACCGGCGTTTCG
The DNA here is from genome assembly GCF_054511015.1 of Arthrobacter sp. MDT1-48-3. NCBI lineage: Bacteria > Bacillati > Actinomycetota > Actinomycetes > Micrococcales > Micrococcaceae > Arthrobacter > Arthrobacter sp. MDT1-48-3. The sequence goes on from NZ_JBTNDL010000005.1 coordinate 151,226, forward strand.
TGTGCTCTCCGACCGGAGACCGGGAAGCGGGGGTTTCGTGCACCTTCGGGAGGTTACTTGACCGTCTTGGGGTCGCGCTTCTCCTTGATCTTGGCTGCCTTGCCGCGCAGTTCGCGCATGTAGTACAGCTTGGCGCGGCGCACGTCGCCCTTGGAGACGACCTCGATCTTGTCGAGCACCGGGCTGTGGACGGGGAACGTACGCTCCACGCCGACTCCGAAGCTCACCTTGCGGACCGTGAAGGTCTCGCGGATGCCATCGCCCTGGCGGCCGACGACGAAGCCCTTGAAGATCTGAACACGGGTGTTCTTGCCTTCGATGATGTTGACGTGGACGTTGACGGTGTCGCCGGCGCGGAAGTCGGGGACGTTGTCGCGGAACGATCCGGCGTCAACGGAATCGAGAATATGCATGCTGATGCTCCTGGTGAACGCCACAGGTCATTCACGTTGGTCACGACGGTCAAGGACCGGGCGTGGACCCGGGCAATGCCGTCGAAGAAAGGATTCCCGGTCGGTCCGGAGGTCCGGCGGCCGGTGTGTGGAACTGTTGGCTGGACTCCCCCTGTGGCAGGGTCCGGCCCAGTGGACACAATCTACGATTATTCCACAGGGGCGGCGCAGACTGCTAATGCGCCGGCCGGGTCAGCCTGCCGTCGACGACGTCGAATCCCGCTGCGCGCAGGGCCTTCAGGTCCGCCTTCGTCAGTGCCCCGGTGTCGACGCCTGCCAGGAGGTCCGGGCGCCGTTCGGCCGTCCGGTGGAACTGCTCGAGGCGCCGCCACTCGGCGATCTTCGCGTGGTTCCCGCTGAGGAGGACCTCGGGGATGTCCCGGCCGCGCCAGGACGAGGGTTTCGTGTACACCGGGTATTCGAGCAGGCCGTCGGAGTGGGACTCCTCGACGAGCGACTCCGGGTTGCCGACGACGCCGGGGATCAGGCGCCCCACGGCCTCGACCATGGCGAGGACGGCCACCTCCCCGCCGTTGAGGACGTAGTCGCCGAGCGAGACGGGCCGGACGTCGAAGTCCCCGCGCGCCCAGTCGATCGCCCGCTCGTCGATGCCCTCGTAGCGGCCGCAGGCGAACACCAGGTGATCGAGTTCGGCGAGCTCGTACGCCATGGCCTGGTCGAACACCGCGCCGGCGGGCGAGGGGACAATCAGGGTGGGGCGCCGCTCCGCCGCGGGGGCTCCGTCGAGGACGGATTCGAGGGCCTGCGCCCAGGGCTCGGCCTTCATGACCATGCCCGCCCCGCCCCCGTAGGGCGTGTCGTCGACGGTCCGGTGCCGGTCCGTCGTGAAGGAGCGGAGGTCGTGCACGCGTACGTCGAGGACGCCGTCCTGCCGCGCCTTGCCGATGAGCGACAGGTCGAGGGCGGCGAGGTACTCCGGGAAGATGGAGACGACGTCGATCCGCACTAGCCGCGCGCCCCGTCCTCGGGTGCTGCGACGTCGTCGCCGTCGTCGGGCGCCTGGTTGGAGCCCGGGGTGTTGAGGTCGAAGAGCCCGGCCGGCGGCACGATGGTCACGAAGCCGGCCTCGGGATCGACGTCGGGGACGATCTCGCCGACGAACGGGACGAGCGCCTCATGGCCGGTGGTGAGTTCGACGACGAGGAGGTCCTGGACGGCCATGGTCCGCAGGCCCGTCACCTTGCCCACGGATTCGCCGTCGACCCGGACGTCCAGTCCCACGAGCTCGTGCTCGTACCAGGCGTCGTCGTCCGCGTCCTCCGATCCGGCGGTATCGAGGAAGAGCTTCGCGCCGCGCAGCGTCTCGGCCTGGTTGCGGTCGGGGACCTGCTCGAAACCGACGATCAGGATGTCCTTGTTCCAGCGCGCCTTGACCACGGTCAGTTCGGTCACCGCGGCGTCCTCGACCCGGAAGGTCTCGCCCGGTTCGAAACGGTCCTCGGGAGCGTCCGTGAAGAGCTGGACCGTCACCTCGCCCCGGATGCCGTGGGGCTTGCCGATCCTGGCTACCAGTACTTCCATCGCGCTGCTCCTGCTGGGTGTGGTCGGTGTACATGAGATCGGCCCCACCACCAGGTACTGGTAGTGGGGCCGATCGGAAGTTCGTGCCGTGAAAGCTCTGGCGGGGTCAGCCCCGGCGGCGGTCGGTGTCCACGACGTCGACCCGTACCGGCTCGCCGTCCGCGAGGGCGGCGACCACGGTGCGCAGCGCCCGGGCGGTGCGCCCCTGGCGGCCGATCACGCGGCCGAGGTCCTCCTGGTGGACGCGCACCTCGAGCGTCTCGCCGCGGCGGTTGTTCTTCGCGGAGACCCGGACGTCGTCCGGGTTGTCGACGATGCCGCGGACGAGGTGCTCCAGAGCTTCGGCCAGCAACTTACTCTGCCTCGGTGGCTTCCGCGGCGGCGTCGTCGTTCTTCTTCGCCTTCGGCGTGATGGCCTCGGGGACGATCACCGAGCCCTTCTCGGGGGCGACGAACGACTCCTTGGCTGCCTTGGTCCTCAGGGTGCCTTCCTGGCCCTTGAGTCCCTTGAACTTCTGCCAGTCACCGGTGATCTTCAGCAGGACGGAGACCTGCTCGGTCGGCTGGGCGCCGACGCCGAGCCAGTACTGCGCACGCTCGGAGTTGATCTCGATGAACGAGGGCTCCTCGGTGGGGTTGTACTTACCGATCTCTTCGAGGGCACGGCCATCACGCTTGGAGCGTGCATCCATGACGACGACACGGTAGAAAGGTGCGCGGATCTTGCCCATGCGCTTGAGGCGAATCTTTACGGCCACTTGTGTGGTCACTCCTTGTAAATGAAAAGGGGCGAACCCGTCGTCCTGCTCCCGTGGGGCGGGCCATTTCGAGGGGTTCAAAGGACACAATTCACGCACAGAGAGAGGGGCTGCACGGATCGAGTACGAGTCCATTGTGCCAGACGGCGGGAAATTAGGCGATTCCGCCGCCCTGGCCGGGGGCGGCCACGCGCAGCCGGTTGCGCCAGGGATCCTCGAAGCGCAGCTCGGCCCCCGTGGAGTGGTTCGCGACGCCCGCGGTGGACAGCCGGTCGGCCAGGGCGCCCACCTCATCGGCGGACGGCACGCTGATCAGGACCTCGCCCAGGCCGAGCGTGTCCTTGCGGGGGCCGGCTCCCCTGCTGTTCCACACGTTCATGGCCATGTGGTGGTGGTATCCGCCGGCCGACACGAACAGTGCCTGGTCGTGCCAGCCCGCAGTCCGCTCGAAGCCGAGCACGTCCACGTAGAACCGGCGCGCGGTGTCGACGTCGCCCACCTGCAGGTGCACGTGGCCCACGTCCGCGCTCCTCGATGCGGCGTCGGACACGGCCGCCTCGGTGAGGTGCTCGTCGATGTACGCCTGCGGGGACAGGGGCAGGCTGTCCATGACGACCGATCGGTTCCCCCGCGCGTCCTGCGACCAGTCCCAGGTGTCCCTCGGGCGGTCGAAGTACAGCTCGATACCGTTGCCCTCCGGGTCGGTGAAGTAGAACGCCTCGCTGACGAGGTGGTCGGCGCTGCCGACGAAGGAGCTGAGCGGATGCCGGGCGGCCGAGGCGACGGCCGCTGCGAGGTCGGAACGGTCGGCGAACAGGAGCGCCGTGTGGAACAGTCCGGCCTCCCCGCGCGGCGGGAGATGCAGGTGCCGGGCCTCCTCGAGGCGGACCACGGCCTTCCCCCGGCGCCCGAGGACGACTGCATCGGCGCTGTCCTCGAGCACCTGGAGGCCGAGTGCCGTGGCGTAGTAGGTGGACAGGAGGGCGAGGTCGCCGACCTTGAGGGTCAGCGTCCCCATGGCGGTGTCGGTGGGCAACAGGTCCTGCGGGTGCATTGCGGCTCCTCGGGCGGTCGACGGTCGGTCACCCCGTACAACTAATTGAAGCTTCAAGTTATTCCGCTGCCGCGGTCCGCACCACGGCTCCGCGCAGGACGACGGCCCGGAGGGAGGCGAGGGTGCCGATGTCCTGGCGGGGATCGGAGGAGCACACCACGGCGTCGGCGCTCGCACCCTCCTCGATGCCGGGGAAGCCGAGCCAGCGCCGGGCCGCCCAGCAGCCGGCGTCGAGCGCCGCCGACGCGCCGAGACCCGCGGCGGCGAGCGCGGCGATCTCGTCGGGGAGCCGGCCGTGCGCGATCACGCTGCCGGCGTCGGTTCCCGCGTAGACCGGGATGCCGGCGTCGTAGGCACGGCGCACCATCTCCTGCCGCCCACCCCACAGGCGCCGCATGTGCGCCGCGTAGTCGGGGAACTTCTGCTGCGCGCCGTCGGCGATGACCGGGAACGTGTCGACATTGACGAGCGTGGGCACGATCGCCACACCCTGCTCCACGAAACGGGGAACGTGCCGGGGCAGCATGCCCGTGGCGTGCTCGATGCAGTCGATCCCGGCGTCGAGCATGCCGTCGAGCGTCGCGGCGGCGAAGCAGTGGGCGGTGACGCGCGCCCCCTCGGCGTGGGCGGCGTCGACGGCGTCCCTGAGCGCGGCGGGCGGGAAGGCGGGGACGAGGTCTCCGACGGACCGGTCGATCCAGTCCCCCACGATCTTCACCCAGCCGTCCCCGAGCCTCGCCTGGTCGGCCACGGCGCCGGCCAGCTGCGCGGGTTCCACCTCGACGGCATAGTCGCGGAAGTAGCGCCGGGTACGGGCGACGTGCCGGCCGGCCCGCACCAGGCGCGGCAGGTCCGCGCGGCGCTGCACCCACCGGGTGTCGTTGACGACGCCGGCGTCGCGGACGAGGAGCGTCCCCGCGTCCCGGTCCTGCAGGGCCTGCTGCTCGGCCAGGGCGTCCGGCACGCGGCCCCGCCGGTCGAGCCCGATATGGCAGTGCGCGTCGACGAGGCCGGGCAGCACCCAGCCCGAGAGGGTCTGCACGGGGGTGCCGGGCGGCCTCGCGAAGGTGAACCGGCCGTGCTGCACGTAGACGTCGGGCACCGTGCGCGTCGGCGACAGCAGCACCGTACCGGTGAGGTGGAGGAACCCCTCGGGATGCGTCACGGCGCCCGGCGGGCCGGGACGGCGGTTACGCCGCCGCCCGCACGGTACCGGCGCGCAGGAAGGCCCGGATCAGTGCGTCCCCCTGCGGCGTGTCGTGGGGGCGGTGGCCGCCGGGGACGACGCGGTGCACGGCCCCGGTCCCGGCGAGGTACTCGGCGACCTCCTCGTAGAGCGGCTCCCAGCCCCCGGTGAGGACCAGGGTCGGCACCCCGGGCACGATCGACAGCGGCGCCTCCCACGGCGGGCTCTGCAGCCGCAGCCTCGCGGCATCCCGACGCTCCTCCCCCGAGGTGGCCGGCCGCGCGTCCGCGGAGAACATGCGGCGCACGAACGCGCGGAGGAACTCCTCGTCGGACAGGGCGTGGCGCTCGGCGAACAGCGGCGCCATCAGCTCGATGTGGCCACGGGTGGCAGGGAGGTCCGCCGTCAGGGAGAGGCACGCCGGCTCGACGAGGGTGAGGGAGCGCACGAGGTCCGGGCGTTCGACGGCGAGCATCATCGCGGGAACCGCGCCCTGCGAGTGGGCGACGACGTGTCCGCCGTCGCCCAGAGCCTCGGCGACGATCTCCTGGTCACGGCCGTGGTCGGTCGGCAGCGGATCCGCATCCGGGGCGAACCCGTGCCGCCGCAGGTACAGGCAGTCGAAGTCGAGCGACAGTCCGTGCTGCTTCGGCCAGGCCGCGGCGCCGAAGCTGCCGCTGCCGTGGACGAAGACGACCCGCTCGAGGTTCGGCACCGCCCGCGCTACTTCCCGAGGAACTTCTCGAAGCCCTTCGGGAGGTTCATGGCCGACGGGTCGAAGTCCGGCTGCGCGCCGCCGAACGCGGCACCTGTGGGTGCCGCGGTACGGGCGGCGGAACGGCGTGCCTCGGCGTCCTGCAGCTCCTGGGCCGCCTTCGCGGGATTGCCCGAGCGGGGCTTCTTCTTGCCCTTGGCCGCAGCCGCCTTCGTCTTGCGGGGGCCGCCGAACCCGCCGGGGCCCGCCATGCCGGGCATCCCGGGGATGCCGCCGCCGGAAGCCATCTTCTTCATCATCTTCTGGGCCTGCGTGAAGCGTTCCAGCAGGCCGTTCACCTCGGACACGTGCACGCCCGAGCCACGGGCGATCCTCGCGCGGCGGGACCCGTTGATGATCTTGGGTGCGACGCGCTCGTGCGGTGTCATCGAGCGGACGATCGCCTCGACGCGGTCGATCTCCCGCTCGTCGAAGTTCTCCAGCTGCTCGCGCATGTTGGCGGCACCGGGCATCATCATGAGCATCTTCTTCATGGAGCCCATGTTGCGGATCTGCTGCATCTGCGCCAGGAAGTCGTCGAGCGTGAAGTCCTCCTGGTCGGCGAACTTCTTCGCCATCCGGGCCGCTTCGTCCTTGTCCCAGGACTGCTCCGCCTGCTCGATCAGGGTCAGGATGTCGCCCATGTCCAGGATGCGCGAGGCCATCCGGTCCGGGTGGAACAGCTCGAAGTCGTTCAGTCCCTCACCCGTGGAGGCGAACATGACCGGCTTGCCGGTCACGGACGCGACCGAGAGCGCCGCGCCACCGCGGGCGTCGCCGTCGAGCTTCGTCAGGACGACGCCGGTGAAGTCCACGCCCTCGTTGAACGCGAGGGCCGTGTTGACGGCGTCCTGGCCGATCATCGCGTCGATGACGAACAGGACCTCGTCGGGGCTGATGGCCGCGCGGATGTCTGCGGCCTGCTGCATCAGTTCGGCGTCCACGCCCAGGCGGCCGGCCGTGTCGACGATGACGACGTCGTGCAGGCGGGCGCGCGCCTCGGCGACACCCTGGCGGGCCACGGCGACGGGATCGCCCGTCGCGGCCTCGAAGTCGGAGCTGACACCCGGGTGGGGGGCGTAGACGGGAACACCGGCGCGCTCACCGTTGACCTGGAGCTGGCGCACGGCGTTGGGGCGCTGGAGGTCGCAGGCGACGAGCAGCGGGCTGTGCCCCTGGCCCTTGAGCCACTTGGACAGCTTGCCCGCGAGCGTGGTCTTGCCCGCGCCCTGGAGGCCGGCCAGCATGATGACGGTCGGCGGGTTCTTCGCGAGCTTGATGCGCCGGGTCTCGCCGCCGAGGATCCCCACGAGTTCCTCGTTGACGATCTTGACGACCTGCTGGCCCGGGTTCAGGGCCTGGGACACCTCGAGGCCGAGTGCACGTTCCTTGACGGCGGCCGTGAAGGCCCGGACCACGGGGACTGCGACGTCGGCGTCGAGCAGGGCGCGCCGAATCTCGCGGACGGTGGCATCGATGTCCGCCTCGGTGAGGCGGCCCTTGCCGCGGAGGTTCTTGAAGGTCGCAGTCAGCCGGTCGGAGAGTGAATTGAACACGTGCCGTGAACTACTTTCATCGGGAGATTTGGAGATCCAACTCCCAAGCCTACCAACTGGGGTCCGCCGAGGGGTGTCCTTCCGGCGGCAGGCGGCGGTGCACCACGTCCCGGGAGCGCAACCGGCGACGCATTGCCCGAGTGCGGGACAGGCACAGGGATAAGTGGCAAGGTGAAGAGGTGGATACTCACTCTCTCGCAGAACATGACACCATTCCCGCCGAGGCCGACACCCGGGTCAAGACACTCCTGATCCTGGGGGCGTCCGGGGACCTCACGGGGCGCCTGCTGCTCCCGGGTCTGGCGCGGCTCATCCGGCTCGGGCGCGCCGACGGGCTGAAGCTCGTGGGCGCGGGATCCGATGACTGGACGGACGAGCAGTGGCGCGAACGCGTCGACGGGGCGTTCGCCGCGGCCCTGGAGAAGGCCGACGACGCCGGTCGGGCGTCGCTCCAGCAGGTGCGGGACAACAGCTCGTACCATCTGATCGACGTCACCCAGGACGGCCTGGCCGACCTGGTGCAGACGCTGGAGGGGCCGGTGGCGCTGTACTTCGCCCTGCCCCCGGCGATCAGCCAGAAGGCCTGCAGCGCCCTGGGGCCGGACTCGCTGCCGAAGAGCACGCGCCTCGTCATGGAGAAGCCCTTCGGGACGGACCAGGCGTCGGCGCACAGCCTCAACGACAAGCTGGCCGGGCTCGTCCCGGAGCAGAACATCCACCGCGTGGACCACTTCCTCGGCAAGGCGACGGTCTTCAACATCCTCGGGCTGCGCTTCGCCAACCGGATCCTCGAACCCGTCTGGAACAACCTGCACATCGAGAAGGTCGAGGTGATCTTCGACGAGGATCTTGCGCTCGAGAACCGCGCGCGCTACTACGACGGCGCGGGTGCCCTGCGGGACATGATCCAGAGCCACCTGCTGCACGTCATGGCCCTCCTGGCGCTCAACGCGCCGTCGACCCTGCACGAACGCGACCTGCGGGACCATATCGGCTCGATCCTCCGGGCGAGTTCGGTGGACCTCGACAGCCCGGGCAGCAGCCGTCGCGCCCGGTACACCGCCGGCACCATCGGCGACCGGCAGATCCCCGACTACGCCGCGGAGCCCGGCGTCGATCCGTCGCGGGGCACCGAGACCCTCGCGGAGGTCACCGTGTCGATCAACAACGAGCGCTGGTCGGGCGTCCCGTTCGTGCTCCGCTCCGGCAAGGCCCTCGGCGTCAAGCGCAAGGAGGCGGTCATCACGTTCCGGCCCGTCAGCCACCTCCCCGTCGGCTTCACCGGGCAGGACGCCCCGACGAAGCTGCGCATCGGCTTCGGCCCCGACACCCTGCAGCTTGAACTCGACGTCAACGGACCGGGCGACATCTTCTCGCTGGACCGGGCGACCCTCAGTGCGGACCTCAACGAGACCGACCTGCTCCCCTACGGCGAGGTGCTCGACGGCGTGCTGGCGGGAGATCCGACCCTCTCCGTCCGTGGTGACACCGCCGAGGACTGCTGGCGCATCGTGGAACCGGTCCTGCGCGCCTGGTCGGAGGACCGGGTGCCGCTCGAGGAGTACCCGGCGGGGTCGGGCGGGCCCGAGTCCTGGCCCTCCTCACACGGCCGGGCCTAGCCGCCGGCCCGACGCAGACGAACGACGCATACGCAAAGGAAGGGTTGCCACATCGTGGCAGCCCTTCCTTGTGTATGACCGGTGTCCCGGTGCTTCCCCGTCCCTAGAGTGCGGCCTCTCCGCGCTCGCCCGTGCGGACGCGGACCGCTTCCTCCACGGGGATCACCCACACCTTGCCGTCGCCGGCCCGGCCCGTGTTGGCCGTGGAGACCAGGACGTCGACGATGTCGGTGACCCAGGCGTCGGCGACGAGGACCTCGACGCGCGCCTTCTGCAGGAGGTCCACCGTGTACTCGGCCCCGCGGTACACCTCGGTGTGGCCGCGCTGGCGGCCGTAGCCGCTGGCCTGGCTGACCGTGAGGCCCTGCACGCCGTAGTTCTCCAGGGCGCCCCTGACGCCGTCGAGCTTGTCGGGACGAACGATCGCTGTCACCAGTTTCATGAATGTATGCCCTCCGTGACGTTCTGCTGGGTGGTCTGTGGCTGCGCGGTCTTCTGCTGCGACAGCGCCTGCTCGGCGAACGGGTGGAAGGATCCGCCCACTCCCAGGCCGCCGAATTCGTAGGCGGTCTCGGCGTGCTCCGAGAGGTCGATGCCGGACACCTCGTTGTCGGAGCTGACGCGGAACCCGATGGTCTTGTGGATCGCGAGTCCGATGATCGCGGTCATGATCGCGGACAGCGCGATGGCGATGGCCGCCGCGACGATCTGGGCGACGAGCTGGCCGACGCCCCCGCCGTAGAAGAGTCCGCCACCCGCGCCCTCGACGGGCAGTGCGATGAACCCAAGGGACAGCGTGCCGACGATACCGGCGACGAGGTGGACGGCGACGACGTCGAGCGAGTCGTCGAAGCCGAGGCGGTACTTGATGCCGACGGCGAGGGCGCAGACCGCTCCCGAGACGATCCCGAGGCCCACGGCGCCGATCGGGCTGACGTTGGCGCAGGCCGGGGTGATGGCGACGAGTCCGGCCACGATCCCCGATGCGGCACCGAGGGAGGTGGGGCGGCCGTCGCGGATGCGTTCGGTCATGAGCCAGCCGACCATCGCGGCCGCGGGGGCCGCCATGGTGTTGACCCAGATGAGGCCGGCCTCCTCGGCCGTGCCCGCGGCGCCTCCGTTGAAGCCGAACCAGCCGAACCACAGGAGTGCGGCCCCGAGCATGACGAACGGGATGTTGTGGGGGCGCTGCGCGGGGTCCTTGCCGAAGCCCTGCCGCTTGCCGAGGATCAGCGCGAGGACCAGTGCGGCGACGCCGGCACTGATATGGACGACCGTGCCACCCGCGAAGTCGATGGCTTCACCGACAGCACCGCCGACGGCGCCGTCGGCGCTGAGGAGTCCGCCACCCCACACCATGAAGGCGAGGGGGCAGTAGACCAGGGTGACCCAGATCGGCACGAAGAGTGTCCAGGCGCCGAACTTCGCGCGGTCGGCGATCGCCCCGCTGATGAGCGCCACCGTGATGATGGCGAAGGTGGCCCCGTAGCCGGCGCCGATGAGGTCCTCGGTCCCGATCAGGCTGGTCAGCCCGAAGGAGGCGAAGGGGTTGCCGAAGAGCTGTGCGACGCCGTCCCCGCCGGTCATCGAGTAGCCCCAGAGGACCCAGACGACTCCCACGAGCCCGACGGCGACGAAGCTCATCATCATCATGTTCAGTGCGGCCTTGGCGCGCGTCATCCCGCCGTAGAAGAAGGCGAGGCCGGGGGTCATGAGGAGTACGAGGGCGGCTGAGATCATCACCCAGACGTGACCTGCTGTCAGATCCATCAAACACGATCCTTCCAAAGGGGCGGGGACTTCCCGCTCCTCCAGAATGCGATGATCGTGTTTCCGTCCCTGGGGCATCACATTGCCGGGAAGTTACAACACTCTCACCGACGTAAAAGACGCGTGACACCGATGTTTCCGGCAGGTTTCCCTCGCGTCGGATCGCTGCCGGCGTCCGATCGGGGACCGGGCGCCCCGCCCGGGCTCAGTTCAGCAGTGCGTCGACGAAGCTCTCGGCGTCGAAGGGTGCGAGGTCGTCAGCACCCTCGCCCAGTCCGATCAGCTTCACGGGCACCCCGAGGCTGCGCTGGATGGCCACCACGATGCCGCCCTTCGCGGTGCCGTCCAGCTTGGTCAGGACGATACCGCTGATGTTGACGACCTCGGCGAACACCCGCGCCTGGTTGAGCCCGTTCTGCCCCGTGGTGGCATCCAGGACCAGCAGGACCTCGTCGACGGTGCCCTGCTTCTCGACCACGCGCTTGACCTTGCCCAGTTCGTCCATGAGGCCGACCTTGTTCTGCAGCCGTCCCGCCGTGTCGATGAGGACGACGTCCACCTCCTGCTCGATGCCCGCCTTCACGGCCTCGAAGGCGACCGAGGCCGGATCGGCGCCGTCGACGTCGGACTTGACCGTGGGCACGCCGACCCGGGCACCCCACGTGGCCAGCTGCTCGGCGGCGGCTGCACGGAAGGTGTCCGCCGCCCCCAGGAGCACATCCTTGTCATCGGCCACCAGCACGCGTGCGAGCTTGCCGACGGTGGTGGTCTTGCCGACACCGTTGACGCCCACCACCATCACGATCGCGGGGCGGTCGGCATGGCGCTGCGTGGCGAGGGAGCGGTCCATCGACGGGTCCACGAGCTTCACCAGTTCCTCGCGGAGCATGTCCTTGACCTCGGCCGGGTTGCGGCTGCCGGCCACCTTCACCCGCTCGCGCAGGGCATCGACCAGTTCCAGGGTCGGCTCGGTGCCGAGGTCTGCGAGGAGGAGCGTCTCCTCGACCTCGTCCCAGACGTCCTCGTCGATCCTGTCCCTGGACAGCAGGGCGAGGAGGCCCTTGCCGAGGGCGTTGTTCGACCGCACCAGGCGGGCACGCAGTCGCGCCAGCCGGCCCTGGACCGGGTCCACGGTGTCGAGGCGCTCCGCGGGAGGAGCCTCCTCGAGGCCGCTGAGGTCGTCGGGCACCAGGACATCCGTGGTGACACCGTCCGGTTGGTCGAGGACATCCAGCGACGTGGCGCCGTGGGCAGGGCCCGCCACCTGGTCGTCGGCGTCGCGCGGTGAGGAGTAGAGCCCCGGCGGCGTGCGCCTGCCGCGCACCAGGAGGATCGCGAGCGACCCGATCACGGCGATCGCGAGGATGACGAAGATGACAGGCAGAAGGATGTCGTTCACTGATCCACCTTCTCATACGGGCCGATTGAGGATCCTGTCGACGCAGTGGCAGAATGCGAGGACCATGGCCGGACTCCCTCGCGCTCGCAAGCACTCCCCTTTCCGGTTCCTCCCGGGGAGCCGTCGGGTCCCGCGGACGCAGGAACCCGCCCCGGTGCGCGAGAGCATCCCCCGCGAGATCCGTGTCCTCATCGCCGCGGCCTTCGTGATCGCCATCGGCTTCGGGCTCGTGGCCCCGGTCCTCCCGCAGTTCGCGCAGAGCTTCGACGTCGGCGTGACCGCGGCGTCCGTGATCGTCAGCGCCTTCGCGCTCACCCGGCTGCTCTTCGCACCGGCGGGCGGCTGGCTCGTCGAGAGGCTCGGCGAGCGCCCGGTCTACATCCTCGGGCTGCTCATCGTCGCCCTGTCCACGGCCGCGTGCGCCTTCGCCGCCGACTACTGGCAGTTGCTGGTGTTCCGCGGACTGGGCGGTATCGGGTCGACGATGTTCACCGTCTCGGCCATGGGCCTGATCGTCCGGCTGGCCCCACCGGCCATCCGCGGCCGCGTCTCCGGTGCCTACGCCACCGCTTTCCTGCTCGGCAGCATCGGCGGTCCCATCCTCGGAGGCCTGCTGGCGGGTCTCGGTCTCCGCGTGCCGTTCCTCGTCTACGCCGGTGCCCTGCTCGTCGCCTCCGCCGTCGTCTTCTTCCAGCTCCAGGGGACGTCCCTGGCCGACCGCCAGGCCGCGCGCGACCAGGCTCCGCTGACGGTCCGCGAGGCGCTCCGCGACTCCGCCTACCGGGCGTCGCTCGTGTCGAGCTTCGCCAACGGGTGGTCCTCGTTCGGCATCCGCATGGCGCTGGTGCCGCTCTTCGCGACGGCGGTCCTGAGCGCTGGGCCGGGGATCGCCGGCGTCTCCCTGGCGTTCTTCGCGGCGGGCACCGCACTGGCCCTGACGGTGTCGGGACGGCTCGCCGACACCGTCGGCAGGAAGCCGCTGGTGGTCGCCGGGCTCCTGGTGAACGGCGCCGCCATGGCCGCCCTGGGATTCTCCGGCAACGTCGTCGTGTTCCTGGCGATCTGTGTGCTCGGTGGAGTGGGCACCGGCCTCCTGAACCCGGCCCAGCAGGCCGCCGTCGCGGATGTGATCGGCAACGGTCGCAGCGGCGGCAAGGTCCTGGCCGGCTTCCAGATGAGCTCCGACCTCGGTGCGATCTTCGGGCCGATCGTCGCCGGCGTGATCATCGACCGCCTGTTCGTGGGGTCCTACGACCTGGCCTTCGTGGTCACCGGCGCCCTGGCGGTCGTCGCCGCCGCCGTCTGGCTGGCGTCCCGGGAGACGCTCCCCCGCGTACCCCTCGGCGACCCGACCGCAGGCCGGTCGGGTGGCGACCGGACGGGAACGGCTCCGCCGCGCCGACCCTAGCCGGTCCTGCCCGCGAGCCCCTCGGGGCGGAAGGGGCGGTACGGCTAGGTGAGGACCTGCTCGACCTCGGCCGCGAGCCGCTGGCTGATGACGGTGGACACGCCGTCGCCGCGCATCGTGACTCCGTAGAGGGCGTCGGCCACCTCCATCGTCCGTTTCTGGTGCGTGATGATGATCAGCTGGCTCGACTCCCGGAGCTCCCGGAAGATCGTGATCAGACGGCCGAGGTTGGTGTCGTCGAGGGCGGCTTCCACCTCGTCCATGACGTAGAACGGCGACGGCCGTGCCTTGAAGATCGCCACGAGGAGCGCCACGGCGGTCAGCGACCGCTCGCCGCCGGACAGCAGCGACAGCCGCTTGATCTTCTTGCCCGCGGGCCGGGCCTCGACCTCGATGCCGGTGGTGAGCATGTCGGAGGGATCCGTGAGCACGAGCCTGCCTTCGCCGCCCGGGAACAGGGTCGCGAACACGCGCTCGAACTGCTCCGCCGTGTCGCGGTAGGCGGCCGTGAACACCCGCTCCACGCGCTCGTCGACCTCCCGGATGATGTCCAGCAGGTCCTTGCGGGTCGCCTTGAGGTCCGCCAGCTGGGTGCTGAGGAACTGGTGGCGTTCCTCGAGCGCCGCGAATTCCTCGAGGGCGAGCGGATTGACCTTGCCCAGCGCCGCGAGGTCGCGTTCGGCACGCTTCAGCCGCTTCTCCTGCTGCTCGCGGACGAACGGGACGCCCTGCGGCACCGGATTGCCGTCGTCGTCGACGGGTGCCCGCAGCGCAGCCCACCTGTCACCGCCGGCGGAGTCCTCCGGCACCGGCAGGTGCGGACCGAACTCGTCGACGAGGTGGTCCGGCGTCAGGCCGAGCTCCTCGATGGAACGGTTCTCGAGCGCTTCGATACGGAGCCTCTGCTGCGTGCGAGCGAGCTCGTCGCGGTGCACGGAGTCGGTCAGGCGGGCGAGCTCGACGCCGAGGTCGGCGTTCGTCGCGCGGAGCTCCTGCAGCTCCGCGTCCTGCTGCTCACGCAGGCGCTCCGCGGCGTCCCGCTGCTGCACGGCGACCTCGACCGATCCTGCGGCGAGCCGTTCGGCGTGGCGGGCGGCCCGCGCGACGGCGGCGGCCTTGAGTGCCTGGGCCCGCCGGATCCTCGCCTTCTCCGCGGCCTGCTCCCGCGCGCGGCGCTCGGACTGCGCCGCGCGCTCCAGCGATGCCGCCCGGTTGGCGAGCGCGGACAGCTGCTCCTCGCGGCTGCGCAGGGCGAGGCGGGCCTCCAGCTCGGCCTGGCGCGCGTCGACCGCTGCACGGTGCAGGGCGTCGCGCTGCCCGGTGGAGGGTTCGGCCTCGACGGGCTGCTCCTGCAGCTCCCGGAGTCGCCGCGCCGCCTCCTCGAGTCGTGTCTCCTCCTGGGCGAGGTTCGCCTCGGCTGCGTGCATCAGGGACGTCAGTCGTTCGGCCTCCCCGGAGGCCGACCGCAGGCCCGCGTTGAGCCGGCCGAGCCTCTCGGCGACGGCGGCCATCCGCGCATCCGATTCGTGGAGGCGCTCGAGCGCGGCGTCCACCCGCTGCTGCGCGGCGTCCCGTTCGGTCCTCGCCCCCGAGAGCCGGAAGCGCAGGCGCTCGGTCGAGGCGACCGCCTGCGCGAGCCGTTCCTCCGTCTCCTCGGCGGCCGCGCGGAGTTCGAGATAGCCCGCCGCGCCGGGGGTGCCGCCCGTTGCGGAATACCGGGACAGGACGTCCCCGTCGCGCGTGACGGCGACCGGGGTGCTGCCGTCCTCGATCACACCCCGGGCGTGGGCGAGGTCCGTGACCACGACGACGCCGTCCAGCAGGCTCTCGAGCGCGGCCCGGAGCGGCGGCGGAACGGTCACGACGGACAGCACGGGGACGGGGTCGTCGGAATCCCGGAGCGCCGGCCCGAACTCCGCCTTCGCCTGGAGCCCGCCCTCCACCGCGCCGGTGGCGACGACGAGCGAGACCTGGCCGGCGTCCTCGGTCTTCAGGAGCTGCAGGGCGTCGACGGCAGCGGCGATGCCCTCCACCGTCACGGCGTCGGCCCGCGCACCGAGGGCAGCGGCGACGGCCTTCTCGAAGCCCGGAGCGACCTGCAGCAGCTGGGCGAGCGGCATGGACACGCCGTCGAGCCCGGCGGCCAGGAGGGCACCGGACCCGTCACGCTGCTGCAGGCCTTCGCGCTGCGCCTCCAGCCGCGCGGCCAGTGCGCCGCGGTCCCGCTCCGCGGAGCGTTCCTCATCGACGAGGATCCGCAGCCCGTCCGTGATGGACGCGAGGACGGCCGATGCCTCCTCGTACTCGGCGTCGAGGCCCTCCTCGCCCTCCTCGTCCCCGGCCACCTGGCTCTCGAGCGCCGTGAAGTCACGCTCGGCGGTGCTGCGACGCTCCTCGGCAGCGGCGATGGACGCGCGGAGGCGGCCGAGTTCGGCGACGGCTGCCTCGACACGGGAGCGTGCGGCTCCCACCGTGCCCGCGAGCCGCGCATCGCCCTCGCGCCGGTCGGCCGCGGCGCGGAGCAGCCGGGCGAGCCGGGCATCCTCGGCCGATGCGGCGTCCTCGGCGACGCGGCGGGCAGTGAGTGTCTCCTCGAGCACGCGTCCCAGCGACGCCACCTCGTCCTGCAGCGCGGCCACCTCCGTACGGACACGCTCGGCCTGCCGGTCGAGGGAGTCGGGGTCACGCCCCGACTCGGGTTCCGTGCCTCCCTGGCCGAGGAGGTGCCCCCGGTCCTCTGCGCGGGCGGCGAGCGCGGAGAGCCTCTCGCGCGCACTCGACAGGGCGTACCAGGTCTCCCGCGCCCTGTTCAGGGCCGGGACGGACGCCGCCGCGGCCCGCTCGAGGTCCGCCTGGCGTTCCTGCCCGGCGCCGAGGGTCTTCTCGACCTCCTCGCGACGCGCCTGGAGCGCCGCCTCCGCGGCGACGTCCCGCTCGAAACCGGACCGGAGGGTCACCAGCTCGTCCGCGAGCAGCCGGGATCGCGCGTCGCGGACCGCGAACTGCACCTGCTGCGCCCGGCGGGCGACCTCGGCCTGCTTCCCCAGCGGGGTCAGTTGCCGTCGCAGTTCGGCCGTGAGGTCGGACAGCCGCGCGAGGTTGGCCTGCATCGCGTCCAGCTTCCGCACGGTCTTCTCCCGGCGGCGGCGGTGCTTCAGGATGCCGGCGGCCTCCTCGATGAAGCCCCTGCGCTCCTCGGGTGTCGCGTGCAGCACCTTGTCCAGCTGGCCCTGGCCCACGATCACGTGCATCTCTCGACCGAGCCCCGAGTCCGAGAGGAGTTCCTGGATGTCGAGCAGGCGGCAGTTCTTGCCGTTGATGGCGTACTCGGACCCGCCGGCGCGGAAGAGGGTGCGGGAGATGGTCACTTCGGAGTACTCGATCGGCAGGGCGCCGTCCGCGTTGTCGATGGTGAGCGAGACGTGGGCCCGCCCCAGCGGGGCACGGCCGGACGTCCCGGCGAAGATGACGTCCTCCATCTTGCCGCCGCGCAGGGTCTTTGCGCCCTGCTCCCCCATCACCCAGGCGAGGGCGTCGACCACGTTGGACTTGCCCGAGCCGTTCGGACCGACGACGGCGGTCACGCCGGGCTCGAAGTCGAAGGTGGTCGCCGAGGCGAAAGACTTGAACCCCCGCACGGTTAGACTCTTCAGATGCACAGTGTCAGGATCTCCAGGTGGAATGGGACCTCCCCAATCTACTGGAACGCACCGACTGTGCGGAGTATTGGGCAGGCAACACCATGGACGCGCACGATTTCGGCGTGACCGCCCGATGCAATCAGAAGTAGGCTTACAAAAGTTTCAGCAGTATCCAGTATTCAGAGGCGTCCGGGCCGATCCATTCGTGGGTCCCTCACGGCCAACCACCGGCGCTGACCAGTTGACGAGGCAGGAAATTTGACCGGTAACGCGACGTTTCGACATGAAAACACGGC
Organism: Arthrobacter sp. MDT1-48-3; assembly: GCF_054511015.1. Classification (NCBI taxonomy): domain Bacteria; kingdom Bacillati; phylum Actinomycetota; class Actinomycetes; order Micrococcales; family Micrococcaceae; genus Arthrobacter; species Arthrobacter sp. MDT1-48-3. The sequence goes on from NZ_JBTNDL010000005.1 coordinate 168,661, forward strand.
CTTGCTCGCCGTCACGAGTGTGGAGGCGCCGGTAGTCGTCAGTTCCGCCGAGTTCGACGAACGACTGGCCCCCAGCCTGAAGAGGCTCCGCCTCTCGAAGCGGCTCCTCGAACGCGTGGCCGGGGTGACGGAACGGCGCTGGTGGTCTCCCGGGTCCGATTTCGACGACGCCGCGATCGAGGCGGGGGCCAAGGCCATGGCCGAGGCCGGTATCGAGCCGGGCGACGTCGGGCTGCTCATCAACACGTCGGTGACCCGCCGCAACCTCGAACCCTCGGTCGCCGTGAAGATCCACCACTCGCTGGGGCTGCCCTCGTCCGCGATGAACTTCGACCTGGCCAACGCCTGCCTCGGGTTCGTCAACGGGATGACCCTCGCCGCGAACATGATCGATTCCGGCCAGATCAAGTACGCCCTGATCGTCGCCGGCGAGGACGCCCAGCGGACCCAGGAGGCCACCTTCAAGCGCCTCAACCGCGAGGACTCGACGCGCGAGGATTTCCTGAGCGAGTTCGCGACCCTCACGCTCGGCTCCGGCGCGGCCGCCGCGGTGATCGGCCCGGCCGACGCCCACCCCGGGTCCCACCGCATCCTCGGCGGCGTCTCCCGTGCGGGGACGCAGCACCACGAGCTGTGCGTCGGCGGCATCGACGGGATGTACACCGACACGAAGGGACTGCTCGACGGCGGCCTGGAGCTCGTCGTCACGGCGTGGCACGAGGCGCAGGCGGACGGCTGGGCGTGGGACGCGATGGACCGCTACGTCACCCACCAGGTCTCCAACTCCTACACCAACGCCATCATCAAGGCCGTCGACCTCGAGCGTGAGCGCGTCCCGATCACCTTCCCGCACTGGGGCAATGTGGGGCCGGCCTCCCTGCCGATGACCCTCGCCCAGGAGTCGCAGTCCCTCACCCCCGGGGACCGGGTGCTGTGCCTGGGCGTCGGCTCGGGCCTGAACACCTCCATGATGGAGATTGCGTGGTAGAACTCCCCGGCGTCGACCCCTCGTGGTCGGCGTACATCGACGTGCCCTCGACCAGCGGGGCCGACGCCCCGGGAACCAGCCACCGCTGGCACTACCTCGACAACGGGCTCGGCGCAGGTGCCGATGACGAGGTCACGGGAACGCTCCTGTGCGTCCACGGCAATCCCACCTGGTCCTACCTGTGGCGGAGCTACCTCGCTGCCGGTCGCACGGCCGGCTGGCGCGTGATCGCGGTGGACCAGCTCGACATGGGCTACTCCGACCGCACCGGCGCGTTCCGGCGCCTCGAACACCGCATCACCGACCTCGAGGATTTCGTCGCCGCCGTCGGCCTCGCGGGTCCCGTGGTCACGGTGGGGCACGACTGGGGCGGCGTCGTCAGCCTCGGCTACGCCGACCGCAACCGCAGGGACTTGGCGGGCGTGATCCTGACCAACACGGCCATCCACCAGGATCCGGCCCGGCCCATCCCGGCACCGCTGCGGCTCGCCCTGGCACCCGGCGTGCACGGCCTGGGCACGAGGACCAGCACGGCCTTCCTCGACGTGACCCTCTCCCTCGCCCGGCCGGCGCTGGAGCGTGGGGTCCGCCGCGCGTTCCGCGACCCGTACCGCACGCCGGCAGCCCGCGAGGGCATCGCCAACTTCGTCTCCGACATCCCCGCCGACCCGTCCCACCCGAGCTTCGCCGCCCTCACCGCGGTCGCGGAGGGCATCCGCAGCCTGGCCGTGCCCGTGCTGATGATGTGGGGCCCGCACGACCCGATCTTCTCGGACCCCTACCTCGAGGACCTCGCCCGCCGCCTCCCCGCCGCGGACATCCATCGTTTCGAGCAGGCCGGCCACCTGGTGCAGGAGGACGCCGACACGGCGTCGACTGCCATGGAGTGGCTCGGCATCCGATCCGTGGGCGTGCCCCGACCGGACCGGTCCGGCGACAGCGCCCCGGAGGACCGTCCCTACACCCCGCTGGGCCGGCGGATCACCGAGCTCGCCGCCGGTCCCGAGGCAGGGACGACGGCGGTCGCCGAGATGGCTCCCGCGGGCACGCCGCGGACGCTGACCTGGCGCGAGCTCTCCGACAATGTCAACGCCGTGGCCGCCGGCCTCACCGCGCTCGGCTACGGCGCGGGCAGCAGGGTCAGCCTGCTCGTCCCGCCCGGAGTGGACCTCACCGTCCTGATCTACGCCTGCCTGCAGATCGGCGCCGTGATCGTCGTCGCCGATGCCGGCCTCGGCGCGCGCGGCCTCAACCGTGCCGTCAAGGGGTCCGCACCCGACGTCGTGATCGGCATCGAACGCGCCCTCCTCGCAGCCCGGGCCTTCGGCTGGCCGGGTCGGCGGATCAGTGCCGCTCCCCTGCCTGCCGCTAAGAAGAAGGCGCTGCGCGTCGAGGCTTCCCTGAACGACCTCCGTGCCGCCCGGCCGGTCGCCGGAGCACCGCGCGCCGCGCCCGCGCCGGACACCGACGCCGCCATCCTCTTCACCTCCGGGTCCACCGGTCCGGCCAAGGGCGTGGTGTACACGCACCGCCGGCTCTCGTCCATGCGCGACGCCGTGGAATCCACCCTCGGGCTGGGACCGGGCGCCTCGCTCGTCGCAGGATTCGCACCCTTCGCCCTGCTCGGCCCGGCCCTCGGCGCGACGTCGGTGACCCCGGCCATGGACGTCACCGCCCCGCGGACCCTGACGGCGCGGGCACTGGCCGATGCCGCGGCCGCGATCGACGCCACCGTCGTCTTCGCGTCGCCGGCGGCGCTGCGCAACGTCCTCGCGACGTCGGCCGACCTCCCTGCGGCCGGCCGGGAGGCACTGGAGCGGATCACCCTGATGCTCTCCGCCGGGGCGCCGATCCCGGTACCGCTGCTCGAGGAGGTCCAGGCACTCGTCCCGTCCGCGGCCCTCCACACGCCCTACGGCATGACCGAGTCCCTCCTCGTCGCCGATATCGACCTCGACGGCATCCGGGCCGCCGCGACGGCGGACGAGGCGGGACTGGACGGCGCCGGCAACGGCGTGTGCGTGGGTCTCCCGGTGCACGGCGCACGCGTCGCGGTCAGCCCGCTCGACGGCACGGGTGAGGCAACCGGCGAAGCCACCGGGACTCCCGGCGTGACGGGCGAGATCCTCGTCGACGCTCCGCACGTCAAGGATCGCTACTTCCGCCTCTGGCGCACCCAAGAGGACTCGGCACGGACGCGCCCGTGGTATCGCACCGGCGATGTCGGCCACTTCGACGCCGACGGCCGCCTCTGGGTCGAAGGACGGCTCGGCCACGTCATCACCGCACCGGGAGGGGTGGTGACCCCGGTGGGACTCGAGCAGTCGCTGGAGGCACTCGACGGCGTCCGCCTCGCCGCTGTCGTCGGCGTCGGCCCCTCCGGCGCGCAGGCTGTGGTGGCGGTCGTCGAGACGACGACGCCGGGTCGTCGCCCCCGGCTCGCTGATGCGTCGCTCGCCGCTGCCGCCCGCGATGCGGCCGGCGCGCGCGGCGTGGACCTCGCTGCGGTCGTCTCGGTCCCCGCGCTGCCGGTGGACATCCGGCACAATGCGAAGATCGACCGCGCACGGGTCGCGGCCTGGAGCGGACGGTTCCTCGCCGGCGGGCGGGCCGGCTCCCTGTGACCGTCCTCGTGACGGGCGCCAGCGGGATGCTCGGCCGCGCGGTCGCCGGACAGCTCCTCGCCGACGGCCACGACGTTCGGTGCTTCCAGCGCCGCCCGTCGGGTGTCGTCGGTGCCGCCGACGTCCTGGGCTCCATCGAGGACGACGCGGCGGTGACCGCCGCGGTCCGGGGGTGCGACGCCGTGATCCACCTCGCGGCGAAGGTCTCCTTCACCGGCCGCGCCGCCGACTTCGACAGGACCAACGTGGACGGGACCCGGCGCCTGCTCGATGCCGCCCGGCGCGCCGGCATCCCCGACGTCGTCCACGTCTCCTCGCCCTCCGTGGCGCACGACGGCACGTCCCTGGTCGGCGCGTCCGCCGGTCCCGCGGACCCGGGGACCGCACGAGGCGACTACGCCCGGACCAAGGCCGCGGCGGAGGTGCTGGCGCTGCGACGCTCCACGGCGTCGTTCCGCGTCGCCGCGGTGCGCCCGCACATCGTCTGGGGACCCGGTGACACGCAGCTCGTCGAGCGCGTCGTCGACCGGGCCCGGCGGGGACGGCTGCCGCTGCTCGACGGTGGCACCGCACTGATCGACACCACCTACGTGGACAACGCGGCGTCGGCGATCGTCGCCTGCCTCGCCCGTATCGGCGAGGCGCAGGGCCAGGCCTTCGTCGTGACCAACGGTGAGCCGCGGCCCATCGCGGAGCTGCTCGCAGGGATCTGCCGCGCCGCCGGCGTCCGCCCACCGGCATGGTCGGTGCCCGGATCGGTAGCACGGGCGGCGGGGACGGTCATCGAACGCGCCTGGCTGGCGCTCGGCCGCGCCGAGGAGCCGCCCATGACCCGCTTCCTGGCCGAACAGCTGTCCACCGCACACTGGTTCGACCAGCGGCGGACCCGGGCCGTGCTCGACTGGACGCCGGGGGTCAGCATCGACCAAGGGTTCCAGCGCCTCGCGGCGCACTACGGCGGCTGAGGACGCGGGCCGGGCGGGAACGCGCCGCCACGGCCTCTCGCCGGGTACGCGGAAGGGCGGGATGCCCCGCATCCCGCCCTTCTGCGTACCTGTACCTGGGACGACCGGCTGACGCCGGTCGCGATTCCTAGCGGGTGTAGTACCCGTCCACCGACATGGCGTTGACCGAGTGCACCAGCGTGCCCTGCGAGGGGTTCAGGGCGCTGACCATCTGGCCGTTGCCGAGGTAGATACCGACGTGGCTTCCACCGTTCTGGCTCACCAGGTCGCCCGGCTGCGGGTTGCTGGTGGGGGTGAGAGCAGCGAACTGCGACCAGGTGGTGCGCGGCAGGCTGATGCCGTTCTGCGCGTAGACCCACTGCACGAAGCCGGAGCAGTCCCAGCCGCCGAACGAGGTTCCGCCGTACACGTAGCCCGAGCCGATGCCCTGCATGGCCGTGCCGACGATGCCTCCGCCGGCGGGGCTGATCGAGGCGGACTGCGTGCTGAGTCCGGTGGTGTTCCCCGAGAAGACCGCGGGTGCTGCCACGGGTGCGGGTGCCGCCACGGGTGCCGGTGCCGCGATAGCTGCGGGGGCAGCGACGATCGTTGCGGACTGGGCGGAGTACTGCTGGGGAGCGGCAGTGCCGGTGAGCGCGAGGGCCTGACCCGGGTAGATGACCGAGCTGTAGCCGAGTCCGTTGGCCGTGAACAGCGTGTCGAGGCTGACGCCGTGCGAGGCAGCGATGCTGCCCAGCGTGTCGCCGGCCTGGACGGTGTAGGTGCCCGCCGCGACGGTGGACGCCGCGACCTGCTCGGGTGCGGCCTGCAGGGTGATCTCGCCTGCGGCACTCGCGGGGAGCGCTGCGCCGAACATGATCCCGGATGCTGCGACGACGACGGCGGCGGGCTTGCCGGCCACCGAGGCACTCGCGGAGATCGCGCGGGAGGCGGTGAGAAGGGGGTTGGTGCGCGTGGGGACGGCCCGGTGGCGCGCTGAAGTGCTCTTGGACATGATCATGCCTTTCCCAATGCCTGCGAAGTTAGCTGTCGGGTTCGGATGGGACATCCGGACGTGCTGTTCTCGTTCCAGCGAACATGCGCTGGTCGACGCGCGTCTTTACCCCTAGGACTCAGGACTGAGTCCGCTATCGGTTCCCCCGCCCCTGTCGAATGTGTAGTGCGAACGGTCCGTCCTCATCGACAGGGTTAGGCAGAGTGAGGAGGGGCGCCCCTCCGTTGTGGAGCGGGCGCGGGGTCAACGGTACCCGTTGAGCTTCCGGTTGTCACGTTTGGGTTACGGCGCCGACGGTGCCATAATCCCCCCGCGCCGACTAGGCCCGAGCGTTCCGCGGCCTCGGCTGGCAGTACGGGCAGAGGGACGATGACCTGTTCATGAAGGCTTCGCGCCGGATGAGGGTCGAGCGCCCTTCGGCTGCGCAGCGACGGCACGGTTGCCCGGCACGGCCGTAGGCTTCGAGGTCGCGGGCGAAGTAGCCCGACGCGCCGTTGACGTTGACGTACAGCGCGTCGAAACTCGTGCCACCGGCGTCCATGGCCCGGGTCATGACCGTGGTGACCGCCTCGACGATACGGAGGGTGTCGGGACGGCGCAGAGTGTCCGTGGGGCGCGCGTAGTGGAGTCTCGCCGCCCACAGCGCCTCGTCCGCGTAGATGTTGCCGATCCCCGAGATGAGGCCCTGGTCGAGGAGGGCACGCTTGAGGCCCGTCCTCCGCTCGCGGAGACGCCGGTGGAAGGATTCGACGGAGAACGCGGGATCGAGCGGGTCACGCGCGATGTGCGCGGCCTGGTGCGGGATGAGAGGCAGATCCGTGTCTCCGCGACCACCCGGCGCGCCGTCGGCGGTGGGCTCGAGATCGGCGACGAACATGCCCCCGAAGATCCTCTGGTCGACGAACCGGAGGTCGGCGGGGAGCGGGGCACCCTCGTCGTCGACGGCGGTGGAGAGCCGAAGGCGTACCTTCAGGTGTTTCTCGAGGGGGGCCTCCGGCTCCTCGATGAGCAGCTGACCGCTCATGCCGAGGTGCGCCATCAGTGCGACGTGCGGGACGTCACGGGGGGCGTCCGGGTCCTGGAGGGTCATCCAGAGGAACTTCCCGCGCCGCACCACGTCCGTGACGCGTGCTCCGGTGACGTTGCCGCGGAAGTCCTCGACGCCTGCGACGTGGCGTCGCAGCGACCGCGGGTCCACCACCTCGACGGCCTCGACGGTGCGGCCCGTGACCCAGCGCGCCAGCCCACGCCGTACCACCTCGACCTCGGGCAGTTCAGGCACTCAGGGTCCGGGGGGCGCTGCGGGCGCGTCGTGCGGTTCGCCGTCGGGCGTCGTCCCGGCCCCGGGTGCGAGCAGCTTCCAGGAGGCGGCAGCAGCCTCCTGCTCCGCCTCCTTCTTCGAGTGGCCGCACCCGGAGCCGTACTCGACGCCGCCGATCACGAGGCGCGCGGTGAACGTACGGGCGTGGTCGGGACCGGCGCCCACCACCTGGTAGTCGATCAGGCCGAGCCGGCGGGCGGCCGCGGTCTCCTGGATGCGGGTCTTCCAGTCCGTGCCTTCGCCGAGGACAGCGGAGTCGCGCAGGAGCGGCCCGATGAGCCTCATGACCATGGCCCTCGCGATCTCGATCCCGTGGCTCAGGTAGGCGGCACCGATGACGGCCTCCATGGTGTCCGCGAGGATGGATGCCTTGTCCCGGCCGTTGGTGAGCTTCTCGCCCTGTCCGAGCAGCACGTGGCTGCCGAGGTCGAGCGTGCGGGCCACTCCGGCGAGCGCCCTGGTGCTGACGACGGCTGACCGCCGCTTGGCGAGCTCACCCTCGGAGAGGTCGGGGTTGTCCCGGTACAGGGCGTCGGTCACCGAGAGGCCGAGCACCGAGTCGCCCAGGAATTCGAGCCGCTCGTTGGTGGGGATCCCGCCCTTCTCATAGGCGTAGGACCGGTGCGTCAGGGCAAGACGAAGCGTCTCGGTGTCGATATCGACACCGAGACGCCTCGTAAGTTCTTCTGTATTTTTCACAACCGCATCAGCTGATCCAGCATCGAACGGGTGCCCACTGCAGCACCGGGCATGCAGCGGGCCGCACCCCGTTGTCAGACGTCGGCTACCTTGCGGCCCTTGTACTCGAGGAACAGCGGGGTACCGGCTGAATCGGTGACAACCTTGGCCTGGTGGGCGAGGCTGTAGGTGACGCGACCGTTCTCGAGGGTCTTGACCAGCTTGGGGGCGGTTGCCTTCCACTGGGACCGGCGTGCACGGGTATTCGCGCGGGACATCTTCCGCTTCGGGACAGCCACGGCTAACTCTCTTCTCTCTCGTCTGACTCTGACTTGGTTGCCGCGTCGTTACCGGCGGCGGTGCCCGTCAGCCCTGCAAGGGCTGACCAGCGAGGGTCCAAAACTTCATGGTGGTGGTCCGGATCGTCATTGAGCTGCGCTCCGCATTCGGAGCACAGACCCTTGCAATCCTCCCGGCACACCGGCTGGAATGGCAGCGACGTAACCACTGCATCCCTCAGCACGGGTTCCAGATCGACCGAATCGTTCTCCACCCTGTGCTGATCTTCTTCCTCTTCCACCGACAGCGACTCGGAGTCGCTGTAGAAGAAGAGCTCCTGGACGTCCACCTCACGGTCGAACCGCAGGGGCTCCAGGCAACGGCCGCACTCGCCGGTTACCTCGACGTTTGCCGTACCCGACACCAGGATTCCCTCGTGCACCGATTCGAAACGCAGGTCCAGTTCCATCTCGGAACCCTCCTGCACGCCGATCAGCGCAACGCCGAAATCCTTCGGTGCCGGTACATGTTCTTCCACTGTCCGCATGCTTCCCGGACTGCGTCCGAGATCCTTGACGCTGAAAGTCAAAGGCGAACTGAGATCGCTGTTGATGATGACTCCTGTAGAACATATGACCGACGTACCATCCTAGCCCGATGAGGCGGGCAGTCCCAAAACGGGCGGACCCGTCTACGCTCGGACGATGACGTCCGATCCCCGCCCGGCACCGGCTGACCCGCGTCGCCGTCGGGCGGTCCGCGCCCTGCGGACAGCGGCCGGGATCGCCACCGCCTGTCTCCTCGCGTGGCTGATCCTCGCCTATGTGCTGTTCTACAACCCTCCGCTGCGGACGGTCGGGACGGCCGATGCGGTGGTGGTGCTGGCCGGAGCCGCGGGCGAGAGGCTTCCCGCGGGCCAGCGGCTGATCGAGCGCGGCGTCGCCGACGAACTCGTGCTCTCCTCGACGGGGCTGCCGGGCAACTCCGCGGCCGATGCCCTGTGCGCCGCGGAGTTACCAGGCACGACCTGCTTCCGTTCGGATCCCCTGACCACGAGGGGTGAGGCGCGTGCGATCGCCGCGCTCGCCCGCGACCGCGGCTGGGACAGGATCGTCGTCGTCACCTCGACCTACCACGTGACTCGCGCCTCCACGAACATCTCCCAGTGCTCCGAGGCCGACGTCACCATGGCCGAATCGACGCCGGACCTCGACGCCCTGGAGTGGCTCGGACGGTTCGTCGAGGAGACCACGGCACTGGCCGCCGCCCTGGCCCGCCCGGCGTGCGCTCGACCGGTCTGAGGTCCCGCCGGATCAGTGCAGGGAACGGTAGACGGCGTCCGGAACGAACGGACGGACGTCGCCGCCCAGGGACGCGACCTCCTTCAGCAGCGTGGAGGAGACATGGGCGAACGTCGTACCGGTGGGGACGAAGACGGTCTCGACGTCGGTCAGGTGGCGGTTCATGGTCGCCATGGGGAGTTCGTAGTCGAAGTCGAGCCCTGATCGCAGCCCTTTGACGAGTGCCGCCGCGCCGTGCTCCCTGCAGAAGTCGGCGACGAGGCCGGGGCCCATGGGCAGCACTGTCACGCCGGGCAGGTGCGCGAGGCCGTCGCGGCAGAAGGCGATGCGCTCGTCGACGTCGAACCGGTACTTCTTGGCGTAGTTGGTCGACACGGCGACGATCACCTCGTCGAACAACCGGGCGGCACGACCGATGACCTCGATGTGTCCGTTGTGGAGGGGGTCGAACGATCCGGGGCAGACGGCGCGGCTCATGCCCCCACGGTACCCAGTCCTCCCCACCTGCGCGCACACCCCGCCCCCCGGCATACCGCGGAGGGCACGGCGGTCTGCGGCCGGACGCGCGGGACCGGCGATACTGGTGTCATGACCACAGACGCGCGGGCGGCAGCCATTCCGAGCAGCAGTACGGCACCCTGGACGAGGGCCGCGCGCGGTGCGAACCTGCTCGGCGGCGACGGCACCCTCGGCATCACCATCTTCGAGGAGGTGACGGCGCTCGCCCAGAAGCATTCGGCGATCAACCTCGGACAGGGGTTCCCGGACGAGGACGGTCCACGCGAGATCCTCGACGCGGCCCGTGCAGCGATCGCCGACGGCGCCAACCAGTACGCACCCGGTCAGGGCCTCGCCGTCCTGCGCCATGCCATCGCCGCACACCAGGAACGCTTCTACGGACTGCACATCGATCCGCAGACCGAGGTGATCGTCAGCACGGGCGCCACGGAGTCGATCGCGGCGGCGATCCTCGCCTTCGCCGGCCCGGGCGACGAGGTGCTGACCTTCGAACCCTTCTACGACTCCTACGGGGCCGTCATCGGGCTCTCGGGCGCCACCCACACCACCGCTCCCCTGAACGCTCCGGACTTCCAGCCGGACGCGGCAAGCCTGGAGGCCGCGTTCAGCGAGCGCACGCGGATCGTCGTGGTGAACAATCCGCACAACCCGACCGGCAGCGTCCTCGCCCGGCCGGCGCTCGAGCGCATCGTGCGGCTGGCGGAACGCCACGGTGCCATCATCGTGACGGACGAGGTGTACGAGCACCTGACCTTCGGTGTGCCGCACGTCCCCATCGCCTCGCTGCCCGGGGCGGCGGAACGCACCCTCACGATCTCCTCCGCGGGCAAGACCTTCTCGGTCACGGGCTGGAAGGTGGGCTGGCTCAGCGGACCCGCCGACCTCGTGGCGCAGGTCCGTACCGTGAAGACCTTCCTGACCTACACCTCGGGAACGCCGTTCCAGGGAGCCGTCGCCCTCGGGCTGGGGCTGCCGGAGGAGTTCTTCACCTCCGCCGCGGCCATGCTGCGGAAGAAGCGGGATCTGCTGGGCGAGGGCCTCCGCGCCGCCGGGTTCGAGGTCTTCGAGCCGAAGGGCACGTTCTTCACGATGGTCGATGCCGCGCCGCTGGGTATCGACGACGCCACGGACCTGGCACGGCGCCTGCCGTCGCTGATCGGGGTCGCGGCGATCCCCGTGGCGATGTTCTGCCACGAGGAGGGTGCCCGGCGTACGCGCTCGATGCTGCGGTTCGCGTTCTGCAAGCGGTTCGACGTCATCGAGGAGGGCGCACTGCGCCTCGCGACCCTGCGGGAGCGCGTGTGAGCACGGCTCCCGGCACGGACGAAGAGTTCGAGGTCCCCACGCGCTGGCTTCCCGGCGCGGGTGCCTACGCCGAGATCGACGAGGACGCATACATCGACGGCGCGCTCATCCTCAGCATCGGAGGGGCGCAGCAGTCGCATGTCGACGTGCACCACCCGGAACGGGTGTTCTACGAGTACCTGCGTCGCGTGGCGGCAGTTCTCGACCTGGTCAAGCCACCGGGCGCTCCGCTGCGGATCCTGCACCTGGGCGCGGGAGCCCTGACCCTCGTCCGGTACGTCCAGGCGACGCGTCCGGGATCCGTGCAGGTCGCCGTCGACCTGGAAGCAGAACTGGTCGACTTCGTCCTCGATGCCATGCCGCTGGCCGAGGGCACGGTGTGCGAGGTCGTCGTCGGCGACGCCGCCGACGCCGTGCTCGAGCAGCCGGATGCGGCCTTCGACGCCGTGGTGCTGGACATCTTCGCGGGGGCCGACGCCCCCGCCCATCTCACCGGCCCGGATTTCGCCGCGCACCTCCTGAGGGTCTGCGCCGACGACGGCGTGGTCCTCGTCAACGTCGGCGACGACCCGCCGCTCGCCTTCGCCCGCGCGCAGAGCAGGCAGCTCTCCGCCCTGGCCACCGCGACGGCCGTCCTCACCGAGGCGGGCATGGTCGGCGGTGCGAGCGCCGGGAACGTCATCATCGCGGCACGCAGGACGCCGTGGCCGGAGTCCTGGACCTCCGCCCTGCGTGCCGCGGGTCCGCACCCCGCCGCCGTCCTCGTCGACGCCGAGCGGGCGGCGTTCGAGCAGCCGATGGGCCGGTAGCTCCGCCCCGACCCTTCCGACCCTGATATTCAGCACGCCATGGTCGCCCGGCGCAGTGCTTGTCAAGCACCATTCTTCCGCGCCCGGGTCCGACAGCTCCTCCTAGCCTTAAAGGGCTTGAGCAGCCGGGCATCGAGGACCGCTCTTCGGAGGACCTGGGCCATGAGCCACACATTGCGCATCACCGTCCGCCTGGACATCGACCTCCGCTGGGCACGCATGGAAGTGCGAGGGTGCCTCACAGAGGAGAACTGCCGGGCTCTCCTGCCCATCGTCCGCCGTAGCTTCCGCATCCTGCAGGAGCCGAACGTCGTGATCGATGCGAGCAGCGCGCAGCACATCGAGATCGCGGGGATCGATGCGCTCGAACGCCTCGGGATCAGCGGCCTGGAAGCCCAGCCCGTCGTCGGCGATTCCGCCGGCTCGTGCTCGCTGATCGTGCCCGAGGTCCTCCCCTCGTGCCCCTCCCGGTTCCCGCGCCCGCACGGGAGCCACCGCTTCGCCGCATGAACCTACCCCATCCCTACCCGGCAGGAGCGGACCGTGACCGCTGAATACGCAGATTCGACCCTTGCAGCGACGCCGGCGGCAACGCCCGGAACCCGGTCCCCCGGCCGGATCTTCCTCGAGTGGATGACGACCACCGACCACAAGACGATCGGCTACCTCTACATCATCACGTCGTTCGTGTGGTTCTCCCTGAGCGGCGTCGAGGCCCTGCTGATCCGGGCGGAACTCTTCGCACCGGGCATGCAGATCCTGCAGACCAAGGAGCAGTACAACCAGCTGTTCACGATGCACGGCACGATCATGCTGCTCCTCTTCGCGACACCGCTGTTCGCAGGCTTCGCGAACGTCATCATGCCGCTGCAGATCGGCGCACCCGATGTCGCCTTCCCCCGGCTCAACGCCCTGGCCTACTACTTCTACCTCTTCGGCGGGATCATCGTCGGTCTCGGCATCTTCACCCCGCAGGGCAGCGCAGGGTTCGGCTGGACCGCCTACCCGCCCCTCGCGAACGTCAGCTTCTCCCCCAGCATCGGTGGGGACCTGTGGGTCTTCGGGCTCGCCCTGGCCGGCTTCGGCACCATCCTCGGCTCGGTCAACTTCGTCACGACGATCATCTGCATGCGCGTCCCGGGCATGACCATGTGGCGCATGCCGATCTTCACCTGGAACACCCTGATCACCTCGATCCTCGTCCTGATGGCCTTCCCCGTCCTGGCCGCCGCCCTGTTCGCCCTCGGCGCGGACCGCCGCTTCGGCGCGCACATCTTCGACCCGGAGAACGGCGGGGCGATCATGTGGCAGCACCTCTTCTGGTTCTTCGGCCATCCCGAGGTGTACATCATCGCGCTGCCGTTCTTCGGCATCGTCTCGGAGATCTTCCCGGTGTTCAGCCGCAAGCCGATCTTCGGCTACAAGGGCCTGGTCTTCGCGACGATCGCCATCGCCGCGCTCTCCGTGACGGTCTGGGCACACCACATGTACGTCACCGGAGCCGTCCTGCTGCCGTTCTTCGCCTTCACGACCATGCTCATCGCCGTTCCGACGGGCGTGAAGGTCTTCAACTGGATCGGCACCATGTGGCGGGGATCGCTGACCTTCGAGACGCCGATGCTCTGGAGCCTCGGCTTCCTCGTGACCTTCATCTTCGGCGGTCTGACCGGCGTGATCCTCGCGTCGCCGCCGCTGGATTTCCACGTCTCGGACACCTACTTCGTGGTCGCGCACTTCCACTACGTGGTCTTCGGCACCGTGGTCTTCGCGATGTTCGCCGGCTTCTACTTCTGGTGGCCCAAGTTCACCGGGACCATGCTCAACGAGCGGTGGGGGAAGATCCACTTCTGGATGCTGTTCCTCGGCTTCCACGCCACGTTCCTCATCCAGCACTGGCTCGGCGTCCAGGGCATGCCCCGCCGGTACGCCGACTACCTGCCCGAGGACGGCTTCACGGGCATGCACCAGTTCTCCACCATCGGCTCCTTCCTTCTCGGCGCGTCCATCATCCCGTTCTTCTGGAACGTGTACATCACCTGGCGCAAGGGCAAGAAGGTCGAGGTCGACGATCCGTGGGGCTTCGGTGCCTCGCTGGAGTGGGCGACCTCCTGCCCGCCGCCGCGCCACAACTTCGTGTCCATCCCCCGGATCCGCTCGGAGCGTCCCGCCCTGGATCTCCACCACCCCGAACTGGTGGCGCGCTTCAACGAGACCAGCCACTCACCTGCCGCCGGCGCGCTCGGTGCGGCGGACATGGGCGAGCAGGATCCCCGCCAGCCGAACCCGAAGAACTAGGAGGAGCGCAGCGGCTCCCGTGCCCATCCACGGAACCACCCCGCGCGAAGTACTGGCGTGGAAGCCGGCGTGCCGACGGTAGCCTGAGATGGAGCCGCTGAATCCAGCGCGGCTTCCACGACTGCGCGGAGCGACGGGAAGGAGGGACGGGTGCCTGCAACGAGCCTGACCTACGTCCGGTCCGTGATCCTCGTCTCGCTGATCCTCTCGGTCTCCTCGGCGTCGCACGTCCTGGCGTCGGGACACCTGCCCGCCCCCGGGGTGATGCTGCTGCTCGCAGTCCTCCTCCTCGCGCCCGCAACGCTGCTCGCCCGGCGGACCCTCTCCGTCCGGCCCGCCCTCCTGGCGATGGGAGGCGGGCAGTTCCTGCTGCACCACGTCTTCGCGCTGACCTCCGTCCCGGCGGTCTGCCAGAGCTCCTCGACGATGCCGGACCACCACGCCGCCTTCGAGCTCGCCTGCTCCACGGTGGCACCGACCGGGATGGCCGGTGCGGTCGGCACTCCCGCCATGGTCGTCCTGCACGCGATAGCCACCGTGGTCCTGGCCCTCGCGGTCGCGCGGAGCGACCGGGCGGTCACGCTCCTCCTGGCCTGGCTACGGCCCCTGCTGACCCTGCCCTCCATCACTTCCCCGGTGCCGGCGACGCCCCGTGCCGTGACCGACGTGCCGCATCCCGTCGCGCCGCTGTCCGTGCACGCCTCCGTGCCGACCCTGCGCGGTCCGCCGCGTCCGTCGCCGCTGCCCGCCTGAACCGGCCCGTCCTGACAGGGACCGGGGTACGTCGGCGGGCCTTCCCGATGCACCCTTCCCACTTCCCTGCTGCCCCGCGCGATCCCGCTGTCGCGGACGTGGAGCAGCATCCCCGAAAGGCATTTCCATGACTTCCCACCCCAGGCGTACCCTCACCACCGGAGCCGTCGCCCTCACCACTGCCGGCCTGATGGCCCTCGGCCTCGGCGCGGCGAGCGCCCACGTGACCGTGGCGCCGGCGTCCACCACGGAGAACGGCTATGCGCAGCTCACCTTCAGCGTGCCCAACGAGTCGGAGACCGCGGCGACGAACAAGCTCGAGGTGCAGCTGCCCACCGACGAGCCCTTCACGTCCGTCCGCGTCAAGCCGGTCGAGGGGTGGACGGCGGAGGTGGTGACCGGTGACCTGCCGGAGCCGGTGACCACCTCCGACGGCGCGACCATCACGGAGGCTCCCTTGTCCGTCGTGTGGACGGCGGAGGCTGGTGCCGAGATCTCGCAGCAGGAGTACCAGACGTTCTCGATCTCGGTGGGGCGCCTGCCCGAGGCGGGATCCACGGTGCTGCTCCCGACCTCCCAGTCCTATACGGACGGTGACGTCGTCGCGTGGGACCAGGAGACCGTCGAGGGCGCCGAGGAACCCGACAAGCCGGCGCCCTCGTTCGTGACCACGGCCGCCGTCGAGGGTGACGCCCACGGCGGGTCCCACAACGCGGCCGAGGCGACCCCGGAAGCATCCCCCGAGGCGATCGACGCGGAGCAGACGGCGTCCAGCACGCCGGGGTCGACGTCGGCCGTCGGCTGGGCGGGCCTCATCGCCGGCCTGCTCGGACTCGCCGCCGGCGTCACCGCCCTGCTGAGGACACGACGCCGGGCCTAGCCCATGGCAGAAGGCGCCGTGCCGGAGGACCGGCACGGCGCCTTCTGCGCTCGGCACTTTCTGCGCCCGGCACTATCTGCGCCCGCGCGAGGGAGAGCTGCTAGTCGGCGGAGGCTTCCCCGGCGGCGTCGACATCCGACTCCACATCGGACTCCACGACGGGCTCCAGGAACCACAGGCGTGTCTCCCCGTACTTCTTGTCCGAGAAGCGTTCGAGCCACGCGGGCCACGCCGGTTCCGGGGTCCGCGCCGATCGCTCGACGACGACGACGGCACCCTCCGCCAGGCGCGTCTCGAGGGCAGCGAGGACGGCGACCACGCCGTCCTCACGCACCGTGTAGGGCGGATCCATCAGGACGAGGTCCCAGGTCAGTTCGGGGGCCACCCTATCGAGGTAGGTCTCGACCTTCGTGCGGTGCACGCGGACGGCCGTCCAGCCGAGGACGCGGTTCACGAGGTCGGCGTTCCGCTGGGCGACGGCGGCGGCCCGGTCGGCGGATTCGACGAGGTCCACGGAGGCGGCGCCGCGGCTCGCACTCTCCACCCCGAGCGAGCCCGAACCGGCATAGAGGTCCAGGACGTGGGCCCCGTGCACCACGCCGTAGGACTCGAGGCTCGAGAACAGTGCTTCCTTCACGCGGTCCGTCGTCGGCCGCGTGCCGTTTCCGTCGACGCTGGTGAGCGTCGTGCCGCCTGCGGCTCCTGAGATGATGCGCGTCATGCCTCCGACTCTATCGCCGGTCGGGGCACGGCGCGGACCGCCGTCCTACACCGGATAGACGGTTGCGTCCTCGTGCCGGAAGCCGAGGAACACCGGCACGCCGGGGGCCATGCCGAGTGCCACGATGGCGGCGGGGGCGACGTCGGCCGCCAGCCCCGCGGCGTGCACGCGCACGTGGTCGCCGCGGTGCTCGACGTCGTCGATCTCCGCTCCGACGGAGCTGAAGCCCTGCCCGCTCTCCGCCCTGCGGGACACGGCCACATCCGCCGGACGGACCGTGAGGGCGAGGCGCGCCCCGACCGGTGCGTGTTCGGCCAGCGGCACCTCCAGCCCGTTGGCCGCCCTGAATCCCGCGGGAGTCGCCTGTCCTTCCACGAGGTTCAGTCCGGCCAGCCGGGCACCGAAGGGCGTGACGGGTCGCGTGAGCACGTGTGCCGTGGCGCCGGCTTCGACGATCCTGCCGTCCTCGAGGATGAGCACGCGGTCGGCGAGCAGGAAGGCGTCGAGCGGATCGTGGGTCACGATGATCGCGGAGCGGTCCGCGAGGACGTCCCGCAGGAGGGTGCGGAGGGCGGGGGCCACGGTGACGTCGAGGGCGGCGAGCGGCTCGTCCAGCAGGAGGAGCGACGGATCGGCGGCGAGCGCACGCGCGACGGCGACGCGTTGTGCCTGTCCACCGGACAGCTGGGACGGCCTGCGGGAGGCGAGCTCGCCCATCCCGACGCGGTCGAGCCAGTCCCGGGCCGTGGACCGGGCCGCCGCCCGGTGCTGTCCGCGGCTGCGCGGACCGAAGGCCACGTTTTCCAGTGCCGTGAGGTGGGGGAACAGCAGGGCCTCCTGCGCGAGGAGCGAGACGCCACGGTGGCGGGGTTCGGTGAGGACGCTCCGGCGGGCGGTGACGTCGAAGAGGACCTTCCCGTCGAGCTCCGCGCGGCCCTCCGCCGGCGGCAGGAGCCCCGCGACGAGCGTGAGCAGCGTCGACTTCCCCGCCCCGTTGGGCCCGAGGACGGCGAGGGTCTCCCCCGGGGCGAGGTCGAAGGCGACGTCGAAACTGCGCTCCGGGAGCAGGGCCCTGAAGGTGAGGCTCATGGCCGTGCCATGGCCGGGGCGCGGAAGGGCAACGGTCCTGCCGCCCCGTCGAGGGGCCGCACGCGGTGCGCGACACCCACCACGGCGACGGCGACGAGCACGAGGATGAGGGAGAGCGCGACGGCGGCGTCCGGGTCCGTCTCACGCTGCAGGTAGACCTCCAGCGGCAGCGTCCTCGTGGTCCCCTGGAGGCTGCCCGCGAAGGTCAGCGTCGCTCCGAACTCTCCGAGCGCCCGAGCGAAGGACAGCACGGACCCCGAGATCAGCGCGGGCAGCACGAGGGGCAGCGTGATCCGCCGGAGCACCGTCCACCGTCCGGCGCCGAGGGTCGCTCCGACGGCCTCGTAGCGCGTACCGACCGAGCGGAGCGCCCCCTCGAGGCTGAGGACGAGGAACGGCAGGGCCACGAAGGCCTGCGACATCACGACCGCCGTCGTCGAGAAGGCGACGTCGATCCCGAGGACGTCCAGGCTGCTCCCCAGCAGCCCGCGCCGGCCGAAGGTGTACAGCAGGGCGATGCCGCCGACGACCGGTGGGAGGACCAGGGGCAGCAGCACGAGGGACCGGAGGACCTGCTGTCCGCGGAACGAGGTCCGGGCGAGGACGAGCGCCATCGGCACGCCGAAGACGATGCACAGGGCCGTCGCGGTGAGGGAGGTCCGCAGGCTGAGCAGTAGGGCCGCCTCGGCGCTCTCGGAGGTGACGAGGGGGATGAACCGGGGCCAGTCGACCCGGAGCGCCATGGCCGCGAGCGGGACGACGACGAACAGACCGCCGATGACGGCGATCAGCACCACCCAGCGGGGAAGGGCCGCCGTCGTCCTCACCACTGTGCCTCCCATGGCTGGACCGACAGCGGGTCAGGGCGCACCGAAACCCGCTGCCCCGAGGACGGCCCGACCGTCCGGACCGGCCACGAAGTCGACGAACGCCTGCGCCGTCGCGGGGTCCGCCGCATCGGCCAGTGCCGCGACGGGATAGGTGGTGATGGCGTCGGAGGCCTCGGGGACGTCGATGCCGAGGACCGTGTCTCCTGCCGCCCGGATGTCGGTGGCATAGACGAGGCCGGCGTCCGCCTCACCGGAGGCCACCTTCCCGAGGACGTCCGTGACGGACGATTCCTCGCTGACAGGGTCCAGGTCGATGCCTGCGGCCTCCTCGATCCTCGCCGCAGCCGCTCCGCACGGAACCTGTTCCGCGCAGACGACCGTCTTCACGCCCGGGCGGGCTGCGTCGGCGAGCGAGGCGATGACGGCGGGGTTGTCGGACGGGACGGCCAGCCGGAGCGTGTTGGTGGCGATGTCGACTGCCGTCCCGCGCAGCAGGCCCGCGGCCTCGACCCGGTCCATGCTCGCGGTGTCGGCCGGGGCGAAGACGTCCGCGGGAGCACCCTCGATGATCTGCGTGACGAGATCGGACGAACCGGCGACGTTGAGCCGGACGTCCGCGCCCGGGTGCGCCTCCTCGAACCGGGCCGCGAGGTCGGTGAAGGACGCCCGGAGGGAGGCTGCGGCGAAGACCGTCACGCTGCCGTCGGCCGCTCCGTCCGGTCCCCCGGCATCCCCGGCGGGCACGCCGGACGAGCCGCAGGCGGCGGTGAACAGGACGACGGCGACCGGCACGACGGCGGATCGGGCCACGGGTCGGGCGACGGATCGCGGGGCGGCGCGCCGGCGCGGGGCCGGGGCCGGTCGCGGCATCATCAGGCCTTCCCGCCAGGGGTCTCGATGATCACGGTGGTGGCCTTGACCACGGCAATGGCGATGGAGCCCTGCTCCAGTCCGAGGTCGCGGACGGCCTCGCTGCTCATCAGCGACACCACGCGGTGCTGCCCGCACTGGAGCTCCACCTGCGCCATGACGGTGTCCATCACGATGTCGGTGACGATGCCGACGAACCGGTTGCGGGCGGAACGCCCGATGTCCGAGGGGTCCCCGGGCAGGACGGCGTTCCGGCGTGCGAGCCGGGCCAGTTCCAGCGCGTCGACCACGGCCCTGCCCGAGGAGTCCCTGGCGCTTCCGAGGATGCCGCCGTCGATCCAGCGGCGGACGGTGTCGTCGCTGACGCCCAGGAAGCGAGCGGCGTCACCGATCCGTATCTGAGTCATGGAGAGGATGCTACATCCTCAGGTACGGGAAAAAGTCCTCAGCCCTTCTCGAGGAATGCTTCCTTCTCGGGGTTCAGGTAGAGGTCGATCGCGAGGGCGAGACCCGGGTAGTCGCGCAGGTCCGGGTCCCCCGCCACGATCTCCTGGGCATCCGCGCGCGCCTTCTCGATGACCTTCCCGTGCTGCGTGATCTTGAGGAACCGCAGGGCCGACCGGCCACCGGACTGGGAGGCGCCGAGGATGTCGCCCTCCCGCCGGAGTTCGAGGTCCTTCTGGGAGAGCTCGAAGCCGTCGGTCGTGGAGGCGACGGCGGCGAGGCGCTCACGGCTCGGGTGGTCGGGCTCGAGCTTGGTCACCAGGAGGCACGTGCCCGCGTGCCCGCCGCGACCGATGCGCCCGCGCAACTGGTGGAGCTGGGAGATGCCGAAGCGGTCGGCGTCCATGATGACCATGAGCGTGGCGTTCGGGACGTCGACGCCGACCTCGATCACCGTCGTGGCGATCAGCAGCTGCACGGTGCCGTCGGCGAAGCGCGCCATGACCTCCGACTTCTCCTGCGGATCCATGCGCCCGTGGAGCATCCCGCTGGAGACGCCCTGGAGCTGCGGGACCCCGGCCAGCGACCCGAAGAGCCCGACGACGCTCGTGAGTTCCTGCGGGCCTCCGGACTTCCGCTCGGCGCCGGGCTCCGCGTAGAGCGCCTCCGCAGCATCCTCCTCCGCCTTCCCGTCGTCGCCGATCTTGGGGCACACCACATACACCTGCCGGCCCGCGTCGATCTCCTCGCGCGCCCGAGACCAGACGCGGTCGATCCAGGCCGGGTGCTCGGTGAGGCCGACCTCGTGGGTGGCAATGGGCGAGCGGCCCGCGGGCAGCTCCGACAGCGTGGAGGTCTCGAGGTCCCCGAACACGGTCATGGCGACCGTCCGCGGGATGGGCGTCGCCGTCATGACCAGCACGTGCGGGGAGGTGCGGGCCTTGGTGCGCAGCACATCCCGCTGCTCCACCCCGAACCGGTGCTGCTCGTCCACGACGATCAGGCCGAGGTCGAAGAACTCCACGTTGTCGGACAGGAGGGCATGCGTCCCGATGACGATGCCGGCGTCTCCGGATGCGGCGTCGAGGAGGGATCTCTTCCGCTGCGCCGTGGACATCGATCCGGTGAGCAGGACCACGCGCGTGCCATCCGCGGCACCGCCGAGCATCCCGCCCTCGGCGAGCGGGCCGAGGGTCCGGGTGATGGACTGGAGGTGCTGGGCGGCGAGGACCTCGGTGGGTGCGAGGAGTGCCGCCTGTCCGCCGGCATCGATGACCTGCAGCATGGCGCGCAGTGCCACGAGGGTCTTGCCCGAGCCGACCTCCCCCTGCAGCAGCCGGTTCATCGGGTGGTCGCGGGCGAGGTCCTCGGCGAGTGTCCGTCCGACGTCGAGCTGCCCCTGCGTGAGGGTGAAGGGCAGGCGCGCGTCGAACTGGTCCAGCAGGCCCCCCGCGTGCGGCGGCCGTGCGGTGGCCTCCTCACGGGCCGCCAGTGCCCGACGGCGCGCCAGGGCCGCCTGCAGGACGAAGGCTTCCTGGTACCGGAAGCGGTGCTGGGCACGGTAGGCATCCTCCACCTGGGGCGGCCGGTGCACGAGCTCGTAGGCCGTGGCGAGGCTCATGAGCTTGTCGCGGCGCGCGATCGAGGCGGGCACCGGATCGTCGAGGTCCGAGAGCTGCAGGGTGTCGAGGATGGTGCCGACCGCGACGGCGATCTGGTCGCTGGCGAGTTTCTCCACCGCCGGATAGACGGGGATGGGCCGGTTGAGGTACTCGGGGTCGTCGTCGCCCTCGTCGAGGAGGACGTAGCGCGGATTGGTGAGCGACAGCCTCCCCCGGTACACCGTCACCTTGCCGGAGAACGTGGCGCGGACGCCGGGGCGCAGTTCGCGCTCCGCAGCGTAGCCGTTGAAGAACGTCAGGTTCATGCCGCCGATGCCGCCGTCGGCGTCGTCGGTGATGATGACCTCCAGCAGCATCCCCTTGCGCGTGTGCATCCTGCGCGAGTTCGCCGACTGCACGCGGGCGATCAGGGTCACCTCCTCGTCCACCGGGACATCCGCGATAGGCGTCAGCTCGCCCCGCTTGAGGTAGGTGCGCGGGAAATGGTTGAGCAGTTCGCCGACGGTGGAGATGGAGAAGTGCTTGGTCAGCTGCTTCGCAACCGGCCCGAGGTGACGGTCGAGCGGCGCGTCGAGCTCGGAGGCGGCCACCGACCGCACCGTGTCAGGAGTCACCGGCCTCGGCTCCTACGGGGGGCGAGGCGAGCTGGGTCACCGTGATGTTCACGGGGTTCCCGGCCTGGTGGATGAGCGCGAGGGCGGGGGCGGCGTCGGGCACGTGGACGTGGACGCGCCAACGGTAGCCCTCCTCCACCGCGGTGACGGCGCTCATGATCACGGAGTCGCCCAGCTCGTCGAGGTGGAGGCGCAGCGTGGCCGCGTCGAGGGGACTGAGGTTGATCGTGCACATGACCTCGACGCCGTCGGCGTCCCCACCGTTGTGGATGTGCGGGGACTGGATGTCGTAGCCGTGGAGGCCGTCGAGCAACTCGTCCTGCAGCTCCTCGCCGAGGGCGGAGGCACGGAGCGCGTCGAGAATGAGAAGGAAGCCCACGCCCCCGGCGTCGACCACCTTCGCGTCGGTGAGCGGGCCCAGCTGGCTCTCGGTGCGCACGACCGCCCGGAGTGCGTGCTGCACGGAGGCCCTCAGCGTGAGGGCGAGGGCATGGTTGCTGTCGTCGGCGGTAAGGCCTGCGGCGGTCTCGGCCGATCCCCGCGCGCTCGCTTCGAGGACCGAGAGCATGGTGCCGGGGACGGGATCGCTCAGCGCGGACCAGCTGCGGATCTGCGCACGGTGCAGGGAGGCCGCGAGGAGGGTGCAGGTCAGGCGGGTCGTTCCGTGAAGGGGCTCGGCGAAGGCGGTGAGGAAGACGGCGAACAGGGTCCCCGAATTGCCGAAAGCCTCCTCCATCGCTGCCCGGCCCGCGATGGTGAGCAATTCCCCGAGGTCGGAGGTCTCGGCGCCGTGTGCTGCGCGGGCTGCGGAGCGGACCGTCTGGTACAGGTTGGTCCCCGTATCGCCATCCGCCACGGGGAAGATGTTGATGGCGTTGAGCCGGTCGCTGTGGTTGCCGAGCGACTCTTCGGCCCTGCCCAACCATCGCTTCATCGCAACAGCGTTAGCGGTGACCTTAGTGTGCAAAGTGATCCCATCCCCGGAGAGCTGTCGGCCGTGACGCCAGTGTCACCAGCGGCTTGCCCGACACCATCGAGCCTACCGCAGTGAACCCGGGGGGCAGCAGGGCAGTCCGCGGGAAGGCGGCGAGGAGCCCGTGGTCCTCGCCGCCGCCGAGCACCCAGTCCATCGGGTCCTCCCCCAGCTGCTCCGCTGCCGGTGCCAGCCGAGTTGCGTACTCCCGCAGTACCTCCGGGTCGAGGTCGAGCCCGGTGCCGCTCGCCGTCGCGATCCGTCCGGCGTCGCGAACGAGCCCGTCGGAGATGTCAAGCATCGCACTCGCCCCGGCGGCCGCGGCTGCCGGTCCGGCGGCGAGCGGCGGGCAGGGGCGCAGTTGCGCGGCGACGAGCTCCTCACCGAGCGGACCGAAGTCCCCGACCGGCCGGCCGTCCTCGAGGATGGCGAGGCCCGCGGCGGCGCGGCCGAGCGTTCCCGCGACGGCGACGACATCCCCTTCCCGTGCTCCCGAGCGGAGCACAGGCGCCCTGCCTCCCAGTGTCCCGGTCACGGCCGCCGTGATGACGAGCTGCGCTCCGGCGCCGAGGTCGCCGCCGACCACGGAGCAGCCGGCGGCACCGAGACCGCGGATGGCGGCGGCGAGTCCCCTGGCGCAGTCCTCGACCCAGTCCACGGGTGTCTGCGGCGGCAGGGTCAGGCTCACCACCAGGGAGGTCGCCGAGCCGCCCATGGCGTTGATGTCGCTCAGGTTCTGGGCCGCGGACTTCCAGCCGACGTCGTACCCGGTGGTGTGGAAGCCGTTGGGTCGGAGCAGCCGGAAGTCGTGGTCCTCGACGAGGGTGTCCATGCTGATCACGGTCCTGCCGTCGGGGGACGCCACGATGGCGGCGTCGTCGCCGGGGCCGAGCAGGGCACCGCCGCCCTGCGCGTCACCCTCGTACAGACGCGACAGTATTCTGGCCAGCAGTTCGGCTTCCGAAAGGGCAGACACTGTGAGCTGTCGACCAGGGCTGGTCGAAGGGTCGAGGGGCACTCCACCACGCTACAGGGACCCGTGGCGGCTCAGCGTGCTGAGGGTCTCACCGCCCCGGCTAGAGTTGGTCGGGTTACCCGGCCGGAGTGAAATGTCGTCGGTGATGCCGATCCGCCTGGATCCTCACCGAGAGAGTGCATCGCCCGCCATTCCTTCTCATCATCTGGGGGTTCGATGCCAGTCGTCATGCCGATCTTCGGGACACGTCCCGAAGCAATCAAGATGGCTCCCATCGTCAAGGCGCTCAAGGAATCCGGCTCGCTGGAGTGTGTTGTGACAGTCACGGGACAGCACCGCGAGATGCTCGATCAGGTCCTTCGTCTTTTCGACATCGAACCGGACCACGACCTGAACATCCTCCGGTCCGGCCAGACCTTGGCCGGCATCATGACGCGCACTATCGACGGACTCGACGCACTCTTCGCCACGACACGACCCGATGCCGTCGTGGTCCAGGGTGACACCACGACGTCGACGGCGGCTGCTATCGCCGCGTTCTACCGGGGAATCCCCGTGGTGCACGTCGAGGCCGGTCTGCGGAGCGGCGATCTGTTCTCCCCGTTCCCGGAAGAAGCCAACCGGAAGATCACCAGCCAGATCGCCAGCCTCCATCTCGCCCCCACAGCAGCCAGCAAACAGAATCTCCTCGACGAGGGCATCGTCGCCGGGGACGTCGTCGTCACCGGCAATTCAGTCATCGACGCGCTGCTGGACACCGTGGGCAAGGACATCGCCTTCACCGATTCGGGACTGGAGCAGTTGGCTACCTCAGGGAAGCAGATACTGCTGGCGACAACGCATCGCAGGGAGAACCAGGGCGAGATCATGCGCGGCATGGGTCGGGCACTTGCTCGACTGGCGGACTCCGAGCCGGACCTGGCGATCGTGCTGCCGGCGCACAAGAACCCAGTGGTTCGTGAGGCCATCCTCCCCGCCATCGAGGCCAGAGCGAACGTCCTGGTGACAGAGCCGCTCGCTTACGGTGAGTTCACCCGACTTCTCTCCCTCGCCCATATCGTCCTGACGGATTCCGGCGGGGTCCAGGAAGAGGCACCCAGCCTCGGCAAGCCGGTGCTCGTGATGCGGGAGAACACCGAACGCCCCGAAGCCGTGCACGCAGGCACGGTGCGGCTGATCGGTACTGACGAACAACGCATCGTCGATGAGGTGCGCAGGCTGCTTCACCGGCCCGCCGAGTACGCGAGCATGGCGAATGCAGTCAATCCCTATGGCGACGGAAAGGCGGCGGGGCGGACTGTGGGTGCGGTTGCGGAGCTGCTCGGTGTGGGCCAGCGGATGGCCGAATTCGAGTATTGGGGACCCTAGCGGAAAGCCGCGCCCCGCGCTCAACCAAGCTTGCCGAGGCGTAGCCTGTCGCGAAGACCCGCCCAGCGCGCACCCAGGTGGCGGTACCAAGCGTATTCAGGGGTGGCTTCGTCGGATGCTGTGGCGAGGCTCTTGTAGAAGGTGTGAAGCCTCTCCGCACCCCTGGCACCACCCGCGTAGGAGTCGCCGGCCCAAGCCCGGTAGGCAAGGGCGTCCGGGCGCTCCAGCGAGCCCCGGATCTCCAATGGCGTCTCGGACAGGGCATCCGGCACCTCCGCACTGTTGCTCATCAGACGGTCGAATCTGTCCAGGGTTTCATCAGAGAAAACGAAAGTCTTCCGGTGGGTACCGCCCGGCGAATAGGTGAATTCGCCGAAAACCGGTCCCTCGGGGCTATCGAGGAGATCGATCCGGACGAAGGGGGAATCGGCCTCGAGCGAAAGCCGCTGAGCCCACCACAGCATCTCGGCCGCGTGCAGAGGAATCAGGGGTATCCCCGCTCGACCTGTGTCAGCGAGCAGGTAGTCCGAGTCACGCCTGAGCGGCTTGAAATCGCCGTCGAACAGGGCCATCTTCACAGGGTTCGTATTTCGATCGATCTGCTGGACCAACGCGACTCGGCCCTGGAAGCTATAGAATTTATAATCGAAGGGAATCGGCCCCACGCCTACAGTAGGAGTGATTTTCTCCTCGATGATCCACTGGGGCGCACTTGATTCAAAAGATTCTGCTCTCTCGAGTTGGATCTTCTTGATCGATTCAACGTCCAGGTTTTGCAGTCCCATATGGTCGAAAAATCGTCCCGCGTCGGTTCGTTCGAGAACCATCACCCCTCGCGAGGACCAGCCACTGGCCAGCTTCAGGACAAATGTCTCTGGTAGGTGCAGATCCCTTATGGAATCCAGATTGTCAAGCACGGCGAGACGCTGCGGAACCCGCATCCCAAGATTCTCGACGAAAGGATGCGAGATCATCTTCTGAGCCAGCTCGCTCCTACGCTCCGTGCCTCGCTGGCGAAACTCGGCCGCAACGAAGCTCAGGAACGACGACTCCGTTCTGGCACGTTTAAAACCAGTTGGATACATTCAGAACGCCTCCATCGTGAACCAAGCGCGCTGCCGAAACGGACTGAGCACGGTTGCTAGTCTAGTGCGCAGATTCTCCTGCAACCCAAGCGGAGATGAAGGAAGGACCCGTGGATCGACGAGATTTCCTTCGGCGCTCGCTGCTGTCGGCAGCTGGCGTACCGTTACTGGCTGGATGCAGCCCATCGAAGTCAGCGCCCCCGCATACCGCCTCACCTGACTCGACCACCACGGTGAGGGCGAGGGTGCGCCCTCCGGGCGCGCGGAAAGGGATCGGCATGGGGACGAGCAGATTGGTCGAGCTCGAGCGGCTCCACTCGCTGGAACTTGACTGGTTCTATTCCTGGGGTGCGTCTTATCCGGCAGCCAAACCGGCCCCCGAATTCGTACCGATGATCTGGGGTAGCGGGAGTGTTCGGGACGGTTCCGTCGCCGAGGTGAAAAAAAACATTCCCGAGACGAACGCCACGGAACTTCTGGGATTCAATGAGCCTGACCATCGAGGACAGGCGGACATGAGCGTTGCTGAAGCAGTCAAGTTGTGGCCCCGGCTGGAGGAATCGAAGTTACGTCTAGGATCGCCCGCTCCTGTCCAGGCCCTCGGCGACTGGCTGAGAAGATTCATGGACGAGTGTTCGGCGAAAGACTTGCGGGTCGACTTCGTCTCAATTCACTCCTATGCCGGACCGAAAACGGATGGATTTTTGGAGAATGTTCGAAAGGTTCATGAGCTGTACGGGAAACCGGTATGGATCACGGAATATGCCGTCGCGGATTGGGGGGCGTCAGCCAGGTTTCCCAGCAGACACTCCGAAAAAACGATCATGTCCTTCATGGAACAAACGGTTGCGGGTCTTCGGGAGATGCCCTTTGTCGAGCGTTTCGCCTGGAAAACCCGTGCGCAGGACGATCCGGTCATGGGCGCATCAGCGTTGTATCGTCCTGATGGCTCGCTCACAGCCACCGGCGAGTTGTATCGGTCGCTGTGAGCAATTCGATCGCCGGCAGAGGCTCGATCCTGCCATGCGCATGAGGAGTACTGCGGGCGAAGGCACGGTCAGCTTCGTGGCAGGCCCGCGCGGGATGAGCGATCTGACTACACGTTGATCCCCGCAGCAGAAGGGAGAAGCCGCAGTAGGTGCTCCCGGTCCGGTCATCAGATCTCCCGAACGTGAACGAAGCAGCCGCGGAGTCGCCACGGTCACCACCGGAACAGGATGGGAAGGATCTAGAGTACGATCAGGTGGTTTTCTGGCATCGGAATCATTAGGAATCATTTTGTTCTACGGCATCACGCGCTACAGCCTTTTCTCGCCCGGCTCGCCGGCGTGGAAGACATCACGCAACGGAGTCTTCAAGACGCCCGAGGAATATATGGAGTACCTGTTCTCCGAGCAGCGACTGAATCTGCGGGCGGAGATGTTCTTCACCAAGGCGATGCCTGCGCTGGCCGCAATGGCGAAACACCATGAATACAAGCACTTCGTGCTGTATTCAGAGCTGCTCCCTCAGCACCATCAGGAGAAGCTTCTTGCTGCAGCGGTCGAACATCCGTTCCTGATCCCTGTGGAGTGGAACGAGACGCTGAAGGGCGCCGGCATCGAGGAGGTGGCGCCATTGATCGAGGCAGACATGGCCGCCAAGTTCGAGCCTGACGACGGGTTGCAGCCCGTGGTTTGGTTCCGTCTCGACGACGACGACGTACTCGCTGCCGATTACCTCACTCACCTCGAGAAGTACCGCGCGCTGAACCACGCGGGTATGGCCGTGTCGTTCGGGCTCGGCCTGACCGCATATAAGGCGGATCGGGATTTGGTGAGCCTGCGCGAGTTCTATCATCCGAAGTCGGCCCAGGGCATGGCTTTCGTCTGTACATTCGACCCCCGCCAGCGCCATCTAACCTACGTAGCTCCGGGCCCACACCATCGCGTGGATCAAGTGATGCCGACTGTCCTCGACTCCCGCGAGCATATGTTCTTCCAGGTCCGCCACGCAGATCAGGACTCCACACTCAAGGAGACACCTCATGAACGCGTTTCGGCATCACTGGCACGACTGGAGAAGCTTCCGTCTGTCAGCGCATCCAGCCTTTCCGAAGTGAAGTGGCCGAGCCTCATCAACGACATGATCGGTGGGGAACCAGCCCTCCATGAATCTTCCTTACCAGGAGCAGAGCCACTCCGGCTGACCGACGAGACAGTACTGGCCTTTCCGCTCGACGACGAGATCGAGGCCGGGCTCGTCGAGTTCGAGTTCGAGTTCGAGTCCTCCAGCAAGCTCCTCGGAGGCTTCGCCGTGGTTACCTATGATCTGCTCGGTGCCGACGGCATAGAGCCTGAATCTCTTGGTCTCCGTTATAGCAAGGCGTTCGGGCTCCATCGGCAGGCGTGGTCCAAGCGCAATCAGGGTGTCGTGCGTCATAGCATCTTGTTGCCGGAAGGCACACGAATTTCAGGTCTCACGCTTCGAGGCAAGAATCGTCAGCCTTCGGATGTCTTCGTCCGTCTCCGCCAGCCACGGGTTGTGGCGGTTCACGCGGGAGCCTGACCTTCCTGCACGGTCGATGGAAGCAAGCGTCGCTGATTGTTTAGCCGGTGCCTGCCGTGGCTGACCCTGGCTTGGCGAGCGCCCGCGCAACGTCCCGGCCTCGTGTTCTTCAACTACCGTCAGCGCCTGCACCGGTTGCGGATGATCCACTGGAGGCCAGCAGGCTGTTCCGGCGCCGCTATCAACCACGTGGGTGGCGTCGGGACACCGAAGCCGGGAACGCGAAGTTGCGGTTATCGCCCTCGCAGGAACGTCGGTCGGGAACGGTGACACGTGTGGAGCCACTTCCACCACGCTGCTCGGGACGACCAACCTAGTCGACTGATGCCCCTTACATGAAGGATCGGCAGCCAGCACCGCTGGTGGCGGCTTCCGCACCTTTTGGCAAGGAAGTGCGCACCGATCCGGCAATACTCTCTGGGTTTATCCGAAGATTCATCGGTTCGAGTTCATCGGATGACATGCTCAAAAGCACCGACTGAGCTACTCGCTCGGCGGCCACGACGTCAGTGGAACAGTCTGTCCCGAACTGGCGCGCGGCCCCTGATGCGTAAGACCTAGGACTGCTCCGCAGCCGTTGACACTTCCCCGGAGGAAATGAATGGATCGCCGCAACTTTTTGAAACTGCCGCTGGCGGGTGCCGTCGCTGCGGGCGCCATGAGCGCTGCAGCACAATCATCGGCGCAAGCCGCCCCCCTGCTGAATCTGCCGCAGACCACCAGCGTCACACGGGCGTTGAAGGGATTTGGGAACGGTGGGAAGGACGCCCTGGCGCTTCAGCAGATCAACAGCCTCAAACTGGACTGGTACTACACCTGGCAGGCCCAATACTATGTGAACGCAAATCCGCCCTTCGTTCCGATGATCAAAGATGCCTCGAAACTTTCAGAACGCGACGCGATCGGGTGGATAACTCGTCAATTGCCGGTCACGAAGACGAAGCATCTGCTCGGTTTCAACGAACCGGATCACGCGTCTCAGGCGAATATGACACCGGACGAGGCCATAAAGCTCTGGCCACAGCTCATGGCGACTGGACTTCGACTTGGTGCGCCGGCACCCGCGGGCACTAACAGTCTTTGGCTTGAAAGCTTCATGTCCAAGGCAAAAGCCAAAGGCCTCCGCGTCGACTTCGTGACGATGCACCGCTACGCATGGCCCAAAGCGGATGAGTTCCTTCGCAAGGTGACGATGTTGCACGAGAAGTATGGCAAGCCCATTTGGGTGACCGAGTACGCGGTTGCCGACTGGGACGCCACTCCGACTCGGCCGAGCATCTACACCCGCGCGCAGACCGAGGACTTCATGCGGGCGACGGTAGCTGGCATGCGCGCCATGCCTTTCGTCGAGCGTTTCGCCTGGAAAACGCGTTCGAACACGGACCCGGCGATGCGAAGCTCGTCACTGTTCAACTCGAACGGCACCCTCACCTCGACGGGAAAGCTCTATTCTTTGCTCTGAGATGGCTCGAGCAGTCATCGAGAGGCGGAGAACTCGGGGAATTGGAACAGCCCGTCCGAACAAGATGTTCGGACGGGCTGTTCTTTTGTACTCGGCACGAGTCGAGCGTGGTGCGGCCAACCTAGATTGAACTGGAAGGTTCCAGCAGGTCGCTCTTGTGGCCGAGCGAAACGATGTCCCAACCGGCCGACGTCCATGCATCGTGATCCAAGACATTACGTCCATCGACGATCCGTTTGTGCGACACCGCGGCAGACAGTTGCTCCCGGTCCATACTCACGAACTCGGACCATTCCGTAAGCAGCATCACCAGATCAGCATCTGCTACGGCCGCCGCCAATGAATCGACGTAGTTCAGACGGGGATACCGCTTTGCTGCGTTGGCATTGGCCGCAGGATCAAATACGCTGACATCCGCACCGCTGTTGAAGAGACGAGCGGCGACGTCGAGCGCCGGGGAGTCGCGAACATCGTCGCTGTCGGGCTTGAAGGCTACGCCGAGGACAGCAACCCGCTTGCCTTCGACGTCACCAAGAAGCGTCTCTGCGACATAGACAGCACGGTCCCGGCGACGCAGGTTCACTTCATCCACTTCGTTGAGGAACCGCATGGTCGAGTCCAGGCCAAGCTCGGAGACCCTGGCCTGAAGAGCGCGAATGTCCTTCGGTAGGCAGCCACCGCCGAACCCGATTCCGGCATTCAGGAAGCGACGACCGATACGCGTATCCAGACCGATTGCATCCGCCAACGTCCGGATGTTGCCGCCGACAGTCTCCGTGACTTCGGAGAACGCGTTGATGAAAGAGATTTTCGTCGCCAAGAACGCGTTTGCCGCTACCTTGACGAGTTCAGCCGTTTCGAAGTCGGTGGAGATGAAGGGAGTCCCACGGCTGAGCGCATCGGCGTAGACCTCGCGAAGTCGCGCCTCCGCTTCGCCTGAGTCGGACCCGATTACAAGTCGGTCGGGACGTAGCGTGTCCTCTACCGCAAAACCCTCCCGCAGGAACTCAGGGTTCCAGGCGAAATCGACGGTGACGTCCTCAGATGCTTCCTCTGCGGCCAGCGCCTTCAGCCGCCGAGCGGATCCCACTGGCACTGTCGATTTGCCGACGATCAGCGAATCCTTCGTCGCGGCACGCGCGATGGCGGAGACGGATGCGTCAACATACGCCATGTCAGCCGCATGTTCGCCGGCACGCTGCGGTGTTCCCACCGCAATGAAGTGGACGTCACCGAAGGCTCCCGCTTCCTCGAATGAAGTGGTGAAGCGAAGCCGGCCGGACTGAGTGTGCTTGCGAAGGAGTTCGGGCAACCCCGGCTCGTGGATCGGAAGCTCGCCACGGCTAAGACTGTCGATCTTCACCTTGTCGACATCGACGCCCAACACCTCAAATCCGAGCTCCGCCATGCACGCGGCGTGAGTGGCTCCCAAGTATCCGGTTCCGATGACGGTGAGTTTCAGTGTCACAAATCCCCCAGTAGCTGCTGTCGTCGTTCTTGCCACGTCGCACCCCAGATGCGCGTTCAAACTGCTACAGCATACCCTTCTGGACGCAGCTCACCAATTGGCCTGCAACCCACCGAAAGTTGTCGAGTCGATCGCCCGGCACCAGGCAAGAATGCGCCTCCCCACACGACCGCTTGCCTGAAGCCTGACTCGAACTCGTCGGTCGCAGCATCAGGAACGGGCTGCGGCAACAGCACGCACGAACACTTCTGCTCGGCGGTCGAAGTTGTGCTCGTGTCGTATCTCCTCACTGATGGCCGCCATTTGTGCATCGTCAGGGAATGCACCTGGGTCGGTGAGGATACCTTCTAGATCGTCCAGCGACGAGTATGTACGGACCGCACCCCGGAAGATCTCGTCGATGCCGTCAACTTCATCGCTGATGACCTTGGCGCCGGAGGCGACCGCGTCGTAGAGGCGATTGTTGGCGAAACCCCACCTGGCCATGTCTTCGAAATGGTCATTCAGCACTAGTTCGGATGAACCGTAGAGTGCTGCCAGCTGGTCGTTGTCGATGAAATTGTCGGCCACCATCTCGGCAGGAATGAATTGCTCCCAGCGGGGGCCCCACACACTCACGGTCCTGCCGAGCGCAATACAGTCTGCGACCACTTTCCGGCCGATGGGCTTTCTGGGTCCGCCGACGAAGGTCAGTTCATAGGACGGTATCCCGGAATCACCAGTCGCTGGGTGGAACCGCCGCTGATTAGTGGCCTGCGGTAGGTACCGAGCCTCTATCCCCCACTCCCGTGCAACGAATTCGCACCAGATCCGCGATCCACCGAAAACGAGATCGTAGCCTGACAGTTCATCTTGTGTGATGAGGTCGGGGCGACTGATGGCCCACAGGACGTTCACTTTGCCAGGCTGAGGTTCGCAAGGGACAAGCCCGCGAATAGTGAGTATCACATCGTCCAGATGATTCGACGGCCGCGAGAAGGCACCGGCACGATCGACCACTACGTCCTGTCCCAAACGACGGAGTGATTCAGCGAGGTCCGCCGCGTAAGGCACGTCACCCCACCTGTCGCCACCGACACTGAAGTCCGCACCGATTTTGATCGCCCAGCGCAGACTGTCCACGGTCGAGGCCGCATCCACTAATCGTGAGATGACCGGCGACGCTGGCTGAAGCGTGGGGCGTCTTGGTGCGGTAAGAGTATGCACGTGCAGCCCGATGTCCCTGTAGTGGTCGGCAATGGCCCTGGCAGGCCTGGAAGGAGGACTCAACCATTCGGCGTCGGCATCGTTGAAGGCAGGATCCTCCGTGAACGCGTCCGCGGCATGATCCACAGCCAGTGCATCGCTCGCCGCGATGAACTCTCCCTGCGAACCTCTTTTGAGTCGACGGAGGAAATCGACGACTGCTGCGTCCCCGGCGAACAAATGCGTGAACCGACCCGTCCGGTGGAAATCTTCCGCCCGGACACAGAAGGCTGCAGGAGACAGTTCGTCCAAGCCGCGACCCGAATGCCGCCTTGCATCGTGCACGGCGAGTCCCTTGAAAAGTGGAACCGCCAAACTGTTGCGATGGCCGACGCCGCCGGCCGAGACGACAACTCCTACAGCATCCGTCAGGAGTGGCTGAACGCCGAGGGTAGAACCATCGGTCATCTTCGACGTCAACTCCACGACTGCACCATCGCGAAGCTCCACGCTCTCGCGTAAGAACAGGAGAAGATCAGCATCCGCATGCTCGGATGCGACGTTGTACGAGATGGCTGCCGTGTAGCGGCGAGGCACCTTCAGGTACTTGAGGCCGGACAAGCCCGTCAAGGCGGCACGGAGCCGAAGAGACGAGCGGAATCCGGCGACTTCGTCGACAAGTACGATTTCGACTGCCTCAGCGCCTTCGGCTTCCTGGATGTGCCGGATGTTTCGGATTGCCAAGTCCACGGAATCGGTGACGCGGATGATGATGGACACCATCGGGCTGCGCTGACCACCACCGACCAGGTCAGGAACGAAGCGATTCTGCAGATTCTTCCCCAGAACGGCAAATTCCCAGTTGGCGGATTCCTTACGCGTGATCCGGTCCTCATTGTGGTCGTCGACGTAGTCACAACCGATGAATGGAAAATAGCGTATCGACGCGGTTTCCGTTATCCGAAGGACAAGGTCGTAGTCCACCCAACGGCGAAGCGCAAGATCGAAGCCACCCAGGTCACGCAGGAGCTCCGTCTCGACGACGAGTACGTTCAGATCGACGTAATTCCGCACGAGCAGCTTCTCAGCAGTAATCGGCTGTCCGGTGTACTCCTCCTTGTCGCCAACCATCTTGACCGCAGAATAGGCTGCTGGACCACCATAGATCGACAAACCTGCGTACATCCGCTCGAGGAACTCGGGCCTCCAGGTGTTGTCCGAGTCGAGGAAAGCAAGGTAGTCCCCCCTCGCCTCTTCGAGGCCACGATTTCGGGCCGCGCATACTCCCAGATGCTCGGCAGACACAAGTCGTATACGTCTGTCGACGGCCGCGAAGGAACCGACCACTTCACGCGTCTCGTCCGTACTCCCGTCGTCTACGATGATCAATTCCCATGACTTGAGGGTCTGTCGACGTACGGAATCTATGGCTTCAGCAATGACCGTCGCGCGATTCCATGCCGGCATGACAATGCTGACAACGGGATTGTCACGGTCCGTAGGCACCGGAGCATCCCCGATACTCGACAACCACGCCTGCTCCTCGCTCTCCGACCAGGAGTATCGCCGAAGCGGCTTCTTGCCGAGTTCGATCTGTTTGGCGTTCCTGGCGTGGGCCACCATCAGGGCGCGCGCTTCCAGCCAGAGCGGTGGTTCACCGATAAGCCTCGGGGGGGCGGGTAGTCTCCGTTCCTTGCCGACTCGGTAGCGGGACAGCAGCACAGAGCCCTCCGAAGGCGAATCATTTAGGGCTGATGGATCGAACAGCGGCGACCAGAGATGGGTCCTCGACTGGGGGCTCCGAAGATATGTCAGCAGCGCCTCGACATCGCCGGACTTGTAGGCGTCACGCACCCGAACAGGGAACATCCCTAGATCGAAGAGTGGGTGGAAACTGAGTCCGGCCTTCATCCCATACTGCACGAAATGCGCCGCTGCCACCCGCTTCGACTCGAAATCACGTCCGGCCTCGGCAGCATAATACTCGGCATCGAATACCAGAGTGTTGATAAGGCGCAGACCTCGCTCCGCAAAAGATCCCAGGGTCTTGTTAGTGGTGCTCACGTATTGCTATTCCTTAATTCAACGGAGAGATTTATTCGCTCCCGGTGGTGAAGCCGACGGTGCGGCTCGATCAGCTGGTGCAGCGAAACACGAGGTCAGCTACGTTCCCGGTCATCGTCCTCGGTACGACTGATCCGCTCGGTTCCAGGACCGACAGGAAGGTCGCGCATTCAGGATCCGCTTCCGATGATGTCCGGCCGTTGTGCTTCACCTGGGGGGCGAATGGTGATGCTCGTGCCGAAGTGCGCTCGGTGTGCCTCATCGACGTGCCTGAGCAAGCGGCCGCGGGATGGTGGCGCATGTCCTTCCGCCTGACGCTCAGGATGGAAACTGATCGGGTGACGGTCGGATGGACCGCCCTGCTCAGGGTTCACCCCCATGAGAAGAGCGAACGGTACGTAGTGCGCGTCGTAGTGGAACGGATCGCGAGTGTTCTGGACATAGTGAACAAAATTGGTGTCGGCCGTGCCTCCGTAGAGCCTGAGCATGTTCATTCGTTGGCCGAACTTCGACTCGACCTCGTCGTAGGACGAGTAGTCACTGAACGAAGCTTCCAACAGTGCTCGCCTCTGGCGCGGATGGTAGCCGCCTATTGACGTTTGCGGTGAAAAGACGACGGCGACAGAATTTGTGATCGCCCGAGAAAGCGCGAGCGCGGCAAACCCTCCTGCACTGCTTCCGATGCAAACAACTCGGCTGTAATTGCCGCCGACCACGACAGACCGTACAAGTTCCGCATAATCGGATAGGAGATCATGGTCAGCGGTGCCGATATACCACCCGATCTCGATGGAGTTGTTCAACTCCAGGGTGCTGTCAGAGAGGTAGAGCTGGGCGCAATCAGTCCGGCCGAGGGTCTGCTGCCATTCGAAGCGGGGAATCGCGTACTTCCCCCGGTTCAGGGCGCCATGCATCGACACGAGCAGCGTCCTGCTGTCGGCCGGCTTGTAGAGCATTCTTCGAGCAAGCATGCCCGCCGCGTCAGGTTCGACGACCATATACGTGGTCCGATTGGGGACATTCTGAGGCGGAGCCTCCGACCGCCAGGTCATCTTCGAGACTCCGAGCGCATCGTCCCACTCGGTGGGGAGGGGTTCCGTCATCGCTGTAGCTCGCCTTGATTCGTCACGCTGAGATCACACTCTGACCATCGGAGGAGAGATCTGCAGATTCGATTGACATATCGACGCCCCGGATCAACTCGAGGTCCGAAGCCCTCGGCAAATTCCTGCTGAGGGCTTCGTAGACATCCGGCTCCGACGTCCGCCACCGGACGGGCCCCCCGAAAACAGTCTTCACGTTACGAGCGACCGTTCCTACTGAGTACCGCTGCTGTCGCGTGCGCCGGTCATAAGGCGATTCGGTCGCGTGAACGACAACGTCCATCGCGACGTGACCGCTGGGTAACTCGCGCATGAATTGGAAGGCAGTCGGGTCGAATACGATGGTCCTCCTGGAAGCTACAGAATCAGTGACTTCGACCCGTCTGAGCGCGCCCAGCTCGAACTCGTCCAGTGCTGAACGGCTGAATGAGGCGTCGATAGAGACCGTGTTGACTATGCTGGGCACATGCATCACGCCGACGCTGAGCCCGCGTGTACGCGCATCCTCTATTGCCTTCCACATCTCTGAGGTCGTGGATTCTTCGGCTGCGAAATCTCCTACGACCACAAGATCGAGCTCGATTCCTACCTCCCTGACTGGAAGGAACCTGGCGGGAGCCGGAAAGCATCGCGCGTCCGCGTCGAACGACATGTACCCGCTGTGTTCTCCGCGACCGATCTTCCGGTGCCAGTGCTCGTAGGAGTCCCGATAGGCGACTCTGTCCGGCGAGCGATAGCCCAGCCTGAAATCATCCATCGACAAGTTGTTCGCGCCTACCAGAGAGAATGTCATGGGGACGTTAGTCACCTCCAGCGGCTCGTCGCTATTCACCAGCATCTGGTAACGAAGGATGAATTCGGTGTCCGCTGCTTTCCGCACCGTGTCCCAGAATCCGAGATTCTCGCGAATCACCTGCACGGGGAAGAGCGCCGATACATGAGCGGGTGTGACATAAGCCCCGCGCCAACCGCGGTAGTGGAACATCAGATCGGCATCCGCCCTCGACCAAGGGGAGGAGACGAGTCGGTGATCGGTCTGCTGGAGGGCGGCGGAGACGAGCATCTCGATCTTTTGAGGGTGCTGCCAGTCATCCCCGTCGAAGATAGTGAGATACTCCCCGCTGGCAAGCGAGTACCCGATATTGCGAGAGGTGTATGCCCCAGCGTTGACCGTGCTCTTGATCACCCTTATTCGCGCGTCCGCCGATGCCCATTTGTCGAGGCGATCCGTATACAAGGTACCCGATCCGTCATCGACGACAATGATCTCCAGGTTCCGGTAGCTCTGACCGATCGCGGATTGAATGGCGAGATCGGTGTACTCGTCAGGCCGGAAGACCGGCATGACGACTGTGACAAGTGGTCCTGTCTCGACCATCGACACCGGATCCGTGGATAGACGTGCGAAGGCAGGGTCCGTTCCAGGGCGAAGCCTGATCGGTGCCAGACCCGCCGACTCGAATATGGCGTTGACTTCGGTCAACCATTCTTCGCCGGTATGACTCTGGTGGCGGAAAGGATTCTTCGCGTTCGCCCGAAAAAGATGGAGGTCGGTCGGATTCAACTTCTCTATGTCATAGAGTCCTTGAAATTTGAGCGTCTGATCCCCCCTTCCTGTTTGCGACAAAGAGTCGAGGTAGAATTCGCCTCTTTTTTTCCCGAGGAACGGCGAGGCACCCATCTTCTGATAAACATACCGATACAAGGTAGCTGCATTGAGCATGTCTTCTGGACGTAGATTCTGTCGATAGCAAAGATCTGCCACCAGCAATAGGCGCGTCTTGACCGTCGAATCGAGAATCTGAGCTACTGATTTGCGGGCCGGTCCTCCCGCTCGATACATCTCCAGTGCGGTTTCCATGTCCTTCCAGTCCCATTGGCCCTCCGTCACTTTGCGAACCAGGATGTCCCTGCCTTCGAAGGAACGGAGCTTCACCAGGCGCTGCACGATCTTCGGTGTTGTCAGGGTCGTATCCGAGGCCCAGGAACCTGCGGTTCCGAGAGGAAGTTGCACTGACCTCGAGGCATCGACCGGCACAGCCCGCAGTAGCTGCGCGTTCCTGCGTGCGGAAGCGCTGGCACGCTTGAGGATCGCTTCGATCCTCATGGCAGCCATGATGACGAGCAGTACAAGCAAGACCAGTGCTGGGAGGAACAAAGCCGTCATTCGATAATAGGCCGCGACGACTACCAGCATGAAGAGAGCTGCGGTCGCAACGAGCAGCAGCTTCCTCCGAGCGGAGAGCCTGACGAACCGTCGCGTGAGCGGTCGAATCGACGTCCACAACTGCCGCAACCGCGTGCTGACCGGAGACCTGTTGTTCATTGTCCTTCGTCCTCAGTTTTGAAGTAGCTCGAAAAATTGTCCGCCCGTCCGATGAGACCTGCCGGCCGCGCAGTGATTTGGGGCGGTGGAGTGAAGCCGTCCCACTGTTCGACAACGCTCTGCATGAAAGTGCTGTCCTGCGGGTTCCACGTGTGACCACCGTGCGGAGCATCAGCAGCATGACGGTGCATCAGGTAATTCTGACCATGGGACCGGTAGATCAGACCACCGTCCGCCTGAACCGCCTGCAGCAGACAGCGATCTACCGCCCGGTGGACCGGCCTCCAGCCACCCAGACGCCGCAGGTCATCGAGCCTCAGCAGCATGGTGCCGCCGGCAACATGATCGGAATACCGCTCGCCCATCGGCGGCCGGCGCGTAGTGATGTCAAGGCTCTCCAAGTAGACGAACTCGACCTGAGAACCGACGAGTTGCGCACCGCTGTATTGCATTGCACGAACCAGGTCCCTGACGTGGTGCTGCCCGTACCAGTCGTCGTCGTCCATCTTTGTGAGATATTCGCCGCTGGCCGCTTTCGTGCCTTCGGCGAGGGCAGCTCCGAAGACTGTCTGTGCCGCGACCACCACAACGGTCAGCGGCCCGCTGAAAGTTTTGATGGCCTGCTGCACAGACGGGGTTTCAGCGCTGATGCCATGCAGCACTAAGACCACTTCGATGCGGTCCCATGACTGCTGTGCAATTTGGGCCAGAGCGGAGGCCAACTTGTCCAGACGACGCGTCGCCAGCAGTATGCTCACTGTCGGTTCAGACACCTCGGCCAGGTGCAGCTCCCGAAGGATCCCGTTCCACCGCTGGACAGGACCGAAACGCTCAATGGCAGCTCGTCGGAGATTGATCGACTTCGACTCCCGCTGCACCTGAGCATCCGCAGGATCGAACGCCTCCATCAGCTCGACCAGGGTATCTCCAAGCCCGACCTGCACTCCGATCGACAGGTTCGAAGCCAGCAGCGGAACGCCGGCGACGCTGAGCTGCGCCAGCCGCCACGCAAGCTTCCATTCCAGCGAGCTGAAGCATGCCCCATCAACGGCCACGTATCGAACGGCCCGGAGTGCGGCGAGTTCCCTCTCACTGAGTCGATCACCGGCGGCAAGGTCCTCCGGCGTCAGATTCGAGACCAGTTCACCGGTGTAGGGCAGGAAGCCGCGGGGGCTTATCACGGCAGTGTCGACCGGGGGGAGGTCGTGTGGATCGGGGATCCAGACCGGCGGCGTGACCCGGCCCTCGACTCTGGGCAGCGGCACTGGCGGCTGACCCACAATGACGTCCACCGCGTAGATGTCGTCCTCGTCCGGCTGCAGCAGGTCCGACGTCAGTAGGCTCGCCAGCGCGTCCCCGGCAACCCAGTTTCGGCTTGCCGGTTCGACGATTCCTGCACGCAGGCCACCGAGCACCTGCACGCTCCCGGTTTCGGCGGCGTGGGCCAAGGCGGCAGTCGCGGCAGAATGAACGACAACCCACTTGCTGCCTTCGATCACCGCGGCGAATCCCAAGCCCGGGATGTTGGACACCTTGGTGGCCGTCTTGTCGGCCAGATGGCGGGCTGTCCAAGAGTCGGTGGTTTGATGGGGGAAGTGTCCTTCGACGACCAGGACGAAGCGTTCCGCTTTTCCTTCGCTTCGGAGCAGGGGCAGTATGCTGCGGGCTTCCGCTAGCGAGACTGCACGGACGAGGTAGGTCCCCCACCATCGGGTATCCAGAGGGGCGTCGTGCTGCCAATTCACGACCTCGTCGAGGGACCGCTGCTGCCACGGTGTGGCTGCATAGTCGAGACCGAGCGCCGCGATGGACGATGCGATGGGTCCGGATTCGAAGCCGACGGCGACACTTGTCAGTCTCACCGGCGCTCCACTCGGCGGAAAACCGCGCTCGCCCGGGAAGCCAAGTAACCGGGACCCCGCCGGGCGGCCGCAGTCAGACGCGCAACAGCGCGTGTCGGTGGAACACCTGCCGCAATACGACGCCTGGCTGCTTCCGACATGGACAATTTGGCTTCCAGCCGGCGGATACGGTGCTCGTAATCGGTTCGAACGCTGCGATCGGTCGTGTCGCGAACCAGAATCGTCAACTCGTGACGACCTGCTGCACCCTTCCGAAGGTGTAGCCGAGGAATCGGCCGCGTGTAATCGTGTAGGCCCACGGATGATCCCGAAATCCAACGCTCTCCCCCGCTGGCACGGACTGCCTGCTCCGGATCACCAAGAGACTTCAATCTTGAAAGCGTGGACGTGTCCCAGAACTCGGCTGCCGTGCTTCGGCCGTCGACGAGGGCGCGGAGGAGGGGGACACCGGTCGACAGCGATGCTTCGACGAGTGCCTCTAGTGAAAACGTACCCAGCCTCACTCCTGGATGAAGCACGAGAGTGAATTGCGCAGCCACCGGCAAATTGCGCGGTTCACTGCTCCACCGAAACCTGGTATCTCGCGAAAGCCACGCCCTTGCCCCGGACGTGGAGGACTCGGGCGCGCCCACGATGTCTACTATGAAGTCCTGGCAGGCAGAGGACAGCAGCGACGCGGCGGTCACTGCAACTTCAATGTCTGATGCGTGCTCGGCGGGAATGACGACACTGATCAGGGTGCCTTCTGCTCGCGGCCCGTGGATCGGCTTCAGATGGACGCCCAAAGCAGCCAGGGCCTCTGGAATCGTCGAGGTCACCCTTTCTCAACCCACTGGCTCTGAGACCGAGAGTACCGGGACGATAGCACGGGATGCCGCCCGCCTATCTCTCCAGAGCCCCTTCGTATCGATGATCGTCTTTCCGTGGAAGTCCTCGTCCGCGAGGTCGACAAACTGGTCATGGTCTACGAGAAGCAGGACCACGTCGGCCGCGGCCAACGCATCATCCAGTGAGTGCATTGTTCCGATTCCTGCAGCGGCGAGGGCCACCGGTATCTCTGCCACGTGTGGATCCACTGGAAGGAACGTCGACTGCGGCAGTGTGCGCGCCAACTCCTGCACGATGGTCATGGATGGCGACTCGCGCACGTCGTCGATGTTCGCTTTGAAGGTCAGTCCGAGCACAGCCACCGTGGCACCGGGCTGGGTCTTCAACAGCTCGACAACGCGAGCCACGACGTGATGTGGCTTGGCGTCATTGACCTCGCGCGCCGTTCGGATGAGATGCGATTCCTCCGGTGCTGCATCGACGATGAACCACGGATCCACGGCGATGCAGTGACCTCCAACACCGGGACCCGGCCGCAGCACGTTGACGCGTGGGTGGTGATTTGCAAGTTCGATGAGCCGCCACACGTCGATACCTAGTCGGTCGCAAATCACCGACAACTCGTTGGCGAACGCGATGTTGACATCGCGGAACGTGTTCTCCACCAGCTTGGTCATCTCCGCCGTGGTCGCATCGGTCAGTAAGATCTCGCCTTGGCAAATCACCTCGTATAGCTTCTTCGCCCGCTGAGCACCTTCATCGGTGAGACCTCCGATCACGCGGTCGTTCGTCGCCATCTCGATCATGATCCGCCCGGGAAGCACCCGCTCGGGGGAATGCACCACGTGCACCTGCTTGGCTCCCTGCCCGGACTCGGGCCACAGGTCCGGCCGCACCCTTGCCAAGTGCGCGGCCAACCGTTCAGTGGTGCCCGGAGGGGAGGTCGATTCCAGGATCACCAGCTCGCCGCCGCGAAGCATCGGAGCCAGCGCCTCGACGGCACTGGTGAGGTAGGACATGTCCGCGCCCTTGCCCTCTGCCAGTGGCGTGGGAACGGCGATGATGTAGGCGTCAGCAGGCGGTACGTTCGTCATGGCGACGAGGTTCCCCAGACTGACGGCACCGGATACGACCACCCCCATGTCGGGCTCCACGAAAGGCACCTCACCCCGATTGACGGCATCGACGGTGTCCTGCTTGACGTCTACGCCGGCGACTCGTTTGCCCTTGG
This sequence comes from Arthrobacter sp. MDT1-48-3, assembly GCF_054511015.1. Lineage (NCBI taxonomy): Bacteria > Bacillati > Actinomycetota > Actinomycetes > Micrococcales > Micrococcaceae > Arthrobacter > Arthrobacter sp. MDT1-48-3. The sequence continues at coordinate 211,040 of NZ_JBTNDL010000005.1, forward strand.
CGGCGAAGATTGCAGCAGTAGGCAGTCCGATGTACCCGAGACCGATGACGGCCAGGTCGAAAACAGTGGTCTGCATGGTTCCCCTAAACTACGACGTGCTCTGCGGGTGACCCGAAGAGCTGGATCTTGGACGACGCCATCAATTGGTCGTTGGTGATGGCCCAGGTATGCGAGGCGGCGTCACGTCCGCGCATCTGACAATAGTTGAACCGGTCCGCGGAGTAGATGCGCGCCCCCGCGCCGACCGCGTCCTTCAGGAGATGCGAATCTTCGCCGGTCTGCAGCGAGCGGAATGGGATCCGCTTCAGCGTATCCGTCGCGGTGAAGATCGTCGGACCCATGACCGCCGAGACGAAGCGGTGTTCCAGCTGCGGATTGCGCAGGATGGTGGCGTCAGGACCGCCGAGATACATGTAATGTGCTCGCTTTCCGACAATGTCCGCGTCCGAGTACACAAGGGCGTGGGCAAGATCGCCGAGGTAGAGCGGTGCGTAGAAGTCGTCGTCGTCCCACTTGGTAGCCAGGTCACCGTCAGCGCGGTGCACAAGAGCGTTGAGGCATTCGCCCAGCGGCGTGCTTCGCGGTTCCCGCAGCAGAAGGGCGTCCTCGATACCCGCCTCACGGCAGCGGGCGTTGAATGCTCCTTCATCGATCTCAAAGCCGTGAGCGAGGTAGACCAACTGGACGTCCACGCCCTGCTGGCTGGCGACCCCGTCGATCACGTGCTGCAGCTGGTTCGGGCGGAAGCTTGAAACCAGGGCTGAGATTTGTGGCGCCATGGCGGGAGGCGTCAGGTCCGGGCGCACGGTAGCCACAACGGTGGCCGCTCGGTGACGGTAAGTGTGATCCGACCAGATCCGGCGCTGAGCCTTGTGGACCTGTCGCTCGGCGTACTCCGGGTTGGCGATGATACCCCTCAGAAGGTGGACTCCTTCGTCACGGGACGACACAGTCGGAACCTCGCCGGATGGGAAGTACGCGCTGATCGCCTCGCTGGGCGTGGACACCACGCAACTGCCTGACGCCGCGATCTCAAATATCCTCCTGGCGCACATCGAGGGCGAATCGGTGACGGAGTTCACGTTGAGGAAGACTTTGTACGCCTTATAGGCGGTGAGCATCTGTGGGTAGCTCAGCGAGCCCACGACATGCTTCTTGAGGATTCCGGGGAACTGGTACTGCTGTTCCTTGCCCAACTGCCGGGAGAAGATTTCGAAGTCGAAGTCTGTTCCGGCCGTAGCATCGACTGCCGCGCCCAGCAGGTAGTCCATCTGCCGCCGGCGATCCTCGTACTTGTGGGCGAAGTACATCCCGGCGAACGCTATTCCACGGGCGTGCCAGCCGTGACGGGGACGGAGCGGGTTGTGGATGCGGGGTTGTGCTGCGAAGGGCAACACTGACACGCGGTCATGACCAAGATCCCTGCGGTAGCTGGGCAGCATATTGGCGTCGGTGGTGAACACGTGGTCGAACAGCCTTGCTGCAGGCAGGAAGTCCTCGTAGTGAGGAGGGTCCTCCTTGTTCCAGAATATTGACGGGATTCCGGCCTTCCGACAGCCCGCCACGAACTCTTCGAGCACTGCCGAAGGCCCCTCCGGTCCAGTCAGCTTTCCGCGCCAAAGCCCTCCGTTGCCCGCCCAGGCTGATTCCACCATCACGAAGTCGGGTCGGTGCTCGCGCAACTGGCGTTGCCAGTCCTGGGGACTGATGGCAAGAATCGACCACTCGCCAGAGAACGCGGCAGCCGAGAAATCATCCATGATGATTCCCACTCGCAGGTCAGGATTCCTCGGAGCGAAGACGGTGGCGGGACTCGCGCGGAACATCAAACGCCGTTGACTTCCGAATCCCCGCCAGACGCCCTCGGCTCCAGCCACGCCGACGAGACTCGCCTGGTCGCGTTCCGGCGAAGTCCGATGAAGATAGCTCCTCATTTGATCGAGTCCCCCCTTTCGGACGTGCCACAGTGCTCGGCGCCAGGACGCTGCGTGCTCCCGCACTCCCATCGCTATCTGGTCCGCTTCCAGCCGTTGGGCAGGAGGGTGGTCCGCATTGCCGGAAGGCTCTCCATCAATTCCGCGCGGATCTGCCGGCCGTAGTCGGCATTGCCCTCATTCATCCGCCACACGAAATTCTTGTACTCCTTCGCCACATCGGCGGGTGAACCGTCCATGATGAAATCACCCTTGTCGATCCAGATGGCACGATTGCAGGTCGACTTGATCGTTTCCATGCTGTGGCTGACGATGAATACAGTTCCGGCTTGGTTTGTAACCTGTTCCATTCGAGCCTTCGACCGCTCCTTGAACTGAGCATCACCGGTATTGAGCGCCTCGTCGACGAGCAAGATTTCCGGGTCGACGGCGGCAGCAATGGCGAAGCGGAGCCGCGCACCCATACCTGATGAGTAAGAATTCATCGGGTGGTAGATCTCGTCCTCGAGTCCTGACATCTCGACTATGTCATTGAATTTGGCGTCGATCTGCGCATGGCTCATCCCCATGGCAAGGCAACCAAGGCGGATATTCTGCGCGCCGGAGATCGAACTGATCAGAGCGGCATTGACTCCCAGAAGAATCGGATTGCTGGCGGCATAGACCGTTCCAGTATCCGGGATGATGAGACCGGCCAGGACCTTCATCAGTGTGCTCTTCCCAGATCCATTCCGGCCTAGCACTCCAATCGAGTCACCCTGGTTGGCTACGAAGGACACATCTTTCAACGCGGTGGTACGGACCGTTCCACCGGTCACCTTGCCGCTGCGGAGGGTACCGAGGAGCGAGGTTCGGGACGTGGTTCTGCTGATCGGCTGCTGCTTCGTGCGGTACACGACGGAGATGTTGTCGACGACAACCGTAGGCTCGGCATTCGCCCTCTTCGGCTGCTCAGACCCGTCCATAAGATTCCTCTCCGCGCCAGAACACCAGAAGCCCGGCGGTGACGGTGACCAAGGCGAATAAGGCCAGAACAATCCAGTCACGCAGGGATGGCGTAGTGGCGTAGAGCACCGAGTTGCGAATACATCGAATGACCAGGTACAGCGGATTGAAGTCCATGATGGTTCGCACCACGGGGTAGGCGTCGAAACGCGTGTCGGCGAAGAAGACTGCCGAGGCGTACATCCATAGCCGCATCACGAAAGAAAGCAGCATCCCGACATCCGGGACCTTCAGTATCACTGGTGCCAGCAACATGCCGACACCGAGATTGAAGAGGAACTGCAGCAGGATGGCGGGCAGGATCAGGAGCCATCTCCAGGTGATCTCCTCGCCGGGAGCTATCAAAATCACGAACAGCAGCATGACGATGGTCACCGGTATGTTCGAGAGCAGCTCTCGGACGTTGATGGCGATAGGGAGGGACGCCCGCGGAAACTGGAACGCACGGATCATGGCCGTGTTGCCCGTCAGCGCTTTCGAACCGCCGGTAACGGCTCGCGTGCTCATCTGAAAAGTGAAGACACCGATGATCAGGTAACCGATGAAATTCTCGATGCCTTTGCTGGTGTTCAGCAGCAGGCCGAAGATCAGATAAAACGAAAGTCCCGAGAGGATCGGGGTCAAGACCAGCCAGGCGCTGCCGAGGAGATTGGACTCGTTTCCGCTCAGTACTCTGGCCCGCGCATCGAAGAAGATGAAACTCCTGCGTGCCCAGAGCTGGACCAGGTATTCGAGGAAGCCCGGACGCTGCCCGATCCTCGTAAGACGCTTGAGGTTGACCGGGACAGTGACCGCGCGCGATTCCGCCTTCTCTTCAATGCTCATCCGTCGGTGACTCCCAGCTTTTCCAGCTCACTCGCGAGAGCAGCCGCGTTGGCCGCCCATGTTCGTTCATTCAGCACACGTGCCCGTCCGGCTCGACCCAGTCTCGCTGCCAGCGCCGGGTTGGCGAGGAGGATACCCAGCCCGTCTGCGAGCGCGTTCGCACTTCCGGACTTAGTAAGGATACCGGTGACGCCCGGTTCCACGATCTCCCGAAGCGCGGGAAGATCCGCCGCCACTACCGGCCTGGCGCAGGCTAGGGCCTCGACGGGCTTGAGTGGCGTGACGTCACGAGTCACCTCGAGGTCCTCCCGAGGGACTGCGAAGACGTCCAGCGCTTGATGGTATCGGACAGCTAGCCGCCGAGGGACGCGACCGGTGAAGATGATGCGGTCCTTGTACGCACTCTGCTCGGCTTGGGCGCGCAGGGATGGCATGGAGACACCGTCGCCGACGATGAGCAGCCTGAGGTCGGGATGATCAGTTGCCAACAGTCCAAAAGCCTGGATGAGGTATTGAATTCCCTCATAGGGTACGAGGCTGGAGACGGTTCCGATGTACTGCCCTGACGCGGACAGCCCCACCTCCCGGCGGGCATCGACCTGAGTCAGTGGTTCGTCGAGGAAGTCACCTCCCACAGCATTCGGCATCAGCAGCACCTTGCTCTCCGGCACACCCACGGCCAGAATATTCGCCTTCATCGCGTGACCAAGGGTGACCACCAGACCAGCGTCGAGCATCACCTCCTTTTCCCGCTTCTGGAACTGAAGATACTTCTCACTGTGGCGTGCATCGGCGCCTCGGACCGACGCCCACGTATCGGCTAATTGCCCACGTACCTCGTATACCCAGGGAATTCCGAGCACACGCGCAACCTCACGCACGACGAGCCCGTTGATGAAGTGGGTGGTGGTATGGAGTACGGCCGGACGCACCTCGAGCGCGAGCTTCAGGAGGAGTTCCGCCTGCAACTGGAGTCGCTCGTCGAACCCTCCGGGCAGACGCGCCGTCAGTAGCCGGTGGTAGGTGACGTCCTCCACGTCGTCCTGGTCGCGGGCGAACAGTTTGCCGATCTGAACCGGGTAGCCGACCCTGGTAGCAGCATGGACATCCCAGCCGAGGGCCGCCTGCGCCTGAAGGATCGAATGGGAGCGCTGGGCGTAGCCACTGCCGGTGTGCGGCAGGGAGTTGGTCAACAGATGGAGGACCGTTCCGGCCTTCGGCGCATAAGACTCCACGGGACCGAGCGTCGGCTGCCAGTCCTGGTACACGCGCAGTTCGCTCTGCAGTCGTTCTGCTTTCCGTCGCATGCCTGCAGTCCTCAAAACGGCAATGGCACCTGTCATATCACCGGCATGCCAGCGCCGTCGCGCGCGCGTCGCCGCGGCCGCGCCCGCGCGGGCGAGCAGGGAGTCTGCCCGTTCGACGTCATTGGCCGTAAGCGCTACCTCGGCGAGCCGCGCTGCCGAGCGGCCCCCGATTCGGCCGGCGAGCGCACCGTCGATCACCTGGTCCCGTGAGTGATCGTCACCAGCCAGATGAGCGCCGAGGGCACGTGTGCTGAATGTCGGCACGGAGCCCAGGACACGCGCTGCCGCAGGACCGAAGGCCGCGGGCAGCCTGCGGACGATCTGCGCCACCAGGAGCACGGGGTCATCCCCGAGGTGCTTGGCTGCTGTTGTCGCAGCGAGCAGGACGTTGCGCAGCAGGGTCACCGCGACGAAACTCCGCGGGCCACTTCTCGAAGCAGCTCGATGTATGCCTGACCGAGTGCAGCGACGTCCGCATTGCGCTGGACCCACTGCCGACCGGCACCATTGACCCGGAGTTGCCCCCGATCGGCGGCGAGGGACAACCATAGATCAGCAAGCGCGCGAGGGTTCGCGGCGACGACGTGACCCGCTTCCGCCTCCTCGAGGATCTTCCGTGCCTCGCCGAGTACGATCCCGGTGACGTGCCGCCCGATGGACAGGACTTCATAAGTCTTCGACGGGATGGTGGTCTCGAAGGACTTCCAGTCGTCACGCAACGCCACGATGCAGCTGTCAGCCTTCTCGTAATAGTCCATGACGCTTGGCCCGTAGGCGGGATCGTCGAAATCGACAGGAGCGTCGAGGGCCGCCGCCAGGGACTTGAGGTCCTTCCGTCGGACTCCGTGTCCGACCATCGTCAGGCGCATGCGCTCCCCGACGAGTGCTGCGGCCTTGATCGGGACCTCCAGGTGCTGGCTCTCACCATGATTTCCGAGGTACAGGACGTCCAGCCTCTCCTTGTCGAGAGGCACCGGATCAAGTGTCCGCAACTGGTCGACATCGACACCGTTGGTCACGGTCGCAACGTTCTTCAGACCCCGCTCCCTCAGCGTCCGGGCGAAGCCGTACGTCACCGTCACGACGAGTTCGGCACGGTCCTGGATTGCGATGATGGCACGCTCGGCGAGACCCTTCGCACTGCCTTGGACGATGCGCGCATCACGGGCGATATCCGGCCAGGCATCACGCATGTCGACCACGAGGGGCCGCTTCAGCAGGCGCGACACCACGAAACCCGCACCGAGGATCGGCAGACTCGGCACCGTCACGATCACGACGTCGGGCCGTGGAGCGAGCAACGCGATCGGAACGGACATGCCCGCAGAGAAGAGGTGATTCAGGAGGCGCCCCATGCGGGTGGTTCCGTGCCGCAGGTATGGTACGCGGCGGATCCGCTCCCCGTGACCGCCGACATCCGTGCGGAAGGCGCGGCCCGCAATGCGCCTAGGAAGAGTCCTCCGCCCGTGGGGCGCATGGGCCACCGGGGTGACGACATCGACCGACCACCCTTCCGAGACGAACGAACGAATGAACCCCGTCCAACGACGCTGGGGAGGGCTGTGTTCGGGTGCATAGGAGTGCGTGAGCAGCATGACCCGCATTGAAGAACCCCCAGAGCTCAGCCGAGACCAAATTATCGCGCTAAGCCTAGCGCTGATCCGGGAGAATCCCGCTATTTGGTGGTTCTACCGCCTGGGCGGAGCCTTGCGTAGTAGAGAACTCCGAGACCCACGAGCAGGAGGACGACGAGGGCACGCGTAACAGGATGCTCCCCGATCGGCACGCGGGTCCCCGCCTGCTCCGCCCCGGTTGCGATTCCGGAGGGCTCCGCCGAGGGCGATTGTCGTGGGGTGGCTGACGGGTGAGCCGTCGCGCTCGGCGATGCCGTTGCAGTAGGCGTCGGCGTGGCGGTGCCCTTCGTTGGTTCAGCAGACGCCGAGGGAGTCGGCTCCTCCTCGTCCTGGACATCTTCGACAAGACCCGTGAGCGGGTCCCATCTGAAGGTCGTGTACTCGAGCGAACCAGGAAGTACCAGAACGGACGTTCCGGGCTCGATGAGGTATCCCGTGGGTGGATGGATGAGCCAACCGGTCGCAGGATCGATCGTGAAACCTGTGGCTGGATCGACATCGCTGGCGGGTTCTTCTGACGGCGAGGGTTCTGGGGCCGGCGCAGGGGAAGGCGACGGCGCAGGCGGTGCTGGAGCGGGTACGGGGGCCGGAGCCGGAGCCGGGGCGGGAGCCGGCACCGGGGCGGGAGCCGGCACCGGGGCGGGAGCCGGCACCGGAGGTGTTGTCGGAGCCGGAGGTGTTGTCGGAGCCGTTGTCGGAACAGTCGGGGTCGTTGGCAGCGCAGGGGGAGCCGTCGTTTGCTCGGGTCCCGGCACGACCGCAGTATCGTCAGCCGCGGCAGGCGCCAGCGGCACGGCGACGAGGAGGGACAACCCGAGCAGCGCGGACCCTGCTGTCCGCCGCGCAGACCTTCCGCGCGTCACGACGAGGCTTCCGGATTGGCCGCCAGGTAGTCGGCCAGGGTGTCGCCCTGCAGCGCCTCGGCAACCTGCGCGATGGCGGCGTCGTCCTTGATCACGATCGACTGCCCGTCCGCCGAGGTGCCGGTCCCGAGGTTGGGCAGCGTGAAGAAGTCGATGTCGCCGCCCCGCACGCCGCGGAGCGACACGGCCAGCGATCCGACTGCCCCGGCGTCGAGGGATGAGTCCACGGCCACGAACGGCGACACCTGGTCGACGACCTCGTAGACTTTCTGCGGATTGGTCAGCGTATCCGCGGTGAGCACCTTGCTGATGACCGACTTGACGAACAGCTGCTGGTTCTTCACCCGCTGGTAGTCGCCGTCGCTGAACGCATAGCGCTCGCGGACGAACTTCAACGCCGACTCGCCCTGCAGCGTGATCGGTCCCGCCGCGAAGGACTCGCCCTCGCTGCCGCTCGACTGGAACGCGACAGGATTGTCCACCTGCACCCCGGCGAGCGCGTCGGTGAGGCCCTTGAACCCCTCGAAGTCGATACTGGCCACGTGGTCGATACGTGTGCCGAACAGGCCTTCGACGGTCTGCACCACGAGCGGTACGCCACCGAGAGCCATGGCGGCATTGACCTTGGCCTCACCGTGCCCCGGGATGTCCGTCCAGGTGTCCCGCATGATGGACATGACCTGGATGTCCTGGCGGTCCGCGGGGATGTGCATCAGCATCATGGTGTCCGCGCGGCTGTCCGAAGGATCAGTGGATGCCGTATCGCCCAGCTCTTCCGGCGTCGCCCGTGAATCGCTCCCGAGCAGCAGGATGTTGACCGCACCCTCGGCCTCGGGGGCCACCGTGGGGCGAGATTCCTCCGCGGGGAAGGCCGTCTCGATCGTCTCGGACCCTGCATCGAAGGATCGCGCGAGCGAGAACAGGTAGCCGCCGGCGACAAGGGCGGCGACGACGACGATGGCACCGAAGACCAGCAGGGTGGTGCGCACAGGATGGCGCTGACGCCTCCGTGTCACGGGCGCGTCGGTGTCGTTCAGTGCCATCGGGGTCCCCAGTCGAAGAGCAGTGGTCGGGTCGGATTCGGGTCAATGATACGGGGCCGGGCTGAGAGGACCGCGCAGCCCGCCGGAGATCCTAGCCGGTGAGCGCGCGGACATAGGCGCCGAGTCGCTGTGAAGCCGGGGCCGGCGCGAAGCCCGATGCCTTGATCCTGGACAGGTCGAGCGTGCTCTGGAGGGGCCGCGGCGCAGCCTCCTTGCCCGCGAAGTACTCCGCCGTGCTGACGCCTGTGACGTCGGTGCGATCCCTGCCGGCGAGCGCGTACACCTCGGCCGCGATGTCCGCCCAGCTCTGCACGTCACCGTCGTTGGTCACGTTGTAGGTGCCGTACGGCGCTCCCGTGCCGAGCAGGTGCAGGATGGCACCGGCGATGTCCTCGGTGAAGGTGAGGCGGCCGATCTGGTCGTTCACCACGCTCGGCGAGATGCCCCGGCCTGCGAGGCCCGCCATCGTCCGGACGAAGTTGCTGCCCTCCCCGATGACCCAGCTGGTGCGGAGGATGTAGTGGCGCGGCACTGTCGCGACGATCGCGTCCCCTGCCGCCTTCGTCTGTCCGTAGACACCGAGTGGGCTGAAGGGCTCCCCCTCGTCGTGGAGCTCCCGCGATCCGTCGAACACGTAGTCGCTCGAGATATGGACGAGGGTCAGGCGGTGGGCCGCGGCCACCCGGGCGAGTGCTGCCACGCCGGAGACATTGACGGCCCAGGCGGCCGCGCGGCCCTCCGGCGTCTCGGCGGCGTCGACGGCTGTGTACGCAGCAGCGTTGATGATGGTGTCGTAGGCCGCCCAGGGTCGTGCGCCGTCGAGGTCGCCAGCGAGGAGGTCGAGCTCGGCGCGTCCGGCGAATTCGACGGAGGACTGGTCCGCGAGGGCGCCGCGGAGCGCCCGGCCGAGCTGCCCGTCGGCACCGACGACGAGCGTCCTGCGCGGGGCGAGCGGCGTGACCTCGGCAAGGCGCGGGTGCTTCCGGTCCTTCTCGGACAGTTCCGCATCGCCCAGCGGGATGGGCCAGTCGATGGCGGCCGTCTCGTCCGCGAGGTTGAGGAACACGTACTGGTCCTGTGCGTCGGCCGACCAGTGGTCGTTGACCAGGTAGGTGTAGGCGGTCCCGTCCTCGAGGGTCTGGAACGCGTTGCCGACGCCTCGTGGGACGAAGATCGCCGTCGACGGATCCAGCTCGGCCGTGAAGACGGCACCGAAGGACGGCCCCTCGCGCAGGTCCACCCAGGCGCCGAAGACGCGGCCCGTGGCGACCGAGATGAACTTGTCCCACGGCTCGGCATGGATCCCGCGGGTGGTGCCCGCGGTCTCGTTGAACGAGATGTTGTTCTGCACGGGACCGAAATCGGCGAGCCCGGCGGAGGTCATCTTGGCGCGCTGCCAGTTCTCCTTGAACCAGCCCCGGTTGTCACCGTGGACGGGAAGGTCGAAGAGCACGACGCCGGGGATCGGCGTCTCCCGCGCGGCCAGCGGCTTCGAGAAGGTGGGGCCCATCGTCACTGCCCCAGCTCGGTGTACTTGGACTCAGTGATTGCCTTCTGCGGACGCCACCAGTCCTCGTTGTCCCGGTACCAGGCGATGGTGTCGCGCAGGCCCTGCTCGAAGTGGTGGAACTGCGGGCTCCAGCCGAGTTCGGTGCGCAGCTTCGTCGAGTCGATGGCGTAGCGCAGGTCGTGGCCGGCGCGGTCCACCACGTGGTCGTACGCGTCGGCGGGCAAGCCCATTTCCGTGAGGATCAGCTCCACGACGTCCTTGTTGTTCCGCTCGCCGTCGGCCCCGATCAGGTAGGTGTGCCCGATCTCTCCCCGATCCAGGATCGTCCATACGGCCGAGGAGTGGTCGTTCGCGTGGATCCAGTCGCGCACGTTCAGGCCCTCGCCGTAGAGCTTGGGACGGACGCCGTCGATCACGTTCGTGATCTGGCGCGGGATGAACTTCTCCACGTGCTGGAACGGCCCGTAGTTGTTGGAGCAGTTGCTGATGGTCGCCCGGACGCCGAAGGAGCGGACCCAGGCGCGCACCAGCAGGTCCGAGCCGGCCTTCGTCGACGAGTACGGGCTCGAGGGGTTGTAGGGCGTGCTCTCGGTGAAGCGTGCGGGATCGTCGAGCTCGAGGTCGCCGTACACCTCGTCGGTGCTGATGTGGTGGAACCTCGTGCCGAACCTGCGCGCGGCCTCGAGCAGCGTGTAGGTGCCGATGATGTTCGTGTCCAGGAAGGGCCGGGGGTCGTGCAGCGAGTTGTCGTTGTGCGACTCCGCCGCATAGTGCACGACGGCGTCGGCCCGTTCGGTCAGCGGATCCACCACGGCGGCGTCCGCGATGTCCCCGACCACCAGCTCGAAGCGGTCGGCGGGCAGCCCTTCGAGCGAGGCGTGGTTGCCTGCGTAGGTCATCTTGTCCAGCACCGTGACGGAGACCTCCGTGCGCTCCATCAGGTAGTGCACGAAATTGGACCCGATGAAGCCGGCGCCGCCGGTGACCAGAAGATTTTTCACATCTTGCACCTTACCGGCCGCGCTCGGGCGTCAGGACTGGTGGCGTCCGCGTCGGCGCGCGGCCAGCAGACCGATGACGGCGAGCGCGACGGCGACGACGCCGGCACCGATCCAGGCAGCGGGTGCCAGGGACGACGTGCGCTCCTCCTCGACCGCGGCCTCCGGGCTGCTCGAGGGCGTGCGGGTACTCGACCGGCTGGGTCGCGGGGTCGGACTGGCCGAGGCGGTCGCCACGGGAGCGACCGACGTCGCGACGGGTACGGGAGCGACCGTGGGAGCGGGTGTGACCGTGGCGGGTACGGAGGCCGACGCGGTGGCGGAGGGCGCGGACGACGCCGTCGCCGTCGGACCACCCACACCGGGCTCCGGTGCTGCCGTCCCGCCGGCGGGATCGACGACCTGCCCTGTCTCGGCGTCGTAGCGCAGGTTCGTGTAGATGAGCGTATCGGCGAACAGGAGCTGCCCGGTTCCGGGTTCGATCAGGTGGCCGGTAGGCGGGTGGACCAGGAACCCGGTGCGGGTGTTGATGGCGAATCCCGTGACCGGGTCTATCCCGCTCGTCGCCGTCGGATCGGGCACCACCGGGGCCGGCTCGACGAAGGTCGACTCCGGCTGCGGCTGCTCGACGACGGCGGGCTCCTGCTGCGCGACCACGGCGGGGACGATCGCGGGTGACAGCGGGAGCGCGACGGCGGCTGTCGGCGCGGCGAGGACGGCGGTAGCGAGGAGCGCGCCGGCGGCTCCGGTGAGGGTCCTCGTGAGGGCGGGTGCGGGCAGGGGGCGGCGGTGGGGCGCGGTCATGGTTCCTCGGATCGGGCTCTCGCACGCGGCCCGCGGGAAAGCGGCACCGGGGTGCGGGGATGGTACCGGCAGCTGAGACGGACTGCGGCTCCTGAAGTTTACGGGCGGCCGGTTCCCGCTCCCGGTTCCTGCCGTGCACGGGTCTTCCGTGTCGTGCTCGACTGTTCCTTGTCGTGCTCGTGCGCACGCCGTTCCCACCCGGCGTCGGGCCACCTACTAGGGTGGAACCATGTCTGCCCTCCCCCGCGCCGCAATGCTCCTGGTGCCCGCCGCGGCCCTCCTGATGGGGGTGGCGGGCTGCGCGTCCGTCGTGGATGTGGACCCCGCCCAGGACGCCGCGAATGCCCGGTGCGCCGAGGTGATGATCGCGCTGCCGCCGACGGTCGCCGAGAACGAACAGCGCGACACGAACAGCCAGGCCACGTCCGCCTGGGGGGACCCCTCCAAGGTGGTCCTGCGGTGCGGCGTGGACGTCCCCGGCCCCACGACCGATCCGTGCGTCACGGTGAACGACGTCGACTGGGTGGTCCGCGAGGGGGATCCGGCCTGGACCGCCACCACCTACGGACGCGACCCCGCCGTCGAGGTCCTCTTCGACCCGGACGACGTCGCCTCGAGCACCGTCCTCGTCGAGCTCGGCGACGCCGTGGAGCGGGTCGAGCAGACCCGCGCGTGTGTCGGCCTGGCCGATGCGACCCCGGCTCCCTCGGGCGGCTGACGCCCCTCTCCAGAACGCACCCGCACCACTACAGGAGGCACCGTGAAGGCCGAGCAAATCTCCGACGTCTGCACCTTCCACGGCGAAGGCCCCTACTGGGATCCGCGCCGGAAGGAGCTCCTGCTCGTGGACATGATGGAGGGCGACGTCCTGGTCCGCCACGACGACGGCAGCATCGACAGGCACGACGTGCATCCGCGCCTGGCGGGTGTCATCCGCGGCCGTGCGTCAGGCGGCTACGTGATCGGGGTGGAACGGGGTTTTTTGTTCGCCGACGAGTCGTTCTCCATCCTCGAGGAGGGGCCGGCTGCCTTCAGCGACCCGGCCGTCCGCATGAACGACGGCGGCTGCGACACCGCCGGCCGCTTCCTCTGCGGGTCGATGGGATGGGAGGGCGGATTCGGCGCCGGCACCCTGTACTCCCTCGGGACGGACCACTCGGTGTCCACCGTGCTGACGGGAGGCACCATCTCGAACGGACTCCACTTCTCCCCCTCGGGCGATACCGCCTTCTACAGCGACACCCCGACAGGACGCATCGACGCCCTCGCCTACGACGTCGAGAGCGGCCGCTTCACCGACCGGCGCACCTTCGCCGTCGTCGAGCCGGCGCTCGGCATGCCCGACGGCATGGCCATCGACGCGGAGGGCGGCATCTGGACGGCGCTGTACGGGGGCGCCGCGATCGCCCGGTACGACGCCTCGGGGAAGCTCTCGGAACTCATCCACCTCCCGGTCACCAATGTGACGGCCTGCGCCTTCGGTGGGGCGGACCTGTCGACGCTGTTCATCACGACCACGCAGGAGAACGTCCCGGAGGGGTCCGAACCGCAGGCGGGCGCCCTGTTCGCCGTCGAGCCAGGGGTTGCGGGCGCTCCCCTGCCGATGTTCAGGGGGTAGGGGCCCGGGCCTACCACGGGCCGCCGCCGGGCGTCCGTGGAAGGCGAAGCGGGCCCGGTCAGAGGATCGGCTGGCCTCCGGTCACGGCGATGCGGGCGCCGGACACGTAGCTGGCCTCGTCGGAGGCGAGCAGCACGTACACCGGAGCCAGTTCGGCGGGCTGCCCGGCCCGCTGGAGGGGTACCTGCTGGCCGAAGCTCTCGACCTGGTCCTCCGGCATCGTGGCAGGGATGAGCGGTGTCCAGATGGGGCCGGGAGCCACCGAGTTGGCGCGGATGCCGCGTTCCGCGAGGAGCTGCGCCATGGACGCCGTCATATTGGCGATGCCGGCCTTCGTCGCCGAGTAGGGCAGCAGGGTGGGCACGGGATTGTCGGAGTTCACCGAACTGGACCCGATGATCGAGCCCCCCGCCCCCATGTGCGGCAGCACGGCCTTCGTGAGGTGGAAGAAGGCGCTGAGGTTGGTGGCGATCGTGTGGTCCCACTCCTCGTCGGGGATCTCCTCGATGCTCTCGTGGGTCATCTGGAAGGCGGCATTGCTGACGAGGATGTCCACCCTGCCGAACTGCTCCACGGCCTTGTCGATCACGGCCCGGCACGTCGCCGGGTCGGCGAGGTCTCCGGGGAACAGGACGGCCTGCCGTCCCGCCTCCTCCACCCAGCGGGCCGTCTCCCGCGCGTCGTCGTCCTCGTCCAGGTAGCTGATGAGGACATCCGCACCCTCACGTGCATAGGCGATCGCGACAGCGCGGCCGATCCCGCTGTCGCCACCGGTGATCACCGCCTTCTTGCCGAGAAGCCTGCCCGTGCCGCGATAGGACTGCTCACCGTGGTCGGGAGTCGGCTCCATGGCGTCGGTGGTGCCGGGCGGTTCCTGCTGCTGCGCTGGCTGCGTCACTGTTCCTCCTGGTGTCTACGGGCAATCCGGCAAGTGGGTTCCTTGCGGCCCCACCGTAAGCACCCTTAGTAATTGAAGGGAAGCGGACAACCGGTCCGGAAACCCGTTGCACGAGGAGCATGCCGACCTCCCATGCGCTACGCAGCCGAATACATCCTGCCGTTGAAGTGGACGGACGAGGGCCCGGTGGCCGAGCTGGCCCTGTACCTGCGGGACCTGGTGCGCTGGATCGATGTCACGGTGGTCGACGGCTCGGCGGACCCCTGCTTCGACCGGCACGCCCGCGCCTTCCCGCCGGACGTCCGCCACCTCCGGCCCGATCCGGAGCGGGTCCGGCAGGGCGGCAACGGGAAGGTGCAGGGCGTCCTGACCGGGCTGGCCGAGGCACGGCACGAGCTCGTCGTCCTGGCGGACGACGACGTCCGCTACCGGCGCACCGATCTGCAGCGCGTCCTCGGGCTCCTCGAGGACGCGGACGTCGTGCGGCCGCAGAACTACTTCGCCCGCCTGCCGTGGCACGCGCAGTGGGACACCGGGCGGACCCTGCTCAACCGCGCGCTGGCCTCCGACTACCCGGGGACGCTGGCGGTACGGCGCAGCACCCTGCGCGCGACGGGCGGCTACTGCGCCGACGCCCTGTTCGAGAACCTCGAGCTCATCCGCACGGTGCGTGCCGCCGGCGGCGTCGAGGCGCGCGCCGACGACCTCTTCGTGGCCCGGCTCCCCTGCTCGTCGCGGCACTTCCTCGGACAGCGCGTCCGGCAGGCCTATGACAGCTTCGCGCAGCCCGCGAGGCTCGCCGTCGAACTGAGCCTGCTGCCGGCGCTCGTCCTGGCCCGGCCGGCGGCGCGGCACCTGGCCGCGGCAGGCATCGGCGTCGTCGCGCTCGCGGAACTGGGCCGACGACGGCGGGGCGGACGGCAGGTGTTCCGCCCGACCGCCGCCCTGTGGGCGCCGGCCTGGCTCCTCGAGCGGTCGGTGTGCAGCTGGCTCGCCGTCGCCAGCAGGGCCCGCGGTGGCGTGCCGTACGCCGGAGGCAGGATGCGCCTCGCCGCGCACTCGGAGCGCCGGCTGCGGCAGCGGGGCGTGGAGCTCCCCGGAAACTAAGTACACTGATGGCTCACGCTGGAAACGAGCGAAGAGGAACCGATATGGCAGACACACTGGGAAGTCCGACGTCCGAGCCCGAGGGTGGATTCGAACGGGATCCCTCCGACTGGGTCACCGGCGACGAGCCGATGACCGCAGCACAGCGCAGCTACCTCGACACCCTCGCACGCGAGGCGGGCGAGGAGATCCCTGCGGACATCAACAAGGCCGAGGCGTCCGAACACATCGATCGGCTGCAGGGCAAGAGCAAGCGGCTGAGCGACGACTCCTGATCGTCCTGCGGTAGCCCTCCCGGCTACCGCACCGCGGCGAAGTTGAACTCCGTGCAGATGTCCTGACCGAAGACGAAGCGCCGTACCGGCGCAGTCCGCGCTTCGGCCAGGGCATCCGAGCCGGAGAAGCGGATACCGGGCACGCCGTCGCCCACCAGCACAGGAGCAGTGGTCAGGTACAGCCGGTCGAGCAGGCCGGCGTCGAGGAACCGCGAGACGGTGTTGCCCCCGCCCTCGACGAGCACTTTCTGCAGACCCCGCGTGGCGAGGATCTCCAGCACACGCCGCGGAGCGAAGTCCTCCGCGGGCAGCCGCACCACTTCCACCGAGGCCGGCAGGGCCTCCGGCACCGCGGCGTCGTGCGCGATGATCCAGAGGGTCGGGACGCCGTCGTCGGCCAGGACGCGCGCGCCGGCGTCCACCCGTGCCGCTGCATCGAGCACGACGCGCACGGGGCTGCTGCCGGGTACGTCGTCGACCGAGAGTGAGCAGTCCTCCGCGAGCACCGTGGACGCGCCGACGACGACGGCGTCCGCCAGGGCCCGCAGCCGCTGGAGGTGCCCGTGGTCGCCGCGATCCTCATGGAAGCCGGCGTCGCCGGACCGCGAGGCGATGAAGCCGTCGAGACTCTGGCGCAGCTGTCCGACGACGATCTGCCCGGTCGCGGCCGCGAGGTACCCGTAGCGGTGCGTGAGCTCCTCCGCCTCGCCCGGTGCGGGGGCCGCCGGGACGGTGCCGTCGAGGAGCGAGGCCCAGGCGTCGTCGGCCGGCGCCGCGTCGTGGCGCATGCGTGCACGCTTGGTCGCCAGGTATGCCGCGTTCTCCGACCGCTCCGACACAGGCAGTCCGCGGCGCTCGAGGACACTGATCCCCAGGTCCTCCAGCGCTTCCTCCTTCGCGGGATTCCCCGAGAGCAGCCGCACGGCGCTGATGCCGAGGTCCTGGAGGATCTCGGCCGCCTGGTCGTAGCGGCGGGCATCCACGGGCAGTCCGAGGGCGGTGTTCGCATCCACCGTGTCCACGCCCTCGTCCTGCAGCGCGTACGCCTTCAGTTTGGCGAGCAGCCCGATCCCGCGTCCCTCGTGTCCGCGCACGTAGACCACGACGCCGCGGCCCTCCTCCGAGATGGCCGCGAGCGCGGCGTCGAGCTGTTCCCCGCAGTCGCAGCGCCATGAACCGAACGCGTCGCCCGTGAGGCACTCGCTGTGGACGCGGACGAGGGGTGCCGCGTGGGCGGTACCCCGGGCGTCGTCGTCGATCCCCTGCGCCAGCGCGACGTGCTCCGTCCCGCCGTTGTCACGGTAGCCGACCATGCGGAATGTCCCGTGCCGGGTGGGGAGGACGGTCTCCACGACCCTCTCGATGGTGGCAGGCACGGAGGCGGACCCGAGCTGCGTGGACTGGATGGACATGGAACAACCTTAGAAGCGAGGCGGGGCGACACGAAAACATGCGTCTCAGGGCTTAACGGGTCCTGCGTGCCGTTTATTGCGCCTGCTGCGGAGGACGCACGCCGGCCGCGGCGTGCCCGAGGACCTCGCGGACGGCCAGGACCGCGGGCCTCCGGGCGCCGGCCGTGCGCGCGGAGGTGAAGATGGAGCGCCGGGGGCTGTCGTCGAGGTCGAGGAGCTGCACCGGCACGCTCCGTCCGGTCCACACGAGGTCCGGCATGAGGGCGACGGCGTTGCCCGATTCGATGAGCCGGATTTGCGCCTGGAGATCCGCCGTCTCGTAGCGGACGTCGGGCTCGAAGCCGGCCCGCCGGCATGCCTGTTCCGCCCAGTGCCGGGACGCCGCTCCCCGCGGTTCCATGACCCAGGCGGCACCCGACGCCTCCGCGACGGATGAGATCCCGGCGTAGTCCAGGCCGGGCGGCGGGACGGCGAGCCGGATGGCGTCCTCGGTCAGGGGGATGTGGTCGAGCTCCGCGTGCCGCGGCGCCGCGTGACCCGGATACTGCTCGGCGATCACGAGGTCGAAGTCGCGGGCGAACGTCTCGTACAGCGCGGTCTCCGGTTCGCGCTGCACCATCTCCACGCGCACGTCCGGATAGTCCCGCTTCATGGCCGTCAACGCCTCCGGCATGAGCGCCAGGGCCGCGGACTGGAAGACCGCCACGCGGACCGAGCCGGACACCGTGGTCAGGGAGGCGGCGAGATCCGACTCGGCCCGCTCCAGGGTCTCGAGGAGTTCCGCGGTGTGTCCCACGAGGACCTCCGCCTGCGGGGTCAGGACCACCCTGCGGCCGGACTTCCGCAGCAGCTCCACCCCCACTTCCTTCTCCAGGAGGGCGAGCTGCTGCGAGACCGAGGACGGGCTGTAGCTCAGGGCCGCGGCGACGTCCGCGAGGGTGCCGCGGATCGCCAGTTCGCGCAGCAGGCGCAGTCGGCGCAGATCGAGCATTGGGCACTCCGTCGATTCGATTCTTCCAACGAATACCGTTCGGTAATCATCGCTTTTCCTAATCCTACGGGTCCGCGGATACTGGACGTGAAGTAGCTGCTTCATCCTGTGCCCGGCGCAAGCCGTTCAACCGAAAGCCGTTGCCATGACAACCCAGACACCGCCCCTCGAGGGCATCGCCGGCACCCCGGCGCCCCTGGTCCCGTCCACCGCCTCCCACCCCGAGCGCGACGACGAGACCCCCCGGTTCTCCGGCGGCGCCGACGGAACCACCGAGATCCCGGCGACGCTGCCGGACGCATCCATCGCCCTCGTCCGGCACTGGCTGACCGAGGCGTCGAAGGTGCCCGTCGACTCCTCCGCCAAGCAGCTCGCCGGCGTCCTCAAGGACCCCGACGGGCTCGCCTTCACCGTCGGCTTCGTCGACGGCGTCATCCGACCCGAGGACCTCTCCGTCGCGGCCCGCAACCTCGGCGCCATCGCCCCGAAGGTGCCCGGCTTCCTCCCCTGGTACATGCGCTCGGCCGTGAAGGTCGGCGCCGCCGTCGCCCCGGTGCTGCCGCAGGTGGTCATTCCCATCGCCCGCCGCGTGCTGCGCGAGATGGTGGGACACCTCATCATCGATGCCTCCGACGCGAAGCTCGGCAGATCGATCGGCAGGATCAAGCGCGAGGGCATCCGCCTGAACGTCAACCTGCTCGGCGAAGCGGTGCTCGGCGACCACGAGGCCGAGCGCCGCCTCGAGGGCACCGTCCGGCTCCTCGAACGGCCGGACGTCGACTACGTCTCCATCAAGGTGTCCTCCACGGTCGCGCCGCACCCGGCGTGGGCCTTCGAGGAAGCCGTGCAGCACGTCGCCGAGAAGCTCGCTCCCCTCTACGCCCTCGCCGCCCGGTCCGAGAAGCCGAAGTTCATCAACCTCGACATGGAGGAGTACAAGGACCTCGACCTCACGATCGCGGTGTTCATGGAGATCCTGGGACGCCCCGAGTTCACGGACCTCGAAGCCGGGATCGTGCTGCAGGCCTACCTCCCCGATTCCCTCGCCGCGATGATCCGCCTCCAGGAGTGGGCCGCCGCCCGGCGGGCCCGGGGCGGCGCCGGCATCAAGGTCCGCGTGGTCAAGGGCGCCAACCTCCCGATGGAACAGGTCGAGGCATCCCTCCACGACTGGCCGCTCGCCACGTGGGGCTCGAAGCAGGACTCGGACACCCACTACAAGCGCGTCCTCAACTACGCGCTGCAGCCCGGCCGCATCGACAACGTCCGCATCGGCGTCGCCGGCCACAACCTCTTCGACCTCGCCTTCGCCTGGCTGCTCGCCGGCGAACGCGGCGTCCGCTCCGGCATCGAGTTCGAGATGCTCCTCGGCATGGCGCAGGGACAGGCGGAGGCCGTCAAGCGCGACGTCGGCTCGCTGCTCCTCTACACGCCCGTGGTGCACCCGAGCGAGTTCGACGTCGCGATCGCGTACCTCATCCGCCGCCTCGAGGAGGGAGCGAGCCAGGACAACTTCATGTCCGCCGTCTTCGAACTCTCCGACAATGAGGCCCTCTTCGAGCGCGAGAAGAACCGCTTCCTCGCATCACTCGGACAGCTCGACGATTCCGTCCCCGCTCCGAACCGCCGCCAGGATCGCACCGTCCCGGCAGCGCCCCATCCGGGCACCGGCTTCGAGAACACACCCGACACGGATCCCTCCCTTCCGGCCAACCGCAACTGGGGACGGGCGATCCTCGAGCGCGTCGCCGGCTCCGACCTCGGCAAGGACACCGTCGCCGCCACCACGCTCACACAGGTCGCCGACCTCGAGGACACCGTCGCCGGTGCCGTGGAGGCGGCCGGGTCCTGGGGTTCCCTGACGGGGGCGGAGCGCGCGGAGATCCTGCACCGCGCCGGTGACGCCCTCGAGGCCCGCCGGGCGGACCTCATGGAGGTGATGGCCGCAGAGACCGGCAAGACCCTCGACCAGTCCGACCCCGAGATCTCCGAGGCCGTGGACTTCGCGCACTACTACGCCGAGCGCGCACGGGACCTCGACGACGTCGACGGCGCCTCGTTCTCGCCGGTCCGGCTCACGGTCGTGACACCGCCGTGGAACTTCCCGGTCGCCATCCCCGCCGGCTCCACCCTCGCCGCACTCGCCGCCGGGTCCTCCGTGATCATCAAGCCCGCATCGCAGGCGCGCCGCTCCGGCTCCGTCATGGTGGAGGCGCTCTGGGCCGCGGGCGTGCCGCGCGAGGTCCTGCGCCTGGTCCAGGTCGACGAGCGCGACCTCGGACGTCGGCTCATCTCCGACCCGCGGGTGGACCGCGTCATCCTGACCGGTGGCTACGAGACGGCGGAGCTGTTCCGCTCCTTCAGGACGGACCTCCCGCTGCTCGCCGAGACGTCGGGCAAGAACGCGATCATCGTCACGCCCAGTGCCGACCTAGACCTCGCCGCGAAGGACGTGGCACAGTCCGCGTTCGGTCACGCCGGCCAGAAGTGCTCCGCCGCGTCCCTCGTGATCCTCGTGGGCAGCGTCAGCACGTCGCAGCGCTTCCGCAACCAGCTCCTCGACGCCGTCACGTCGCTGTCCGTCGGCTACCCGTCGGATCCCGCGACGCAGATGGGTCCGGTCATCGAACCGGCCGCCGGAAAGCTCCTCGACGGCCTGACGACGCTCGGTGAGGGCGAGTCCTGGCTGGTGCAGCCGCAGCAGCTCGACGAGTCCGGCCGCCTGTGGAGCCCCGGCGTGCGGGACGGCGTGAAGCGCGGATCGACGTACCACCTGACGGAGTACTTCGGCCCGATCCTCGGCATCATGACCGCCGCGACGCTCGAAGAGGCCATCACCCTGCAGAACGACATCGACTACGGGCTGACGTCAGGCATCCACTCGCTCGACAGCCGGGAGATCGACACCTGGATCCAGGGCGTCCAGGCGGGCAACCTCTACATCAACCGGGGCATCACCGGCGCGATCGTCCAGCGCCAGCCCTTCGGCGGCTGGAAGAAGTCGGCGGTGGGAGCGGGCACGAAGGCCGGCGGCCCGAACTACCTCGTGGGCCTCGGTTCCTGGTCCCCGCGGCAGTCGACCGCCACTGACGCTCCCCTCGCCGGAGCTGCTCCCCTGCTCACCGCGGCCCGCGCCGCCGGCCTGAGCGGGACGGACCTCGCCCGCCTCGAACGCTCCGCGGCGTCGGATGCCGCGAGCTGGAACAGCGAGTTCGGGCAGGTGAAGGACATCTCGGCGCTGTCGGCGGAACGGAACCTCTTCCGCTACCTCGCCCACCCCGTGACGATGCGCCTGGCCGAGGGTGCGCCCATCGCCGACCTCGTGCGGGTCCTCCTCGCCGCACGCGCCGCCGATGCACCGATCGCGGTATCGAGCGCCACCGAGCTTCCCGACGCGCTCCGCACCGTGGTCGAGGCCCAGGCCGAGAGCGTCACGACCGAGGACGACGGCGCCTGGCTGGCCCGGGCGGCCTCGCTCCCCGTACGGCGCGTCCGGCTCATCGGCCAGGACCCGGCACCGCTGGCCGCCGCGACCGGTGGCCGACCCGATCTGGCGATCTATGCGCAGCCCGTCACCGAGTCGGGCCGCGTGGAGCTGCTGCCGTTCCTGCAGGAGCAGGCGATCAGCATCACGGCCCACCGGTTCGGCACACCCAATGCGCTGACGGACACCATCATCTGACGGCCGTCGCAAGAGGCCGCCGCCGGCCGGGGAGGGAGTCCTCCCTCTGGCACAATCGATCCGGACAGCACCACGCCGCCTCCGGGCGGCCGGAAGGATCGACCCCCGGATGAGCAGCCGCAGCACCACCCCGGAGACCCGGGACCCACAGCTTCGGGCGTGGGTCCCGGGTCTTCTCGTCATGGCCGCCGGTGTGGCCGCGTCCCTGGTGCTGGCGAGCGTCCAGACCGTGCTCGGTGCCCTGGTCATCGCCCTGGTGCTCGGGATCCTGCTGGGCAACTCGGGGTTCTACGGGGCGACGCTCCGCACGGGCATCGGCGGGGGGACCAAGCGCCTGCTCCGCGCCGGCGTCGTGCTGCTGGGGCTCCAGCTGGCCCTTCCGGACATCCTGGCCCTGGGCCCCCAGGTCATCCTGCTGATCGTCGCGTGCGTCGCCGGCAGCTTCTACACCACACAGTGGGTGGGCCGACGGCTCGGCCTCAGCCGCGCCGGCGCGCTGCTCATGGCAGCAGGCTTCTCGATCTGCGGCGCGTCCGCCGTCGCGGGGATGCAGGGCATCGTGGACGCCGACGACGACGAGGTGGCCTCCGCCGTCGCGATGGTCACGCTCTACGGGTCCCTCATGATCCTCGTCCTGCCGCTGCTCAACGCGGTCCTCGGCCTCGATGCGACGGAGTTCGGGATCTGGTCGGGGCTCGCCGTCCACGAGGTGGCGCAGGTAGTGGCCGTGGCCAGCACCGCCGGGGCCACCGCGCTCGCAGCGGCGACGGTGGTCAAGCTCGGCCGGGTCCTGATGCTGGCACCGGTCGCGGCGGTGGCGAGCATCGGCGAACGACGGCGGGCGACCGCGGCCGCGGCGGCCGGGACCGAGGGGACCGACGACGGGCGGCTCTCCCTGCGTCCGGGCACACCCCTCGTGCCCCTGTTCGTCGTCGGGTTCCTCGCCATGGTCCTCGTGCAGTCGCTCGGCGTCCTGCCCGGACCCGTCCTCGATGCGGGACGCACGCTGACCACGATCCTGCTGGCTGCCGGGATGTTCGGTCTCGGGGCCGGCATCGACGTCCGGCGCCTGCTCCGCACGGGCGGGCGCTTCGCAGTTGTGGGGGCGGTATCGACGCTGTTCCTGGCGGGCGTCTCGCTCCTCGGCGTCCTGGCGCTGGCCTAGGAACTCCGTCCGGATGCCGCTCGGGCACCCCTTCAGGGACCCGGACGGCCCGCCGTCAGCGCAGTCCGGTACCGCGGTCGAGGGCCAGGCCGATCAGTTCGTCGATGAGTTCCGTGTAGCCGAGGCCGGATTTCGCCCACATCTGCGGATACATGCTGATCGGCGTGAACCCGGGCATGGTGTTGATCTCGTTGATGACCAGGCGGCCGTCGGGCGTGTAGAAGAAGTCCACGCGGGACAGACCCTCGCCGCCGATCGCGTCGAAGGCCTCGCCGGCGAGCCGCCGCACGCGGTCGATCACCTCGCGCGGGAGGTCCGCGGGGCAGGACAGCTCCGCGGCGGCGCCGTCGACGTACTTCGCTTCGAAGTCGTACCATGCGTGGTCGCCGGGCTGCATCGCGATCTCGCCCGGAAGGGATGTGCGCGGTGCGTCGAGGCCGCGGCCCTGCAGGACGGCTACCTCGATCTCCCGTCCCTCGATGCCGGCCTCGATGACGACCTTGGGATCGAAGACACGCGCGGCCTCGATGGCGGCCCCGAGATCGCCGATCCCCTCGACCCGGCTGATGCCCATGGAGGACCCTGCCCTGGCCGGCTTGACGAACACCGGGAAGCCGAGGGCGGCGGCGCGCTGGAGGGCGGCTTCGGCGTCGGTGCGCCACTGGCGGTCCGTCACCACCTCGTACGGGCCGACCTCGAGGCCGGCCGCCGAGAAGACGACCTTCATGTAGTGCTTGTCCATCCCGACCGCGGACGCCAGCACGCCGGCACCGACGTACCGCATGTCGGCCATCTCCAGCATGCCCTGCAGCGTGCCGTCCTCGCCGAACGGACCGTGCAGAAGGGGAAGCACGACGTCGACACTGCCCATGCTGCGCGGCACCGCCCCGGGGGCGGCGACCAGCAGTTCCTGGCCCGCGCTGCCGTCGGCCGCCGTTCCCATCACCACGGCGTGCCCTGTGGTGGGAACCTCGGGCAGGACGTCGGAGCGCAGCGACCACGTGGACGGGTCGGCGGAGACGAGGGACCACTGCCCCGACTTGGCGATGCCCACCGGCACCACGTCGTAGCGCGTGCGGTCGATGGCCTCCAGCACACCGGCGGCGGTCACGCAGCTCACGGCGTGCTCGCTCGACCGTCCGCCGAACAGGACGAGCACGCGCGGCTTGCGGGAGGAGGCGGGGGTCTCGGTGGTCACGGTGGTCACGGTGCGGAATCGCCTTCCGGCTTGAGGTTGCGGGCCAGCAGGCGTGGCCCGAGGTCGTTGACGGACAGGTGCCCCTGGAGGACGGCTACCACGCTGCCGGTGATGGGCATGTCGACGCCGAGCTGGGTGGCCAGGTCGAGCACGGCCTGGGCCGACTTGATGCCCTCCGCCGTCTGGTTCATCCGCACCGTCACCTGCTCGAGGGTCAGTCCCTGGCCCAGCAGGTGCCCGGCGGTGTGGTTGCGCGAGAGCGCCGAGGAACAGGTGGCGATGAGGTCGCCCATGCCCGCGAGGCCTGCCATCGTCTCGGGCTTGCCGCCCAGCGCCACGGCCAGGCGTGTGGTCTCGGCGAGTCCGCGCGTGATCACGGAGGCCTTGGTGTTGTCGCCCATGCGGCGCCCCTCGCAGATCCCCACGGCCAGGGCGATGACGTTCTTCACGATCCCGCCGATCTCCACCCCGATCACGTCCGTGGACGTGTAGGGCCGGAAGTAGGAGGCCGTGCTCGCGGCCGCGATCCACGTCGCCGTGTCGTGGTCGGGACACGCGACGACGGAAGCCGTCGGCTCCTCACGGGCTATCTCCATGGCGAGGTTGGGCCCGGACACGACGGCGATCCGCTCCGCCGGCAGCGCGAGCTCCTCGGCG
This sequence comes from Arthrobacter sp. MDT1-48-3, assembly GCF_054511015.1. Classification (NCBI taxonomy): domain Bacteria; kingdom Bacillati; phylum Actinomycetota; class Actinomycetes; order Micrococcales; family Micrococcaceae; genus Arthrobacter; species Arthrobacter sp. MDT1-48-3. The sequence goes on from NZ_JBTNDL010000005.1 coordinate 235,966, forward strand.
ATCACCTCGCTCATGCGGGCATCGGTGCCCACCTCCAGGCCCTTCATCAGGGACACGACGACGGCGTGGGCCGGGATGAGCGGGCGCCACGCCGGGAGCTGGGCTCGCAGGGTCTGCGCGGGTACGGCGAGGACCACGAGGTCGCTCCCGGCCAGGACGGCCTCCGCGTCGGCCGAGGCCGTGACGTTCCCGGGAAGCAGGGTGTCCCCGAGGTACCGGGAGTTCCGGTGGTCGTCGGTGATCTCGTCGGCCACCTCCGGGCGGCGGGCCCAGAGCATGACGGCGGTCGACGCGGACGCATCGGCCAGCACCTTGGCGAACGTGGTCCCCCAGCTGCCGGACCCGAGCACCGCGATCTTCGCAGGCGGCGTCGCGCGGACGTCGGTTCGGATCGTCACGGTGTCCCTTCGTCCAGGGGCGCATCGGGCTGCCCGTCGTCGTCCTGTGCCTCGAAATCGCGCCCGGTCCGCTTCTGCTGCTTCCGCGCGGGGTCCCAGCGCTCCGTCGGCGGTTCCTCTCCGCGCAGCTCCGCGAGCAGCTCCGTGATCGCATCGATGATGCGGTCCGTCGCCGCGTCGAGCGTCGTCTTCGTCAGCGGGGCGTCCCGGAACTCGGAGAGGTCCACGGGTTCACCGACCAGCACCCGGGACCGCTTGCGCGGGAAGAGGTAGAAGCGCTTGGCATAGCGGGGGAAGACCTCGTGCGCGCCCCAGTGTGCCATGGGCACCACCGGCGCCCCCGTCTGCAGGGCGAGGCGGGCCGCTCCGGTGCGGCCCTTCATGGGCCACATGCCGGGATCCCGGGTGAGGGTACCCTCCGGGTAGATGATGATCCCGCCGCCGTCGGCCAGCGCGTCCCGTGCCGCTTCGAGGGAACGATTGGCGCCGGCGGAGCTGCGCTCCACGGGTACCTGCTTGATGGACCGCAGGAGGAACCCCACCACGGGCACGTCGAACAGTGACGCCTTCGCGAGGAAGTGCGGCATGATCCCCTGGTTGTACAGGAAGTGACCCACGACCACCGGGTCGATCTCGGTGACGTGGTTCGGGCAGACGATCATGCCCGTCCCGCGGGGCAGCTTCTCCTGCCCCTGCCATTCCTTGTCCATCAGTGCGTTCATGACGGGCCTCACCCAGGAGGCGAGGAACGTGAACATGGCGCGCGAGCCCCGTGACTCCCCCATGTGCCGGGTCGCCTAGGAGAGAGCCACGGCGGCAGCCGGGGCGTCCTCCGTGATGTCGAAGTCGGCGCCCAGGCCCTCGAGCTTGTCCTGGAAGCGCTCGTAGCCGCGGTTGATGAGCTCGATGCCGGTGACCCGGGAGACCCCCTCGGCCGCGAGGGCCGCGATCAGGTGGCTGAAGCCTCCGCGCAGGTCGGGCACGTCGATGTCGGCGCCGTGGAGCTGGGTGGGCCCGGAGATCACCGCGGAGTGGAGGAAGTTGCGCTGGCCGAAGCGGCACGGCACGCTGCCGAGGCACTCACGGTGCACTTGGATGTTGGCGCCCATGCGGATCAGCGCCTCCGTGAAGCCGAAGCGGTTCTCGTAGACCGTCTCGTGCACGATGGACACGCCGGTGGCCTGGGTCAGGGCCACGACGAGGGGCTGCTGCCAGTCCGTCATGAAGCCGGGGTGCACGTCCGTCTCGAGCACCAGCGGCTTCAGCGCGCCGCCCGGGTGGTAGAAGCGGATGCCGTCGTCGTCGACGTCGAAGGCGCCGCCGATCTTCCGGTAGGTGTTGAGGAAGGCCGTGAGGTCGAGCTGGCGCGCGCCCTCCACGTAGATGTCTCCCCGGGTGACCAGAGCGGCAGAGGCCCACGACGCCGTCTCGTTGCGGTCGGAGATGGCCTTGTGGTTGTAGCCGGTCAGCTCCTTCACGCCCTCGATGCGGATGACGCGGTCCGTCTGCACCGTGATGATGGCGCCCATCTTCTGCAGGACGGCGATGAGGTCCATGATCTCCGGCTCGACGGCGGCACCCGACAGCTCGGTGATGCCCTCGGCGCGGATGGCGGTCAGGAGCACCTGCTCGGTGGCACCGACGCTCGGGTACGGCAGCGTGAGCTTTGCGCCGTGCAGACCCTTGGGGGCGGAGATGGAGATGCCTCCGGGACGCTTGTCCACGACGGCGCCGAAGTTCCGGAGGACTTCGAGGTGGTAGTCGATCGGGCGGTCGCCGATCTTGCAGCCGCCCAGGTCCGGGATGAAGGCCTCGCCGATGCTGTGCATCAGGGGCCCGCAGAAGAGGATGGGGATGCGGGAGTCGCCGGCGTGGGCGTCGATGTCCTTGGAGCGTGCCATCTTGGCGTCGCTGGGGTCCATGGTGAGGTCGCCCGTCACAGGATCCTTGGTCACTGTCACACCGTGCAGCTGCAGCAGGCTGGTGACGACGTCGACGTCCTTGATCTCCGGGACGTTGCGCAGCACCGACGGCGTGTTGCCGAGCAGGGAGGCGACCATGGCCTTCGGGACCAGGTTCTTCGCACCGCGGACGGATACCTTGCCGGTCAGCGGGATGCCGCCGCGGATGGTCAGAACGCTACCCATGAATACCTATTTTCCTTCTACGTTGAACCCCTGCGGACTCGAAAATGCTCGTTCCAAGCATAGGAGAACCACGGAGCAGACAGAAATACAAGGGTACTTCGTGCACTCCCTGTTTCCAGAGAGGAACCAGCGCGGGTGCGTCGCCATTCCTCGCGGACGGGTCCCGGCGGCGTGATCTGCACGACAGCGGCTCCCGCCGGGTCCGGCTGCTCCCGGCGCGCAGCGCCTACGTGCGAGCCGGGAGCGTCGTCGGCTTCCAGCGGGGGCGGCTGGCTTCGAAGGCGGTGATGTGCTCCTCCTGCCGCAGGGTGAGCCCGATATCGTCCAGACCCTCGAGCAGCCGCCAGCGTGTGTAGTCGTCGAGCTGGAAGGGTGCGCTCACGGACCCGCAGTGCACCATCCGCGACTCGAGGTCCACCGTGACCGTGGCCCCCGGCTCGTTCTCGAGGATCTTCCAGATGAGCTCGATGTCGTCCTGCGCGACCTGCGCGGCGACGAGGCCCTGCTTACCCGAGTTACCGCGGAAGATGTCCGCGAAGCGCGAGGACAGGACGGCCTTGAAGCCGTAGTCCTTCAGTGCCCAGACGGCGTGCTCACGCGACGAACCGGTCCCGAAGTCCGGCCCGGCCACGAGGACGGAACCGCGCGAGTACGGCTCCCGGTTGAGGATGAAGTCCTCGTCCTTGCGCCAGCCGGCGAAGAGGGCGTCCTCGAAGCCCGTCCGCGTGATGCGCTTGAGGTACACGGCGGGGATGATCTGGTCGGTGTCGATGTTGCTCTGGCGCAGCGGGACGCCGATGCCGGTGTGCGTGGTGATCTTCTCCATGGCGCTCTCCTAGGCTGCTGGGACGGTGGACTCGGCGGCATGCGCCCCGTTACCGGGATGCGGTGCCAGGTCCGACGGCGAGCTGAGGGTGCCGCGGACCGCGGTCGCGGCGGCGACCACGGGCGAGACGAGGTGGGTGCGACCGCCCTTGCCCTGGCGTCCCTCGAAGTTCCGGTTCGACGTCGACGCACAGCGCTCCCCCGGTGCCAGCTGGTCGGGGTTCATGCCGAGGCACATCGAGCAGCCGGCGAAGCGCCACTCGGCGCCGAAGTCCTTGAACACGCGATCCAGTCCCTCGGCCTCGGCCTGCAGGCGCACCCGCGCCGAGCCCGGGACCACCATCATGCGCACGGCGGGATCCTTCTCCCGGCCGCGGATGATGTCCGCCGCGATGCGGAGGTCCTCGATGCGGCTGTTGGTGCACGAGCCGAGGAAGACGGTGTCCACCCGGATGTCCTTCATCGGGGTGCCCGGTTCCAGGGCCATGTAGTCCAGCGCCCGGCTGCACGCGGCCTTGTCGTTCTCGTCGGCGAAGTCGTCGGGTGAGGGCACAGCCTGCGAGAGGGAGACGCCCTGGCCGGGGTTGGTCCCCCAGGTCACGAAGGGCTCGAGGTCGTCCGCGTCGAGGAAGACCTCGGCGTCGAAGACGGCGTCGTCGTCGGTGCGCAGGTTCCGCCAGTCGGCGACGGCGGCGTCCCAGTCGGCACCCTGCGGCGCATGGGGCCTGCCCTGCAGGTAGTCGAAGGTGGTCTCGTCCGGAGCGACCATGCCGGCCCGCGCCCCCGCCTCGATCGACATGTTGCAGATGGTCATGCGCGCTTCCATCGACAGGGAGCGGATCGCCGAGCCGCGGTACTCGAGCACGTAGCCCTGCCCGCCGCCCGTCCCGATCTTCGCGATGATCGCCAGGATGATGTCCTTCGACGTGACACCGGGCTTGAGGGTGCCCTCGACCGTGATGCCCATGGTCTTGAAGGGCTTGAGGGAGAGCGTCTGGGTGGCCATCACGTGCTCCACCTCGGAGGTGCCGATGCCCATGGCGAGTGCTCCGAAGGCCCCGTGCGTGGAGGTGTGGGAGTCGCCGCAGACCACGGTCAGTCCGGGCTGCGTCAGACCGAGCTGGGGTCCCACGACGTGCACGATGCCCTGTTCGGCGTCGCCGAGCGAATGCAGCCGGACACCGAACTCGCGGCAGTTCGCGCGCAGCGTCTCGATCTGCGTGCGGCTGGTGAGATCGGCGATGGGCTTGTCGATGTCCAGGGTCGGCGTGTTGTGGTCCTCGGTGGCGATCGTCAGGTCCGGACGGCGCAGGGGCCGGTTCGCCAGGCGGAGGCCCTCGAAGGCCTGCGGAGAGGTCACCTCGTGGATCAGGTGCAGGTCGATGTAGAGAAGATCGGGCTGAGCTTCCGCGCCGACGACCTCGCCCTTGCGGACGACGTGCGCGTCCCAGACCTTCTCTGCCAGTGTCTTGCCCATACGATCGTCCTTCTCTGTTCCGGTGGACCACGGCGGCGGGGTGTCCGCCGTCCCGACCCTTGGTGCATCAACTCAACCAGCCACGCATCGGAGAGTGCCAGTCCGACGGCTTGCGTCTCAGATTATGAGACGGCAATATCATCCTATGGACAATTCTAGCGGCGTCGGAGTCATCGACAAGGCCGCCCTCGTGCTCGACGCCCTCGAGGCCGGACCTACCACCCTCGCGCAACTGGTCGCTTCGACGGGCCTCGCCCGACCGACCGTGCACCGGCTCGCCCTCGCCCTCGCCCATCACCGCCTCGTGGGCCGTGACATCCAGGGTCGCTTCGTGCTCGGCAGCCGGCTCGTGGAACTGGCCTCCGCTGCGGGCGAGGACCGGCTCATCGCGGCAGCAGGGCCCGTCCTCCTGAGCCTGCGCGACGCCACCGGCGAGAGCGCCCAGCTCTTCCGGCGGCAGGGCGACTGGCGCGTCTGCGTCGCGTCCGCGGAGCGCCCCGTGGGCCTGCGCGACACCATCCCGGTGGGCACCCAGCTGTCCATGAAGGCCGGCTCGGCGGCGCAGTGCCTCCTGGCGTGGGAGGACCACGACCGGCTGCTCAAGGGACTGCAGAACGCACGCTTCACCCCGACGGTCCTCGCCGGCGTCCGCCGGCGGGGCTGGGCGCAGAGCCTCGGGGAGCGTGAGGCGGGCGTGGCATCGGTGTCGGCACCGGTCCGCGGCCCGTCCGGGCGCGTCATCGCCGCGGTCTCGATCTCCGGGCCCATGGAACGCCTCACGCGGCAGCCCGGACGGATCCACGCGGAAGTCGTCTCCGACGCCGCGCGCCAGCTGACCCTCGCGGTCGCGAAGGCGGCGGACTGACATGGCAGAACCCGCTGCGGGGTTCCGGTACGCCGTCTTCCTCCGCGGGGTGAACGTCGGAGCGGTCACCCTGAATATGGCCGACGTCCGCGACGAACTCACCGGTCTTCCCGTCACGGAGGTGGCCACGGTGCTGGCCAGCGGCAATGTGACCTGTTCCTCCGCCCTGGCGCCCGCCGATCTCAAGGAATGCATCGAGGAGGCGCTGCGTCGCCGTTTCGGCTACGAGGCGTGGGTGATCGTCGTCGAGCGCGCCGACCTGGTGGGCATCGCCGCCGCGGTCCCCGAGCCGCCGGGACCGCCGGGACCGCCGGGAGGAGTCCACACCTACGTGACGTTCTTCACCGGTCGCGCCGAACGGGACGGGTTCCTCGGTGACGCCGCGGCGCTGGCCGCTCAGCCCACGGTGCTCCCGGGCGGCACGGCGATCAGCTGGTTCTCCCCCAAGGGTCAGTCGACGGAGGTGCCCGTGGCGAAGCTCCTCGCCCGCGCCCGGTATGCGTCGACGTCCACGACGCGGAACATCAACACCGTGGACAAGGTGCTGCGTCTCCTCGCCTGAGCACGGGATGAGATCACTTCGACGTGGACCTTCGAGAAAGAACGGCCGACGTGGCGGAAAATACCCGCAACCTCCTGCTCAATTACTCGCAAGCATCTCGTCGATTACTCGGAATTATCTCGCCGACGTCATAACCGAGCCACTTGACGTATTTCTGTAGGACAAGGCGCGGACTTCCGATTACCTTGAGCAGGAGCTTTCCATTGACTGTGTCGATCGCGACATAGCATGCACACCATTCAGGGGTAGAAATTGCCAGCACATAGGGTCGGAGCCATTCTTCGTACTGTCAGTCCCGCTCGCACCGCGCTCCTCGTAGTTCTGGCGGTGCTTCTCTCGCTCCTGACGGCTACACCCTCTTCAGCTGCTACTACGGAAGCCGAACCCAACGGCACCCTGGCGGCGGCGACCGTGGTGCCCCTGGCCACCACCGTCTCGGGTTCGACACTCAGCGCAAATACCTCCGACACCGACTACTACGCCGTCGACCTGGCCCAGGCCGGCCGGGTCGGCCTGAACTTCAAGTTCCCCGCAGGTCTTGGCACCGGCAGGCTCTATACGCTCAGCATCCTGAATGCCAACGGCGCCAGCCTCTACAACTTCGACCTCACCGGTGCAGACTCCGACGGAATCCGACTCGCCGCCCAGGGCACCTTCCTTCCCGCAGGCAGAACCTACATCAAGGTTTACGGCGAGAGGCTCCAGGCAAGCTGGGGCAAGACCTACACCCTCAACACCACGCTGAGCGCAGCGCCGGTCGAGCTCGAGCCCAACAGCACCACCTCGGCCGCGACCGTGGTGCCCCTGGCCACCACCGTCTCGGGTTCGACACTCAGCGCAAATACCTCCGACACCGACTACTACGCCGTCGACCTGGCCCAGGCCGGCCGGGTCGGCCTG